>JBDXHU010000003.1:0-8009 GCA_039989475.1 Halieaceae bacterium | reverse complement strand
GGACAGAAACTCGGCTATCTATGAGGCCTACAGAAGTGGTGGTTGGACGCAGAAGGAGTTGGGAGACTATTTTGGCCTGCATTATTCAACGGTTAGCGGCATTATCAAGAATCAAAAATCATAGACCTGACCCCCAGCTATTCAATTTGGGTAGGCACTTGGTCACTACGGAACACTGTCGGGATCTGAGGTTTAGTGCGTTTGCAGAATGGGGCAGAGCGGTTGCATGAGTCTGAAAGCGCTCACCTCGAGGTCCAGGAAAGTTAACTTGCCAAAACCATTTTAAGCGCTGCCAGAGAGCAAGCGAGCAGCTCCCGCAGCCTCGTGCCCATCCTCCACGTAGTGGATTCTGCCTCTTCATTGATCTCGCGCAATGCCCATCCCCGAAAAGAGGAGGATGCTGGTACTTACGAAGTAATAATCAGGTGGTGTGCGAATGCGAACACTGGTTAGGTCATTCGACTATCGAGGCTTCGCCGCACTTGTGCTTTTTCTGGTGCCCAGCGGGGGCGCCACGGCCCAGTCTGAACCGGATTACGAAATCCCGGATTCGCGAATAGAAGAGGTAATCGTCCTCGGCTCGCGGATCACGCGGCGCGACTACGCCAGCCCAAGCCCCGTCTACACGGTGAGCCGGGAAAGCCTGGAACTGCAGGGCCTTCCCAACCTGGAATCCGTCCTGAACCGGTTGCCGCAATTCTCCCCCTCCTACGGAAAAGTCGGTGTATTTGGTGATGCCGGTCAGGCGACAATCAACCTGCGCGGTCTCGGCGCCAACCGCAACCTGGTATTGCTGGATGGCGAACGCCTCGGGCCCAGCGGCATGGATGGTGTTATCGACCTCAACACGCTGCCCCCCGCGATGATGGAGCGTATTGAGGTGCTGACCGGCGGCGCCAGCGCGGTATACGGTTCCGACGCCATGAGCGGGGTGGTCAATTTCGTGACCCGGCGCGACTTCGAAGGCCTGGAACTGAGCGGCAACTACGACACCAGCGCGGAGGGTGACGCAGAGGTCTGGAGCATCAATGTGGCCGGTGGACGGCAGTTCGCCAACGGGCGCGGCAATGTATCCGGGTTCCTGGACTACTACCATCAGGATCCGCTGCGGTCGAACGAACGGGGCTTTTCCGAATACCCATTGACTGAAGACGACGATGGCCAGCTGCAGTTCTTCGGCTCCACAAACACGCCATCCGGCTTTATATCCAATACCGCTTTCATCGATGGCGACTACAACTGGGTGACCTTCAACGACGACGGCACACCTCGGGCCTTCGTGTATCCCGGCGACGGCTACAACTACCACGAGTTCACCTACCTGCAAACGGAGCTGGAGCGCTTCTCCGGTCGCATCGCCATCGACTATTCTGTGACTGATGAGCTGCATGCCAGCATCGAACTGCTCGGTTCCCATTCGGAAGACGAACAGCAACACGCGCCGGCGTGGCCTTATTCCTCCGACTCGTTCCAGGTGAACCTGGACAACCCCCTTCTCACCGATGAAACCCGGCAACTGTTCAGTGACAACTATGAATACCTTGAGGACGGCATGGCCTATATCGACCTTAGGCGGCGCCTGGAAGAGTCGGGGCCACGGGTGGTGAGCGGAGAGCGGGAAAACTGGCGCGCCGGATTCAGGCTGGATGGCACCCTGTCGGCCGACTGGACCTGGGGGTTGGCCTACCACTACAGCGACCACAGCGTCGACTGGTCCCAGAGCCCCGGCCTGTCACTGTCCCGGTTCCAGCAGGGCCTGCTGGTCGACCCGCAGACGGGGGAATGCTTCGACCCGGACAACGGCTGCGTGCCGGTGGACCCGTTCGGACGCGGGCGCATTTCGCCGGAGGCCATCGAATTCCTGAGTGTCTATCAGCCTGACGAAAAATACGAAGTTAACATGCACCAGGCGTCACTTTTTACTGAGGGTGATGTCGACATCGGGCTGCCCGAAGCCGTGGGTCTCGCCATGGGTCTGGAATGGCGCCGCGAAGAGGGTAGCTATGACCCCGATCCGTCGTTGTTTACGGGTGATGTCCTTGGCTACCCGGCGTCCGACGCGGTGGACGGCGACTACGATATGACAGAGTTGTTCGTCGAGGTTTACCTGCCTCTCCTGCGCGATCAATTTTTTGCGCGCGAACTGAGCCTTGAAGCCGGTCTTCGCTATTCGGACCATTCCGTCATCGGCGATGTCCAA
Organism: Halieaceae bacterium; assembly: GCA_039989475.1. Taxonomy (GTDB): domain Bacteria; phylum Pseudomonadota; class Gammaproteobacteria; order Pseudomonadales; family Halieaceae; genus JBDXHU01. The sequence goes on along the minus strand of JBDXHU010000003.1, from coordinate 5,809 downwards.
ACCTGGAAAAGCGGCCTCAGCTGGTCCCCGGTGGAATCCCTGCGGCTGCGGGCCATGTTCCAGCACGCGGTACGCGCACCCAACCTGAAGGAACTGTATACGGTCTCGGTAGAGGACATGTTTGAGGCCGGGGGTTTCGACCTCTACGTAAACGACCCCTGCCAGGCCGAAGATGACCCGGTGGGGAACGGCTACACCGACCTGTGCGTGGCGCAGGGCATTCCCGCAGACGAGGTCGGCACCTGGGAGGCCGACCCTTTCTACCTGCGCACTTTCACCGATGGCGGCAACCAGGACCTGGATCCTGAGGAGGCCGACACCTGGACCGTCGGCTTCGTCTGGCAACCGGAGTCGGTCGAGGGCCTGTCCCTGGCGCTGGACTGGTATCAGATCGAGATCGAGGACGCCATCCAGTACATGAAGGGCGACACGGCAATCTACACCTGTTTCCAGATCGGTGCGCAGGACAGTGAATTCTGCAATTCTTTCTCTCGCGCCGCGGACGGCAATATCGAGCGACAGACCGGCACCTACAGGAACCTGGCGAAAATCAACGCCGAGGGCCTGGACCTGCACACGGAATACGGCTTCGATGCGCCCGGGCGGATGCCCGGCCGGTTGACCGTATCACTGCTGGCCAACTGGAACCTCGATACCAGCTTCCAGGCCGACAAGCTGAGCCCCAAGTACCAGTGCGAGGGGCTGTTCGGCTGGCCCTGCGACCTGACCTCTTTCGGCAGCTTTCCAGAGTTCCGCACGGTGACCAGACTGTCGTACGGTGTCGGGCGCTTCAACACCGAGTTGGTCTGGCACTGGATAGACGAAATGGAGCATGCCGAGATCCCCCACTGGGACATCCTCTTCCCGGGTGACGACTGGGACCCAAATCAACTGGAAACCGCAAAAATCACCAGCAACAACTATTTCGATTTGCACGCCGCCTGGCAGATTACCGAGCAGCTGAGAATTATAACCGGCGTCAACAACCTGACTGACAATGACCCGCCCATGTATGGATATCAACAGCGTGGCAATAACACGGACCCCTCCATGTTCGACGTAATCGGGAGGCGCTATCACTTGTCGGTGAACTGGCGCCTGTAAACTGATACCTTTAGACAGCCAGCAAAAACAGGACAGTCCCGCAAATTGACCGGCTTCAATCCCATTGCCTTTTACCGCGAACTGCACCGCCGGCGCATGATACACGTGACCCTGCTGTACCTGGCGGGAGCCTGGGGTGTGGTGGGTGGCTGTGACCTGTTGTTTCCCCAGTTCCCCCAGTGGGTGGCCGATCCGGATGTCGCCGTTCGCTACGTGTTCATGGCCACCTTCGCCGGCTTTCCGCTGGCACTGGTATTCGGCTGGCTGTATGACGTTACCGCGGATGGGATCCAGCGAACGGCTGATCACTCGGAGACCACAAGCGACCCCGACACGTCGCTGCACAGGATAGACCGGGGAATCATTGGCAGCCTGTGGGCCGCGACGATTGGAATTCTCGCGACACTGTTTTTCCAGGTCATCACTATCCCGCCATCGGCAACACCCATGGCGGCAGCCCGGGAACTACCGGAAAACTCACTAGGAGTGCTGCCTTTCACGGTCTGCCCGCAGGCGGAGATCGAGCCGCTGCTCGCCCATGGTATCGGTAATGAGGTGCTGCGACGGCTGGCGGAACTTCCCGGCCTGAAGATATCCGCCAGGACCGCCAAGTTCCTGCAGGTCACGGCCCGGGCCTCAGCTTTTGCGTTCAGCGGCGCGGACTTCGATCCCGAGCGCATCGCCTCCACCCTGCGCGTGCGCTACCTGCTGACCGGCGCCGTTTGCCGGGAGGGGAATACGCAGACCGTTAGCGCCGAACTGGTGGACAGCGATGGCTACCTGCTGTGGACACAGGAGTATTCGCAGCGGGAGGATGCCGCGGGAGCCCTGCCCCGGACACTGGCCGCTTCCTTGGCCAACGGCGTGGGGGTCAGGCTCGGCGCGGCGCTGCCGGAGACAAGTGAAACACCGGTTGACCGGCAGGCCTATGAGGAATTGCTGGTCGGCCGCGAATATGCCTTCGCGGGCGATGAGGACAGGGCGCGAGCGGCGTTCGAACGAGCGCTGGAACACCAGCCCGACTATGCCGAGGCAGTGTACGAGCTGGCCTGGCTGGTACTTCCGGACTCCGACGACCTGGATCATGCCAGCGGGCTGAAGCAAGCGAATCAGCTGGCCGAGCGCGCGCTGGCACTCGCACACCAGCAACTCGAGCAGAATCCGGAATCGCCCCATTCCCTGTTCGTGGCGGGAGATATCACGCAGTTCCTGGTCTACACGGAGAACAACCTGGCCTGGCGTGGGTCCACACCAGCGCAATCGGGAGTATTCGACGCGGGTCTCGCGGAGGCCGAAAAATACCTGCGTGCCTCCCTCGATGGCAATCCCAGCAATACCATGGCTGTTTACGCGCTGGCGAAAGCCGTGGAAGCCCAGGGCCGAGACGAGGAAGCCCTGGGAATCCTGGAACAGGGCCGGAAACGCGATCCCTTCAATGTCCGTATGACCGGCCGCATCGCCAAGCGCTGGGTGGCACGGGGGCGCTACCGCGAGGCGCAGGAACTGCTCGACCGTTTCAGGGATTTGCCGCAGATGCCGCCAGGTATCTGGTGGTGGAAGCTCGAGCTGGCGACGCTGAGTGGTTACTGGGACGAGAAACTGGAAATCCTGGTCGAGATGCTACAGACCGAACCCACCACTTTTGAACTCGAAGGCAACATGTGGCAGGCCTGGTGGTTCGCGACACAGCTGCGATGGCTCGGCCTTCCGGCGGAGGCGGACACCTGGCAGCGTCATCTCGAGAACTTGCCCTTGCCGCGTCTGATGCGAGAAATCGTGGAAGACACCGAAGACAAGGACCTCGAACTGCTGGCCTCTATGACAGACGAGGAGGTGCTGGCGGGCCACTACGAGAAAGGCGGGGTATGGGTAGATATTCTCGCGGAAGCCGGGGACTACGAACGCGCGATTCGGCTGATGGAATCAATCCAGCATGCACCGGCGGCCTGGGCAGAGCGCGATCACTGGGGGCAGATTCAGCTGGCCCAGCTGTATGCGCACGTGGGGCGCACCGAGGATGCCACGACGTTACTGGAGGAGATTGCCGGGCAGTACGAAGCGGAGATTGGACGGGGTATAAGGCATCCCGATACGCTCCAGGAGTTGTCGGCGATATATGCCCGCCTGGATCGCAAGGACGACGCCCTGGGCACGCTGGAACTGGCAATCGATTACCACAGTACCTTTTTCGCCGTAGCGGAGCGGGATGGAACGCGGGAGTCTCCCGATCCCTGGCAGGATCTGCGCGGCGATACCCGCTTTCAGGCCCTGTCAAGGCGTGCGCAAAATGAACTGGAACAGCAGACAGATCGCGTTCGCGTCATGCTGGCAGAGCATGATCTCGAGCTGCTGCTGGCGCCGCTTGTTGCAATGGCGGGGGGATGACGTGTGTCCGGGGTCAGGTCTATGATTTTTGATACCCGCGTTGTCGTTGTTGCTTGCAGCGGGTCTGCCGCAGAGAGAGGCGTTTGATTTCTGGTTCGTAGTCTATACTTGCGTAATAGAACGGGTTGTCAAGGATGACGATTACGCAATGGCTAGACCTCTACGACTTGAGTTTGCGGGTGCGCTTTACCACGTTACATCGCGCGGTGATCGCCGAGAAGATATCTATGAAGAAGACGCCGACCGGCTAGCATTCCTGGCAGTACTGGATGATGTGTGCAACACCTACAACTGGGTGTGTCATGCCTATTGTTTGATGAGCAACCACTATCACCTGCTGATAGAGACGCCGGATGCGAATCTGTCCAAAGGTATGCGCCAACTCAATGGCGTTTACACGCAGTGTTTCAATCGCTCTCACCGACGCGTCGGCCATGTATTTCAGGGTCGCTATAAGGCGATTCTGGTCGAGAAGCAGAGTTACCTGTTGGAGGTTGCGAGATACATTGTGCTCAATCCCGTGAGGGCGGCCATGGTTCCATCGGCGGGTGAGTGGCCCTGGAGTAGCTATCGCGCAATGGTGGGATGCGCAGAGTCCCGATCCTGCCTCACGATGGACTGGGTTTTGTCCGCCTTTGGCAAGCGTCGCCTCGATGCGATTGAGCGCTACAAGCGATTTGTGGCGGAAGGTAAGGGTCAGCCCGCCCTTTGGCATCATCTAAAAGGTCAAGTTTTTCTGGGCCGTGAAGCATTTGTTGAAGATATGATTTCGTTGATAGACGCCGACCGAGATCTAAGCGATGTGCCTTCCTCACAGCGGCGACCCTCACCAATGAGCCTGTCTATTTATTGCCGGCGGAACCCGGACAGAAACTCGGCTATCTATGAGGCCTACAGAAGTGGTGGTTGGACGCAGAAGGAGTTGGGAGACTATTTTGGCCTGCATTATTCAACGGTTAGCGGCATTATCAAGAATCAAAAATCATAGACCTGACCCCAGCTAGTTGACCTGACCCCAGCTAGTTATTGAGGGAGGCGCCACCTACCACAGAAGGCCGATGCTGGTGTAACAAGCTGATTCTACAGGGAAATTTTTCGAGGAAGTGGTAGCTACGGGTGGACTTGAACCACCGACCCCAGCATTATGAATGCTGTGCTCTAACCAGCTGAGCTACGTAGCCACAATAGTGCGGGGTGCAATGCCCCCTGAAGAGGCGCGCATTTTCCAGAATTTGGGTATTCAAGTCAACCCGGGCAGGGCGCCCGGGTCGTTCAGATGTTTACTGGCTGGCTGAGAATGCTGCAGCGCCGTTGATCGTGGTGGCAGCTGATTCCAGGGTGTAGCCCACACCGGCACCGGAAGGCGCACCAGAGGACAGGGCATTACCGCCGAAGAAGCCGCTGAAGTTACCGCTACCAGTGGCGCCGGAGTCGCGTGTCACGTCGTAGCTACCGTCAAAGACGGGTGCGCCGCTGCTGATACTGCCCTGGCCAGTAGCCTGCCAGGTATCGCCAGCAATGCTGATAGTGAGCTCATTGCTTACCGTTTGATTGGTGAAGTCCGCAATCAGGCTGCCAGCGTTAAGTGTGCCGCTGTTACCCAGGTTGTCGGTGGGCGCAGTGCCGCCGCTCAAGGCGTAAGCCTGGGTGCCGGACTGAGGTAATACTACGTCGCGCTCAGGAGAGGAGTCAGCGACCCAGTGTGTAACTTGCTGGCTCTCAAAGCCGTCATCCCAGCGACCCCACCTCAGTCCCGTGCTTGCGTCTTCTCCGTCGGCTGCGGCGTTGGCCAGTGATGCCTGGCTTATGCGGCTTACTGAGCCGTTGCTGCTAACGATTGCGAGGCTATGGGTGCTGTTAGTGCTGCGTGCCAGGCCTTGCTTGCCTTCGGCACTCTTGCCTTTGGCTTTTCCATTTCCATTATTGTCGTCGTCGTCGTCATCATCATCGTCGTCGTCGTTGGAACCGCCGTTGCTGTTATTGTCGTCATCGGGCTTGTCGTCATTACCCCCGCCGTTGTTACCGTCGTCGGGAATGCTGTCCTTGCCGTTGCTACTGCCGCCCTTGTTGCCGTCGTCGGGAATGCTGTCCTTATCGTCATTACCGCCGCCGTTGTTACCGTCGTCGGGATTGCTGTCCTTGTCGTCGTTGTTGCCGCCGCCGTTATTGCCGTCATCGGGCTTGTTGTCATTGCCGCCGCCGTTGTTACCGTCGTCGGGATTGCTGTCCTTGTCGTCGTCGTTGCCGCCACCCGCATTGCCGTCATCGGGATCGTTGTCTTTGCCGTCGTTGGGGTTGCCGTCATCGGGCTTGTTGTCAT
>JBDXHU010000002.1:0-982982 GCA_039989475.1 Halieaceae bacterium | reverse complement strand
GGAGGTGAATGGGGTCGGAGGTGAATGGGGTCGGAGGTGAATGGGGTCGGAGGTGAATGGGGTCGGAGGTGAATGGGGTCGGAGGTGAATGGGGTCGGAGGTGAATGGGGTCGGAGGTGAATGGGGTCAGACCCCATTGGGGTCGGAGGTGGGGCGTAGAAATCGCTAGTTAGCGCTACTTTCACCTTGGCAATCGTAAAGGTGTGTTGTATATATCATTGATTGGTTTGAATTGTTCAGGAAATACGATGACGGACGCAGCAGGCGCGGGCGGTAAGCGGGAGAGGATGTTCAGCCCGGCCGACATAAAGCTGTACTACGAGTCGCCCTTTGCCAGTTTCATGGAGCAGATGGATCGCGAGGTGCCGGATCATGGCATCACGCCGGATCTGTTGGCCGCTGGCGTCGGTGGCAATGATGATGTTGATCCGACTCGCAACAGCAGCTTTATTGAGCAACTGGAAGCCGCCGGCAACTCGGTAGTGCTGATTCAAAACGAGTCCCACGAAGCGGGCCGTCAGCTGGATACGGTGAACTCCATGCGCGCCGGTGCCAACTTCATTTTTAACGCCCATTTGTCCGTGGTGCCGCTGGCCGGTCGCATCGATATCCTGGTGCGTACACCGGGCCCCTCGCGGCTGGGTGATTACCATTACGTGCCGGCCAGGTTTTATCACGAAGACCCGGCCCTGACGCACCTGCCGGTGGAATTGTGCTGCTTCGTGGATATGCTGGAACACCTGCAGGGTAAGTGTCCCGAGGAGTTTTTGCAGATTACCAATCCGAACAGTCCCAGCCCACACATTGCACGCTTGCCGGCAGAGGGCTATATGTCAGATTATCTTCGGCTGAAGACGGAGTATCGTGCCGCGCTGTTGTCCTTCAACCCCGAAAACGTGCCCGACCCCTCCGAGTCGAAGCACTGGGGACGCTGGAGCCGCCACGGACGCAAAATCCTGATGCGCAAGGCCCGCAAAACTCCTGCGGTCTAGGTCTCAGCCCGCGCATCCATATCACGTAAGCCCAAACCGCCCTTGGGGCGGATAAACAAGGCCTCGCAGCTGGCGGTGACGACATCACCGTTGCGCATTTCTGACCGCATCAGCGTCTTGCGCCCCTCTACTTTCTCCAGCCAGGCTTCCAGCGTTAACTCGACATTGAGTGGCGTGGGGCGGTGGTAGCGTGTGATCAGGCGGCCGGTCATACCGGGTTGTTTCCCCATCATCTGCGCCATGCCCATGAACTGGTCAAAGATGGCGGCGACGAAACCGCCGTGAATATGTTGTGGCGGCCCCTCGTAGGCCCAGCCGCAGGTCACCGTGCCGAAGGCGCGCTCCCCATCGAACCACATATTGAGACCCGGCGCTAATGGATTGCTCCAACCGGCCAGGGCATTGAGTTCGTGATTCACCTCACCGCGTTTACCGTGGTTGCCGTCGGCCTGGAAGGCCATTTGGCCGTAAAGGCGTGGCTCCTTGGCAAACTGGCGTGCCTGTAGTTCCAGTCGCTCGGCAATTTCGTTCATATCCTCTACCGAGGGCGTCGAGGTCACCAGTACTTCGGTCAGTTCACGCAGGGCCTGGGCCATGCGGCGCTTGGCCTGCCAGTGTTCGGAATAGGGCGGGCTAATCTCCTCCGACTCGAAGGGATTGAAGATAGTCTCGGTCATGCGGGGTTCCGTGCGGCTGGAGTCAGGCCTAATTATAATCCCGGTGGCCCACCGAAAGATGCTTCTTGGCAACCGAATTCAGTTTGAGTATGTAGGCCTGGTAGTCTTCTTTTAGCTGCAGCAACTGCTCACGGTACTGCACGACTTCGCCGCGAGAGTAGGTGTGAATATTGTCACTGAGCCCATCGAGGTGCTTGGCGAAGACATCGCCGCGCACTTTGAGTTTGAGGTCGTATTCCGAAAGGATGGCAATTTCTGTTTTGATGATAGAGGCGGAGGCCAGCATGATCTTGCGGGTGCTGCGATCCGGCGGGGTGCCCTGGGTGATGACCTCAGAGACCTCGGCCACGTAGCGGGCGAAGTTGTCCTTGATGCGGCTGGCGCCACCGGTCATAAACTGGATTTCCAGGCTAAAGGCGGCCTCGCGCTCCATCTGCCTGTGCTCGGAGTCGCTGTAGTAAGACTGTATGCCAATAAAAATCGCCGCTGCCACGATGCCGAAAATACTCATCGCGACCACATCCTTGACGAACTCTTGCTTGGCGAGTTCCTTTAGCGTTGGCATGTTTGCTCAACCCCTGGCCCGAAAAACATCCTGCCGGTTCTTTGCCGACAGTTTATGGTTTTATTTCTTGCAGCCTGAGTAACTCTAGGCGATAAACGTCGGGCTGGCAATTCTCGCACTATGTAATGTGTAGTCACTGGCGCAGTTGGCTAAAGCAGGTCCGCACCTCACTGACGAAGCTTTGTGGTTGTTCCAGGGCGGCAAAGTGGCCGCCCTGTTCCATGATGTTCCAGTGAATTATGTTGCTGAAGCGCTTCTCAGCCCAGCGCCGACTGGAGCGGAAAATCTCCTTGGGATAGATTGAGGCCCCCACTGGCATGTCGATGGGGTCGAGGTTGGGATTGTTGAAGCTTTCCCAGTACAGGCGCGCCGAGGATGCGGCGGAATTGGTAATCCAGTACATCATCACGTTGTCCAAAAGTTCGTCTTTGCTGAGGATGTTTTCCGGGTGTTGATCGGCGCCCTCGCCACAGTCCATCCAGCTCCAGAACTTTTCCACCACCCAGGCCATCTGGCCGACGGGTGAATCCGCCAGGCCATAGCCCAGTGTCTGGGGGCGGGTGCTCTGCTGCTTGGAATAGCCCGAGTCCCATTTGCTGTACTCATCGATTCCCACCAGTGCTGCGGCTTCAAACTCGGTCAGATCTGCAAGGCTGTCCTCATCCGGAGGACAGACAGGCATGGTGACGTGGATGCCGGCGCAGTGTTTAGTCTCGGTTTGACCCATGCACTGGGTGATCAGCGCACCCCAATCGCCGCCCTGTGCGACATAGCTGTCATAGCCGAGCCGGGCCATCAGCTTGCCCCACATGCGGCCCACCTGTTCGGCGCCGGTCCCGGTCGTGTTCGGTTTGCCGGAAAAGCCGTAGCCGGGAATGCTGGGAATGACCAGGTGGAAGGCGTCAGCGGGATCTTCGGGGTTGGTGAGCGGCTCGATAGTTTTGTGAAACTCCACGATAGAGCCGGGCCAGCCGTGGGTCATTACCATGGGCAGGGCGTTTTCATGGGGGCTTTTTATGTGCAGGAAGTGGATGTCGATACCGTCGATGTTGGTGATGAACTGGGGCCAGCTGTTGAGGGTGCGCTCCCAGCGCCGCCAGTCGTAGTCATTGGCCCAGTATTCCGCCAGTTCCCGGGTATAGGCCAGCGGCATGCCCTGGTTCCAGTCCTCGACAAGCTCTTGCTCCGGCCAACGCGTGTTGGCCAGCCTGGCGTGCAGGTCGTCCAGCTCAGACTGGGGGATATTTACTTCAAAGGGGCTTATTGCGTCACTCATGTCATCGTCCTTCTCGCTTGTTGGGGTCTGACCCCGCTGGGGTCGGAGGTAAATGGGGTCGGAGGTGAATGGGGTCGGAGGTAAATGGGGTCGGAGGTAAATGGGGTCTGACCCCACTGGGGTCAGGGGTCGATACCGCCGGAGGCGGGTGCGGGGCGGGCGCGCTGGTTGTAGAGCATGGCTTTGAGGCGCGCTATCTCCTCGTCGCTCAGTTTCGAGTAATCCTGGCCCTGCTCTTCACCCACCGCCATGCCGCGCTGCACCGCGGGTCGCTCGCTGAGCTCTTCGTACCAGCGTTTGACGTATTTGAACTCGTCCAGGTCGATGTCCTGGGCCTCCCAGTATGTGGCCCAGGGATAGCAGGCCATGTCGGCGATGCTGTAGTTGTCGCCAGCCAGGTATCGGCGGTCATAGAGTCGATTGTTCATCACCCCGTAAAGGCGGTGGGTTTCGTCAGTGAAGCGAGTTAGGGCATAGCTCTGGTCGCCCTCTGAATCCTTGAGTCGGCGAAAGTGGCCGCGCTCTCCCATCTTCGGCCCCTGGTTGGCCATCTGCCACATCAGCCACTGGTACACCTCCCACTTCTCGCGCTCGTCAGCGCCGCCAAACTGGCCGTACTTTTCCGCCAGGTACATCATGCAGGCGCCGGATTCGAAGATCGCCAGAGGCTTGCCGTCAGTGGCGGCTTGCTGATCGACAATGGCCGGCATGCGATTGTTGGGGCTGATGTGCAGGAAGTCATCCGCAAACTGATCGCCCATGCCTATATTGCAGTAAATCACCTGGTAGTCGATGCTGGCTTCTTCCAGCAATATGGTCAGCTTCTTGCCGTTGGGGGTGGGCCAGTAATGCAGATCAATCATAAGGTTGGACTCCGGTAGCGGTGAAGGGTGATTTTGCCAGTTTGTGGCTGTGTTTGTCAGACCTGTATTTGTTAGAGTAGAGGCGACCTGCTGGAGTTGGTAATGAGACTGATCACAATCCTCGCCCTGGTGTTGCTGGCGCAACGCGGATTCGCCGCGGGCGCGGTGGTTGGCGAGCCGGGTAGTTGTTTCATTGAGATCGGTATCTACACCGCTCATTTCACCATTTACCAGCCCGACAGCCGCGGCAATGAGGAATTCTGTGAGGACCTGCCGGACACCGGCAACACGCTGTTTGTGCTCGACTATCTGCACGGCAGCCTCAAGGACGTGCCCGTCGAGTTTCGCATCATTCGCGATGTGGAGAACTGGGGCATATTTACCCGCTGGGATAACGTGCGCCAGATTGAAGACATCGATGCCCGCACGGTGTTCTACCAGCCACCGATAGTGCGCCCGGAAAATCGACTCAGCGTGGAAGCCAGCTTCATCGAGCCAGGCGGCTACATCGGCGTGATCAGCGCGCCGCATTCCAGCAAGGACAAACACTATTACGCGGTGTTCCCCTTCCAGGTCGGTCGCATTGACTGGGCCCCCTGGTTGTTGGCAGCGGCTATCAGTGTGGCTGCACTGAGCTACTGGCAGCGCCGTCGCCGCCTCAACCAGCCGGAGCAGGGTAATGATGATCCGACCTCGTAGTAGCCTAGTGTTGTGGCTTTTGGCCATTGCCCTGCTGCTGTTGGCCTGGCCGCCGCAGTGGTACCCCTATGCACTTCGGGTGCAGTTGACCCAGTGGTTCGGCGCCAGCAGTTATCGCGCGCTGCCCGAGTCCAGGACGCCGGGACAACTGCAGTCGGAAGCCTTCTGTCCGGATGAGAACCGGGACTGGCGCGAGGCGCAGGTGATCGACGGGGTGAGCATCGCCGCAGCCCGACCCTGTGTCGCCGACAACCCCTACACCATCGCCGCCTCCGTCAGGGGCACCAATAATGTTGGCCATCACACCCTGATGCGGAGCGGCCTGACCCCGGATGCGGTTGTGAAAGGTCGCGACCTGGACGGTGATGGCGATCCGGATGAAATTCACATCCGCCTGGAAGTGGCGGAATTGAACGGCAGTTCCGCGGAATCTCGCGACCCGGTGACCCAGTACGCAATTGCTCCCGGTATCAAGCCGGGCCTGTGGGTATTTGCGCCGAAGCTGGCGGGTATGGCCCGTGAGAACTTTGAATCGGTGTGGGCGCGCTCTGATTTGCGTCTGCCGTCACCAGCGATCCGGGTGGAGCAGGGCGACCGCGTCACCGTCACCCTGGAGAATAGCCATTACATGCCACACACCCTGCACCTGCACGGCGCCGATCATGGTTTCGTCACGGTTGACGGGCAGGGTAATGACGGGGTGCCGCTGACCAGTGAATTGCCGGTCATGCCGGGCATGGCGCGCAGCTATGAGCTGACACCGCGCCAGCCCGGCACCATGTATTACCACTGCCATGTTCAACCTCATGTACACGTGATGATGGGTTTACAGGGTCTGTTTGTGATCGAGGAGAATCGTCCCGACAACTGGCTGCAAACCTTGAATGTCGGTGCCGGCCAGGTACGCGTACCGGCGGTGGCCGTGCGTGAACAGTACGACCAGGAATATGACCTGCATTACCTGGATCTGGATCAGCAACTCGGCGAGCGCATCCAGCAGCACAGCGATCCGCGCCTGATTACCCGCTCCATGCACCGGGAATATGACATCACCGATTCCAGCCAGGATTACTTCACCCTCAATGGGCGCAGCTTTCCCTACACTTTCCGCGAATCGCTGGTGGTGGCGGGAGAGGACGAGCGCATCAAGTTGCGGGTGGTAAACGGCGGTGCCAAGGGTATTGCCCTGCACACCCATGGCCACAAATTCGTGGTGACCCACGCCGATGGCAATGGCATACCCAGCCCGGCGCAATTTGCCCGGGACGTTGTGTGGTTGGCGACCTCGCAGCGAGCGGAGCTTGATTTGCGCACCGGTAATGATGGCCTGCACGCCTACAGTCCGGGCATCTGGCTGTTCCACGATCACCAGAACCGCGGCACCACTAATGACGGCATCGGTCCCGGTGGCAACATCAGCGCTATTGTGTATGAGCAATACCTGGACGAGGAGGGCTGGCCACGCACCCAGGGTGTCAGCCTGGAGCCCTATTTCAGCGAGGCCTACTACCGCAAGGAAGTGCCGGTGTGGCAGTCCTACGCGCCGGACTTGTTCAGTGACCCCGGCCGCGATGACTGGCTGCTGCTACGACTGTTGGTGTTGGCGGTGGCGCTGGGCCTGCTGCTAGGCCTCAGCATCCGCGCCGTGTCGGGCAGGCGTTGAGTATGTGGCTGCTGCTGGCCATGGTGATGAATGACGCCGGCATGGTGATGAACGCCAACAGCGATATTCTGCCCCGGGGTTGCGAGGCCATCAGTCGAGATTACGAATTCCAGGTGGAAGCCGGCATGGATTACGCCGCCGATGCCCCCGGCGCCATATTTGGCATGAGCGATCACGAGTTGATCGTGGAGCCCTGTAGCCGCCTGACCGTGACCTTCACCAATCGCGATGAGGTACGACACCAATGGATGGTGCACGGCCTGCCCCGCTATCTGTACCCGGGTGGCATGTTTCATATCGAGGCCAACGGTGGCGCCACCATGACTGGCACCTTTATCGTGCCGGGAGACGACAAAACCTATTTGTTGCACTGCGATATGGCCCAGCACATGGAAAAGGGTATGAAGGGCCAGTTGGTGGTGGGTCGCGGCAGTGGCGACCTGTGGAGCGTAAAGGGGGTGAGTGATGCCTTTGAGCGCGACAGTTACCTGCCCGCCGACAGCTATCGCTGGCTGGGTCTGTGGGCTCTGCTCGGTATTGCCGCGGGCTGCGGCGCCGCCTGGTTTATGGCCAGCCGACGCCGGCGGAGCTGACCAGCACGGTTTCAATTTTGCCGCTGCGCTTCGCTCCAGCCTCACTGTGATCCGAGCTGGCAGCCGTCACCGCGAACAGGGTGTTACCCGCGTCGCCGCCCAGCATGCAGGCATAGCAGAATTGGCTGGTTTCGACCCGTTGCACGATCTGTCCGCCCTCGGCCACACAGAGCACCTCCGCCCCCAGGGCATTGGCAACCCAGACCTGCTGCTCGCTATTGAGGCAGATGCCGTCGGGCGCGACACCTTCCAGTTGCGCCCACAGCCGTCGATTGCTGAGTGTGCCATCAGCGCCAATATCAAAGGCGGTGAGACAGCCCCCCAGGGTCTCGGCCACGATGAGGGTGCCGCCGTCAGGCGTGACGACCATACCATTGGGGAAATGCATCACCGGCGCCGCCAGGTGCACACTGCCATTGGTATCGACCCGCACCAGGTTGGTGGTGGGGTGATCGAGCAGCACATCGGTGCCGCGTGCTTGCAGCTCCGTATCCAGGTCGAAGCCGAAGTTGCCAACCCAGGCGCGTCCCTTGCCATCCACGACCATGTCGTTGCACAGGTGGGCAGTCAGTTCATTGAGGTCGGCATACACGGTTAATTGATTATCCGCGTGGCGCATTAGTTTGCGCGCCTTCATGGCCACGACCAGCAGAGAGCCGTCGGGCAGCCAGCCCAGCCCTGAGGGCTGGTCATCGAGCTCTAGCTCGATGCGCAGGTCGCCGTCCACATCAACGGATTTCACGGCGTGGTCATAAAAATCGGAAAACCAGAGCCGACCCTCGTGCCAGCGAGGTCCCTCGCCAAAATACAAACCGTCAATCAGGGTTGTGGTATCAGCCATTATTTTGCTGCTCCAGTGTCTGTTCCATGGATTGTGCGTGCTTGAATTCGGCTTCTATGCGCGCCTGCTGTTCGACCCGGGCGCTGCCGGTCAGTGCCTGTGTGTCTCGCAGTCGCTGCTTGCGACGGGACTTGCGGTAATAGGACACCATCTGTTCAAAGGTCTGCTGGTGTACCTCGCCGGCGATCAATTGCTCAACAAGGTCGATGTCGATGCCCATGCGATAGGCGATGCGGCTGGGACGGATATTGTGCACATAAAATTCGGCGACAATGCGTATCTGTTGTTCCAGCGGGTAATGGCACTCGCGGGAGTAGCCGTAGGGCGGGGAGGGAGTGCGTGTGTCGGTCTTGCCTGGGCTCATGGCAAGGGATATTAGCGTGCTGGCGTGTCGCTCGCCAGTCTCTCTTGTATCAGGGTGTGGAACTGGCTTCTTGATCGGCTTTGGGGAACAGGCGCAGCCTGAGATTCAGCACCGTGCGCTTGATATCTTCACCGACGCAGTACAGGGCCGGTACCATAAACAGGGTGACGAACAGGGCGAACAATACGCCAAAGGCCAACGACAAGACTGCTGGCTTGAGGAACTCGGCATCAACGGAGCGCTCCGCCATGATTGGCATCAGGCCAATAAAAGTTGTCACGGTAGTCAATAAAATGGGGCGGAAGCGATAAACGCCGGCTTCCTGTACTGCCTGCATGACCGACTCGCCGCGCGCGCGCCGGCGACTGATATAGTCGACCAGCACCAGGTTATCGTTGACCACCACGCCCGCGGCGGCGCCGATACCGAAGTAGGAGAACATGGCCATGGAGACACCGAATAGCAGGTGTCCGTAAATAGCGCCCATAAAGCCAAAGGGTATCGCGGTCATGATCAGCAGTGGCAGCCAGTAGGAGCGGAAGGCTACCGCGATCAGGGCGTACATGACGAACAGCGCGATGGTGTACAGCGAGGTAATCTCGTCGAGGAAGAATTCCTCGTTTTCAGCCTGACCGGCCTTCAATACCACCAGCCCCGCATAGCGTTCCTTGAAGTCCGGCAGGAAGTTGTCGTTCATATCAGAGCTGATATCGCTCATCAGCTCGGTACTGAGATCGGCACTGATTTGCACCATGCGCTCGCCGTCGCGACGCTGGATGCGACGCAGTCCCACTGCCAGTTCAACTTCGACGATAGACAGCAGCGGCACCTCGCGACCATCGGCGGTGCGCACGCGGAAGTCACGCAGGCTGTCGAGGCTCTCTCGATCTGAGCGGGGGTACTTGACCATTACCTTGACGTCGCCATTTTCCCGCGGCAGGCGCTGAACTTCCTCACCGTAGTAGGCCTGGCGTACCTGGCGCGATACGTCGGCCAGGGTCAGGCCAAGCTTCTCCGCACCGGGCAGCAGGCTCATATGCAGCTCGTCGGTCTGGCCCTGCAGGTTGTCGCGGACGAAGTAGGTGCCGTCGTAGGCCTGCAACTGGGCCTTCAGCTCCTTGCTGGCGGTCAATAAGGTCTCGCGATCACGATGACGCAGTACATAGGACACGCCCGGCGTATCCTGGTCGATGGTGTAGCTGATTTTGATTTCATCGGCGTCGGGTACGTCCCCCACCAGGTCGCGCAGCCGTGTCGCGGTTTCCTTGCCGGTCATGTCACGCTGCTCGGGAGGCACCAGCTCAATGATCGCCAGTACGCTGTCGCGACGGGCGCGGGTATACCAGCCGTGTATCAGTTCGCCGCTGCCACCCTCGGCGGCACGGGCGTCCACTTCCTTGATCAGTTGTCGCTGGGCCAGCTGGAACTGCTGCAGGATTTCCAGGGAGCGATTGTAGGGGGTGCCGGTGGGCAGTTGTGCCTGCAGGTAGACCTGGGTCCCCTGGACCTCGGGCGCAAAGGCAAACTTGACCCAGCCACTGCTGAAGATGCCGACGCTGATTACCAGGCAGGCGATGAAAATACTCACGGTCAGGTAGCGCTGCTCCAGGGCGGCCGTCAGGTAGCGGCGATACGTGGTGTTGGCGAAGTTGACGATGCCTTCTTCCAGGTTTTTCTGGCGCTGCATCAGGCGGCCCAGCTTCTTGCGCGGTTGCAGGTGGCGCAGGTGCGCGGGCAGAATCAGGAAGGCCTCAACAATGGAGATAAACAGGGCCACGGTAATCACTACCGATAACTGGCGGGTAATCTGGGCCTGGGCCAGGGAAACGAAGAACCAGGGCGCAAAGGCAATAACCGTGGTCAGCACCGCGAAAATCACCGGCTTGGAGACAGCGAAGGCGCCCTCTACCGCACTCTCGGGTCCGCCACCTTCGGTGTGGCTGTGGTGGTGGATGCTCTCGCCCACGACGATGGCGTCATCGACGACAATACCCAGTACCAGCAGGAAGGCAAAGGTGGACATGACACTGAGGGAGACGTCGTTGGCCGGTAACAGTGAGAAGGTACCGAGGAATGCCACGGCAATGCCGGCGGTCACCCACAGGGCCACTTGCGGCCGCAAGGACAGGATCAATACCAGGAACACCAGCAGCAAGCCGATATACGCCGATTGCATGATGGTACTCATGGTGCCCCGGTAAATATCGGCGCTGTCACCCCAGAGGGTCAGGCTGACACCTTCTGGCAGTGTGGCGCGGCGCTCCTCCAACCAGGCTTTCATGGTGTCACTGCTTTTTACCACCTGCATGTATTCGGTGGTCATGATTTGCAGCAGTACCGCCGGCTCACCGTTGAGGGTGGCAAGAATTTGCTCGTCCTCAAAGCCATCGATAATCGTGGCAACATCGCGCAGTCGCACGATGCCGGAGTCGGGGCTCTGGCGCACCACGATATCGCCGAAATCCTGCTCTGAATCAGCCAGGTTGCGCGCGCGCAACCTGACATCGCCAGTATCCGTGCGCACCTGGCCCGAGGACAGGTTGATGGAGCTGCTTCGCACCGCCGTGGCCACTTCGTCAAAACTGAGCCCGTAGCGGCGCATGGCCTGCTCAGAGAGTTCTATGGCCACTTCTTCCTGGCGTGCGCCGAACAGCTCGACTATGGAGATGAAGGGCAGGCGCGCCAGTTCATCGCGCAAATCATCAGCCAGGCGCACCAGCTGGCGTTCACTGAGTTGTTCACTGTGCACTGCGATGCGCGCCATCTCATCGCGGTAGACCGTGCGTCGCACCTGGATGTTTTCCACATCCCTGGGCAGGGATGTCACCGAGTCGACCGCGTTCTTTACATCGTCGAGGAAGTTGTTGACGTCGACACCGGCATAGGTGAGCACATCAATGCTGGCAAAATTCTCGCTGGCGGTGGCATAGACCCGGTAGACGTTGTCGACTTCCTTCAGCGCCTGCTCGATGCGCAGGATAATCTGCTCTTCGACTTCCTGGGGGGCGGCCCCGGGCCAGGTGATTTCAATTTCAACCTGGTTGGGTTTGAAAAAAGGAAAGGCCTCGCGCTCCATGGTCATGAAACCCAGGTAGCCGGCGAGCAAAATGCCCACCATCAGCAAGTTGGCGGCAACCGGGTTATACACCCACCAGGCGATCAGTCGTCTCACGTTCAGCCCCGCCCGTTCTTGGCCTCTGCGGTGGTGACAACGCTGCTGGAATCGAGCTGGTTGGCTTCCAGCGCCATACCCGGAATCGGGTTGCGGATGGTGCTGGTGATGAGTTTTTCACCAGCGCGAAGGCCGCTGTCGATAACGGCGTGTTCCGGCGAGCTGTGGGTAACGCTGACCGTGCGAATATCGAGCATACCCTGCTGGTCGAGAACGAAGACCGTATCGCCGGCACGCAGGGCACTGCGAGGAATGCGCACCGCATTGTCAAGTTCGCGACCACTGATTGTGGCGGTTACGTAGAGCCCGACTGCCATGGGCATGCCGTACTCGGAACGATTGGCGCCGTAGGGGTCCTCCACTTCAGCAATGGCGTAGAGGGTGCGGGTTTCACTGTCGATGGAGGCGTCCAGTCTTACCAGTTGACCCTGCCACAGCTGTTCGCGACCGGCTACCCTGGCGCTGAAGTTCACATCGAGACCGGCTCCGGGCTCGGCGACATAGCCTATGGGCAGGCCCAGTGCCGCCAGTTGGTCATAGGTAATCGGCAGGCGAATCTCCACCTGGTCGGTGGCGAAGGCGCTGCAAAGGGGGGTGCCGGCGCTGACATATTGACCGAGGTCGACATAGGTTTTGGCAATGCGGCCATGGAAGGGCAGGGCAACCTGGGTGCGCTGCAGGTTAACCTGCGCCTGTTCCAGGTCTGCCTGGGCGGCCTTGAGCTTGGCATTGGCCTCGGCTACCTGGGGTTTCTTCAGGGCCAGGTTCGATGGGTTCGGGGTGCCGCGCAGTTGCTTGCGGGCGACGTCCGCATCCGCCAGCGCCAACTCGACACCCACGGTTGCCTCAGCCACGCGCGCTTCGGCCTGGCTTAAGGCCAGGCGGTAATCGGTGTCCTCGATGCTAATAAGGGTTTGGTTGGGGCTAACGCTGCCGCCTTCCATGAATTCCCTGGAGACATCGGTAACCCGCCCGCTGACTTCGGCCACAAGATCGATAGATACCCGCGAGCGCACCTCGCCCTGGGTTACCACATCGAGCATGACCTGTTCGGATTCAACCTGCTCCACGAACACGGTAATGGGACGGGGACCGCCCTCACGCTTCTCAGGAGCTGGCTTGTTAGCCTGTAACAGGGAATAGACACCAGCCCCGAAAGCTATTACCAGAAATGGGGCGGCGACTCTTATATATTTTCTATTCGCCGGTAGTTTTAGCAATGTGCTTATACCTCGCCCAGGGCCGGCGTTGGCCCGTACCGCGGAAAGTAAACCATTCTATCGCATTTTGTGGTCTCTGAGGGAACTAGTTGCGAGACCGAGACGTATGTATTACTTATAGGTCTGCGCCGACTTTGGCTGATAACAGCAAGGATGATTACCATGCCCTCGATCCGCTATTTTGCGCTATTACCCCTGTTCATCCTGCTACTGGGCTGCAGTGACGGCGGCAACAGCTTCAACCCGGTGGCGGAGCCCGAATTCCTGCCGGTGGCCAGTCCCACGGTGTCGAACCCGCCGGATGCAGGCTCTTTGTTTCTGCAGGCCCAGGCCTTCGACCTGGCCGATATCGGCTACGAGGAGCAGGAGTACTTTCTGGAGGGTAGCGCCACGGCCTTCACCAATCTCAATGAGCTGGGCAACGACGGCCTGTGGCAGGCCGAACCCGGCGAGCAGGCGGCCTACAAGACCCGCATCGTAGTGCACCGGCCGCTGAATGCCGCTGATTTCAACGGCTCGGTGCTGGTGGAGTGGCTCAACGTCACCTCAGGTTTTGACATACCACCCAGTTGGGGCACTGGCCATGTGGAGATGTATCGCAGTGGTCATATCTGGATAGGCATTTCGGCCCAGTTCGTCGGCATTGAAGGCAGCGAAAACAGCCTGGCGCCCCTGCACCTGAAAAACGTCAACCCCGATCGCTATGGTTCGCTGATGCACCCGGGCGACAGCTTCTCCTACGATATGTTCTCCCAGGTGACCGCTATCCTGCGCCAGCCCCAGGCTATCGATGTGCTCAACGGCATGGTGCCCGACCGGCTGGTGGCCTACGGTGAGTCTCAGTCCGCCAGCCGCCTGGTGACCTACATCAACGCGGTGCAGTTACTGTACAACGCCTATAACGGATTCATGGTGCACAGCCGCGGCGATGGTTCCTCGCCGCTGGCTCAGGCGCCCCAGGTCGCGATTCCCACCCCGGACGCGCCGCGGATTCGCGCTGATATCAATGTGCCGGTGATGACCTTCCAGACCGAAACCGATGTGACCTCTTTGGGTTATGCCGTATCGAGGCAGGATGACAGCGACAGCTTCCGCCTCTGGGAGGTGGCGGGTACGGCGCACGCTGATTACTACACCATTATTTCGGGCAGGCTGGATTCAGTGGGTGAACCGCAGTTTGCCGCCGTGGTTGAAGAGGATACCGTGCTCGGTTTCCTGCAATGCGACAAGCCATTCAACTCAGGCCCCATGCACTATGTTTTTGCCCGTGCAGTCCGCGCCCTGGACAACTGGGTCGTCAATGGTGATTTGCCGGTGACAGCGCCGCGTCTGGAACTGACTGATGACCAGTCAGCCTATCCAAAAGATGATAATGGCAATGTGCTGGGCGGTATTCGCACTCCCTATGTGGATGCCCCGGTGGCGGTGCTGTCCGGTGAGGGCCAGGCCGGCGGCAGCTTCTGCTTCCTGTTTGGCACCACCGCACTGTATACGGCGGAGCAGCTGGCCAGCCTGTATGTTGACGAGGCTGGTTATGTGGCGGCGGTCACCGCTGCGACCGAGTCCGCCGTTGCGGCGGACTTCCTGCTGCAGGTCGACGCCGATGCGATTATTGCCTGGGCGCCGGAACAGTGGCGTGTACAGACCGGAATGTAGGCCTTGCCCCAGGGTTCTGGCCTGCCAAGAAATTGATTAATGACATAATTCCGCTATAGCGCCTGTGCTACTCTCCGCCCGACAATAGTAGGGAGAGAATCATGATGGTCGTAGACAAGGCGGAAAGTCTCGATACTTTCATGGAAGGTGTGATGGCCCGTAATCCGGGCGAAACCGAGTTTCACCAGGCCGTACACGAAGTCGCCATGGATGTTATTCCCTACATGGCCGACAAACCCAAGTACAAGGATCTGCGCATTCTGGAGCGCATGACCGAGCCCGATCGAATAGTCAGCTTTCGTGTAGTGTGGGAAGACGACCGCGGCGATCTGCGGGTCAACCGCGGTTTTCGCGTGCAGCAGAACAACGCCATCGGCCCCTATAAGGGCGGAATCCGCTTCCACCCTTCAGTCAACCAGAGTGTGTTGAAATTCCTGGCCTTCGAGCAGGTCTTCAAGAATTCCCTGACAGGTCTGCCCATGGGCGGTGCCAAGGGTGGTGCCAATTTTGATCCCAAGGGGCGTTCGGAGCGCGAGATAATGCGCTTCTGTCAGGCCTTTATGACAGAGCTGCATCGCCATATAGGCCCCAATACCGATGTGCCGGCGGGGGACATCGGCGTCGGTGCCCACGAGGTCGGTTTCCTGTTTGGGCAATACAAGCGCCTGGTCAACCGCTTCGAGGGTGTGCTGACCGGCAAGGCGCTGGAATTTGGTGGCAGCTATATTCGCACCGAGGCCACCGGCTACGGCGCGGTCTACATGATGGAGGAAATGCTGGCGCACCACGGCGAACATATCGACGGTCGTGACTGCCTGGTCTCCGGCTCCGGCAACGTTGCCACCTACTGCGCCGAGCAGTTGATTGCCCAGGGCGGCAAAGTGCTGACCCTGTCAGATTCCGACGGCGTTATGTACGCCAAGGAGGGTATCAGCCAGGACCAGGTCAACTGGGTCAAGGAGCTGAAGAACGAACGTCGTGGCCGTATCTCTGAGGCGGCGGAAGAATTCGGTTTCGATTTTCACGAGGGCAAGGAGCCCTGGATGATTGCCGGCGACCTGGCCTTCCCCTGTGCCACGCAAAACGAGCTGGATGGGAAGGACGCCAAACTGCTGGTTAAAAACGGGGTGCGCGGCGTGTGTGAGGGCGCCAATATGCCGACCACACCCGAGGCCATCGCTGTTTTCGGCAAGGCCAAAAAAGTGTTGCATGCGCCGGCCAAGGCGGCCAACGCGGGCGGTGTTGCCGTATCCGGCCTGGAGATGAGCCAGAACAGTCTGCGCCTGAACTGGACCGAGGCCGAAGTTGATGAGCGCCTGCGCGATACCATGAAAAAAATTCACGACCAGTGTGTGGAGCACGGCACCCAGAAAGGCGGCCACGTCGACTATTTCAAGGGTGCCAATATAGCCGGCTTCACCAAGGTTGCCGATGCCATGTTGGCCTATGGTGTGATGTAATGCCCCGCTAAAACAGGGCATTACTTATGAGACAAGTCTACCAACTGCTGATTGTACTGGCAGTTTCCACACCGTTGACCGGCCTGGCCGAAACCCTGGTATTGAGCGCTGAACGGATGCTCGATGTCAGAAGCGGCAAGCTGGTGTCTCCCGCGGTTCTACTGGTCGAAGATGGCCTGATCGCGGCAATCAATCCCGCCACTATAGCCGCCACAGCACGCCGGCTTGAACTGGGTGATGTAACCCTGCTACCCGGTCTACTGGATATGCATTCGCACCTGACCCTCGATTTCTTTACCGGCTCGGACTGGGTCACCATGCCGGTACTGGAGACCGCACCGGACTGGGCCATTCGCGGAGTGCGCTTTGCCGACCTGACCCTGCAGGCGGGTTTCACGACAGTGCGCGATGTTGGTGCCAACACCGGTTTCCCCGATGTTGCCCTGATGCGGGCGATCAACCGGGGTACGGTGCCCGGACCGGATATGTGGCCGGCGGGCCACTATATCTCGATAACCGGCGGCCACTGTGACGTCACCGGCTTTGCTCCCGGTGTACTGGAATTTGGGCCCAGGCAGGGTATTGCTGACGGCGTCGATGAAGTGATCAAGGCGGTGCGCTACCAGGCCAAGCACGGGGTGCGCGTGATCAAGGTTTGCGCCACTGCCGGCGTGTTTTCCTTTTCCAAGCAGGCGGCGATTGGTGCCCAGCAGTATTCCCTGGAAGAACTGCAGGCGATTGTGCGCGAGGCAAGCAAGCTGGGCATGAAAGTGGCGGCGCATGCGCACGGCACTGAAGGCATCAATGCGGCGGTCAAGGCCGGGGTGGCGTCAATTGAACACGGCTCGGTGTTGTCTGATGAATCGATTCGGCTCATGAAAAAGCACGGGACTTACCTGGTGCCGAATCTGTATATCAACAGCCTTCCCCTGCCGGAGGATACCCCGCCCGAGATTCGAGCCAAGAATGACTACCTGAAGCCACTGGTGGCGCAGAGCCTGCAAAAGGCGCTGAAGGCAAAGCTGAACATGGCCCTGGGTACAGACTCTGGTGTCTATCCGCACGGCGAAAATGGTCGTGAATTTGCGGCGCTGGTGGCCAACGGGGTCAGCCCTGTCCAGGCGCTGCGCATGGCGACGATTAACGCAGCCGATTTGCTGGGTGTGGATGATCGCGGTGAACTGGTGGCCGGCAAACTGGCGGACATCGTCGCCGTGCGCGGAAACCCGCTTGTCGATATCAGCACCATGGAAGATGTGCGCTTTGTTATGAAACGCGGCAAGGTCTACAAGCAGGACTGAGTCGCCTCAGCGGGTCACGATTTCCAGCTCGGTGATCAGCCGAATAGCCTCCTCACGGCTATCACCGCAAATGTTGGCTGCCGGGTGAAACTGCGCGCACAGGCTTGGGTAGCCAGGGGTGCCCCAGATTTGGCACTGATAGCTCAGTGGGTCCAGGTTGACGCAAACCACGCCGGCGGGCTTACCCTGTGGCATGCCCGGCAGGGGACTATTGATTGAGGCGGCGATACAACAGGCTCCGCAGCCGGGTCGACAATTCATAGTGTAAGCGCCCTTGCATCGATTTGTTCAATACCAGCCAGAGAAGATACACTAGCCGGTCTTACTATTGGCGATACAGGTGCTAAGTGCGCATTGTTTTTTTGCTGGCAAGCCTACTGATGGTAGTGGCCTGCAGCAGTACCCCGACCCCGGCTCCCGTTGCGGTGCAGGCTCCGGCTCCGGCTCCGGCCAGCCTGGTCTGTGATTCCTATATCGTGATGGATATGTGCGTGCAGGACCTGCGCGGTGATGGCACGGTGGACATGGTTTTCTTCTCGGATTCCAACGAGGTGTTCATGTACCAGCAGGGCCAGAAACAGACAGTTGCCGAGGTGATGGCCTTTCACCGCTGTGCCGTACCCTTGAACGAGGGCATGCAAAACATTACCAACCGCATACTCCATCGCAAGAATATGAGCTTGACCGAAGAGGTGGATATCGCCCGGAAATTAATCACCAATTACCTGGCCGCCAAACCCGAAATTGATGCCTGTAATGCACAGTTCGAGGACGCGGCGCCCGCTACCCTGGCGGAGGACGATGAATCCTTTATGGATGACCTGGATTGGGGCGATGTATAGGCGCTATTTGGCCGCGCTAATGCTGGGCCTTTTGCTGGGCGCCTGTGCAGAGAAACAACCGCCTGCTCGCGAAACAGCAAACTTCCAGCAAGACATGGCCGGGCTGGCGCTTGATTATTTTGCCCTGCGCCCGGAAGTCGAATATTTGTATCGGGTGCCCGCTGCCAGCCCGGCCGACAGGCTGCTCAGTCATTATGATCCCGACAGCGAGCAGGCCAGGCGCCAGGGCGCGCGGCAGATGCTGAACAAGATAAATAGCTACCCGCTGCAGGCTTTGAGTCAAAGGCAAAAGTTCAGCGTCCAGTTGATTCAAACCAATATCGGCAATGCGCTGGCGCCCGGGCAGCTGGTTGATTACGGCAGCGTCCTGATGGAGTACGGCAATTGGTTCGTACCCTACGCGGTATCGCATTTGTCGGGCCCGCATGTCGCGGTTCCCACCATCCTGGAAGATAATTTCCCGATCAGCGTTCGGGCCGATGCCGAGGGCTACCTGGCGCGATTGCAAGAGTATGCCGCTGTCCTCGATGGCCTAGTCAGCAAGCTCAAGTATGACCAGCAGCAGGGTGTCATTCCCCCGAACTTCGTACTACAGCGCACAGTCGACAATCTTGAGCAGGTGCTGGCGCTGGAGCTCGCTGAAACCCCATTGCTGGCAAGCTTTAACAGCAAGCTGGACAGCGCTGATCTGGTCGAGGACAAAGGCTTGCGCGAGCGAGCGCTGGGCATCATGGCGGCGGAGGTCAATCCGGCTACCGCGCGACTGCGCGATGCCTTGCTTGCACTTATCCCGCAGGCGGATGCAGATCCTGGTGTGTGGCGCCTGCCCGAGGGCGACAGCTTCTACCAGGCGATGATCACCCACTTTACCGATACCACGCTGTCGGCCGAAGAGATTCACCAGCTTGGCCTGGCGGAGGTGGCGCGCATTCACGGCGAGATGGACGTCTTGCTGCGCCAGATTGGCCGCAGCGAGGGCACGGTGGGCGAGCGTATGGCGCAGATGTTGGTGGACCCACGCTACACCTATGCCAACAGCGAGGCGGGCAAGCAGCAATTACTGGCAGACCTGCAGTCCGACCTGGACCTGGTTGATGCGCTGCTGCCCCAGTGGTTTGGTGTGCTGCCCGATCAGCAAGTCGCCATCAAGGCGGTGCCGCCGCACCGCGAGCGGGCAGTGAGCGGCGCCTTCTACCTGGCGCCCAGCCAGGACGGTACTGTGCCGGGCACCTTCTGGATCAGTCTTTACGATGTCTCCGCCAACCCCTCCTATACCTTGCAGACCCTGACCTATCACGAGGCCAATCCGGGTCACCACCTGCAGACGGTGCTGGGTATGTCCGATGAGTTACCGCTATTGAATACGATCTTTTATTCCAACGCGGCGGGTGAGGGCTGGGGATTATATGCCGAGCGGCTGGCGGCGGAGATGGGTATTTACCAGAGCGATCCGGTCGATGATATTGGCCGCTTGCAGGCTGAGCTGCATCGGGCGGTTAGACTGGTGGTCGATACCGGTATGCACGCCAAGCGCTGGACCCGGGAGCAGGCGATTGAGTACGTGGTGCTTACCGAGGGCAATCATATCAGTGACGCGACTGCCGAGGTGGAGCGCTACGCTGTCTGGCCCGGCCAGGCCCTGGGCTACAAAATTGGCGAGTTGAAGATTATTGAGTTGCGCGAACGAGCGCGCACACAACTCGGTGCACAATTTGATATCCGTGCCTTCCACGATCGAGTGTTGGAAGACGGTTCCCTGCCGCTGAATGTGCTCGAGCAGAAAATCGATGCCTGGATCGCGGCCCAATAGTTCAAATAAATATCTTCCGCATGAATCCAAAGCGGGTAGTTCGTTCATCTAACTAGAAACGACACTATTTATGGAGCGCTGTATATGAACGAATCTTATATTGGATTAATGGCCGTTAGCCTGTTGTTTGGTCTTATCCCGGTTACCTTGCTGGTATTTCTGCACAAGGTGAAGACCAAGAAGATGGACACCCTGGTCAAGCTGGTCGAACTGGGCGGAAATGTCGACCCGGAAATGATGAGAATGCTGAGCGAAGGGGCTGGCGGCTACAAGATGGACTACAAGTGGGGGCTTATCTGGTTGGCTATCGGGGTGCCGCTGGCACTTGGCGTCTGGAGGGTAGCAGGGACGGAAGTGGCCGCTTTTGCCTTGATTCCAGTGTTCATTGGCATCGCTTATTTAGTATCGGGAAAATATCGTCTGCGCGAACCAGAAAGAACCCGGGGAAGCTAGGCTGCGTCAATTCACTTGAATGATGAACAGGCACTCATTAAGCGGGCGCTGGCCTTCGGCGACAGCGAAGCATTTTCCGCACTGGTAAAAATGCACCAGGGCAAGATTCGCGCATTCCTGGTGCGACTGAGCAGGAATTATGATGTGGCGGATGATCTCGCCCAGGAGACCTTCATTAGCGCCTATCGAAAATTAGCTGGCTATACTGGCAAGGGCAGTTTCCAGGCCTGGCTGTTCAAGATTGCCTACAATAATTTTGTTCATTACCGACGTAGTGCAAAGAGGCGCAGCGAAGTCGGCGAGCAATATGCTGTGCATATTGAGGTGTTGCATGAGAGATATGAGACTTTATCTTCGGAGCAGTACGACCTGGAGAAGGCAATGCGTCAGCTAAACGAACAGGAAAGCGCCAGCATCAGCCTCTGTCATAGCTTCGGTCACTCACACCGGGAAGCTGCTGATATTCTGCAATTACCCCTGGGTACGGTTAAATCCAGTATTTTGCGGGGCAAGGCCAGGCTTCGTGAAATCCTGGTCCTGCAGGCAGCAATGGAACAGGCTTCATAGTCATGAATAGCAAACTGGACAAGCAGCAATCCGGCCATGATCCCCTGGACCAATTGCTGGCTCAGCCCGCATTACTTGCGGACCGTGGATTCAGTACCCGCGTCGCTCGAGAGCTTCATGCACCTGCAAGCCGACGGCGACTGGTGTTTGTCGCAATGGCGGCTTGTTGGGCAACTATCGTCGCTCTATTCACCTCGCCACAGGCGATCATGTCAACGATGGCCAGACTGGCTGCGCTGCTTGAGGGTGCCGTATACCGGCTAGTGCCGGATCTATTCAATGCCGAGATAGGCACGCTCGGTCAGCTCATCGTCCAATCCAGTTTGAGCAGCATACTGCTGCTAGGGTTGGTGTTTTGCGCCGGCCTGGCCGTGTTTATTCGCGAGCAGTCTTAGCTACAGCTTCCGAATCTTGAACTTGCGGCCCTTGATCTTGCCGGACTGCAGGCACTTCAAGGCCTTGTTGACCTGACTGCGTTCTATCGCGACGTAGGAGGCGAACTGCATGATGTCGATCTTGCCCACCGCTTTGCCCTCGATGCCGCCGGCGCCGGTTAGAGCGCCCAGAATATCTCCGGGCCTTACCTTGTGCTTGCGCCCGCCGGCAATGTCCAGGGTGACAAAGGGTGGCGCGGGCAGGGTCTCGGCTTTCGCAGGCAGCCGTTCGATGGCTTCAAATTCCAGCTCGCGGGACTGGTAGGTCCCGATGCTGTCGAGTTTGTAGCGCTCGCTGTCGGCGAACAGGCTCAGGGCCAGGCCGGATTTGCCGGCGCGACCGGTGCGACCGATACGGTGAATATATTGTTCCGGGTCCCGGGGTAGATCGTAATTGACGACCGCAGGCAGGTCGTCAATATCGAGGCCGCGGGCGGCGACATCCGTCGCCACCAGTACCCGGCAACTCTGCTGGCGGAATTGCACCAGCACCTGGTCGCGGTCGCGCTGCTCCAGGTCACCGTGTAAAGACAGTGCGGCTATGCCCTGGTCGGCGAGGAAGCGGCTGAGCTCACGGGTGACTTCCTTGGTATTACAGAACACCACCGCGGCGGCGGGCGCATAGTGTGCCAGCAGTTTGCCCAGGGCCTCGCGCTTGGCCGATTTCTGGCAGATATAGAACTTCTGCTCGATCTGTTCGCTGCTGTGCTGTGACTCGACCTCTACCTGTTCGGCCTGACGCTGGAAGCGGCGGCTGAGGGACATGATGTCGTCCGGGTAGGTGGCGGAAAACAGCAGGGTCTGGCGGCTGTCCGGCGTGGTCTCAATAATAGAGCGAATATCCTCCATGAAACCCATTTCCAGCATGCGGTCGGCCTCGTCCAGCACCAGGGTATTGACCCGTTCCAGGTTCAGGGTTTGCTTGCGCAGGTGATCCTTGATGCGCCCCGGTGTGCCGACAATGATGTGGGCGCCGTGTTCCAGCGAGCCGATCTGGGGGCCGATGGACTGGCCGCCACAAAGCGTCACCACCTTGATGTTTTGCTGGTAGCGGGCCAGCCGGCGAATTTCGGCGGCGACCTGGGTGGCCAGCTCGCGGGTGGGGCAGAGCACCAGGGCCTGGGCCCCGAAATCCCGTGGGTTGAGTTTGCTTAACAAGGGCAGGGTAAAGCTTGCAGTCTTGCCGCTGCCGGTTTTGGCCTGGGCGATAAGGTCCTTGCCGGCCAGGGCCAGCGGCAGGGCGGCGGCCTGGATGGCGGTCATTTCCAGGTAGCCCAATTGCTCCAGGTTCTGCAATTGCGCAGGCGCCAGCGGCAATTGCGAGAACGACAGCTCCGTCATGCCTCGGTCTCCTCGGCGTCCTGCTCGCGCTGTTTACGTTTCTCTTCCTCTTCCAGTACGGCCTTGATCTCCAGCATCAGGCCATCGACATCGGCGGACTCGGTGCTGGCGGCATAGCCACCAGAGAGTTCGACTTCCGGGTGCAAGTCGCCGGCTTCATACAGTTCCCAGATTTCAGGGGCGTAGAGCCTGCCGATCAGTTCCGGTGCGAACTGGCCGTAGTAACTGGTCATGTTATCCACATCGCGCTCGAGCATGGCCTGGGCGTGGTTGTTGGCGGCGGCGTCCACCGCCTGCGGAAGATCGATAATCACCGGGCCGTATTCATCAACCAATACGTTGAACTCAGACAGGTCGCCGTGCACCAGTCCCGCGCAGAGCATGCGCACCACGTACTGCATCATCACGGCGTGGTCTTCCAGCGCCTGCTCGGCGGTCAGGCTCACCTCGCTGAGTCGTGGTGCCACCAGCCCTTCATCGTCGGTTATGAGTTCCATCAGCAGCACCCCATCGAAACAACCATAGGGCTGCGGTACGCGCACATCGGCCGCCGCCAGCTTGTACAGGGCGTCGACCTCGGCATTGTGCCAGGCTGACTCCTGCTGCTTGCGACCATAGCTGGAACCCTTCTCCATTGCGCGGGCGCGGCGGCTGTTGCGCACCTTGCGACCCTCGCGATACTGCACCGCCTGCTTGAAGCTGCGCTTATCCACGTCCTTGTATACCTTGGCGCATCGAATCTCCTCGCCACAGCGCACGGCGTAGACGGTAGCCTCCTTGCCGCTCATTAATTGGCGCAGAACTTCGTCAACCAGGCCGTCCTCGACCAGGGGTTGAATTCGCTTCGGTGTTTTCATGGCGCTCTTATACAGCAGCGGCGGAGGCGTGGCTAATGGAAATAGTGCCTGTTCTACAAGGTGCTGAACTCAAAACCGGGATAACTGCCCAGCCGGTAGTGCAGCTTGTGCCGCGCACCGGCGCGCAGGGGCATTAATTCAGGGCAGGGTCGCGGCAAGGTGATCTCTGCCTCATAGGCTTGCAAGCGGTACTGCCTGTAGACCTGGATGCTCGTGAATAGCAAGGCGCTGTGCTGCTCCAGGCGTTCGATTGCCGGGATCACCAGCTCGACGCTTGCCAGCTCAGGCGCGGAGTCCGCCCTCAGTGTGAATGCCCTGGCTAGCGGCAGGTAGTCTCCGGGTGTGTGCAAGGCCTGCTCGCGCTCAGTCAGACCCAGTTCTACGTCAATCTGCTGCGGCAGGAAGATACCGCCGGCGCAGAGCTGCGCTGCCAGGTTGGTGGTGACAGCGACCTGGGGTTCCTGCTCCAGTGATTTCTGCATGGTCTCAGCGACGATTAGCTGCAGAGCCTCGGGGTGCTGGTAATCACTGGCGTCGGCGTGCACCAGGCTGATGTTGTGCGCTTCCAACTGAAAGTGGGCAAGTAGTTGCGCGACACTGTCCAGTGAGCGCTGGTGAATATCCAGTAAGTGAATCTCCAACTCCCCCGGCCGAAAGTACTGCAGCAACGGCAGCAACAGGGTGGCATAGGGTCCGCAGCCGGCGTAGAGGATTTGTAGCGGTCGTTGGGTAAACTGCTGCAGGGCATCCTGCAGCGCCGCGTGCAGGGCGCGGATAAAGACCACGCTGCGCCGGTAGTCGGTGACGCAGTGGGCGGCGGCCTGGGGATTGATGGCGACGCCACTGTCCAGGAAGCTGTCTTCTGCCCAGGCGCTGAAGCTGCGGTCGGGTTCGACGCCACTGTGGTCACTGCACAACTGCTGGAACTGATCCAGCGCCGCGCGCACAGCAGCGGGACTGCGGGTCTCATCCAGAATAGTGCTGGCGATAGTGGCCAGTGTCGTCATTGCTGCTCCATGATGGTGGCTGGTTTTAGCGTACTCAATGTTATGCTGGCATTTTGGGAGCACTACTATGATAAAAACAAGCTGCTTTATTGTGTGCCTGCTAATGGCACCCCTGCTGCATGCCGATGTGGCAGTCGCAGAATTTGATCCGGTGGCGGCGACCAATGCCCAACTGGCGGTCGTGTCGCCGGAAGCGTCGGCCAACACCGATGGCTATGTCAACGCGGGTTACCAGACCATGCTGCTTGAACCTTTACTCACCGTCATCGTGGCATTCCTGTTGCTGCAGTTGGGTTGGTCCAGGCGTTGGCGCGAACTGGCGGAGCGCGCGGTGAAGTGGCGTTTTCTGCAAGCCTTTATCTATGTGCCGATTTACCTGTTGGTGACAACCGCGCTGCTATTCCCCTTTTCCTGGTACCGGGATTTCCACATTGAGCACAAGTACGGACTGGCCACCCAGGACTTTGGTGCCTGGTTTGTCGAGTTTTTACAGAGCACCGGTGTTGCGCTGGTGGGCATGTCGCTGTTCGTGGGTGTGCTCTATCTTATTTTGCGCTGGTCGCCGCAACGCTGGTGGATGTGGGGTGCGGGCCTGGTGGTGGGCTTCATCGCTCTACTACTGCTGGTTTCTCCCCTCTATATTGAGCCGATTTTCAACGAGTACCGACCCATGGACGAGGGTCCGCTAAAAGAGCGCATTCTCTCCATCGCCAGGGCAAATGGCATGTCGGCGGATGACGTCAAGCAAGTCGATCAGTCCAAACAGACCACCCGGGTCAGTGCCAATGTCAGTGGCATGCTCGGCACTACTCGCATCGCGCTCAACGACAACTTGCTCAAGCGCGCCAGTCCGGATGGGGTGGAGGCGGTGATGGCTCACGAAATCGGGCACTACGTGCTTAACCACCAGTGGAAGAGCATTACCTATTTTGCCTTGATATTCGGCGCCAGTTTCGCCGCCGCCAACGCCCTGTTTCTTGTCATTGTGCGGCGCCGGGGCGCTGGCTGGGATGTGCGGGGCGTCGATGATTACGCCGGCTTCCCCCTGTTGTACGCGATCATCACGGTGATTGTGTTTCTCGCCACTCCACTGCTATACCGTATTACCTACATTAACGAGTACGAGGCGGACCTGTTTGCGATCAATGCGACCCAGAATCCGGAGGCCTGGGCGGAGGTGGCGCTGATGACAGCAGAGTACCGCAAATTGCATCCACCACAGTGGGAGGAGAGTTTGCTGAACCACCACCCGTCGCCCTATGTGCGTATTTTTACGGCGATGCGCTGGAAGGCGGAGAATCTGCCTGCAGCAGATGATTCAGAGCTCGTCGTCGAGTCGCGTTAGCAGGCCTCGATCCGCATCCAGGCGCACGCGGTCGCCGCTGTTAATCACCCTGGTCGCCACTCTCAGGTTCACAATGGCTGGTAGGCCGTATTCCCGGGCGATAACCGCGCCGTGGGAGACGGCGCTGCCGACATCGGTGGCCAGGCCGCCGATCAGGCTGAAGTAGGGGGTCCAGCCAATATCGGTGATATGAGAGATCAGGATTTCGCCGGGCTGTAATTCAGCGGCCTGTTCCAGGGTGACCGCGACCCTGGCAATGCCTTCCACGCTACCGCGACTCACCGGTCGACCAACCAGTTCCCTGTCGTTACTGGCCGCTAATGGTTGCGGGTCGACCGGGTGGGCAGCGCCGACGTAGACATCGTCAAACTCCAGTTGCTGTTGGAACTCCAGGGCCAGGCGCCGGCGCCGGGCCAGCTCCGCCATGGCCGGATTGGGCCGAGCGCAAAATTCCGCCAGTTCCTCGCGAGAGAAAAAGAACAGCAGGTCTTCATCGGCCAGCTTGCCTTCCCTCTGTAGTAATTGGCCGAGGTGACGGTAGCCCAGTTTGAGCCGATAGGTGGCCTCAACCAACATCGACTTGGTTTGCTCTCGCTGCCGAATGGCTTTGTGCGCAGCGGGCAACAGGCGCCGCAGGGCGAAGTTCAATCCAGACCAGTCAATCTGTGGCGATGGGCGTGGCTGGTAGTTAGCGCCCAGGCGGGCGGCAATAGAGGCCTGCATGGTTTTGACGACCTGCTGCGGATCCTGGCGCCAGGCTTTTTCCCTTACACACAGCTCGCGGTAACCGCGATGACCATGCAGGTTCAGGAATTCGGTAAAGGCAGCGCCCGCGGCCCCTGACGCTTCACTCTCCAGCCAATCCAGGGCCCGATCCGCTGGCAGTTCGCGGAATCGGGTCGCGCTGTCGGTATCCATTGCAATCAGGTCGACCACGGCATCCAGTTGTTCGACCATGAGCGCGCTTTCCACGTCGCTGGCACCGGCCAGCAGACGCGCGGCCTCGGCCTGCAGGGCAGCGGCTTGTTCGGCGCTGGGCTGCTTGTTGCCCGCCGAGACAATACCCTGGACGATGCCTTCCATCAGCCCGGAATAGGCGGATGAGCGCAAATGGACTTCATCGGCCTCCAGCAACCAGCGGAAGTTGCTCTCCATCTCCCGCTGCATGCTCAGCGAATCTTCCTGCAACTCCACGGTGAATTGCGCGAAGCGCTGCAGGAATTCGCTAATGACCTTGCTGGCGCGCAGGCAATAACGTAGAAATTGCAGGGAGCCCCACAAGCGTCGCAACAGGCTTTTCTTGTCGGCGGGATCCTTCAGTTCGGGGATCACCCGGCCGCACATGGTTTGGCCCATGATTTCCGCATTGGTCAATGAGACGTAGCGCGACGAGGCGAGACCACCACTGAGGTTGATAAACATATGGCCGTAAAACAGGTTTATCTGGGTCCACTCATCGGTGATGGCCGGCCGTCCGGCGTAACACACATGCATATGCTGCATGCCGTGCTCAATGGCGCGAGCCTGGGTGGAAAACGTCAGCGGGCACACCGGTCCGGGCATCATTTCGCCAACATTACAGCGGGTGATGACCTGATCGGCGGGAATTGGGGTGTAACCGTAGTTAAGATCACAACCCAATGTGGTAACAGGGCGCGCCTGTAGCCAGTGCAATGTGCCGTCCTGGTCGAAGGCCCACTCCATATCCAGGTGGTCGCCGTGTAAGTCGACTGCCCGTCTGGCCTCGACGGCCAGTTGCGCGATCTGAGTGTCACTGAGAATAGCCTCAGCGCCCACCAGTTCCCGCAGGGTCACCCGGTTATCCAGGTCCAGTTCATAGTGGTCGGGGGTGGTATCGCCACTGACCAGGGCTTCGCCGAGGCCGACAACCGCATCGATGACCAGGCGATCATGGCGCCCGGATACCGGGTCGGCGGAGAACAGCACGCCGGCCGTCGCGGCATCGACCATGCGCTGTACCACCACCGACATTTGCACGCCTTCTAAATGTGCCTGGTCCTGGTTGTAGGCATCGGCGCGGGTGCTGTGCAAGGAGGCGACACAGTCTGAGATGGCCTGCTTGAGGGCGCCTACACCTTCGACATTGAGAATGGTTTCATACTGGCCGGCGAAGGAGGCCTGCTCGCCGTCCTCGCCACTGGCGGAGGAGCGCACGGCCACCTTGCCATTGCCGAGCGCGGCGTAACGCTCCAGCAGGTCCTGCGGGTAGATGTCCACGCGGGCATTACTGATGACAAAGGCGGCGGGCACGGTCAGGCCCATGGCGGTCAATTGCGCCAGACCTTCCGCCTTGCCGCCCACGGCCTGGTTGCCCAGGTCGGTCAGGGACAGTGTTGTCGGAATTGACTGGGGAGCCGCGGGCGAATCCATGTAGGGTCTGGTGCCTGATTATGGTGTACAGGCGAGCTACGTTAGCACGCCTGTACGGTCACACCCACCGGGGAAGTATCATAGTTTGAACCTTGTCTTCCTAGTCGGTCCAGGGTCGCCGTTTAATTGCCAAGGCGGTCCGCATCTGCTGCAACAGTGGTCGCGGCAGCTTCGCCATCTTCCCTGACACTACCAGTTTCAGAATGGTGAACAGGCTCGGACTGGGCGCGGGCGGCGTATCCTGGCCCCAGGCCCACAGGCTGCCAGGGTCGAAAGGGTGGTAGTGGGTGGGGTAGTCGGCGTCGAACATATCGCCGTCGGCATAGTGTTCCAGTTCGTCGCCGTAGGGGTCTTTCCAGTAATCAAATATCTGGCTTCCCAGTATATGCCGGCCTATGCCCCAGAAATGTTCGCGACCCTTCGCGTGCAGGTATTGCGCGCCCTGGCCGACGCTGTCCAGGTCGAACGTTTCATAGGCAGTGTGCATGCAGGAGGGAGCGAAGTTTTGCAACAGCACCACGGTGTGATGATCCGCCGGCTGGCTACCGCGATCGCAGCGCATAAAGGCGAGCACCGGTGAGCCGTCGGCGACGCACTGTACGTCACCGGGAATGATGCCGATATGACGCATATACCAGTCGGCGCTGACGGCAAAATCCGTGACGGCGATGACCAGGTGTCCGAGTCGCTCCAGTGGGCTCGGCGCCGGCAGGGTGCTGACACGGGCATTGATGCGGTTTTTCTGGCCGGGTGTGTTAACTGCAAACAGCTGCTGTCGACTGTCCATTCTTGGCTGTGTTTCGCGGCCGTGCACGATATCCACGATAAAACCGTCGGGGTCATGCAGTCGTACCCGCTGCCCGCCGCCGGGCTCGGTCATGGCTTCAATCGGGGTATTGGTAGCGGCGCTTATGGATTGCAGTTCTTCGCTTGAGTTCACCAGGAAGCCGGTACCCAGGAAGCGCGAGGTCTTGCCCGGGTAGGCGGCGTAAAACCAGGGGGAGGGCCCGTGACCGCGCATATAGATGGCCTGCCCGGTTTCCTCAACCGGGAGCATCCCGAAATCCTGCAGGAAGGCACTCTGCTCGCGTAAATCAGGTTTTTCGAACAAGACATAGGCGATGTCCTGCACCTTGAGCAGTGCTTCGGGCCGCTGAATGGGCTTGCTGCCCGCATTTTTCCGGGCTTCCGGGTTGTTGCTGTCGCTGCCGGGATAGTTGATGACACTGGTCATGGCTTGAGTACCTGTCCGCTGTGAGATAAATTAAATTTGCAATAGTGCGAATAATAGTTAAAATAATTCGCATGTCAACGAAAATAACAAAACGCCGTACCCAGGAGCGCACCGAGCAGACCCGCACTAAATTGCTGGATGCGGCGGTGCACTTGTTCTCCGAACAGGGCTTTGAGGGAATTTCCATTCGCGACCTGGAGAAGGCCGCGAGCGTGCAGCGCGGCTTGCTCGCCTATCACTTTGAAGATAAAGAAACCTTGTGGAAGGCAGCTGCGGATCGAACCTTTGGTCTGATGAGTGATGAAGTCGATGCGCGGGTAGACATACTCAGGGATCTTTCGGAGCAGGAGCGCATTGCCGCCATGATCCGCTTTTACGTTCGTTTCAGCGCACGCCACCCGGAGTTGAGCCGCCTGCTCAGCCAGGAGGGCAGGCAGGACAGCTGGCGTATTCAATATCTCGTGGAGCATCATGTCAGCCGAATTACCGCGGCCCTTGAAAAGCCCGTGCGCGCTGCGCTGAATCTTAACCGGGAGGAATTCACGCACTGGTTCTACATGCTGGTTGGTGCCGCCTCTACTATTTTTTCACATTCACCCGAGTGCCAGATATTGTTCGGCGTTGATTCGCGACAGGAAAAGATCGTCAGCGCCCACGCCGACATGCTGGTCACTATGCTTATGGAGCCCTTTAGCAAATGACCGATACCACAACCTCTGTAGTGATAGTGGGTGCAGGCCCGGTAGGCCTGATGCTTGCACATCAACTGGGTAGCGCCGGGGTGGCGACCACCGTTCTTGAGCTGGCGGCGGAGTTGTCTGATGAGCCGCGAGCGGTGGTTCTGGACCCCGAGTCCCTGCGCAGCCTGCAGGGCCTGGACCTGCTGCCTGCCCTGCAGGACGAGATACTGTTTGGCGTCACCGGCGACTATCTCAACGGGGCCGGTGAGGTCTTGTTCGAAATCAATGACGCGGAACCGGGCCCACTCGGGTACCCCAACCTGAATGGTTTCAACCAGCCGGGCCTGGTGCGAATACTGGCGGCGGAGTTGAGTCGCTACGACTGCGTGCAATTGCTGTTTCAACACGAGTTGGAGGCTTTCAGCCAGTCAGATGAGGGTGTAGAGCTGCGGGTGCGGGATGCTGCGGGCGATGAACATCGGTTTAGCGCCGATTACCTGGTGGGTTGTGACGGCGGCAGGTCGACGGTTCGCGCCGGCCTCGGCGTCAAGATGCAGGGCGAGAGTAATCCCCAGCCATGGCTGGTGATCGATACCCGCGAAAAAAATTACGATGGCGAGGCCAGTGTTCGCTTTTACTGCGATCCGGCGCGCCCGGGTATGTTTATTCAAACACCGCACGACAACCGGCGCTGGGAGTGGATGCTGTTGCCGGGCGAGGACCGCGAGCAGTTCCTGCAGGACGACACCATCAATGAGCTGATAGCGCCTTTTGTAAACCTGGATGAAGTGGAGATCTACCGGCGCCGTGTCTATGACTTTCACGCCATCATTGCCGATAAGTTCCAGCAGGGGCGTGTATTCCTGGCGGGTGACGCGGCGCATATGACGCCGCCTTTCGCCGGCCAGGGTCTTAACAGTGGGCTGCGCGACGCCGCTAACCTGGGCTGGAAGTTGGCAGCTTGCATCCAGTGGTCTGCTCCGACGTCTTTGTTGGAAAGCTATGAGTCCGAGCGCTGGCAGCATGCACAGGAACTGATCAATGTCGCGGTGCAACTGGGCAATGACATTCAGCCCATCGACCCCGACCTGGCGGCGGTCCGGGACGCGGGTTTCGCCGCGCTCAGGCAGCAGCCTGAGGCCATGGAAGAATTCCAGGACGCGATCTTCAAGCCGATGCTCGATCGTTACTTCGCCCACGGTGCGGCTGTGGATATTGCCGCGGATGCGCTGAGTGGGCGCATGGTCTTTCAGCCGCTGCTGAGTGCCAGGGACGGCAGCTCCAGCTTGTTGGATGAAGTGGCCGGACCGGGTTTCAGTATCATCGGTTATAACTGTGATCCGGCTGAACTGATTCCGGCGGATGTGCTGGCACCCTGGCTTGCGCATGACACCAGTCTTGTTCGAATTGAAGGCGCTGGCAGCGGCGGTGACTTGCATGATGATGCCGGTTATTTTGCAGAAATTCTCGCGGACAGTGATGCCAGCATGCTGTTGATTCGCCCCGATCGCTTCTGTATGGCCAGCTTTAATGACGATAACGCCACCGACAAGCTCGCCCGGGCGGCCGCCATGCTCGGCTTCTGAAGCCATGCTGATTGACAGATACAACGGGAGATTCAAATGATAGTGCTTATTACTGGCGCCGCCTGTGTCGACGCGGTAGTTGAGCGCGAGGGTCGCATCGATGTGCTGGTGAATTGCGTCAATGCCATGATCATCGGCTCGGCGGAAGAGACCACGCTTGCAGAAAAAATCCACAAGCTGTTGATGAGTGACAGGAAGCCGCTGCGGGTACCGATGGATAAGGCCAGGGCCGTGGCGCTGTTGAAACGGTTTGCGCCGCAATCGATGATTAACAAACTGGTGAACGGACTGGTCGCTGCCGGCTAATGCGTTTGCAATAGGAGGAATGAGGATGGGTGTTTCGATCGTAAGGTTTAGCCAGGGCTCGAGCAATGTGCCGAGCTGGGGCGTTCTCAGGGATGGCGCGGTACACAGGCTGGCGCTGGATGTCGGGCACCACCGAGAGGTGATGGATTGCTACTACCAGCAGCGCGCAGCCTTTGATGCCGCCATTTCTGCAGAGGCGGTGGCCGCCGACAGCGTTAACTACCTGGCGCCACTGTCGCAGGATATCCAGTTAATCTGTCAGGGGCTGAACTACGATTCCCACCGGGCCGAGTCCGGTCTGTCAGTGGACGCTGAAGAGGAAGAGAACCTGATGTTCATGAAGTCAGCATCGTCCATCTGTGCACCGAACGAGACCATACTGCGGCCGAGGGGCTGCGTATTGCTGGACTACGAGGTCGAGCTGGGTTTGGTACTCAAGGCTGACCTGCCGCCCGCGACCCGCGTCACCGAGGACAACCTGGGTGAGTATGTCGGTGGGCTTATCCTCTGCAATGATGTATCCGCTCGCGACCTGATGTTTGGTGCGCCCATGCTGCAGTGGTTCAAGGGCAAGAGCCAGCGCACCTTTTGTCCCTCGGGACCGGTGTTGTACCTCATTGACGCCGCTGAGTTGGCCCAGCTGTACCAATTGCAACTGACGCTGAAATTGAATGGTGAGATTAAGCAGCAGGCGATGACCGATCAGCTCATTCACAAGCCGCCAAAAACATTAACCGAGCTGTCTGAGTTTACCGACTTGCGCTGCGGTGATTGCGTGCTGACCGGTACCCCCGGTGGCGTATTGCTTGAGGGCACCCTGAAGACGGGTCTGGCGATCATGCTCAACTTGAAAGATGACCCGAAACGACGCCGCAAGTTTGTCGCCGCGCAGCAGGCCCAGGCAAAGTTCCTGGAGCCGGGAGACTTGCTGGAGCTGGAAATAAAATCCGTCGATGGCAGTATCGACCTGGGCACACAGCGCAACGCAATCGCCGACGCCTGAGCCAGAGCCAGAGCATACTCATCATGCCGGCCCTGTTCATGGTGATTGGCGCGGTGATCTTCAGCGGCAGCCTCTGCTGGAGCGGGGAAAGGACTTTCAGTAGACTGGGTTATGGCCGATATTGAGCAATTAGCACAGCAAGCAGACCAGTTCTCCCAGCGCGGTGACCTTGAGTCCACCGCCCGGGTGTGCCGCGAAATTCTGGCGCTGGACGCCGGGCATATTCCATCTCTTCGATTTCTGGCAGACCTTTCGCTGCAGTCTGGCAATTTGGAACAGGCGGAGCAGGGCATGCGCAAGCTGCTGGCCCTGAAGCCGCAGGAAGCCGATCTCTATTCACAGCTGGGACAAATTCTGTATCGGCAGAAGAAACTGCCCGAGGCGGTAGAGGTTTACCAGCAGTACTGGCAGCTCAAGCCACGCAGTGTGATGATCCACCTGGCCCTGGGCAATCTGTATGCAGAGCTTGGCGATATCGACAAGGCGGCGCAGCTGTTCTCGCTGGCGGAGGCACTGGATGGCAAGGTGCTCAAACTGTGGCGCGATCCCGACGCCAACCCCGGTGTGCAGCAGATGTCAAAAACCGCCTGGGAGACCCTTTGCAAGCATCACACCGCCCTGCATGTAGATACGGTGGAAGCGCTGGGCGATGAGCAGGCGATTGGGCGAATCCGCGACGCGGTCTGGCCACTGCTGGATGAGCGAGAAGTGCGTTACGCCCACGACAAGCAAAATGCCCAGGTCTTTTATATCCAGTATCCACAGGAACCTTATTTTTACGAACGTGAAAGCTTTGGCTGGTGTGAGGCACTGGAGGCGCAGTTTGAAGACCTGCGCGCCGAGATTCTGCAGGGGTTGGATGTGCAGGCGGACGGCGCGCCCTACCTGGGCGATGGCCACAAGCTGGAAGGTGAGCAATGGGCACCCCTGGTAAACACCCTGAACTGGGCCTCGGTACACCTCTACAGTCGCGGTGTGGCGAACCCGAAAGTGGCGGGCAAGTTTCCCAAAACCGAGGCTGCCCTGAAGCAGCTGCCACTGGCTACCTTCAGGGGTAACCCCATGGAGGTGTTTATATCGGTATTGGCACCCAACACCCACATTCCGGAGCACTACGGGGTATCCAGCGCCATCCTCACCGTGCATCTGCCGATCAGTGTGCCCGAGGGTTGTGGCCTCAAAGTGAATACCGAAACCCGGGTGCCGGAGGAGGGCAAGATCCTCGCCTTCGACGACACCTGGGAGCACAGTGCCTGGAACAACAGCGATCAGCAGCGGGTGGTGCTGATTTTCGAGCTGTGGAATCCGCAGCTGAGTGAGATCGAGAAAGAAGCCGTGCTACAGACCTTTTACGCCCGGGACGACTGGTTGCAATCGCGCAGTGTTGTCTGATTTCCTGTTGTCATCAGTCCGCTGCTTTTTGCCAGAGCTCCAGCTCTACATCCACCGTCAAGGCCAGCTCGCTTAAATCAGCAGCCCGCTGCTTGCCCTCGGCCGTGGCGCGAAACAGGTGTGGTGTCATTATCAGCAACTGGCTGATCGCCTGCTGGTCAATGCTCGGTACCCGGTAGTTGATCGGCTGTTGTGCCAGCCGTGAAAAGCCGGCGGCCAGTGGTGCAGCGTCCTGTCGGTCCGGTTTCTCCTTGATCCTGGGATAAATTACTTCACGCAGTTCGAGCAGGTGTTCAGGCCCTGAGTTGGCCACAAGCATTAGGCCTCCGGGTTTCAGCACGCGCTGGAAGGACGCGTAGTCCGGGAAGCCAAACAGACTCAGCAATACATCCACCGATTGATCTTCCAGTGGAATATTACGATTGCTGGCCACCAGCCAGGTGGCCTCCATGCGGCGGGCGGCTGCCTGCAGGGCCCACTTGGAAATATCGAAGCCCAGCAGTGAGGGTGGTGCCTGCCCGGCTGAGCCGAGGCCTGTGGCCAGTTGTTGCAGGTAGTAGCCCTCGCCGCAGCCAGCGTCTACCACAAGGGCGTCCGCTGCCAGCGGTGTCGGTAGCAGTTCCTGTAGAGCAGCTGCGATTTGTTGATAGTAAGCCGCTTCCAGGAAGTCGCGTCGGGCCCTGATCATGGCCTTGCTGTCACCGGGATCCCGGGAACGCTTGTCCTGGGCGCCGAGCAGGTTTACATAACCCTGGCGGGCAATGTCGAAGCTATGCTGGCTGCCGCAGCAGAGGCTGTTAGTTGCTAGCTCTATTTTCAGAGGCAGCTTACAAAGCGGGCAGCGCAGGGCTGGATGGGGCGCAAAGCTCATTTCGGGTTCGAAGACTCCATAAGCGGAGCGGGCATTGTAAAGCAGATAGGCCTCAGCGCCGTGCCGGGCAAAAATAATTTCATTTTCTTTGTAACAAAATCAGCCAGCGGGCGTTTATCCTAATTAGATGCGCAAAATTTACCGACAGTGGGTCGAACAGTACCAGGATGACGTGTGGTCCCTGGCCCGCTATCTGCTCAAGGATCAGAGCGAGGCGGAAGATGCCTGCCAGGAGGTATTCATCAGTCTTTGGCGGCATCAGGAGTCGGTGGCGCCGGCTTCAGTCAAGCCCTGGCTGATGAAGGTGACGCGCAATGAGTGCTTTGACCGGCTGCGACGCCGGCGGCCACAGACAGAGTTGGAAGATGAGCATATGCCACAGGAAGCAGGACCGATGAGCGAGACATCGCAGGGCGAATTATCCGCCTGGCTGGCCCAGACAATAGCAGCCCTGGGAGAGCCCTACCGGTCCCTTGTGATTCTGCGGGATGTGCAGCAGCACAGTTATGCAGACGTAGCGCAGACCCTGGACATGAGTCCGGAGAAAGTAAAAGTGTACCTGTACCGGGCCCGCAGAAAACTCAGGCAACAATTGGTGGATCACAAGCTATGAGCGAATTTGACGAAGAACAGCAACCCGCCTGGGAGGCGCAGATTAATGCGCTGCTGGATGGTGAGTTGGACGAGGCCGGGATGGCTGCGCTGGAACGCGCCGCACAAAGCGATGCTGAGTTAGCGCGAGCGCTTGCTGATGCGCGGCAGCTGAAGAACTTGTTGAGCGGCATGCCCAGCGAGCGAGCGCCACGGCGACTGCGCCGCAAGTTACTGGGCATTGCCGGCCCCGGCTGGTTATTGCCGACTGCAGACTGGTGGCGCCGCGCCGCGCTGATTGCCTGCATACCCCTGGTGGTTGTGGTGCTAAGCCTGGACAAATCGAGCGAGCCCAGCGAGGCCGAAATTATGCAGGGGCGTCAGGAACTGGCGCTGGCGCTTAGCTACCTGGGCCGGGCCAGCCAGACAACCAATGCACAGATAAGCAGCACGATTGACCATGCCATGGTCGGAACCGTGGCAGAGAGCACGGTGCGGACCCTGGAACAACAGATTGTTTTACCCAAGGAGTACTTGTTATGAATAAATTTATTATGCTGCTGCTGGCGGCTTGTCTCAGCGCCCCGGTAATAGCCCAGGACAACGACATGCAGTCCTTGCCGGGCTATGTCAATTTCGGCGAACTGGAGGAATTTTACGGTGAGCCCAGGGTGATGATTAACATCAACGGCTTCCTGCTAAAGTTTATGAGTGCAGCCGCTGCCGCCAGTAAGAATGACCAGGAGGCGGCACTGTTGATGCGCAATCTCGACGGGGTGCGGGTTAATGTCTACGATACGGTGGGCAAGTTGGAGCCCGCCAAAGAGCAGATCGCAACCGTGAAGAAGGTTTTGCAGAAGGCGGGCTGGCAGCCGGTGGTACAGGTAAAGAAAACCGATGAAGAGGTGCAGATCTTCATGAAAGGGGATGATGGGGGTATGCAGGGACTTACCGTCATGACGGTGAATACCGAGGAAGCCGTATTTATCAATATTCTCGGCGAGATTGATCCGACCCAGCTTAATGCGGTGATGGCGCAATTGAATGTCGATGTCGATGTGGAGACGGAGTAAATGGCAATGCGAATATGCAAGACACTGGCAGTGCTGGCACTGGGCGCTGTCCTTGCCACGACAATGATGGGCTGCGGTATTACCGCCTCATCCCATGATGAAGGCTTCGCCGACCTGGACTCGTTGGGTTTCCGGGATGTCGACCGCACCATGTCGCTGTCGCTTGGTCCCACCTTGCTGAGCATTGCTGCCAGCAGCACAGGGGATGACCCTCAAACCCAGGCCCTGTTGCAGAACCTGAACGGTGTGCGGGTGAAAACCTATGATATTACCGGCAGCCACGAGCGCGTCGAGCACCGCATCGACACCATGAGCCGCAAACTGCAGGATGACGGCTGGCAGCCCGTGGTAATGGTACAGGGTGAGGGCGAGCGCACGGTGATGCTGGTCAAGGTGCGAGGCGAGCTCATGCTGGGCATTACCGTGATCACCTGTGACGCAGAAGAAGCTGTCA
Source organism: Halieaceae bacterium (assembly GCA_039989475.1). Classification (GTDB taxonomy): domain Bacteria; phylum Pseudomonadota; class Gammaproteobacteria; order Pseudomonadales; family Halieaceae; genus JBDXHU01. The sequence goes on along the minus strand of JBDXHU010000002.1, from coordinate 945,403 downwards.
TTGTAAACGTGATGGGAGAGTTACAGCCGGATATGTTCTCCGAGGCCATGGTAGCCCTGGATGTCGACGTCCCCGACGTACAGGTCGCCCAGGCCCCCTAATTGGGGTCAGACCCCACTGGGGTAGGAGCGGGCCGCGCAGGCGTAAATGGGGTCGGAGGTAAATGGGGTCGGAGGTAAATGGGGTCAGACCCCACTGGGGTCGGAGGTGAATGGGGTCGGAGGTGAATGGGGTCGGAGGTAAATGGGGTCAGACCCCAGAGTAAGACCCCAGAGTAAGACCCCAGAAAAAAGCCCGCGTTAGCGGGCTTTTTTTAGTCGAGGTCGCTGGCGCTGTGTCGTTCCAGGACTTGCGTTTCCTCGTCCCCCCAGGCCTTGTTGACCCGCCGGCCGCGCTGCCAGGCGGGACGCGCCTGAATTTCCTCGGCCCAGCGCACCACGTTTTTGTAGGAGGTCACATCCAGGAACTCCTGGGCCTCATAAATCTTGCCTGTCACCAGGGCGCCATACCAGGCGCAGTTGGCCATGTCGGCAACGGTGTATTCATCACCTCCCAGGTAACGCCGTGATGCGAGGTTTTGATCGAGCACGTCGAGCTGGCGTTTAACTTCCATGGCATAGCGATTGATTGGGTATTCCCACTTTTCCGGTGCGTAGGCGTAGAAGTGACCAAAGCCACCACCCAGAAACGGGGCGCTACCCATCTGCCAGAACAGCCAGGACATGCACTCGGCGCGGGCAGCGGGCTCGGTGGGCAAGAAGGCACCGAACTTCTCCGCCAGGTAGACCATGATGGCGCCGGACTCGAATACCCGGGTCGGCGGTGTTGTGCTCATGTCGAGCAAGGCCGGAATTTTTGAATTGGGATTGATGGCGACAAAGCCACTGCTGAACTGGTCACCCTCGCTGATATCAATCAGGTAGGCGTCGTATTCGGCATCCGTCTTACCGATGGCCAGCAACTCCTCCAGCAGCACGGTCACCTTTACCCCGTTCGGGGTTGCCAGCGAATACAGCTGCAGGGGATGCTCGCCGATGGGCAACTCTTTCTCATGGGTGGCGCCGGCGATAGGTCGGTTGATATTGGCGAAGCGGCCGCCGCTCTCGGAATCCCAGCTCCAGACCCGGGGTGGGATGTAGCCGGAGATATCAGTTGCGGCCTCAGCAGGCGTGTCGTCTCCGGTGTCGGTCTCGGTGTCGCTTGATTTATCAGTCATCTCGGATGCCTTCGAAAAATTCGAAGACAGAGTGTAAAGCAAGGCGCTAGCTCACTCCAGTAAGGCCCGCACGACCAGCCGCAAGGGTGTTAATGACTTTTGCGGTAAGACATAGCCTTCTGCACCCGTTCCAGCGCCATGTTCATGGCCGCCTGCCGCGAGGAGATGCCATCTGCTTTAGCGCTGGCCAGCATGGTTCGGGTATTGGCCGCGATCTTCTCCGCCAGCAGGCTCATGGCCTGGTATTCGCCGCTGCCCAGGTACTCAACGGCGCCGCATATGACGCCGCCGGCGTTGGCAATGAAGTCAGGCAGGATTAACACGCCGCGTTCTTCCAGCGCCTGCTCGGCCTCGGCTGAAGCCGGTATGTTGGCGCCCTGGGCGACTATCCTGGTCTTGAGTCGGTCCACGTTATCCATATTGATTACATCGGGTCGCGCCGCCGGTATCCAGATGTCGCATTCGATATCGATAATGTCATCCCGGTCGATGTCCTGGCCTGCATCGAGATCCAGTACCCGACCACCGACACCCTTAATGTCCACCAGGGCATCGACATCGAGGCCATTGGGATCGGCCTTACCGCCGTGAATGTCGACCGCACCGACCAGCACCGCGCCCTTCGCAGCCAGGAAGCGGGCGGTATGAATGCCCACGGAGCCAAAGCCTTGTATGGCGAAGGTCGCGCCTTTCAAGTCGAGATCGGCGTATTCGGTGGCTACCTCAATAGACACCGAGAGCCCGTAGCCGGTTGCGCCGATTTCATCGAGGGGGATGCCACCAATGGCGCGGGGCATGCCCACACAGCGGCCGATGACATCGTGACACCAGGCCATGCAGGTCTCGTCGGTACCCATGTCCGGTCCGACGATATAGTCCTCGATATGCTTGATGGCATGGGCGAAGGAGCGCACCAGTCGCTCCTTGTCGGCGGCCGGCATCTTGGGGTCGCCGACAATAACGGATTTGCCGCCCCCGTGGGGCAGGCCGGCGGCGGCATTTTTCAGGGTCATGGCCCGGGCCAGCCGGGCGCACTCTTCGAGACTGACGTCCACTGCCATGCGGCAACCGCCAATAGCGGGTCCAGCGGCGATGTTATCGATCACCAGGATGGCCTTCAGGCCTGTGGATGCATCGTATATGTGGATGATTTTTTCCGGACCCAATTGGTCGGTCAGTGCAAACGGTTCAGTCATGCGGAGCTCCGTGTCGTCCTGTTAATTTTCGAGTTCCCTGATCATCGCCGCCATAAACCGGGCCGCTTCGGCGCCGGTGACCGCTCGATGATCGAAACTCAGGGATAGGGGTAATTGCCGGTGTATGACCGGTTTGTTGTCCACGGCCAGCACCGCTGACAGAATGCGTCCGGCGCCGACGATCGCCACCTGTGGTGGCACTACCACCAGTTCCGCATAGCGCCCGCCAATGCTGCCAAAGTTGGACAGGGTAATGGTTTGTCCGCGCAACTCCTGCGGTGGAATGCTGCGGTTCAATACATCCTGCTTGATCTGGTCCAGGCCCTCACGCAGGCTCTCGTCGCTGCGAGCCCCGACATCGCGCAGGGTGGGCACAAACAAGCCGTCTGCCGTATCCACCGCCACGCCGAGATCGACACTTTGGTGTAGTTGCCGGTTCATGTTTTCCATATCCAGCCAGGTGTTCAGTGCCGGTTCGACTTCGCAGGCAGTCGCAATGGCCTGCACCACGCGCAGGGTGACGTCGCTATGTTCGGGCCAGTGCTCAATGTCGGCATCGGCGTGCAGTGAGGCAGGAACCACCTGTGCATGCGCCAGTGTCATGCGCTCGGCCATGGCCCGGCGCACACCGCGCAGGCGCTCCCTGGGTGCTCCGCTTGTTGCAGCGACTGCTTGTTCGACATCGCTGCTCAGTATGGCGCCATCGGGACCAGAGCCACGCAAGGTCTCCAGGTCAATCATGTGCTGCCGGGCCAGAGCCCTGACCGCCGGTGTTGCCTGGACACCAGTGCCGGTCGGTGGCGTGCCAGGTTTTGAGGTAGAAGTCGGAGCGGCGGTCTTTATTTCACCGACCACTGTGCCGGTATCAATACGTTCGCCCTCAGCAAACTCAACCAGTGGCGCGCCTACATCCACGCTATCACCCACTTCCGCGCAGAGCCGGGCAATGGTGCCTGCTGCCGGAGCCGGCACATCGACTACCGCCTTGTCTGTTTCCACCGCTACCAATGGCTGACTGGTCACCACGTGGTCGCCGACCGCGACATGCCAGCTGACGATCTCGGCGTGCTGCAGGCCCTCGCCAAGATCTGGCAGATTAAGTACCGACATGATCAGTCAAACTCCAGTACTTCGGACACGGCAGCTATGATTGATTCGGTGTTGGGCATATAACTTTTTTCCAGGCGGGGCAGCGGCATAATGGTGTCGTAGCCCGCGACCTGGCGTACCGGTGCACGCAGGCCAAGCAGGCCGCGCTCGGCCAGCAGGGCGGCGATCTGTGCGCCAAAGCCGCCGTGACGGGGCGCTTCCTGGATAATCACCGCACGACCGGTCTTGGCCACCGAGGCAAGCAGCGTTTCCGCGTCCAGCGGATTAAGAGTCGCCACATCAATGACTTCACAGGATACGCCGTTAGCTTCCAGGGTCTCGGCGGCAGCCAGGGTCTCCATCACCATGGCCCCCCAGCTGATAAGGCTGACATCGGTGCCCTCGCGCAGGCGGTAACAGCAATCCAGTGCCAGCGCCTTGCCATCATCTGCGACCTCTTCCTTGATCGCACGGTAAATGCGCTTCGGTTCCAGGAATACCACCGGGTCGGGGTCGCGTATGGCGGCCAGTAGCAGGCCATAAGCCCGCGCCGGTGAGGACGGGATGACTACTCGCAGGCCAGGCATATGGGCAAACAGGGCCTCCATGCTTTCTGAATGATGTTCCGGTGCGCCGATGCCACCACCGAAAGGCGCGCGCAGGACCATGGGGCAGCTGAGCCGGCCGCGGGTACGATTGCGCAGGCGACTGGCATGATTGATCATCTGGTCGACGCAGGAATAGATAAAGCCCATAAACTGGATTTCAGCAACCGGGCGCATGCCCTGTGCCGCCAGCCCGACACTCATGCCGGCGATGGTGGTTTCCGCCAGTGGTGTGTCCAGAACCCGTTGTTCGCCGAAGCGTGCCAGCAAGCCATCGGTGGCCCGAAACACGCCGCCATCGATGCCCACATCCTCGCCCAATACCAGTACTTGCGCGTCCTCCTCCATGGCCTGGCCCAGGGCCAGGTTCACCGCTTCAAGCAGGCTAATCTCAGTCATGATCCTGCTCCTGCGCTGATCGCTGCTGCAGCGCCTGGTACTGTTCGGCAAGCGGAGCGGGGAGCTCAGCGTACAGGTAGTCGAACATGGCGCTGGTATCCTGCACCGGCGTGGCCAGGTAGTCGGCCACAGCCTGTTCAATCTGCTCCCTGCAGTCGGCGATTACCGCTTCTTCCTGGTCCCGGTCCCAGCCATGGGCACTGCTTAGGTGGGTGCGCAGCCTGGCCAGGGGTTCAGCCTGCCAATGACTGCTGACTTCCTCTTCCTGGCGGTAGCGGGCGGCATCATCGGCAGTGGTGTGGTCTCCAAGCCGATAGGTGATGGCTTCTATGAGCTGAGGTCCGCCGCCCTCGCGGCATTGCTGCAGGGCGCAATCCGTGGCGTGGCGCACGGCAATAATATCGTTGCCATCCACCTGTTCGCCGGGAAAGCCGGCGGCAATAGCTTTTTGCGCCAGGGTCTCGGCGGCAGTTTGCGCACTGCGTGGCACCGAGATGGCCCAGGCGTTGTTATTGATAATAAAAACCAAAGGCAGTTGCCAGGCGCCGGCGACGTTCATCGCCTCGTAGATGTCTCCCTTGGAGGTGGCCCCGTCGCCGAGCGCGCAAACCACCGCGCGATTTTCTCGCCGCAGCTTGATGGCCAGGGCTATACCTACCGCGTGAGCGGCCTGGCTGCCCACCGGGACACTGACCGGGAAGTCCTCGCGCGGGCCGGCGAAATCGGAACCGCGTTCATCACCACCCCAATAAAGCAGCAGCTCTGTCGGTGACACGCCACGGACGAACTGGGCCCCCTGTTCGCGAAAGGAGGGTACAAACACATCGGTGGGCTGCATGGCATGGGCCAGGCCGACGCTGACCGCCTCCTGTCCCAGCGAGGAGGGGAAGGTGCCGAGTTGACCGGTGCGTTGCAGGGTGACCGCGCGGGTGTCGAATTCACGGGTGAGCAACATCCAGCGATAGAGGTCCTTGAGCAGCTCGCTGTCTTGAGCGAATGGCGGTAGCTCCGCCACCACAGCACCCGTCGCGTCGAGAAAGCGACTGAAGGAGACCTTGAATTGCGCCACAGTAACCATAAGGCAATGTTCCGCCTAATACGGCTCTGGCTCATTGACCTGAATCAAGCCGGGCTGTCACCTGTAGAGACTGCCAGAATAACGCGCGCCCAGGGAGCCGGCTTAGTGACTCTAGTTGCGAAGCACCTCACTGGCTGCCCGAATGGCCTTGAATTCGGAGCCGGATTTCCATTGCGGCCAGCGGCGCGAGTCGCCCAGGTCACGAATAATGCTGTGAAACAGCTCGATGTCCTGGACTGCACCGCGCAGATCCCAGTTGGGGTCCCAGGTATCGCAGGTCTGGTGATAGCAATTGCCAACGTAGTCGGCGATCCAGGCATCGCCCGCCGCGCGGCCACCCTCAACCAGGTCTGCACCACCCGCTATGCCCATAATCAACAATACCGGCACACCGCCGCGCGCCATCGAGAAGTGGTCTGCCCGATAAAACAGGCCATTTTCAGGCAGGTTCTCCCGCGTCACAACGCGGCCCTGCGCAGCTGCAGCACGTTTCAAATCGTCTTCCAGGTCGCTCTGCCCTTCGCCTACCAGAATAACGTCCCTGGCGGGTCCGGCGGTTTGCAGAATATCCAGGGTGAAGTTGGCGACAGTTTTCTCCAGTGGGTAGATCGGTCTGTCAGCATAGGCGGCTGATCCCAACAAACCGCTTTCTTCTGCGGTCCATGCCGCAAATACCACGCTGCGTTGCAGTGGCTTCTCGGCCTTGAGTGCTCTAGCGAGTTCCAGTACGCCCGCTGTGCCGAGCGCGTCGTCATTGGCGCCGGGTCGAACAGTGCGATTCTGCGAGTCGGGCTCGCCCTGGCCGAAGGCATCCCAGTGCGAAGACACCATCAGGGTTTCATCCTTATGGGTGGTGCCGGGTAGTAGAGCCAGTACATTCTGGCTTTGGATATAGTCTGCGGTAACACCCAACTCTGCACTGAGGCTGGCATCCTTCAATTCAAAGGCTTCAAAATCCGGGCTGCGGGCCAGCACGCGTTGTTCATCCAGGTCGAGGCCGGCACTGGCGAACAGTCGCGTTGCCGCGTCATTGTGCAGCCAGCCCTGTAGCGTGAGCGGCTGCCCGGCATTCTTACCGCGCAGGATGGAATAGTTTTCACCGGGTGCAGACGCTGCAACCGTCCAGCCATAGCCAGCCGCCTTGTCCTCATGAATAACCAGTGCGGCAAGGGCGCCACGGCGTTCCGCCTCTTCAAACTTGTAGGCCCAGCGTCCGTAATAGGTCATGCGCTTGTTGCCAAAACGCCCGGAGGCCGGCTCGCCTGGCTGCGCGGCAAAATCGGGATCATTCACCAGGTAGATCGCGACCTTGCCTGCCAGGTCCATGTCGCCATAGTCATCCCATTGGCGTTCTGGCGCGCTGGCGCCGAAGCCCACGAACACCAGTGGCGCAGACGCTATGTTGATCTCTTTCACCGGTCGGCTGCTTTCAATGGCGATATCGATAGCCTGTTGCAGTGATTGCCGCTGTTTGCCGATGTTAAAGCGCATGCTGGCAGCTTGCTGGATCTGGGTGTGGACCAGCGGCACCGCCTGTGTCCACTTGCCATCCTCGCCGCCGGGGAGAAGACCCAGGGCCGAAAACTGGTCGATCAGGTAGGCAACTGTTTTCTCCTCGCCAGGCCCGCCGGGAGCCCGACCTTCGAACTCATCGGAAGCGAGCACCTTAACAATATTGGAGAGCTGTGTTGCCTCAATCTGCGCTGCCTGCGTACTGGCTGCAAAGATCGACGTAAATGCAATCAGCAGGGATGCGATAGTCGAAAGGTGCTGCCGACTTTGGGCGGAGAGGGGATGCAAGCTGCTCATGTCAGCTGTATGAAGCATTTATGTACTTTTTGTGACTAGTTGAAATCCGGGTTCTTCCAGTCCTCTGGTGCACGCAACTCCTCGGGGGGCAAGAGGCGAGAGCTATAGTCCAGAATGGCCCTCATCTCGCGATCATCCATCTGTTGAGCCAGGGCTGCCATCTCTGCGCTTGAATTGCGGCGCTTGCCCTCACGAATCCATTGGAACTGACGCACAAGATACTTGTAATTCTGGGCCTGTATCCGCGGGGCCAGGCCGTCGTTGCTGCCCTCACCGGATGCGCCGTGGCATTCCGCGCAGTGTTCCTGGTAACGGCGCTTGCCGAAATCCAGGTCGGTGCCCGGTCCATTGCCGTTGGCGACACTAATCTCCAGGGTGGATACATAGGCAGCGACATCAGCGACTGCCTGGGCGCCACCGATGCTCTCCACGGTTGCGTATGGCACCATCAGCGCGGAATCCCGATTGCCAGCCCTGAAGTCAGCCAGTTGCTTGATGACAACATTACTGTGCTGGCCAGCAATTGCCGGCACGCTCCCCGACTTGTTTCCCCAGCCCTCTGGCTGGTGACAGGCGGCACACTCACGATAGATGGCCAGGCCGTTGGCGACGTCTGGCGTCAGCGCGAGTGCTTTATCATATTCCCGGTTGGCCCTGGCTTGCAGTTCTTTCTCGCTTGGTGCCGTGACCTTGACCACCTCGGTCTCGGGCAGTCGGAGCGACTCAAAACAATAATGCAAAGAACGCTGGGCCTGTACAGGCATGCCCATGCGATACAGCCTGACGGCAAAATTGCGCTGTCTTTGGCAGGATTCGAGTGACTGTCGCAGTGCCGCGGTGGGATTGGTCTTGAGCGCATTGTCAACGCGTTCCAGGTCGTCATCAAATTTTGACGATGAGGCCGGGTTGGCGAATGTAATCAGTGCGGCACTGACGAGAACGAGACTGTTTTTTCTGATTATTTTTTTCATAGGAAGAATGCTAGTCCAGCGTGGGTGATGTTGCAAAGACTAAATGACCTGCCTCCTCCCGCTCAATCATTGCACAAAATTTCCATGACCTGCCGGGCAACCTCTACTTCTTCAGGCGTTGTGGCGGCGAACAATTTTTCTTTAGCATCCTCACAGCGACTGGCTTCGGCCTGCAGGGCCGGGGTCGTCTGTTCCACAACTTCTGGGGAAACCGGCTGGCAAAGGGCATCGTCGACCCTGCGTATATTGGCCACGTCGCCAGTCTCCTCTACGGACACACAATCTCCAACCCGCACCTCAGTTTGGTCTGTCACCACCGAGATGGCACTACCCTGACTGGTACGGACCGTGTACTGCATGCCCGTGCCGCCATGGCGGCGATTACGCGAAGCTGCCCCCAGCCCAGCGCCTGCCGCCGCTGCTGCTGCCTGGCGACCACTGGACTGGTTGCGCGCGAGAGCCCATCCCGCAGCGCCTCCCAGCAGTGCACCTCGTCCAGCCTGGGCATCGAGTTTCACCTGCTGGGCTCGCTCAACGATGCCGATGGTAATGCGGGCGTTGTCGCCGCGGCGTTGTGCTGTGGCCGTCATGCAGCCAGCCAACAGGGTGATCATCAGCAATTTTGTCGTGATTGATTGCAGGTTCATTTGTTGCTCCGTTTGTTTATTGCTACTCAATGCTTATCAAGATGTTTCCAATGTTGGTATTGGTATTGGTATTGGTGTTTGAATTCGGGTGGTTCCTTGGTAGTGCGCTTGTCCCAGTCTAGTTTGGACTTGAGAATTTTTCGAGTCTCCTGCTCTATAATATGGGGACGCCGGATGGCCGGTCTACCCAGTCTTGAGCCGGTGCCGTTAAAATGACGACAAGAGAATGACTACGCCATGATTACCCTGCACGGATTTTCCGCCAGTAACTACTACAACGTTGCCAAGTATGTATTGCTCTACAAGGATATCCCCTTCAAGGAGCACCTGGTGTATAGCGGTGGTGAAGAGTGGCTCTCGGTCAGCCCGGTGGGCAAGATTCCTGCCCTGACGACTGAGACGGGTGAGGATATCTCTGAAACCACGGTGATCTGCGATTACCTGGAGGAGGTCTATCCTGACAAGCCCCTGTACCCGGCTGACCCGGTGGCGCGTGCGCGGGTACGGCAGATTATGAAGGTGTCGGAGCTTTACCTGGAATTATCCAGTCGTCGCCTGATTGCCTATGCCTTTTCCGGCAAGCCCGCGCCCGAGAAGGCACTGGCGGATGCGCGCCATGTGACCACGCGCGGCATTGGCGCCATGCAACGCCTGTGTCGCTTTTCACCGTTTATCGCAGGCGACAGCTTCACGATGGCAGATATCTATGTGCATTACGTGAACGCCGTGGTGAACTCGATCGGTTCTCGGCAACTGGAGTGGGATATTCTGGCCGAGATTCCGGGTATGAAAGAGTGGAACAGGAATATGCGCGATTCCGATATTGCCCGCAGAATCGAGACGGATAGACGCGCCAACGAGCCAGAATTCGCTGCCTATATCAGCGACTATATGGCCAACAACACTATTCCTGGCAAGTAGGGCGATCCGGTGATGGGCAAACAGCTGGACCCGGTTAGTTATCTCGAGCAGGGTTTCGGCGATTTCGCTGAGCTGATTGCTGCACATGCCAGCAATCAACCAGATCGCATTGCACTGCGTGAAGGCGAAGAGCAGCTAACGTGGTCTGAGACGGCAGCCCTGGTCCATCGGATCGCCGCCCAGTTGCAGGCTGACGGGCTCAAACGCGGCCAGGCGGTATCCATCCTCGGCACTACCACGGTTCACTACGCGCTGGCCTACCTGGCTGCCATCGTTGCCGGAGGCTGTGCCGCGCCGTTGACCACCTCAGCCACCCCGGCCCAATTAAGCGCGATGATGGCTGATAGTGGCGCCAGCCACCTCTTCATTGATAGCGCAAAGCGCGCCGAACTTGCTGACAGCGGCATCGCCTTGCCGCCACTTAAGCATGTACTGCTGGACCGGGCTGCAGTAGATGCGCCCATCATGGGCGAGTGGATGGCTGCCGCTGGCACAAGGCTTGTTAATGCCGCCGCGCAGCCCGATGATCCCTTCAATATCATCTATTCCAGCGGCACCACCGGCACGCCCAAGGGTATTGTCCACAGTCACCAGATGCGCTGGTACCAGATGGCGGTTGGCGAGGCAGCCGGTTATGGCAAGCCCGGACAGTTTTCACTGCTCTCGACGCCGCTCTATTCCAATACCACACTCGCCATGTTTCTGGCGACCATGGCCTATGGCGGCAGCGCGGTGCTGATGCGAAAGTTCGATTGCCAGCGCTGGTTGCAGTTGGCGGAGTCCCTGCCGGCGACCCATACCATGCTGGTACCGGTGCAATACCAGCGCTTGATGGATTTCGAGGGTTTTGATGATTATGACCTTGGCAGTTTGCAGTTGAAGAACTGCACCAGCGCGCCGTTTTCGGCAGAACTGAAAGCGGAAGTGCTGGAACGGATGCCCGGTAAGCTGATTGAAATTTACTCCATGACCGAGGGGGGAGTGGTCTGCTTGCTACTGGCCCACCTGTACCCGGACAAACTGCATACCGTGGGTGTTGCCTGGGGCGGTAGCGAGGTCATCACCATAGACGAAGACCTGAAACGCCTGCCAGCGGGCGAGATGGGTGAGTTGGTTGGTCGTTCCCGAACCATGATGTCGGGTTACCAGAATCAGCCGGACAAGACCGAGGAGGCCAGCTGGTACGACGAGAATGGGGATCGCTGGCAGCGCATGGGCGATATTGGCAGCGTGGATGTAGACGGCTTTATTACCCTGATGGGTCGAAGCAAGGACATGATCATTTCCGGTGGCTTCAATATCTACCCGCGCGACCTGGAGGAAGTCTTGCTGGGGCTGCCCGGTGTGATTGACGCTGCTGTAATCGGAGTGCCTTCAAAGCAGTGGGGCGAAACACCGCTGGGCTTTGTCGTCACCGAAAAGGGTGCCGGGATTGATCTCCAGGAAGTGTTGGCAAAGGCCAACGCCGGGCTGGGTAAAACCCAGCGCCTGTCCGCGCTGCGCGAGATAGATGAACTACCGCGCAGTCACATTGGCAAGATTCTTAAGATCGAGCTGCGCGAATTGCTAGAAGAAGCTGGCTCCTCCCCAAACGATACCAGCTCAGTCTCTTAGTTTCGCTGTCACTCGAATTTCAACGTGAGCGCCAGGAACGGCAAGTTCGGTGATGCCAATCGCGGTCCAGGCCGGCCAGGGTTCGGAGAGGAATTCATCCCTGACAGACATGAAGTCCCCCATGTGGGCTTGCAGGCCGACGTGGTAAGTCGTGTACTCCACTATCGCATCGTAGCCAAGATCGCATGTGCTGAGTAACTTGCCTATTGCCGTCCAGGCGTTGCGAAATTCTTGCTTGATATCTTCCGGCAGCTGGCCCTTTTCGCCGGTGCCTATGACACCGGAACACAGCAAAAAGCCATTGCTCTTGCTAGCCTCCGAAAAGTGAAAGTTGTCGTACATAAATTGACCGGAGTCGCTTACAACTGATTCAAAACTCATGGGAGGCTCCCTCTTGTCATTGGCGTGGCTGTTAGTTGGGTTCGTCTGGACGCGCTAGCCTAGACGCGTTCAACCACAGTAGTGATGCCCTGTCCCAGGCCTATACACATGGTGGATACACCCAGGGTAAGGTCGCGGTCTTCCATGACGTTTAGCAGGGAACCGGTTATCCGTGTTCCGGAGCAGCCGAAGGGGTGACCGAGGGCAATGGCGCCGCCATGTACGTTGACCTTCTCATCCATCTTCTCCAGCAGTCCCAGGTCCTTGAGTACGGGCAGCGCCTGTGCGGCGAAGGCCTCATTCAATTCAACCATATCGATATCGTCCATGGTCAGGCCCAGCTTCTTAAGTGCCTTCTGGGTGGAAGGTACGGGACCGTAACCCATGATTGAGGGGTCTACACCCGCCAGTGTCATAGCTTTAACCCTGGCGATAGGGGTCAGGCCCAGGGCCTGTGCCTTCTCCGCGGACATCATCAGCATGGCGGAGGCGCCATCGGAGATCTGCGAGGACTGGCCGGCAGTTACCGTGCCACCCTGTGGATTGAAGGAAGGCTTCAGCGCCGCCAGGTCTTCCAGGGTGGTCTCGGGACGGATGGTCTCATCGGTGGTGACCGAGACCAGGGCGCCGTTCGCGTCGTGACCATCGATGGGGATGATCTCTCGCTTGAACTTGCCATCCACCGTGGCCTTGTGGGCCAGCTGGTGTGAGCGCAGGCCGAGTTTGTCCTGGTCTTCCCGGCTGATGCCGTGCATCAGGGCTAACATTTCAGCGGTCATGCCCATCATGCCCGCCGCCTTGGCCACGGAGCGGCCCATGCGCGGGTTGGGGTCGACATTAACCGGGTCCATCATGGGCAGGTGGCCCAGGTGCTCGACACCACCCACCAGGTAGACATCGCCGATTCCGGCCATGATATTGGCAGCGGCTGTTTGCAGGGCAGACATGGATGAACCGCAGAGGCGATTTACTGTCTGCGCCGGAATGCTGTGTGGCAATTCCGCGTTTAGCACAATCATGCGCGCCAGGTTCATGCCCTGTTCGCCGCGCTGAATGACGCTGCCCCAGATCAGGTCGTCAATCTCGGCGGGATCAAGTGCCGCGTTGCGGGCCAGCATACCCTTGATGACTTCTGCAGACAGATCATCTGCACGTACGTTGCGAAAGCAACCATTTTTGGAACGCCCCATGGCTGAGCGGGCGTAATCTACAATCACTGCGTCTCTTGGATTCAAACTCACAGTATTTCTCCTATTTTTAGCCCGTAACTCAGTAGTAGGTTTCGCCGTTGGCCAGCATTGTATTCATATGGTCGGTCAGCTCGTAAGCCTTGCCGAGATGCGCGAACTTGTCCGACGCTTCCTTGATATGGGCCATGCCTACCGTGTCCATCCAGCGGAAAATACCACCGCGGAAGGGCGGGAAGCCGACGCCGTAGACGAGGGCAAGATCGGCCTCGGCGGCGGTGCCAACGATGCCTTCTTCGACGCAACGGGCCATTTCAATCGCCATCGGCAGCATCATGCGGGCGATGATGTCCTCGCGCTCAAACTCTGCGCGTTCGCCGACGACCTCGGCAATCAAGCCGTAAACCTCGTCATTCACGGTCTTCTGCGGTTTGCCGCGCTTGTCGGCAACATACTCATAAAAGCCCTTGTCGTTTTTCTGGCCAAAACGTTCCAGTTCGAACATCACCTCGGTGGCGCTCTTGAAGTCGGGCTGCATGCGGTCGGGGAAGCCTTCGGCCATCACATTGGCCGCGTGTACACCAGTATCAATGCCCACCACATCCATCAGGTAGGCGGGACCCATGGGCCAACCCCAGCGTTCCATGACCTTGTCCACGGCCTGGAAGTCGGCGCCGTCTCGCAGCAACATGTTGAAGCCACCGAAGTAGGGGAACAGGACCCGGTTTACCAGGAAGCCGGGGCAGTCGTTTACCACGACCGCCTTCTTGCCCATCTTGTTGGCGTAGGCCACGGTGCGCGCCACGGCGGTATCCGAGGTCTTTTCACCGCGGATCACTTCTACCAGCGGCATGGCGTGCACCGGGTTGAAGAAGTGCATGCCGCAGAAATTTTCTGGCCGCTTCAGGTTTTCCGCGAGTCGGCTTATAGAAATAGTCGAGGTGTTGGATGCCAACACCGCATTGCTGTCGATGTGTTGTTCGGTCTCGGCCAGCACAATACCCTTGATCTTCTCGTTCTCCACCACAGCTTCGACCACGATATCGACATCGTCAAAACCGCTGTAGGTCAGGGTGGGGTCGATGCTGTTCAGGATATTGCCCATCTGGTCAGCGCTCATGCGGCCGCGTGCCACCCGCTTGGCCAACAACTTGCTGGCCTCGCTCAAGCCCAGGTCGAGACCCTCCTGGTTAATGTCTTTCATCTTGATCGGCGTACCCTTGAAGGCACTCTGGTAGGCAATGCCGCCGCCCATGATGCCGGCACCGAGTACCGCCGCGGTATCAATCGCTTTATCCGCCTTCTTTTCCCAGTCCTTGGCCTTCTTGCCCAGCAGCTGGTCATTGAGGAATACGCCGACCAGGGCTGCGGCCACGGGCGTGGTCGCCAGCTCGGCAAATGCCTCGGCTTCCACCTCCAGCGCATCGTCCAGGTTCATATTGCGGGCGGCCTCGATCACTTCCACCACTTTGACAGGGGCGGGGTAATTCTTGCCGGCCTGTTGTCCCACCATGGCCTTGATGGTGAAGAAGGACATCATCGCCTCGGTGTCATTCAGGGGCAGGGGGCCGTGCTTGCGGGCGCGACGCTCGGCGTACTCAAGCTTGCCATCGACGGCACCCTGCAACGTGGCAAGGGCGACATCGCGCAACTGCTCCGGCCCTGCGACCGCGTCCACGGCACCGGCTTTGAGTGCATCGTCGGCGCGTTTGTCCGCGCCTGTGGCCATCCACATCACCGCCTCATCCACGCCGATTATGCGTGGCAGGCGCACGGTACCGCCCCAACCGGGCAGTATGCCCAGCTTGGTTTCCGGCAGGCCGATTTTCGCAGTCTCACTCATCACCCGAAAATCACAGGCCAGGCAAACTTCCAGGCCGCCACCCATGGCGAAGCCGTTAATGGCCGCGGCACTGGGGTAGGGCAGGGCAGCAATGCGATTGAGATTGACGTTGTTGGCAGCCGTGAAGGGCTTGATCTCTTCCTTGCTGGCGCCAAACAGGCTGACAAACTCTGTTATATCGGCACCGACGATGAACACGCCTTTACCGGAGCTGAGCAGCAGGCCTTTGATGCCTGCCTCAGCTTCCAGCGCATCCAGGCCTGCGGTCAGGCTTGATACGGTGGCTGAGTCGAATTTATTGACTGATTCGCCCTGCAGGTCGAAGTTCAGCTCGGCGATATCGCCGTCCAGGCGCTTTATCGTGAGCTGGTCACTCTGATAGATCATATCGGGGTCCTGTGTGGTGTGAATGCGGGGGTGCCGAAAAATGGAGGTCGAAGTTTACACCGAGCACATGGGCTGGTCTAGCGCCTGGCGACAACTTAAGCAGCTGGTAGCGCGACCCTTACTAGCGGTCTTTTTGAGCTGCAAGAGACGGCGCGCTGGCGTAATCTAGCCAAGACCCAATTATCCAGAACTTACATCATGAAGACATCAGACGAGTACCCCATTGGCACACCAGGCAAGACCTGGGACGAAGTAGATATAGCCGCCTGGTTCGCCTTGCAGTCGGTACAGCGACTCTATGCTGACGAAGTCCTGTCGAGGATCGACGCCTTGCGAGATGACTTTAGTGTCGAGAGTTATGGCGAACTGTCGTATGTAGCGGGGCGTTACCCACTCTATGCTGTGAAGTCCCGGTCATGGGACAGCAATTTGCCAAGCATCCTTGTCACCGGCGGCGTGCATGGCTACGAGACCAGCGGTGTCCAGGGTGCGCTGCGCTTTCTGCAAACACAGGTGAAGAACTACGCGGAGCATTTCAACTTTGTGGTGCTGCCATGCATTAGCCCCTGGGGCTATGAAACCATCAACCGCTGGAACCCGAACGCTGTGGACCCCAACCGGTCGTTCAGGCCGGATAGTCCCTCCGAGGAGGCAGCCGCGGTTATTCGATACCTGGAAAATGCAGCAATCGACTTTCTCGCGCACGTCGATCTGCATGAAACAACCGATACCGATAACACGGAATTCAGGCCGGCCCTGGCGGCCCGTGATGCCGTGACACAGGATAACTGGGATATCCCTGATGGCTTCTACACCGTGGGCGACAGCGCCAGACCCACATTCGATTTCCAGGCCTCCGTTATCAAGTCGGTCGAGCAGGTCACCCATATAGCGCCTCCCGTTGACGGCAGAATTATCGGTGAGCCGCTGGAGCAACACGGGGTGATCAATTACGATGCCGGTCCGCTGGGGCTCTGTATGGGTGTGACCGAGGCCAGCTTCGTGACCACGACAGAAGTCTACCCGGACAGCCCGCTGGTCACTGATGAGAACTGCGTAGATGCCCAGGTAGCCGCGATTAGCGGCGGCCTGGATTACCTCAGGCGATCTGCGTAAATCTCGATTATGTGCTTGAGGTCGCGAAGGCGGCTAACACGGCGCTGATCGTCTCCGGTGATGCCTCGGCGGGTGTGCCGGATGAGAAGGGCGGTCACCGCCAGGTATCCACGCTATACTCTCGCTCAATTCAGGCGGAGTAATCGATGAGTCACAACAGCGGCAAGCGTATGCAAATCAATGGCACAATCGCCTCGGGCTTTGAGTCTGTCAGGCAGCTTTATGAGAACCAGATGCGGACAATGGCCGAGGAGAATACTCAGCTCTGCGTATACTACAAGGGGGAAAAGGTTGTGGATCTGTGGGCCTCGGCAAGCGATGCCCCTGACTTTTCAGCAGATTCCCTGGTCAATGTGTTCAGTAGTGGCAAAAGCCTCGAAGCCATCGCGATCGCGTCACTGGTGGGGAAGGGGTTGATCAGCTATGACGCCCCGATTGCCCGCTACTGGCCGGAGTTTGGCACCAATGGCAAAGACGGGCTGACGGTGGCTGACCTCATGCGGCATGAGGCCGGGCTCGCCAATTTTGATACCTCCCTCGATATGGAAGATCTGTTCACCGAGAATATCAAGCAGAATGCCGTGGGTCGGATAATTGAAGCACACGCATTGAGCTATACGGCAGGCAGCGGCGGCAAGCGTGAATATCACGCACTCACCCGCGGCTGGATTGTCAATGAAGTGTTTCGCCGGGTCGACCCGGCTGGTCGCACCATTGGCGAGTTCCTCCGCGAGGAGATCAGCGGCCCTCTCAAGGCCGACGCCATTATTGGTGTCAAAGCGCCAGAGATGGAACGCCGTTCCAAAGTCAAAGCACTCGGCTTTGGCTATCAGCTGCTACAGAGTCTGAAGCCCAGGTTCATGGGTAGGCGGATTGTCCACAACATCTTCCAGATAATTGGCCGACTCATCAAGATTGTGCCGGGCCTGGTCAGGAGCAGGCGTTCTGGAAATCCACCGCCATTCACCGGTATGGGCGGTCTGGGATTCTTTAATAATCCGGGCTTCGCCAGGGGCGAAACGCCCTCCGCTAATGCCAACTGTTCAGCCAGGGGGCTGGCAAAGATAGCAGGCATGATGGCAGCGGGCGGCAAGTGGGAAGATACCGAGTATTTAAGCGAGTCAGCCTGGGCGGCGATGCACGATCACTCCCTCAAAGCGGATATGGGCGGTCTCATGACCACGCGTTTCACGCAGGGCGGGGTGGACAGTTTCGTCGCCTGTACTCCAGACAGCAGCTCAATGGAGCGTGACTTCAACGAGGGCAGGGAAGGGTTCTATGGCTGGATGGGGCTTGGCGGATCGATTTTTCAGTGGCATCCCGGGCTGGAGATCGGCTTTGCGTTTGTGCCCACCTCGCTGCACGTGCTGGATTTGCTCAATGAACGCGGCAAGCGTTACCAGGCAGAAATATTAAGCTGCATTGCTCAGGGTGCGCAGTAGTCCCCCGTCGGGGCTCAGCCAGCTATCGGGATGACGCCTCAGCTGGGAGGGTCCAGCAGGGTGCGCAATTTGCGGGCGAGATCCGCGGTACGATAGGGCTTGGGAAGCACTTCCAGGTGGGATAGCGTTTCCAGGTCTCCAGCACTCGCGTCCTTGGCGTAACCGGTTGTCAGCAGTACATTAAGTCCCGGTCGCAGTGTCAGTGCATGCCGGGTGAGTTCGATACCACTGAGTTCACCGGGGAGGACGATGTCGCTGAACATCAGATCCAGCGGCTCACCTCTATCCAGCCATTGCAGTGCCAGGTCTCCATTGCGTGCCTGCACGACCTCGTAGTTCAAGGCAGACAGCGCGTCGCTGACAAACTGGCGCACGTCTGAATCATCTTCGACTACCAGAATCCGCTCCCCCGTGCCGTTGGCAATGAACCTGCGTGAATCTGAAGTCGGAGTCCTGGCCAGACTCTTTGCCTCGCTTGTTGGCAGCAACAGGCGAATGCCGGTGCCTGCCCCTGTTTCAGAACTGAGATCGATCGCGCCGCCGGATTGGTCGATGAAGCCGTAGACCATCGAAAGCCCCAGGCCGTTGCCCTTGCCGACCTCCTTGGTGGTGTAGAAGGGTTCAAAAATGACTTCCCTGAGGTCTTCTGGAATTCCGCAACCCGTGTCTTTTACCAATAGCTCCACGTAATCCCTGGGCTCGATGTTAATGCGCTGCGCCTCTTCTCCAGCTAGCGATATATTCCGGGTCTGAATAGATAACTTGCCGCCTTCAGGCATGGCATCGCGTGCGTTCAGGCAGAGATTCAATACCGCGTGTTCCAATTGCGGCGCGTCGATGTGAATCTGCCACAAGTCATCTGCTGGCTCGAAGGCAATAACAATATTCTCTGGTAGCGTGCGGCTTAACATGGCCAGCATGCCGGCCACGAGGTCATTGGTGTCAGTGATGCTTGGTTCGAGTAGTTGCTTGCGCGAGAAAGCCAGCAAGCGCCTGGTTAAGGTGGCACCGCGCTCAGTGGCTGCAATCGCCCTCTGAATAAAACGCGCGGCATCATCATCTTCCTTGGCCAGCTTTTCCAGCAGATCCAGGTTTCCCAGAATTACCGCCAGCAGGTTGTTGAAGTCGTGCGCGATTCCCCCGGTTAGCTGGCCAACAGCGTCCAGCCTCTGGGCCCGGCGCAGTTGCTCTTCGGCGAGCCTTTGTTCGGTGATGTCATAGCTGATCCCGAGGACGCCGACGATGTTGCCCGCGTCGTCATAGCGGGGTGTGTAGCGGGAGTCAAAATAACCATCGCCAAGTGTCGTTTGCGTGGTGAATGATTCGCCTGTCAGCGCGCGCTGGAATGCAGCAACCTCGGGAGACCCATCAGGAAAATAGTCTGTCATCGACTTTCCCACGGCCTCACCGGGCGCCAGACCTATCTGTGAGAGGGAGCGGCCGGTCGATAGCTTAAACACCCCATCCCGATCCAGTTCGTAGAGTATGACCGGAATATTGGCGATCACAGAAGCCAGGTATTCCTGGCTGTCGCGCAGGTCCTGCTGTGCCCGTCGTGAGCCAGTAATATCACGCACCTGCACAAGAATGCCTTCGGGAAGCGGAATGATTTGCTCGCGAACGAATACGCTCCGTGGGCCAAGCACCATCTCTTCCTCGGACTCGACGGCCTGCCCGGACTTCCGCGCTGCAGCCAGGCGTTGCAAGAGGCTATCTGCCCGCTCACTCGTCAGGTGGTTGCTGATACAGGAACCGATAATTTTCTCTTGGTCCAGGCCCAGTAGTTCAGCACCCGCAGCATTCACATCAGCACAACGGAAGTCAGAAACTTCGCCGTCAGCGTCGAGTACAGGCAAGAGGTAGTACATGCTGTCCAGTGATCCGTTCAGAATCGCCTTGAACTTGTCGTTATTGTTTTCGTCGCTCATAAAATACGAAGTATTACTTTCTATTGTGTTTGAATAATCTGGCACCGAGCTTACCTCAGTCGCGAAAGCGAAACGAGTATAGCGAAGCCATACAGAGGTCTGGCGATCTATCGCCGTTTGCCATGCCCATGTGAACTTATCGACTGATGGCAGCTGTTTCTTGAATTAGCCGCAAGGCGTGGCCCGCCTATTCTCGCAACACCGCCTTCGCCTATACTTTCCGCTTCTTGCGTAGACCAGGCATCCAGCCGGAGAACACAGTGGCGGAGAGTGATAACAAAGACAGGGCACCCACAGGGCGGGCGACGACACTGCAGGCCTTTGGCGCCATGATGGGCGCTATGAGTACCGAGGATGGCTTCAATGCTGGCCTGGCTATCAACTTGCGGCCGACGGACCTTGTAATTACACCGTTTGGCAAGAGTGGCACCACCTGGCTGCAGCAAATGGCGCATACGCTTCGCACTCGAGGCGATATGGATTTTGATGATATCAGTCGAGTAGTGCCGTGGATCGAGACCTCCACCGACCTGGGTCTCGATCTGAACGCCGAGCAGAAGGGCAGTCTACGTTTGTTCAAGAGTCATCTTGACGCCCATCGCATGCCAGGGGGCGGTCGTTACATCAACTCCTGTCGCGATCCCCGGGACGCACTGTACTCCATGTACAAGTTTATGGAGGGCTGGTTTCTGGAGCCGGGTGCGGTATCGCTGGATGATTTTGCGCGGGGTACGTTCATCGTGGCGGGAAGTCCGGGTAGTTCGGGTGGCGATTACTGGACCCACCTGAAGTCCTGGTGGGCACGCCGGGACGACCCGGATGTGTTGTTCATGGCTTACGAGCATATGCGAGACGATCTGGAGGGCACCATAAAACGTGTTGCGGCCTTTATGAACCTTGAGTTGGATGATGAGTTGCTGGCGATAAGCCTGGAACACAGTTCACTGGAATTTATGCAGCAACACAAAGATCATTTTGATGACAAGCTTATGCGTGAGCGCAGCGTGGATGTGTTGGGTCTGCCGGCCAACAGCGATTCCTCCAAGGTGCGTAGCGGGCTGGTGGGAGAATCGAGAAAGCAACTCAGTGCCGAGGTGGTCGAACAACTGGATGCACTTTGGCAGCAGCACATTACGGCGGAACTCGGTTTCGAAGATTACGCATGCATGATTGGCAGCTTGCGCCAGTAGAGCCAGGGTTTGGCCGCTTCTGGAAGTATTTGGCCCGCCCTTCAGGATTCGAACCTGAGACCTTCCCCTTAGGAGGGGGACGCTCTATCCAGCTGAGCTAAGGGCGGGTTATTGGAGGGCGGCAATTATTCCGCGCCTGTATCCAGAAGGCAAGCTTGCCACCTCGCCGATTGTTTGCTGGATACTACGGCTGCGCCGTGGCCATCAGTGCAACTTTTAGAAGCTGTACTGTGCGGCCATCTGCAGCTGCTGGGCATCGCCGTCGGCGCCGTTTTCATTCTCCCGAGAGCCCCAAAGGTATTCCAGTCCGAGGTTGATGCGCGGTGTTGGGCTCCACAAGAGGTTCGATGAAAAACGCATGGTACGCTGGTAGGCATCGCCGGAAACGAAGCCCGGGTTGTCCACATCGACTATGCCAAAGGTAAAGTTGGAACGCAGGGTGCCGCTCCACCAATGCTGCCAGGAGGCGTAACCGGCCAGCACGTCAAATAATTCCAGTTCACCGTTGGCCGGATTAAAGACGCCGTCGAAATTACCGACGCTGGAAAGGTCATTGATGTAGCGGCCGATGCCGCTGCCGCCATTGAGCTGGAACAGCAGGCTGTCCCGCTCGCCGAACCGGGGCGTAATGAAGCGTCCGCTGAGGGATAGACCCCAGCCGTATTCTTTTTCCACCCCACGACCAAAACTTTCCGATTGCTGGGCGCGAATCTGCCTGGCGATCAGTGCCGTGCGCAAGTGCAGGCGGGCATTGGGCTGGAAGCTGGCGCTGGCAACAATATCGGGCATGCGGGTAACGCCGTCACCGTTTTGCACCTGGGGGTTGGGGTCTTCCAGCGAGAACTTGAACTGGTAGGCATCGCCCAGTGTTGGCATGATTCTCACCTGGCTCTGGCGCACGTTGACGCGGCCATTCAGGCCTTCGAAATCGACTTCTTCCGGACTGGCCTCGGTGTCGACAAAGGTCGACCAGGTTTTCCCCGCCAGCACCTGGCGCCACTGACCGAAGGCATGGCGCAGACGGAAGGTGTCATTATCTTCCGCAAAGTCACCCTCAATAAAGGCGCGCAAAATGCCATATTTGGTCGGTTCGCGCATATCGAAGTTGAGTCGCGACTGGGAGGCGGTGATGCTGCTCTGGGCCTGGGGGTTTGACTCGGACACTTCGCTCACCGGGATTGAGCCAACAATGAAGCGGTCCTTGATTGCCAGCGGATCCTGGTTGTAGACCGCAGAACTTTTTACGTAGCCACCAATGCGGAAGGCCGCATCAGTGCCGGGCAGGCGCCAGGCGCCAGGCAGTCGGGTCAAGAGGTCCTGGGTCGGGTCGTCGACCTGGGCGTCGCTGACTCGCTTTTCGGTTTCGGCATCGAGCTGTTGTTTGGTCCTGGTGTCGCTTGCGAGGATTTCCGGCGCCGGCTGCTCCTCTACCGGCCTGGTGGCTACCTGGGCCTGCTGCGCTTGCGCTGCTTGTTCCACGGCACCCGGCCCACGCAGGCTGTCCAGTTCATGCTTGAGGCCAGTAATCTGTTCGGACTGTGCCTGTAGCAATTTTCGTTGGCTGGCCATTTCGGCCTGCTGTTGGCGCAGCAACTCAATGACCTGGCCCAGGTCCATGTTTTGCTCCGCATTTATCGAGGCGGGCTGCGCACTGGCGCTGCCGGCAATGCAGAAAACCAGGACCAGGAGTGTGCGTGAGGTGGTGCTGACAAGCATTTTCATGCTGATGCTCCAGAAGCAGAAGGAAAATCAGTATGCTAACGCTAAGTGGGCCAGTGTGGCAGTATCTTTATCCGGGGGTGTGGCGTGCTGCGGTGCTTGAAATGTGTGATATCCAGCCGGCCATTGTTCGCTATAATCCTGCCGGACAAGAAATAATAAAGAGGCTCACTATGGTTTCACTACCTTCGATGTTGGCGCGGGCAGCCCGGCTGAATCCCAATGGCATGGCCACCTCATTTGGCAAGCGGGAGTACAGCTGGGAGGAACTCAATAATCGTGTGGCGCGGCTTGCCGCGGGTTTGCAAGGCCTGGGCCTGAATGAAGGAGACCGGGTCGGCATTCTCAGCCTCAACAGTGATCGCTACTACGAATCTGTCTTTGGTATCGCCTGGGCCGGTTACTGCATGGTGCCGCTGAATACCCGCTGGGCCCTGGCCGAAAACAACTATGCAGTTGGTGACTCCGGCGTCCGGGTGCTGTTGTTTGATGATGCTTTTGCAGAGCAGGCGGCGCAATTATTGGCCGATGTGGATTGTGTCTCTGCCATAGTCTACATGGGCGACGGTGACTGCCCGGCGGGCGCGCTTTCCTATGAGGAACTGGTGGCCCAAAGCCCGCATGTGGCTATGTCGACGCGCGGTGATGATGACATGGCGGGGATTTTCTACACGGGCGGTACCACCGGTTTTCCCAAGGGTGTCATGCAATCCCACCGTGCCATCTGGGCCTCCGCCATGGGCGCCCTGCCTGATTTCAATATGACCCGCGACAGCACCTACCTGCATGTTGCACCCATGTTCCACATGGCGGATTTCGCGGGCTCCATGAACGCCACCCTGAGCTGTGCCAGCAATGTCATGCTGCAAAGTTTTGATCCGGGCCAGGTACTGTCAATCATAGCTGCCAAGCGTATTAGTCATGCGCTGCTGGTGCCAGCCATGATCAAAATGGTGCTGAATCATCCGGATGCGACCACCGCGGACATGTATTCCCTGCAGTGCCTGATGTATGGCGCCTCGCCAATGCCGGCCGCGGTACTGGAGCAATGCCTGCAGATCTGGCCGACGGTCGGTTTGGTACAAGCCTATGGGCAGACTGAAATGGCACCGGTGGTAACCACTTTGCCCATGAGTGATCACGTTAAGGGTGGACCCAAGCTCAAGGCAGCGGGACGGCCAACCCCGGTGACGGATATGCGCATTGTCGATGAGGGGGGTAACGATTGTACCCAGGGTGTATCAGGTGAAATCGTGGTGCGCGGCCCTCACACGATGCTGGGTTACTGGAACAAACCGGAAGAAACTGCCAAGGCACTGCAAGATGGCTGGGTATTTACCGGGGACGCCGGTTACCTGGATGCGGACGGCTATTTGTTTATCGTCGACCGGGTCAAGGATATGGTGGTTACCGGTGGCGAAAATGTCTTTACCACTGAAGTGGAGAACGCAGTAATCAGCCACGAAGCCGTACAGGATGTGGCCGTGATCGGTATACCGCATGAGGAGTGGGGCGAGGCCGTACACGCCATCGTCATTCTGCACGAGGGTGCAGAGGCCAGTGAAGCAGAGCTGATCGAACATTGCCGTGATCAGATCGCGGGCTACAAGCTGCCCAAGAGTGTCAGTTTCCGACAGGAAGCAATGCCGCTCTCCGGTGCTGGCAAGGTGCTAAAGACCGAATTGCGCAAGCCCTTCTGGGAAGGCCGCGACCGCCAGGTTAACTAAAATTGAACGCGCGCAGAGGCGCCAGACTATGAGTATGCAAGATCGAATTACCCTCGCTGTTGAGGAGGGCATCGCCCATGTGCGACTGGTGCGCAGTGACAAGATGAATGCGCTGGACAGCCAGATGTTTGATGCCATCATCGAGGTAGGTGAGAAGCTGCGTGCTGACGACTCGGTGCGGGTGGTGGTGCTGTCAGCCGAGGGCAAGGCCTTCTGTGCCGGCCTGGATATGTCCAATTTTGCCGCTATGGCCGACGGCGCCAGCGGTGATGTCGCCAGTCAAAAACTGGAAACGCGCACCCATGGCGTTGCCAACAAGCCCCAGCATGCGGCCTGGATGTGGCGCGAGTTGCCGGTGCCGGTTATTGCCGCCGTGCATGGAGTCGCTTTTGGCGGCGGATTCCAGGTCGCCCTCGGTGCCGATATTCGTTACGCCTCGGCGGATACCCGATTCTCGGTGATGGAAATCAAGTGGGGCCTGGTGCCGGATATGGCCGGCACCCAGTTGATGCGACACCTGGTGCGCGATGATGTGCTGCGGGAGCTTACCTATACTGGCCGCATATTCTCTGCCGGGGAGGCGCTGGAATACGGTCTGGTCACCCGTGTTGTGGAGGACCCACTGGAGGCCGCTATGGCCACGGCAAGGGAAATCGCCGGCCGCAACCCGGATGCCATCCGCGCCGACAAGCGCCTTTTGAATAATGCCAGCTATCTGTCGGCCGAGGAGGGTTTACTGCATGAGTCCAGGGAGCAGGATGCCATCATCGCTACGCCCAACCAGGTTGAGGCGGTGATGGCGGAGCTGGAGCAGCGCCCGGCCAAATACGCATGATCCTGCACCACTACCCGATGTCGCCCTTCTCGGAGAAGATTCGACTGATGCTTGGCTATACGGGCATCAACTGGCAGTCGACGATTGCGCCAGAGATGCCGCCACGTCCAGGTGTTGATCCCCTGGCCGGGGGCTACCGGCGCATTCCAGTGGCGCAGCAGGGGGCTGATATTTTTTGCGATACGCGCCTGATCAGCGCCGAGATTGCGACCCTGGCGGCCATGCCTGCGCTGGATCCAGGCCATTGTGATGAGGCCGCACTGGGTTTCGACGCGGCCCTGGAAGGCGACGTGTTCTGGGCCTGTGTCGCATCCATCCCGGCGCGCAAGATCCTCAGCCAGTTGTTTCGCAAGCTGGGTGTGCGCAAGGCAGTGCGCTTTATCTTTGACCGCGCCGGCATGGCCCGTGCGGCTAAGACCAGGCCGATGTCGCCGCAACAGGCGGCAGCGGTGTTTGAACGTCATCTGGAACAACTGGAGGCGCAGCTGTCTGGGTCCGCATTGTTCCTGTTCGGTGACAGCCCCAGCCACACTGACTTTGCCGCTTACCACACCTTGTGGTTTCAGCACGTGGTGGGCGAGCTGCCCCTGCCAGCACATCTACCGCAGCTGCTGGCCTGGTATGAACGAATATCGGCATTTGGCCATGCCCGCAGTGATGAGTTGAGTGTGGAGCAGGCTTTTGCGGCGGCGCGGCACGCGGAGCCACGCGAGATCCCTGCCGCAATGACTGTTGATGCGCTAATTGGTGAGCAAGTAAGCGTGCAACCGGATGACTATGCGCTGGATTCGACTGGTGGCACCCTGGTTGGTGTTTCCGACAGCCGCATCATTATCGCCCGTGACAGCGAGGTGGCGGGGCGGGTACATGTGCATTTCCCGGCACAGGGCTTCACGCTGGTCCCATCATAGCAATCCGGCCTCGCGCAAGCCCTCCAGCACTCCCTCACTCAAAACCTGGTAGCCGCGGGCGTTGGGATGTACCGGGTCAGCGCGCAGCTGCTCGTCGGAGAGCACAGCGGAAAAACTATCGGCCAATAACAACACGCCGGTTTCAGTAGCCAGTTCGGCATAGATGTCGGCGTCGCTGAGGGCGCCGATCCCTGCCCGCAACAGGGACAGGCGTGGCACCGCTATCACGGCCGTAATCGCACCGGAGTCCTGGCTTTGTGTAATGATGTTGTGCAGGTCCGCTTTTACCTGGGCGGCCGGTCTTTTGCGCAGGAAATCGTTACCGCCCAGCTCCACGATCACGAGTGCCGGCCGATGTTGTTGCAACAGGGCTGGCAGGCGGGTTTTGGCCTCACGGGCGGTATCGCCGGGAATGCCTGCATTGACGATATTCCAGCCCGTGGCCTGGGCCAGCAGTGTCGGGTAATCCTGCCCGGCTCCAGCCCCGGTGCCGTAAGTCACGCTGTCACCGAAGGCCAGCACGCTGCTGCCGGCTGGCAGGCTGGAATAGCCCGGGTCGCTGCCACAGGCACAGAGTAGCGTGGCCAGCACCAGGCCTGACAAGCATCTCAGTAGCCTGCTAAAGCGGGCAGCGCCCCTTATGCACGAAGCTGATGCTCCCGGCCTGCCAGCCAGGCGATCTAAAGGCTTCTGAGCACTGTGTTGGGGAAATAAGGCTTGCATCATTGAAACCGCGATCCCAATATGCCGGGGAATTTCATCTATAGTAAGTTCTTATGAAAGCGCTGGTAAAGAGAGAAGCAAGGGTCGGTATCTGGCTGGAAGATGTGCCAGAGCCGGAACCCGGTATCAATGATGTGCTGGTGAAAATCAAGCGCACCGCCATCTGTGGTACCGACATGCATATCTATAACTGGGATGCCTGGGCGCAGAAAACCATCCCGGTGCCGATGGTGGTCGGCCATGAGTTTGTTGGCGAGATTGTCGAGGTCGGTTCCAATGTCAACGATTGGCACCCTGGACAAATAGTGTCCGGCGAAGGACACCTGGTCTGCGGTCGCTGCCGCAACTGCATGGCAGGGCGCCGCCACCTGTGTAACCAGACCAGTGGCATCGGCGTTGACAGTCCTGGCGCGTTTGCTGAATACCTGGCCCTGCCCATGTCGAATGTCTGGGAACACCGACCCGGTATAGACCTGGATGTGGCCTCGCTGTTTGATCCCCTGGGTAATGCTGTACACACAGCGCTGCAGTGGGACCTGCTGGGGGAAGATGTTTTGATCACCGGTGCCGGGCCGATTGGTGCCATGGCCGCCGCAGTGTGTCGACATGCCGGTGCACGCAATGTGGTGATTACTGATGTGAACCCCTCTCGGCTGGAACTGGCGAAAACCCTGGGTGCAACCCGCACCGTCGATGTCAGCAAGGAAAGCATTGCAGATGTGCAGCAGCAACTGGGTATGGCCGAGGGCTTCGATGTGGGTCTGGAAATGTCTGGCAACCCCTCCGCCTTCAAGGACTTGCTGGCCAGCATGTGTCATGGCGGCAAAGTCTCGATGTTGGGTATTCCCGGCGAGGAGACGGCCATCGACTGGAACCTGGTGATTTTTAATATGCTAACCATCAAGGGTATTTATGGGCGCGAGATCTACGAGACCTGGTACAAGATGTCAGTGATGATTGAATCTGGCCTGGATATCTCACCGATCATTACCCACCGCTTGCCCTATACAGATTTTCAGCAGGGCTTCGACGCCATGAACTCCGGTGACGCCAGTAAAGTCGTCTTGAACTGGGAATAATCGAAGAGGAAGAGTACATGTACGGACAATTTCAGGATTTCCTCGGAGAAGAGTTGCGCTCGATTGAAGAGGCCGGGCTTTACAAGCACGAGCGTTTGATCACCACACCGCAGAGCGCCCATGTCAGCGTCAACGCCAATGGTGATGCGGTGGAAGTGCTCAATCTCTGCGCCAATAACTACCTGGGCCTGGCCCAGCACCCGGAGGTGAACTCCGCCGCCAGGGTGGGCCTGGAGGAATGGGGCTATGGTATGGCCTCGGTGCGCTTCATCTGTGGCACCCAGACCCTGCACAAGCAATTGGAGCAAACACTCAGTGACTTCCTCGGCGCCGAGGACACTATTCTTTATCCTTCCTGCTTCGATGCCAACGGCGGCCTGTTCGAGACCTTGCTGGGTGCCGAGGATGCGGTGATATCCGACGAGTTGAACCATGCCAGCATCATCGACGGCGTACGCCTCAGCAAGGCTCAGCGCTACCGCTACAAGAATAGCGATATGGGCGACCTGGAAGCACAGTTGCAGGCCGCCGATGCCGCCGGTGCGCGCTTCAAGCTGATTACCACCGACGGTGTATTTTCAATGGATGGCTATATCGCCAGGCTCGATGAAATCTGCGACCTGGCTGACAAATACAATGCCCTGGTACATTTCGACGACTGTCATGCGACCGGCTTTGTCGGTGCCGGCGGCAAGGGCACCCACGAGTTCCGTGGCTGTATGGACAGGGTGGATATCATCACCGGCACGCTGGGCAAGGCGCTGGGTGGTGCCAGCGGTGGCTACACCAGCGCACGCAAGGAAATGGTCGACCTGCTGCGGCAGCGCTCGCGTCCCTACCTGTTTTCCAATACTGTCGCACCGCCGGTTGTGGCCGGTGCCATCAAGGCAATAGAGTTGGTCAGTGAGTCCAGCGAATTGCGTGATCGCCTGCGCAGCAATACCGCGACCTTTCGCGAGGGACTGGAACAGCAGGGCTTTGAACTGCTGCCGGGTGAGCACCCGATTGTACCGGTGATGTTACATGATGCAGCGCTGGCGGCGCGCTTTGCCGACGAGATGTTGAAACTGGGCGTGTACGTGGTGGCGTTTTCTTTCCCGGTGGTACCCCGTGGCAAGGCACGCATACGCACGCAAATGAGCGCCGCGTTAACAGATGATGACCTGGCGCTGGCCATAGAAGCCTTTGGCCGGGTAAAGTCTGAGCTGGGTATATAGGAAGAAAGACTGATGAGCAGCACTGAACCCATGCCACTGCGTATTGACCTGGTCTCAGACGTGGTCTGTCCCTGGTGCATTATTGGTTACCGCCAGTTCGAGAAGGCGCTGGCCGAGCGCGCTGACAAGATCGCACTGGACTTGCACTGGCACGCCTTTGAGCTGAATCCGCAGATGCCGCCGGAAGGGCAGAACCTGCGTGAACACCTGGCCCAGAAATACGGATCCACGCCAGAACAGAGCCGGGGTGCGCGTCAGCGCCTGACCGAGCTGGGTGAGTCACTGGGATTCCAGTTCAACTATGGCGACGAAATGAAGATGGTCAATACCTTCCGCGCCCATCAACTACTGCACTGGGCTGGCGAAAAGGGCCTGCAAACCGAACTCAAGGAAGCCCTGTTTGCGGCGTTTTTCACCGACGGCCGGGATGTCAGTGATACTGAAGTGCTGCTCGATGTGGTGGAGTCCACCGGCTTGTCGCGGGAAGAGGCGGCTGAGGTGTTGAGTGAAGCCCGATATGCCCAGTCTGTGCGCGAGGACCAGCGCCAGTGGGTCGAGCAGGGTATACAGGCGGTGCCTACCTTCGTTATCAATGAGCAATACATGGTTCAGGGTGCGCAGGAAGCCGAGGCTTTTGGCCGCATGCTGGACAAGCTGCTGGCCGGCGATAATTAGCCACATCAATTAGCTCCAACCCCTTGTTCGACGCGGCTGCAGGCGGTACCTTCCGTCTTTGGTCTACACTTCATAAAGGCTTAACAGAGACGGCTTATGGCGCTACATAAAGATGTTATTGCGGAGGTAGAACAGTCGGCCGATGGCCCCCAGGTTGGGGCTTTCTTTGATTTCGACGGCACCGTGATTTACGGCTACTCGGCGGTGGCCTTTATTCGCGAGCAGGTTAAGCGGGGCCAATTGGCACCGCGGGAATTTGTTGAGTTGGCCGCGGCCATGACCAGCTTTGGTCTTGGCAATATGGGCTTCTCCGGCATGATGGTGGTGACCTCGCAATTCATGCGCGGCGTCACCGAGGAAAGCTACGTAGAATTTGGCGAGGAGTTGTTTGAAAAGCATATTGCCAAGCTGATCTACCCGGAGTCGCGAGCCTTGATTAACGCGCACCTGAAGAAAGGGCATACGGTGGCGATTATTTCCTCTGCCACGCCTTACCAGGTAGAGCCGGCGGCGCGAAAGCTGAATATAGAACACGTCATGTGCACCCGTCTTGAGGTCGAGGATGGTGTTCTGACCGGCGGCATAGTGCGTCCCACCTGTTTTGGCCCCGGCAAGGTAATGGCGGCGGAATCACTGGCTGAAGATCACGGTGTCGACCTTGAGCAGACCTTCTTCTACTCAGACAGTGACGACGACCTGGAATTGCTGGAGCGGGTCGGTAAGCCGCGTCCACTCAACCCGAATCGCAAATTGACCGCGATCGCCGAGCGCGAGGGTTGGCCGGTGCGTCGCTTTGCCAGCCGCGGGCGACCCGGAATGATGGACTGGGCGCGATCGCTGGCAGCCACGGGCAGCCTGGTGACATCCTTCGCCGCCGGTTTGCCGATCTGGGCCCTGACAGGCTCACGGCGCAGCGCCCAGAACTTCTCATTCTCATTGTTCGCCGATACCGCCAGTGCCCTGATTGGTTTGAATATGGAGGTGAAAGGCGAAGAGCACCTGTGGTCGCACCGCCCCGCGGTGTTCGTGTTCAATCACCAGAGCAAGGCCGATGTGGTCATAGCCGCAAGCCTGGTGCGGCGGGATATCGCCGGTGTTGGTAAAAAGGAAATTCGCAAGATACCGGTCATCGGTCGGGTGATGGAGCTCGGTGGCGTGGTCTTGATTGACCGGGCCAATGCCGCCAGTGCGATTGATGCCATGCAGCCACTGGTTGATGTCATGCGTATAGACGGCAAATCGGTATTGCTTGCGCCAGAGGGCACGCGCACGGTGACGCCGAAGCTCGCGGCCTTCAAAAAAGGCGCTTTCCACCTGGCTATGCAGGCCGGCGTGCCCATGATCCCCATCGTTATTCACAACGCTCTCGATGTTGCGCCGAAAGGGGACTTTATCTTTCGCCCGGCAACTGTCGAAGTGGAGGTGCTGCCGCCGGTGGATACCAGCGAGTGGACAGTGGCTAAACTGAATGAGCATGTGGCGGACGTGCGCGGCATGTTCCTGCGAGCGCTGGGCCAGGACGCCACAGCCGATAAAGCGAAATCCGGGCCCAAGGCCAAGGCGAAGGCCAAGAGCAAGGCCAAGCCCAAGGCTAAAGCAAAGTCGAAAGCAAAACCCAAAGCAAAACCCAAAGCCAAGGCGAAAACCAGGCCCAAAGCCAAGCCCCGATCTGCCGCTGACAGAGAGGGCAAGAGCCAGTGAGCGCCATACCCTGGCCGACGGATCCGCAGCAGAAGGTACTTTTTATCCTCGATGCAGCCCATCGGGTAGAGACTGAGCTATTGCACGATTGGCTGGCCGAGCAGGGAGCTGGCTCAAGGACACAGTCCGATGAGGTTATCGTGCCAATCGCGCGCACGCCGGAAAAAATCCCAACCCAGTCTCTCAGCCGTGCACTCAATGTGGAGCCGACCACAGTGATTGTGCCGGTCAGGGTGGTCTGGACCAGTTCGCTGGATGAAAAAACCACGGTGCCGCGCCTGCGTGACCTGTTGCTTGGGAATCCGCGTCGACCGGGCCCCATGCGAGCCCGTCGAATAATGCGCAAGCATCCCGAGCGCCTCCACTGTATCGCCGCTGAGGGGGCCAGCCTGGAAGAATTGCGCCAGCGCTTCGCCCACAGCAGTGGTGAGACAGCCAGCGCTGGTCAATTGGCAGACTACGTGGCGGGGCAGGCCGGACTGGCCCTGGATATTGCCGAACGTCGATTGCAGGGTGGTCGTTATAAAGTGCCGCGGCAGGTCGCCAAAAATCTGCAGGCCAGCCAGAAGTACAAGACCGGCCTGCAGCAGATCAGCGCCGAGCAGGGTACGCCGATCGCCGAGTTGCAACGCGAATCCGGCGAGATCATGAAGGAGCTGATTTCGATCCCGCGCACCTTCTGGCTGGATGTGATGGGCATGCTCAATCGCAAGATCATTTCATTGGGTTATGCGACCAATGTCGTGGTGGACGAGCAGGGGCTGGAACGCATTCGCCAGCTGACCCGCGCCAATCCGACCGCCTTGCTGTGGACACATAAAACCCACGTCGATGGCTTCGCCATGCACTGGACCCTGTTCAGTAACGATTTCCCGGCGCCGCATATTCTCGGCGGCGTTAACATGGCCTTCGGCGGTCTCGGATTTCTGGCCCGGCGCGCCGGCGCGATTTTTATACGTCGCAGCTTTCAGGACAATCCACTCTACAAATTCATCCTGCGCAGTTATATCGGTTACCTGTTGGAAAAGCGTTTTCCCTTGACCTGGGCTTTCGAGGGTACTCGCTCCCGGGTAGGTAAGTTGATGCCACCTCGCTACGGGCTGCTCAAGTATGTCATTGAAGCTGCTCACGCCGGCGATGCCAAAAACCTGCACATCATCCCGATTGCGATAAATTATGACCTCATTGGCGATGTGGCGGATTATGCTGTCGAGCAGGCAGGTGCCAAGAAGCAGCCCGAGAGCCTGCGCTGGTTTATCGGTTATTTGCGCGGCTTGCGCCAGCCGCTGGGACGCATCTACATGGACTTCGGTGAGCCGGTGGTGCTGGAGTCCGCGCCCTCGCCTGACGACACCCTGGCGCTGCAGAAAGTCGCATTCCAGGTGGGGGTTGAAGTGAATCGAGTGACCCCGATTACGCTGCCATCGCTGGCCACCATGATTCTGCTGGGAGCGGCGCCGCGAGCCCTGACCCGCGATGAACTGATCCGGGAAATGCATTCACTGGTTCAATGGGCGCGGGCCCGCTCTATCCGCATGACCAGCACCTTTGATCCGGCCAATGAAAAGCAGCTCAATGAGCTGGCCGATACCCTGGTCGCCAACGGCCTGATTACGCGCTACGACGGCGGGCCGGAGAGGGTATACGCCATCGCGCCAGACCAGCACGGTGTCGCCAGTTATTATCGCAATACCACCATCCACCATTTCGTCAACAAGGCCATTATGGAATTGGCCCTGATGAAGTTGGGCGCACAGAATTCAACTTCGGTGGAGAGCTTCTGGCAGGAAGCGGAGTACCTGCGTGACCTGTTCAAGTTCGAGTTTTTCTACACACCTATCGAGCAATTCCGCGATGATGTGCGTGCCGAGTTGGCCCATTACGACCCGGAGTGGGAAACGAAACTGGCAGAGGAACCAGCCTATGCCCAGCGTATGGTTGGGGAATTTACGCCGCTGGTAGCCCACTCGACCTTGCTGCATTTTGTCGAGGCCTATCGCGTGGTGGCCGATGTGTTGGCCTTGCAGGCCGACGACGCGCAACTGGATGAGAAGGAGTGTGTTAGCCAGGCGCTGGCCTATGGCAGGCAGGCACTGTTGCAGCAACGTATCAGCAGCCAGGCCTCGATCGGCAAATTGTTGTTCCAGAATGGTTACAAGCTAATGGCGAATATGGGATTGACTGAAGCTGGCGACAGTCGCCGGGGTGAGCGCCGTCGTGCGGTCAGCCAGGACTTTCGAGAGCTGGCCCATCGCATTGATATTATTCGCACCATTGCACTGCCCAGGTAACGCGGAGGACGCATGGATCAGCTCAGTCCACAGGATGCCCAGTTTCTTTATATGGAGTCAGAGAACAACCTGACCCATGTCACCAGTATCTCCACCTTCGACCCCAGCACGGTGCCCGGGGGCAAAACTGTTCGCTTCAAGGACATCATCGCGCATATAGAGGCCCGGCTAGACTGTGCGCCCATGCTGAAGCGCAAGTTGGTGCGTGTTCCCCTGGAACTTGACTATCCCTACTGGGTCGATGATGAGTATTTCGACCTGGAATATCACATGCGTCACGGGCGACTGCCCGAGCCCGGCGATTGGCGGCAGTTCTGTATTCACATGGCCCGCTATCACTCGCGGCCGCTGGACATGAATAAGCCACTGTGGGAACTGTATGTTTGCGAGGGACTGGATAATGTTGAAGGCCTGCCCCGGGGCAGCTATGCGATAGCCATCAAACTCCATCACGCGGCAGTGGACGGGGCTTCAATGATGCGTTTTTTCAGCGCCATCATGGATGCGGATAACAAGGGAACACCGGCGCTGCCATTGGCCACAGTCGAGCCGATAGTGAACCCGCGGCCCAGCCTGCGGGATATGGCGCGCCGAGCGGCCGGTAATAATCTGCGTTCGCCGGTTCGTATTGCCGATGCAGTCATGCGAGCCACACCAGGTCTCTACCAGGCGGCGCAAAAAGTCCTGCGCCGTGAGGACAGTGACAAGAGCAGTGTACCGTCGACCCGCTTTAACGGTGATGTGTCGCCGCACAAGGTCTTCGACGCGGTGGATTTTCCACTGGATGATTTGAAATCTGTGCGCCCGCTGGTGCCGGGCTGCACCATTAATGACGTGGTACTGGCAATTTGCAGTGGTGCCCTGAGGCGCTACTTGCAGAAGCACAAGGCATTACCGGATGACTCGCTGGTGGCATGGGTGCCGATTAATGCCCGCCCCGGTGGTGCCAGTGATACCGATGCGCCGGGTAACAATATCAGCGCCATGACCACGCCGATCTTTACCGATATCAAGGACCCGGTGGAACGGCTGCGTCGTATCCGCCAGTCTACCCAGCGCAGCAAGGAAGCCAAGGCGGGAATGTCTGCACGCCTGATGACGGATATTTCCCGGCATGTGCCAGCAGCCACCCAGGTGCTGGCCAGCCGTCTGGTGTTGCGCAGTGGTCTCGCTGCCGGGGTCTGTAATTTGTTTGTCTCCAACGTGCCGGGACCGCAGGAGCAGCTGTATATGAACGGTGCGAGACAGGTGGGCAGCTATGGGATGGCGCCACTGGGCCAGGGCATGGGATTGTTTATTGCGACGCCGAGTTACAACGGCAAGATGTCTTTCAACGTGATATCCACACGGGAGATCATGCCTGATGTCGCGTTTTTTGTAGAATGCCTTGGACAGGCTCTGCAGGAGCTCAAGCTGGCGGCCAAGAGCGGAGCTGGCAAAAAGAAACCCGCGCCCAAACGCAAAACCAGGGCCAGGAAGAAGACTAATAAGTAGACGGGGATAACAAGATGGGACTTAAAGTAGGCCTGCTGGGAGGCGGTTCCTGGGGTACCACGGTGGCGTCATTGGTGGCGCGCAATACCGAGGTAACGATCTGGGCACGCGATGCCGCGACCGTGGCTGAGATCAATGAACAGCACAGCAATGAAAAGTATCTCCCCGGTGCCAGGCTGCCGGACAGGTTGCGGGCGGTGCAAGACATCGAAGCCGCAGTGGCGAATGTGGATGTACTGATTATGGGCGTGCCTTCCCAGGGCTTTCGCGCGGTACTGGAGCAGGTCAAACCACATTTGCGCGCCTGGGTGCCGGTGATCAGCCTGACCAAGGGCCTGGAGCTGGATACCGGCATGCGCATGACAGAAATCATCCAGCAGGTATTACCCGGTCACCCGGTGGGGGTTTTAACCGGTCCCAACCTCGCCCGCGAGATTATGGCCGGCCAGGCGGCGGCTGGTGTCATTGCCATGGATGACGAGATTATCGTGCGCGAGTTACAGGCAATTTTCCGCAGCGGCTTGTTCCGGGTGTATACCAATGACGATGTTATCGGTTGCGAACTGGGTGGTGTACTGAAAAACATCATTGCCATAGCGGTGGGTATGGGAGACGGGCAGGGCGCCGGCGATAATACACGTTCGGCCCTGATTACCCGCGGCCTGGCGGAGGTGACACGCCTGGGTGTGGCCATGGGTGGTCGCGCTGAGACCTTTGCCGGCCTCGCCGGCATGGGGGATATGATTGCCACCTGTACCAGTGCCCAGAGCCGCAACCGGCATGTGGGGGTTGAATTGGGCAAGGGCCGACAGCTCGATGACATCATCGAGGAAATGGTCATGGTGGCAGAGGGCGTTAAGAGCGCACCCGCAGTCATATCCCTGGCGCAAAAACACAATATAGAGATGCCTATCGCCAGTGACGTGCACCGGGTGGTGGTCGAAAGTGGCTCGGCCAGGCAGGCCTTTCGCGGCTTGCTCAGGGTCACGCCGGGCGCAGAATCGGAGCCGGGTTGATGGAGCATCGTGAGGGCAGTTTCGGGGGCGCCGACAGCGCCGATATTTATTACCAGAGCTGGTCGCCACAGCGCGTACCCAGGGCGCTGATTGTGCTGGTGCACGGTGCGGCGGAGCACAGTGGTCGCTATCGGCGCTTTGCCGAGCACTTCGTGCAGCGCGGTTACGCGGTAGCGGCACTTGACCATGTCGGGCATGGTCGTTCGATGGGTACGCCAGGTTATGTGCGGCGCTTTTCCGATTATGTCGACAGCCTGGATCAGTTTTGCCAGTTGCTGGACGAGGAATTCACCGGGGTGCCAAAGATTTTGCTGGGTCACAGCATGGGTGGCCTGATCAGTTGCTGTTACCTGTTACAGGCCCAGGACCGCTTTGCCGGCTGTGTGCTGTCGGGTCCGGCCATCAAGACCGAATTGGAACCGCCTTTCTGGCAGTTTTTCCTGATTCGGATGTTCTCCTTGCTAGTGCCGAAGATGGGTGCCCTGCAGCTCGACGCCGACGGTGTCAGCCGCGATCCCATAGAGGTTGAAAAATACCGCAATGACCCGCTGGTCTATACCGGCAAATTGTCCGCGCGCAAGGTTTCTGAGCTGTTTGCCGCCATGCAGCTTGTTCAGCAGGAAGCCGGCAAGATCACCTTGCCCTTGTTATTGCTGCACGGGGCTGCCGATTCCCTGGCTGCACCATCGGGATCACAGTTCCTCTTCGATCATGTTGGCTCGACAGATAAAACCCTCAAGATTTATCCCGAGCTCTACCACGAAATTTTCAATGAACCCGAGCGCCTGGAGGTTTTTGCCGACGTGCAGGACTGGCTGGACCAGAGAGTAGACCGGCGCGACGCCAGCGAATAAGGAGAGCCCTGGTGAAATATATTCTGTACGGGGGTGAGCTGTCCTATTTTACCGGCAAGGCGCGTGCTTACCTGCGCAACAAGCGGCTGGACTTCGAGGAGCGGCCAGCGACCAGGCAGGTCTATCGGGAGATTATTTTACCCAGCGTGGGCGCACCCATAGTGCCGGTACTGGCGACCGATGACGGCCAGCTGGTTCAGGATACGACCGATATTATTGATTTTCTCGAGCAGCGACATCCGCAGCCCAGTGCCTACCCTGATGGGCCGCGGCAGAAGCTGGTGGCCTTGATGCTGGAACACTACGCTGACGAATGGCTGGTGATACCGGCGATGCACTACCGCTGGAGTGTGCTGGAGCAGCAGTACGACTTCGTAATGGGCGAGTTTGGTGCATTGAGTGCTCCGGAAGAGAGCCTTGAAAACCAGATTAAAATTGGCGAGAAAACCTCGGCGCCATTTCGCGGCAGCATCCCCGCCCTCGGCGTGACCGAGGCCACAGTACCGGCGATTGAGGCTGTGTATCTAGAGTTTCTCGATCAACTCAACGCACATTTTGCGGATTACCCCTACTTGCTCGGCGGGCGCCCCTGTATTGCCGATTATGGATTGATGGGCCCGCTCTATGCCCACCTGGGCAGGGACCCGGTGCCCAGGGCTATTATGCAAAGCAGGGCGCCGGCGGTTTACGACTGGGTCACTCGCATGAATGCGCCCTCAGGGCCAAGCGGTGAGTTACTGGCCGACGACCAGGTGCCTGCCAGCCTGCTGCCCATACTGCTTACCCTGTGTCGCGACTTCCTGCCCGAGGTGGTGGATGTTGTCGCTCATAATGATGCATTCCTTGAGCAACATCCGGGAGACGATATTCCCCGCTACCTGGGTATGCACAGCTTCCGTACCGGAGATGCGGAAGGCGAGCGAGTCATACACAGCTACTCACAATGGATGTTCCAGCGCTATCGGGATCATTACCAGTCACTGACCGGCGCCGACCGCGACAGTGTTGATGAGCTGTTACGAGGCCTGGGCGGACTGGAGGCACTGCAAACAACAATCAGGCACCGGGTGCGTCGCCAACCGGGCCAACTGGAATTAGTGGAGGAAGTACTGTGAGCCAAGTGACCGAACTCTGGGTAGAGCGCGCTGAGCTGCGCAATACCCGTGTGGTAAATAGTGATTTTACCGAGCTGGAGGCCGGCGAGGTACGCGTGGCCATAGAGAAGTTTGCCTTGACCTCCAACAACGTCACCTATGCTGTATCAGGTGACAAGATCGGCTACTGGCAGTTTTACCCGGCCGAGGATGAATGGGGCAAGGTGCCGGTCTGGTCAATAGCGGAGGTGGTCGAGTCGACGGTCCCGGAGATTAGTTGTGGTGAGCGGCTTTATGGATTCTTTCCCATGGCCAGCCATGCCGTGCTGCAACCCGGTGCTATCACCGATCAGCAGTTCTTTGACGTCAGTGACCACCGGCGCGAGCTGCCGGGCCTGTACAACCTCTATCGTCGCACTGAGACTGAGGCGGAGTTCCTGCGTGAGATGGAAGACGAGCGCTGCCTGCTGTTCCCATTGTTCGCCACTTCCTTCCTCTTGTATGACTATCTGCTGGATAACGCGATGTTCGGTGCCGGCCAGGTACTGATCGGTTCCGCCTCCTCCAAGACCGGTTTTGGCCTGGCGCATTTGTTACATCATGACCCGGAGCTATCGCAGCGGGTAGTAGCCTTGACCTCGCCTGGCAACGTGAACTTCGTCAATGAGCTGAACATCTACGACCAGGTGGTCTGTTATGGCAGCGAAGATGAGATCGACAGTTCAGTTGCAGCTGCCTATGTGGATATGTCCGGTGATGCTGGCCTGACCAGTAAAATTCATCATCACTTGCAAGACCAACTGGTCGAGAGTTGCGCGGTTGGCGCAACCCACTGGGAGGATTTAGGTGCGGCTGAGCCGGTACCCGGAGTGCAGCCACAGTTATTCTTTGCCCCGGCGCAAATCACCAAGCGTGACGCGGAGTGGGGCGCTGGGGTTGTTATGAGCAAGGCTATGAATGCCAGTGCCGACATTGCCCGTGCCCACGCGGGCGACCTGGAGATAGAGCGAATCAAGGGCGCGGAGGCCGCGGCAGCGGCCTGGCAGGATATGGTGGCTAACCGGGTATCACCGCGCCGCGGATTGATGCTGTCGCTGCTCGACTGAAGCCTCAGACTGGTCAGCTCAGGACAGTATGGTGAAGTCCCCGGTCAGTGCGGCACGGAACAGGCTTTCCAGATCATTGGCGTCTACTGGTCGGGCGTTGCTGGCAGTGCAGGGGTCCAGGTAGGCGCGCTGTCCAATTGCCACCGCATCCTGCTCATCCATTCCCAACTCCGCCAGGGTGTGGGGGATGTCCAGCCGCCGGCGCAGGTCCAGCAGGAATTCAATAACGCTGCCGGTGTCTTGCCCGTCTAATCCCAGTACTCGACACAGATGCCCCATTTTGGCATCAATAAACCTGGCGTTATGGCTTAAGCCATAGGGCAGGATCACCGCATTGGCAAGGCCGTGGTGGGTGTTGTACAGGGCCCCCAGGACGTGTGATACCGAGTGTATGGAGCCGAGACCTTTCTGAAACGCGGTAGCGGCCATGGAGGCGGCGACCAGCATGTGACCGCGTGCCTCGATGTTGTCACCGTCACTGACGGCCACTGGCAGCCAGGTGGCAATAGTGCGGATGGCCTCCAGCGCAATCCCCTCGGCCATAGGATGAAAACCCGGCGCGCAATAGGCTTCAATAGCGTGCACCAGCGCGTCTACACCGGTCCACGCGGTGAT
The DNA here is from genome assembly GCA_039989475.1 of Halieaceae bacterium. Classification (GTDB taxonomy): domain Bacteria; phylum Pseudomonadota; class Gammaproteobacteria; order Pseudomonadales; family Halieaceae; genus JBDXHU01. The sequence continues at coordinate 905,327 of JBDXHU010000002.1, read as the reverse complement.
GTCAGGCGGCAGGCCGCGGCTCAGCTCCGGGTCAGAAATAACTATTTTTGGCATCATATCCGGGTGGAATATGATCTTTTTGCTGCGGCTTTCCTCGTCCACGATAACCGCGGCACGGCCAACCTCGGAGCCGGTGCCGGCGGTGGTGGGAATGGCGATGGTGGGAAGTATTTTTTCAGCCGCTGCCCGTTTCCAGTTGGCGCCGCTGTCTTCAAGATCCCACAGCGCTATAGATTGCCCAGCCATCAGGGCGACACACTTGCCCACGTCCAGGGCGGAGCCACCACCGATGGCGATGATGCCATCGCAGCTTGCCTGCAGGCACAGCTGCACAGCCTGTTCTACATGGTGTGCGCGGGGGTTGCCCTGCACCTCGCCATAGAAGGAGTGAGAGAGTTCATGCTGCTGTAGTTGCTGCCGCGCCTCGTTGACAAAATCGAGTCCGGCCAGGCCCTCGTCAGTAACCAGTAGTGGTCGCTTGATGCCCTGGTCCTTGCAGGCCTTGGCCAGATCCTGGATACGGCCATTGCCGAACCAGATGCGGGTGGGAAAGTTCCAGTTGCTGCTGGGCAGGCTCATCGCGTTAGCTCGTTCACTTAAATGATTTCAAAGTAGCGCTGCAGCTGCCAGTCGGTGATGGCCTTGCGCTGTTCCTGGTCTTCCCATTCGCGGGTGTAGGCGTAGTGATCGACAAACTCAGCGCCGAACAAGTCTCGGGCGGCGCTGGATTTACGCAGGCGCGCCGCGGCCTCTGTCAAACTGCCTGGCAGTTGCAGCGCTTTCGGGAATTTGCCGCTATAGGCGTCACCACTGAAGGCCTCGCCGGGTTCAATTTTCTGCTCAATGCCCCACAGGCCAGAGCCGATAGCAGCGGCGAGGGCCAGGTAGGGGTTGATGTCGGCGGCAGTGATCCGGTATTCAACGCGTTGCGACTCCGGCTTTCCAGGGATTGCGCGTATCGCGCAGGTGCGATTGTCGATTCCCCAGGAGGCGGCGGTTGGTGCCCAGAAGCCCGGTACCAGGCGGGTATAGCTGTTACAGGTGCTGGCTACCATGGACAGTAGCTCCGGCAACAGTTTTTGTTGGCCGCCAATAAACCAGCGCATGGTGTCGGAGATGTTGTGCGGCTGGGCCGGGTCGTGGAACGCGGCCTGGCCATCGCGATCCAGTAGTGCCATGTGTAAATGGCCCGATTGCCCGGGATAATCATTTGACCAGCGCGCCATAAACGTGGCCATCAAGCCGGCTTGCTGGGCCAGCACCTTGGTGAAGGTTTTAAACAAGGCGGCGTTATCGGCTGCGCGCAGGGCGTCGGAATACTCAATGGCTGCTTCCAGTACGCCGGGCCCGGTTTCCGTATGCAGTCCTTCCAGTGGCATACCCATGGTACGGCTCATCTGCAACAGCTCGTGGTAGAGCCCGGCATGAGTCGAATTACGCAATACCGAGTAACCGAAGTTCCCGGGGGTCATCGGCTGTAAATCCTGGAAGCCCTTCTCCTGCAGGCTGTCCGGGCTTTCCTGGAACATGAAAAACTCGTACTCGGCGGCGGCCGTGGCGCGATAGCCCATGTCCTCGGCGCGCGCCAGTACTCGCTTGAGTAATGCCCGCGGGCAGACCGTAGCGGCCTCTGAGTCGGCGAAGTCGGCGATGAAGAGGGCGCTCTGCTGGTCTTCCAGTGGCAGCAGTCGGCAGCTGGAAGGGTCGATACGAGCCCAGGCATCGGGAAACGCCGTGTGCCAGCCGGTATAGGAGTCCTCGCCATAGAGTTCATCGGCGGAGTCCCAGCCAAAGATCACATCGCAAAAACCGAAACCTTTCTCCAGTGCAGCGAGGAATTTTTTACGGCTGACGTATTTGCCGCGTAATACACCATCGAGATCGGTGACTACCAGTTTAAGGTTTTCATAGCCGGCCTCCCTGACGAAGGCGGCGGCCGATTCGTAGTCGGTAACTTTTAGGGGGTCCAAGCTATCCTCCTTCGCTGGAGCGCTATTCATAGTAGGTGCTGGTGCCTGGGTATTCAACCAGCTGACCCTGCAAGCGGGATAAGGCAAAGCAGATAGCAGTGTTTTACCCTGGCCTCATGCGGTTATCATAGGCCCATGCTTGATACCCGCCCATTACTGCTTGAATCAGACTTCCCGGCTATACGCCGCGATCGCATTAGCACCCTGCAGGTCAACCTCGGCTACCGCTGCAACCTGAGCTGTGTGCACTGCCACGTGAATGCGGGGCCCACGCGCACCGAAGAAATGAGCGCCGAGACAATCGATCAGTTGATTGCCTTGTTGGATCACCTGCGCCCCCAGGTGCTGGATCTCACCGGCGGCGCACCGGAGTTGAACCCGGAGTTTCGACGCCTGGTATTTGCCGCCCGGGAGCGGGAAATTGAAGTCATTGACCGCTCTAACCTGACGATTCTGTTTGAGCCGGGACAGGAGAGCCTGGCCCGGTTCCTGGCTGACCAGGGCGTCACCATCACTGCGTCCTTGCCCTGTTACCTGGAGGAAAATGTCGAGCAGCAGCGTGGCAAAGGTGTTTACGATGACAGTATTCGCGCCATTCAGTTGCTGAATCAACTGGGCTATGGGCGCCGGCAAGATCTGCAATTGAACCTGGTTTACAATCCTGTGGGCGCCGTGTTGCCGCCCTCCCAACAGCAGCTGGAAGCGGACTACAAGCGCGAACTCGGCGCCCGTTACGGTATTGTCTTCAATCAATTGTTCACGATAACCAATATGCCAATCAGCCGCTTTGGGGCGGTTTTACTGGCCCAGGGCGATTATCACAACTACATGAGCCTGTTGCGCGACAGCTACAGTGATGCCAACCTGGAGACCGTGATGTGTCGCAGCCTGCTCAGTATCGACTGGCAGGGCAACCTGTATGACTGTGATTTTAACCAGATGCTAAATATACCGGTCTTGGCCAGTGACAGGCAGCGGCATATCAGCGAGCTGTTCGACGATGACAGCCTGGCCTCAGCTGCGATTATCACCGGCGAGCACTGTTACGGCTGCACGGCCGGCCAGGGCAGTAGCTGTGGTGGCGCACTGGAGAACTGAGACAGAGCCTTGAGTTTCTCTCAACAGGCGCCGCCCCTGATCAGCCTGATTATTCCCGTCTTGAATGAAGCCGCCCGGCTGCCGGTGCTGCTGGCCTCGCTGCAGAGCTGGCGCGAGCTGGCAGAGATTATCGTGGTTGATGGTGGCAGCGATGACGACAGCTTGTCACTGGCGCAACAATCCGCGGATATTGTGCTGCAGGCTCCCTGCGGACGCGCGCAACAAATGAATGCTGGAGCGGAACGGGCTAGTGGACGCTACCTGCTGTTTCTGCACGCTGACAGCACTGTCCAGATTGAAGCCACCAGCTTCGCGCGCCTGCTCGAGACCGCTCCCGCCTGGGGTTTTTTCCGGGTGCGACTGAGTGGCAGCGACTGGCGCTTGCGTATTATTGAACGCAGCATGAACTGGCGCTCACGCCTGAGCTCTATCGCAACTGGTGACCAGGGCTTGTGGATAGAGCGAGCTTACTGGCAGCGTGTCGGCGGCTTTAAGGCTCTGGCCCTGATGGAGGATGTCGAGATCTGCACGCGACTGCGAAAGCTGGCACCGCCGCTGGTAGTGGCTGAGCCACTGACGACCTCCAGTCGGCGCTGGGAGGCGCGCGGTATTCTCCGAACGGTGGTTCTGATGTGGTACCTGCGCCTGCGCTATTGGCTGGGTGCCGATCCCGAGCATTTGGCGCGACTCTATCGTGGCTGAATTATTACTGGCACAACTCGCCAGGGAGCCGGTGCCGGGTAGGGTCAAGACCCGACTGCAACCGGCACTGACGCCGACGGAGGCTGCCAAACTGCACGCGGCGATGGTCGAATATGTCTGTAGCCGGCTCTGTGCCAGCAAACTGGGCCGGGTGGAACTATGGGTGGACGGCGATCCAGAAGCAGCGGTGTTCCGGCGTTGCCGGGAGCTGGGCGTCGCGGCCATTGAGCAGCAACAGGGTGCAGGGCTGGGTGAACGCATGCTGGCGATATGTGAGCAGGGCTTGTCGCAGGCCCAGGCGGTGGTGCTGGTGGGCAGTGATGCCCCGGCTATCGACGGCCATTATCTGCAACAGGCGCAGCAAGCCCTGCGCAGTTCTGAGGTGGTGCTGGGTCCAGCCCTGGATGGCGGTTATGTGCTGCTGGGCTGTCGGCGGCTGGTGCCAGAGCTGTTCAGTGGTATGCCCTGGGGCAGTGCGGGGGTGCTGGAGGAAACCCTGAGCCGGCTACGTCGGCTTGGGCTTGGTTTTGAGCTGCTACAGACCTTGCCGGACATCGACCGACCGGAGGACCTCCGGCACCTGCCAGAAGATTTGCACTGGTAGAACTGCCGCACTCAGGCCGAAATGCTGGCCTCAATGGGTTCCTCTGTCTCGCTGCCCAGGTTTGAGCGCTCGTACAGCAACCAGGCGATTGCCGTGCAATAACTCAAATTGGTTTGCAACTCGTTGTCGGGATCGCTCAGGAAGGCGCGTTGACTGGCCAGCCCCCGTATACGGGAGGCGAGGTCAGGGTTGAAAGCCAGGTATTTATCCCAGATATCGCGGTGTTGTTGCGAGGTAATGTGGAAAATACCAAGGCCGTCTTGGCGCGATGAGAAGAGCCCGAGGTCGGGAGCATCGGTGGCGGCGGAGAGCAGGAACGTTTCGGTGGCGGCGGTCCAGGCACCCAGGTATTTCAGGGTGGGTTGGATAACCTGGTCCTTCAGGTGTTCCGCAGTAACATACATAGCTGACTACCTCTCAGGGAATCTTAGCCATTACGTTTCACTGGTACTGGTCGTGCCTTATGTCCAGGGCACCGACAGTATGTCTGGTCTAATGGCGGCCAGCGCTGTCACAGCTGGTGCCCACCGACTTCCGCTTATTGTTCAACCTCTGTGAAGAACCCGGTAGTTCAGGCCGGATCGGGCTGCGGTTTGCCGTATTTTTCTTGTTGTTGCACGCAGTTTTAACACACAAAAACTATAAATCCAATAAAAATAACGGCTTGCGAGATATTATTTACGGAGTTTTTACAAAGCGGCTGTAACTTGTAAGGGCTCGCAGCTGGCTGGTGAGGCCCCAGCCCAGTGCTGGTAAAGCCTAGCCGCCGGACAGCTTGACCGTGTAACCACGCTTTTCCAGTTCCTGCTGCAGCAGTTCCCGTGTGTCGCCCTGGATCTCAATGTTCTGGTCCTTGATGCTGCCACCCACACCGCAGCGCTTCTTGAGCTGCTTGGCCAGGTCTTTTAGCTCGGCGCCGGCCAGGGGCAAGCCTTCAACCACCGTCACCGCCTTGCCGCCGCGACCCTTGGTCTCGCGGCGAATGCGGACGATGCCGTCGCCGCTGCTGGCGGGTCGGTCCTTGCCGCAGACACAGCCGGCCACGGGGCGCTGGCACTGGGGACAGAGTCGGCCGAATTCCGTGGAATAGACCGGTCCACCGCCGGGTTTGTTGCGTTTGCTCATGGCTGAGGCAGTCTCTCCTGTGTCGCTGGCGCTATAATAGCGTCAGCCACCTTGAGGAGATACCCGGTTTGAGTGAAGAGACAGAATTGACACGCCTGCAGGCGCAATTGGTGGAGTTACAGACCCAGGTCGCCTTTCAGGAGGAAACGATTACCGAGTTGAGTGGTGCCCTGGGGGCCCAGCAACAGGATTTGGCCCTGTTGCGGCGGCAGTGGGAGTTGCTGCAGGAGAGCTACGCTGAAATGCAGCGGCGCGGGTCGGGCGAGGGACTCGATACACTGGCTGAGGATCCTGCCAGGGACAAGCCGCCGCATTACTGAAGGCAGCGGCTCTTGTTTGCCTAATGCAGGGCTTCCACTTCTTCGGCCTGGGGGCCCTTGTCGCTGTTCACTACCTCGTAGGAAACGAGTTGGCCGTCACGCAGGCCGCGGCGCTCTTTGTTGTTGCCACGGATAGAACGGAAGTGGACGAAAATCTCTTCGCCGCTGGGGCGGCGGATGAAGCCAAAACCCTTGCTCACATTGAACCACTTGACTTCACCTTCCTCGCGGCCGCCATTAGTTGCGGCGCTGGAACTGGCGGGGCGACCGGGTTTTCTGCGCAGGGAGTTGAGCAGGGGAGACAGGCAACTGGCCAGCACGACCGCGGCAATCAGCAGTATGGGTTGCTGCGCCAGGTTTAATTGCAGGATGAGGGCGGCGGCAGCGCCGGCAGCGATCACGCTGATCAGCAGTTGGGAAAACAAATTCATGGAATATCTCGTTATCAATGCGGGGCACACTATACACTGCCCGGGTACTTTCAGTCATAAAAAGCACCGCCAGTCACAATTCAGTCAGTAAAAGAAGCACCGCCAGTATTCATAGTGACAGGAAAATCGGAAACACCAAGTATGACACCACCGCTAGCTGGTACCGGAACGCGGGTTGTGAGACCCCGCCGCTGGAGTGGGCGACTAGCCCGACCGATTAGACTTTTGCGACGTCTTCCGCCTGCAAGCCCTTCGGACCCTCCACAACAGTGAACTCGACTTCCTGCCCTTCGTTCAGGGTTCTGTAGCCATCCCCCTGGATCGAACGAAAATGCACGAATACGTCTTCGTTACTGTCTTCACCTCGGGTGATGAAACCAAACCCCTTGGCATTGTTAAACCACTTTACAGTGCCAGTTACCCGATCACTCATACCACTTTACCTCGACGTTGTAGCCATTACCGCTTTTTTATATTCCACCGCGATGGAGCTGCCATGGAAACTTATAATCCTGTTCGGTCGAGTAGCTTTTGGGTCTTTACATCTGCTGTAGTTGTGTCACCTGTTGTTGTAGTTTATTGAGCGCCTGCTGCTGGCTTTCCATCTTCTCCCTTTCCTTCTCGACAACTGCCGCGGGAGCCTTGTCGACAAAGCCGCTGTTATTCAGCTTCCCCTGGATTCTGGCCAGGTCTTTTTCCAGCTTGTCGATTTCTTTCGCCAGTCTAGCCAACTCGGCATCCCGGTCAATCAGTCCACTCATTGGAACCAGGATTTCGAGGTCTCCCACCAGTGAAGCAGAAGCCACGGGAGCTTCTTCCTCATCATGCAGGAAACGGATGTCTGACAGCTTGGCCAGCTTTTTCAGGTATTGCTCGTTCTCTTGCAGCCGTTTTTTATCTTTATCATTGCCATTACGTAGCAGAACGGATAACTCTTTGCCGGGTGGGATATTCATCTCGCCACGGATATTTCGTAAACCAAGTATCACGTTCTTCAGCCATTCTATATCCGCCGTCGCGGAGCTGTCTAATTTTTTATCGTCACTCACCGGGTAGGCTTGCAGCATGATACTGGGCCCGGTTTTGCCTGCCAGCGGCGCCACTCGCTGCCATATTTCCTCGGTAATGAAAGGCATCAGCGGGTGGGCGAGACGCAGGGCTGCTTCCAGTACGCGGATCAGGGTGCGCCTGGTACCGGTCTTCAATGTCTCGCTGCCGGATTCATCCCACAGCACCGGCTTGGACAGTTCCAGGTACCAGTCGCAGTATTCGTTCCAGATGAATTCATAGATGGCCTGGGAGGCCAGGTCGAAACGGTAAGTTGCAACAGCACTGGCTACCTGCGCTTCAGTTTCCTGCAGGCGAGAAATGATCCAGCGATCGGCCAGGCTCAGTTCGAATTCTTCGTCGGCGTTACTGCCGCAGGCGGCATCCTCGCAATTCATCAACACGTAGCGGGCCGCGTTCCAGATCTTGTTGCAGAAGTTGCGGAAGCCTTCGATGCGGCCGATATCAAATTTGATGTCGCGGCCCGTGGAGGCCAGCGAATAGTAGGTAAAGCGCAGTGCGTCAGTGCCGTAGGCGGCAATGCCATCGGCGAATTCCTTGCGTGTCATCTTCTCGATTTTAGCGGCCAGTTTAGGCTGCATCATGCCGGCCGTGCGCTTCTCCACCAGTGCCTCAAGCTCAATGCCGTCAATAAGGTCGATGGGGTCGAGCACATTGCCTTTCGACTTGGACATTTTCTCGCCGTGGCTGTCGCGCACCAGGCCGTGGACATAGACTTTCTGGAAGGGTATTTCCTTGCGCAAATGCAGGGTCATCATAATCATGCGGGCAACCCAGAAGAAAATGATGTCGAAGCCGGTTACCAGCACCGAGCTGGGGTGGAAGGTTTTCAGGTCCTCGGTTTCCTCCGGCCAGCCCAGGGTAGAGAAGGTCCACAGGGCGGAGGAGAACCAGGTGTCCAGTACGTCTTCGTCCTGGCGCAATGCAATCGACTCATCAATTCCGTTTTCGCTGCGCACGGTGGCCTCATCGGCGCCGACATAAATATTGCCTTCATTGTCATACCAGGCCGGGATCCGGTGGCCCCACCACAGCTGGCGGGAGATGCACCAGTCCTGGATGTCCCGCATCCAGGCGAAGTAGGTGTTCTCCCACTGCCTGGGCACGAATTCAATATCGCCATTCTCCACCGCGGCTATGGCCGGTCCGGCCAGGGTTTTGGCGTCGACATACCACTGATTGGTCAGATAGGGCTCGATCACCACACCGGAGCGATCTCCGCGCGGCACCTTCAGGGTGTGGGCATCGATTTTTTCCAGCAGGCCCAGTGCATCGAGATCGGTGACAATCTGCTTGCGGGCATCGAAGCGATCCATGCCGCGGTAGGCTTCCGGTACCTGCTCGTTGAGTGCCGCGTCATCGGTTAGTATGTTGATCACTTCCAGCTGATGGCGCTGGCCCATTTCATAATCATTGAAATCGTGGGCGGGCGTTATCTTGACGCAACCGGTGCCGAACTCGCGATCGACGTAATCATCGGCAATGATGGGTATGCTGCGGCCTGTCAGCGGCAGGTCGACCGTTTGACCGACCAGGTGCGCATAGCGCTCATCCTCCGGGTGCACTGCCACGGCGCTGTCGCCGAGCATGGTCTCCGGGCGGGTGGTGGCGACGACGAGCTGTCCTTCACCACTGGAGAGTGGATAGCGGAAGTGCCACAGTGATCCCTGTTCTTCCTCGGAGAGGACCTCCAGGTCGGAGATGGCGGTGTGCAGTGCCGGGTCCCAGTTGACCAGGCGTTGCCCACGGTAGATGAGACCTTCCCGGTGCAGTTGGATAAATACTTCCTGCACGGCGCTGGACAGGCCCGGGTCCATGGTAAAACGTTCCCTGGTCCAGTCCATGGATGAGCCAAGGCGGCGCAGCTGGCGGGTGATGGTGCCGCCGGAATGTTCTTTCCAGTCCCACACCTTTTCGATGAACTTTTCCCGTCCCAGCGCATGGCGGTCCGTGCCCTCGGCTTCGAGCTGGCGCTCGACCACCATCTGGGTGGCGATACCGGCGTGATCGGTGCCGACCTGCCACAGGGTGTTGTAGCCGGACATGCGGTGGTAACGGATCAGGGCATCCATGATGGCTTCCTGGAAGCCGTGCCCCATGTGCAGGCTGCCCGTCACATTGGGCGGGGGAATCATTATCGAGTAGGGGGAGCCTTCGCCGCTGGGCGCGAAATAGCCCTGTTCTTCCCATTGCTGGTACCAACGGGATTCAATGTTCGCGGGCTGAAATGTCTTGTCCATGTGCCTTGCTAGCGTGGTGAAAATAAAGCGCGCGAGTATATCAGAGATTGTTCCGTTTGACGGGATATCCGTAGTGCTTGTATCGCTTCCAGGACTCCCTCAGGGGATCGCGCACCTGCGGGTGCTGGACCACAATTTCCGCGACCCGCTGGAAGCGTCCAACGAAAGCCGGAACACTGAGGTCCAGGTTAATCATGACATCGTGATGCTCACCGGGGTCCTCACCCCAGCCGATAGCGACACGCTCCGAATGCTCTGTTCCCAGCAGACCGTGGGGGACGAAACTCTGGGGCCGAAAGCCCCACAGTAGCTGATCCAGGTCACGGGCACTCTGTTCGCTGTCAGTGTGCAGGTATACCTGGTGTCCGCGACGGAAGACCTTGTCCGTCAGGCGACAGGCAAACAGGTTTCGCTGTTCCGGTTGCTCGGTATCGAGTACGTAGAAATCTACCTCGGTCACGGCTGCTTAATGCCGGCGCGGTCCATCAGGTAGCTGCTCAACAGGCTGACCGGCCGGCCGGTGGCGCCTTTCGGTGCGCTGTTCCAGGCGCTGCCGGCAATGTCCAGGTGGGCCCAGGGGTATTTGCCGGTATAGCGAGCCAGGAAGCAGGCCGCGGTGATACTGCCGGCCGCCGGGCCGCCGACATTGGCCATGTCAGCGAAAGGCGTATCGATTTGCTTCTGGTATTCATCCCACAGTGGCATGCGCCAGGCGCGATCAAAGCTGCGTTCGCCGGCCTGAGTCAATTGCTCCGCCAGTTTGTCATTGTTGGCATACATACCGCTGGCGTGGGACCCCAATGCGACCACGCAGGCGCCGGTCAGGGTGGCGATATCGATGACCGCGGCGGGCTTGAAACGTTCGGCATAGGTGAGGGCATCGCACAGTACCAGGCGCCCTTCGGCATCGGTATTCAGTACTTCAATGGTCTGGCCCGACATGCTGGTGACCACGTCACCGGGCTTGGTAGCGGTGCCACTTGGCATATTTTCCGCCGCGGCGACGATGGCGACCACGTTAATCGGCAGTTTCATCGCCAGCAAGGTATGCATGGTGCCAAATACGCTGGCGGCGCCACCCATATCAAATTTCATTTCGTCCATCTTGGCGCCGGGCTTGAGACTGATGCCGCCACTGTCAAAGGTAATACCCTTGCCAACCAGTACATAGGGTTTGGCCGCTGCGGCTGCTCCCTTGTATTGCATGACAATAAGCTTGGATTTCTCGGCGCTACCGTTGCCGACTGAGAGCAGTGAACCCATGCCCAGCTCACGCATTTGCTTCTCTTCCAGTATGCGTGTGGTCAACTTGCTGTTGTCAGATGCCAGCTTTTTAGCCTGCCTGGCGAGGTAGGTGGGGGTGCAGATATTGCCGGGCAGGTTGGCCAGTTCGCGCGCCACGTTGACACCGGCGCCCATGTGTTGGCCCTGGCGCAGGGCGGCATTGGCGGCCGTGGTTTTCAGCTTGCTGCCGCCATTGACCACCAGTTTGTTCAGGCCCAGCCCCGGCTTGGGCTTGCTGACGGTTTCGCTGTAACTGTAGCTCGCGTAGACGGCTGCCCGTGACAGTTTGCGGCACAGCTCAGTCAGTGAGACCTGATCGCTGGCCAGTTCCTCGATGTGTACCACGGCATCCTTTGCCTTACTGCTCTTCAGGGACAAGACCAGGGCGGCAACCAGTTTGCGCGCTGAGACGGCGTCCAGCTTGCCCGGGTTGCCTGCACCCAGTAACAGGATGCGGCTGGCGCCCTTGTCCTTGCCCGTGTGCAGCATCAGGCTCTCGCCGGGGTTGCCCTGTATTTCACCGCTTTTGAGCGCGGCGGTGACCAGGCCGGCAGTGGCCTTGTCCAGTTGCTGGGCCGCCTTGCTCAGGCGCTTGCGGGTGAATACGGGAACAACCGCGCAGGCACTTTTGTGGCTGCCGGCATTGGCGATACTTGTGGCTTTAATATCCATGCTGAATCCTGCTCAATGAGAGTGCGAGTTTGAAGCGTGGCCTAAGTGTATGACGAAAGCTCGCTGCGGGCGAGTCTAGGCGCGTTTCGGCAATAGCTCCAGCTCCGTGCCCGATAAATAATCATGCCAGCAGCGGCCGTTGCGATCGAACAGGCACCACCAGTAGCCGGCGCCTGCGGCGGCTAGTGACAGCGCTGCCCCCAGGCAGCGCAACAACACCTGCCAATAGGACAGTTCGCTGCCATCAATTACCCGCAGTTTGATTCTCCAGGCCTGCATGCCCAGGGTCTGACCCTTGAGACGCCAGAAGTAGCCAAAAAACAGGCTTACGCTGCACAGGGCCAGCAACTGCACAATGAGTGGGTGCAGGGTGGCACTGTAATCCAGTTCGCCTTGCTCGCCGGTTATTGCGATTTGTAGGCCGGTTGCCAGGGCGATCACCAGCATCACCAGTGGCAACACCAGGCAGGTGTCGTAGACGATGGCAGCCAGGCGACGCAGCAGGCCGGGGCGGTTTTGCTTTTCCATGGGCTCTTGAGTAATCGATGATGGTCTGGAGGATTCTAGCATCGCAGCGTGATACATTTCCCGCCATGAGAGTATTACTGGTAGAAGATGATCGCAGTGTTGCGGAGTATATCCGCGACGGCCTGATCAGCGCAGGCGCGGAAGTCACCTGGGCGGATAATGGTGAGGACGGCCTGAAGATGGCAGGGGCGAATCAATTCGACGTGATGGTGCTGGATCGTATGCTGCCAGGCCTCGATGGCCTGTCCCTGGTGGCTGCCCTGCGCCAGGGTGGTAACAATACGCCGATACTGGTGCTCAGTGCCCTGGGCGAGGTCGATGATCGAGTCAAGGGTTTACATGCCGGGGCCGATGACTATCTCGGCAAGCCCTTTTCTTTTGCCGAATTGCAGGCGCGACTGGAGGTGTTGGCACGGCGCCATGTTGGGGAATCAGCGAAGACCAGCCTGGAGGTTGCCGACCTGCATATGGACCTGCTGCGACAGGAGGTCTTTCGCGGCGAGCAGCGTATTCAATTGCAGCCGCGTGAATACAAGTTGCTGGAGTTCATGATGCGACACGGTGGGCAGGTGGTAACCCGGGCCATGCTGCTGGAGCATGTATGGGGCTACCATTTCGACCCCCAGACCAACGTCATTGATGTGCATATCAGTCGCCTGCGGCAGAAGATCGACAAGGACTTCGATGAGCCCTTGTTGGCAACTGTACGCGGTGCCGGCTACCAACTGGGTCCACCGACGGAGGCTGGCCCCGCGTCATGAATTTTCGCAATATCCTCACCAGCGTTACCTTCCGTTTTATGCTGGTATATGTGCTGGTCCTGAGCGCAGCTGTATTCCTGGTCATGGCGCTGATTTACGGCGCTTTCACTTATACCTATTTTCAGGAACTACAGGAGTCTGTTGTTGATGAGCTGGATACCCTCACCTTGATCTACGAGGGGCAGGGTGTAGAGGGTGTAGAGCAGTATGTCAGCGATCAGCGTGAACTGGATGGTGGCTGGCGCTTTCACTACCTGTTGACCGACGCTGACTTTGGAAGGATCGCCGGCTCGCTGGAGGAGTGGCCGGATTACCGCGAGGTTGGCGACGGTTGGGCGTCCTTTGGTCTCGATGTTACCGACTTTGGCCGGGGTGAGCGCGAACTAGAGCTGCTGGCGCGCCCGGAAACCTTGTCGGACGGTACGCACATGCTGGCGGCCCTGCGTTATAGCGATGCGGTTGAGGCCTTGCAATTGGTGTTCCGCACCCTGCTGCGCACCATGGTTGCCACCGTACTGCTGGGCATCATCGGCGGTTTCTTTGCCGCCGCCGGCACCTTGCGCCGGATCGAAGGCATCAACGAGGGTATCAGCGATATCGTGCATGGAGACTTGTCCCAGCGAATCCCCCTGGGTGATGCGGTCGGCAACGTGCGCCTGCTGATTGAGAATTTCAATAACATGCTCGACCAGACCCAGTCGTTGATGCAGGGGGTGCGCACCGTGTCTGACAATATTGCCCACGATTTGCGCACGCCACTGACTCGCATCCGCAACAAACTGAGCCAGTTACAGCAGGACACGCGGCCGGGCGAGACCGAGAAGGTGGAGGCAATTATCGAGGAGTGCGATGGCATTCTCGCCACCTTCAATGCCCTGTTGCGAATCGCACAATTGGAGGCGGGTAACCGCATATCGAATTTCTCCCAACTGGACCTGGGAGCGCTGGTGCAGGATGTGGTGGAGTTGTATGAACCGCTGGCGCAGGAGAAGCAGATTGAACTGCATAGCTGGAGCGATGACTCCAGCGACTATGACGGTGATCGCGACCTGGTTTTCCAGATGCTGGCGAATTTGCTGGATAACGCGGTGAAATATACCCCGGTCGGCGGTAGCATCAATGTAATCCTGGCTGCCGAGGGAGATAAGGGTTTGCTGCTATCGGTAGCCGATACTGGTCCCGGTATTCCGGAGGCTGACCGGGAGAACGTTTTCCAGCGATTTTTCCGCCTGGAGTCCAGTCGCAGTGAACATCCTGGCAATGGCCTGGGCCTGAGCCTGGTGCAGGCTGTTGTGGCCCTGCATCGGGGTACGATCAAGCTGGGGGACAACAATCCCGGGCTGCGGGTAGAGGTTAGTTTTCCAGGCTGATGTGATCGGTGTTGGGCGCTTCAGCGTCCTCATGCTTGCGGTACTGCTCTTCCAGTACGTCGCTGCCTTCCGGCGCCAGGTCGAGATTGCTGATGTCGGGGTTGACGGGTTCCACGACTTCCTCAAGGTGGGGTATGTCCTCACCGACCTCGCCCATGCTCAGGTGGCTGGTGTCTGGATCCAGCGCTTCCACGCTTTCCTCCAGGTGGGGAATATCCTCACCGACTTCGCCCATGCTCAGGTGTTCGGTATCCGGAGCCGGTGGCGCCGGTTCCTGTGGGGCGATGCCTTCACCGCTGTATTCGGTATCGATATGAATGGCGCTGGTGTCGATGTCCAGCTCTTCGAAGACCTCACGCTCGTCTTCCCGCAATACCTCGGTGCCCGCGGGTGCAAGCGTCAGTGACTCATCAAAGGTGCCGCTACTGGGTTCTGCAGCCAGTGCGGCAATACGTTCTGCCATACTGCCCGGGGCGGGCGCTTCTTCTGCCGGCTCATCCGCCGGGGCGGGAGTCGCAGTGGGTTTGGGCGCTGCTGCGTTACTAATAGCCGCGCTTGAGGGCAGATCGTCCTCGGCCGCGGGCTGCGGTTTGGGAGTCTCGGCTGGGGTGTTGGCGCGTATCAGGGCTACAGCGCCTGCTTTTTGCAGTGCGGCCTTGTACTTGATGGCAGCCTGTTTATCGACGCCACGCTTGATCATCTGCGGCTTGCCGGAGAACAATTTGTCCAGGGTTTCAGCGTTCGCTTTGAACAGCTTGCCGAGGTTGTCGCGCACCGTGGCTTCTTCGAAACCTTCTACCAGTTGGGCGGCGAAAAAAATATCATAGCTCTGGCTCATGCGCCCCAGTATAAAACAGGCTGAAGTACTATGGAATTAGCTAAAGTTGGCCTAACATTCGGCGCCATGAGTACTGTTATGAACGCTTTATGAAATCTGACCGGGTGCCGACCCAGTTTGCCGCCTCCCTGCTGCGCATGGTGGGGGAGCAGGGCTACGACTTTTCCGCAGTCCTGCGCAATGCGGGCCTGGAGTTTGACCCGCTGGACAGTGACAGCGCTGATTGGCGCCCTGAGATTTCCGCCATGCAGTACACGCGGATTTACCAACAGACGCTGAGCCTGCTGCAGGATGAAACCTTTGGTTTGCATCCCGGAGACGTGGTCTCCCCCGGCGCTTTCCGCATGATGTGTTATTGCATTATTTCCTGTTCCAGCCTGGGTAAGGCGATTCGTCGCGCCACCGAATTCTATCGCACCTTCTTTGATGAGCAGGCACAGCTGTACGCCAACTTCAGTCAACAGCATGCCCGCATTGGTTACCGTGATATGGGCTACCGTGATATGGGCAGCCACGGTGAACACCGGGTCGATGCTGTAGACGCCTATGGGCTGTCAATCTGGCATCGATTTTTCGGCTGGTTAACCGGTCGCCCCATAGAGCTGGAGCGAGTCGATTTTGTCGGCGATGCGCCGGCCAATATCGAGAAGTATGAAAAACTGTTCGCTTGCCCGCTCTACTTCAATCAGCCGGCCAACCTGCTGTACTTCGACAGTGAGTACCTGAAATTACCGCTGGTACATACCGAACAATCACTGCGTGAATTCCTGCGCACGGCGCCCTACCAACTCCTGACCATGACCCGGGAGCAGCATGAAGACAGTCTTGTGACCCAGGTCAGGGCGATGATTGGCTATGACTTCAGCCAGGGCTTTCCCAGCTTTGAGACGATCAGCCGGGCCCTGCACATGTCAGCGCCAACCCTGCGCCGGCGCCTCAAGCGGGAGGGAGCTAGCTTCCAACAGTTAAAAGACCAGTGTCGCGGCGAGGCGGCGAGGGAATACCTGGGTCGCCAGGAGCTGTCGATCAACGCCGTCGCCATGCAGTTGGGCTTTACTGACCCCAGCGCTTTTCACCGTTCATTCAAGAAATGGACAGGCCTCACGCCGGGCGAATATCGCGCTGCCAACAAGCCGCAAAACAGCACTGAAACTTGAGCTGGCACATGGGCAGGTCGAAAGTGATGCCGTATAATCGCGCGCCATGAATATTCAGCCATCTATAGAGCAAAAACTGGTCAACGCGCTGACGCCATCGCATCTCGAAGTGCTCAATGAGAGCAATCAGCACAATGTGCCGCCGAACTCCGAGACCCACTTCAAGCTGGTCATCGTGGCCGCGGGCTTTACCGGTCAGCGCCAGGTTGCTAGGCACCAGTCTGTATATAAATTGCTGGCAGAGGAGCTTGCCGGGCCGGTTCATGCCTTGGCCCTGCATACCTATTCCCCGGAGGAGTGGGCCCAGCGCCAGGCCGCAGCGCCAGATTCACCGGCCTGCCTGGGTGGTAGCAAGGCCGAACAGGAATAGCAGGTGATGAGCGGAGCTGTTAGCGAAAAGCAGACGGAGTGTGTGGTTGCCGCACTTTACAAGTTCGTCACTTTGAACGACTACCACGAACTACGCGAGCCGCTGCTGGATGAATGCCTGCAGGCTGGAATCCGCGGTACGCTACTGCTGGCGCAAGAGGGTATTAATGGCACTATCGCCGGCAGCCGGGCCGGCATTGACCGGGTGCTGGCCTACCTGCGCAGTGACCCGCGACTGGCGGACCTGGAACACAAGGAGTCTTACGACGACCACATTCCCTTCTATCGTATGAAGGTAAAACTCAAAAAAGAGATCGTCACCATGGGTGTCCCCGGAGTCGACCCCAATGAACGGGTGGGCAGCTACGTCAAGCCCGCCGACTGGAACGCCCTGATCAATGACCCCGAGGTAGTGCTGATTGATACCCGCAACGATTACGAAGTGGGCATCGGCACCTTCAAGGGAGCGGTTGACCCGCACACGACAACATTTCGTGAATTTCCCGAGTATGTGCGCAAACACTACGACCCGGCCAAACAGCGCAAGGTAGCCATGTTTTGCACCGGCGGCATTCGCTGTGAAAAGGCCTCGGCCTTTATGCTCAAGGAAGGGTTTGAAGAGGTTTATCACCTGCAGGGTGGCATCCTCAAATACCTGGAGGAGGTGCCGGCCGAGGAGAGCAGCTGGCAGGGTGAGTGTTTCGTATTCGATAACCGGGTATCGGTGGATCACAGCCTGGAGAAGGGCCACTACGATCAGTGTCACGGCTGTCGCCATCCCATCACTGAAGCGGACAAGCAGTCGCCACAGTACCAGAAAGGTGTTTGCTGTCCCGGCTGCTACGACAAGCTCACAGCTGAGCAGAAAGGCCGTTTTGCCGAGCGCCAGAAGCAGATAGAGCTGGCCGCCGCGCGCCAGCAGCAACACCTGGGTGCACAACCGCCGGCTCGGCAGGAAAAGCCCATGCAAGAGCCGCACCCGGACAGCGGTGACGGGATTTAGCCAGATACCGATTACTACCTGATTTTCGGCAGTGGTAGTGGCGGGGCGCAGGTATTACCCTGTGCCCTCATTTCATGGACCTGATTCAATGCCGGTACGTACCGTAGTCAATCTCTGGCCCCTGTTCCTTGGCCTGTCGCTGATTGGCCTGGCAGTGGGTGTGCAGGCCAGCCTGTTGGGTTTTCGCGCTGAGCTGGAAGGTTTTGATGACGGTCTGATTGGCCTGGTCATGTCGGCCTATTTTGCCGGTTTCCTGGCCGGTTCAATGCTGGCACCCAAGCTGATTCACCAGGTTGGGCATATCCGTACCTTTGGCGCGGTGACCGCGTTGGCGTCGATTACCATACTGGTGCATGCCAGTTTCGTGGAGCCCTGGACCTGGGCCGCCATGCGCTTGCTGACCGGCTTTGCCTTCTCCTCGATCTATGTGGTTGCCGAGAGCTGGCTAAACCAGGCCGCAGACAACCGCAACCGTGGCCAGCTGCTTTCTATTTACATGGTTATCCTGCTGGCCGGCACCACGGCCGGACAGTTTATGTTGAACCTGGCCGATCCCGCGGGTTTCACCCTGTTTATCCTGATTTCAATCATGGTCAGTTTCGCCGCGATCCCCATTTTAATGACGGTACTGCCGGCGCCGGAGCTGGAAGAGACCGTGCGCGTCAGTGTGGCCCACCTGTGGCGCAGGGCGCCCATGGGGGTGATTGGCATAGTGCTGGTGCAGTGGTGTACCAGCGTCGTGTTTGGCATGGGCGCGGTGTACGCGGCCAAGCTCGGTATGACGGTGGAGGAGGTGGCCTGGTTCATGGGTTCCATGATGGCCGGTGGCATGGTCCTGCAGTGGCCGCTGGGTAAGTTGTCGGATCTCGTTGATCGGCGCTGGGTCATGGGCTTTGCCAGTATATTTGCTGTGGTAGCGGCACTGTTCGCTGCGGGAGAAACCGAGGCCGGTTGGGAAATGTACGCTTACGTGTTCCTGTTCGGCGGTTTCTGCCTGTCCCAGTATTCGCTGATTGTGGCACTGACCCATGACCACCTTCGCCCCGCTGAAATAGTGCCCGCCAGCGGCACGATCGTGATGTTGTCGGGCTGGGTGTCCATCAGCGGCCCTTTGATGGTTGCTTTTGGTATCGGCACTTTCGGACTGTACACCTTCTTCCCGATGCTGGCGGCGGTGCTGCTGCTGATGGCCGTGATCAGCATTCTGCGCGTTATATTCGTACCCGCATTGCCGCAGGAATACAAAACCCATTCGACCATGCAGGCACCGGCGACGCCGGTGGGCTCTGTGTTGCACCCTGAAGAGAAGGAGGTGGTATGACTAGCTGCGGAGAAAAACTGGTAGAACTACTGGGGGAGTATGACGTTGATACCGTGTTTGGCATTCCCGGCAATCATACCGTGCAGCTATACCGCGGGCTGGCCAATTCAGGCATACGTCATATCAGCCCCAGGCATGAACAGGGTGCAGCCTTTATGGCTGACGGTTATGCCCGGGCCAGTGGCAAGCCCGGCGTCTGTTTCCTGATTTCCGGTCCGGGCCTGACCAACGCCAGTACCGCGATGTTGCAGGCACTGGCTGATTCTGTGCCGATGTTGGTGATCACCGCGGTGGCGGCACGCCAGGACCTGGGCATGGGTGAGGGTCGCCTGCACGAAATGCCGGATCAACGCGGCCTGGCCAGTCAGCTCAGTCGTTTCAGTCACACCCTGATGCGGCCCGATGAACTGCCCAAGCTGCTGGCGCGGGCCTTTGCGGTATTCGACAGCGAACGACCGGGCCCTGTGCATATTGAGTTGCCGCTGGATGTTATTACCGCCAGTGCGGATCACGTTTCGGCACGACCCTGGGCGCGTCCCTCCCGCCCCGGGCCAGACCCTGTTGCGGTCGAGCAAGCTGCGGCCAAACTACAGTCTGCCCAGCGGCCGCTGATTATCGTCGGCGGAGGTGCAGTAGACGCCAGTGAAGAGTTAAGGGCTGTTGCGGAGTCGCTCAGTGCGCCGGTATTGAATACCGTCAACGGCAAGGGTGTCTTGCCGGCGTCGCATCCATTGGCGGTGGGTGGCAGTCCTTCCCTGGGCTGTATTCGCGCTGCCTTGCAGGAGGCTGATGTAGTGCTGGCGCTGGGTACTGAATTTGGTGAAACCGATTACGATATGTTGTTCCTTGGTGAGCTGGAGCTGGGCGGCGAGTTGATTCGGGTCGATGTCGATGCCCGGCAGTTGACGCGTAATCAATCGCCGGCCCTGGCTGTAGTGGCCGATAGCCTGTTATTCCTGCAGGCCCTGCAGTCACAGTTGCAAGCGCGCAGGCAAGCGGATGGCGCCGGGCGCTGCCAGGCCCTGCGCGAGCAGATACGCGCAGAGACTCACTACCACGGCGAATTCCAGGCCCTGTTCGATAGTATTCACGAAGCCTTGCCGGACTTGCTGTTGGTGGGCGACTCAACCCTGCCGACCTATTACGCGGTCTGGCAATATGAGAGTGAGCTACCGCGGCGCTATTTTCATTCCGCCACCGGTGGCGGCACCCTGGGTTATGCCATTCCCGCCGCCATGGGCGCAAAGCTGGCACAACCCGGATTGCCTGTGCTTGCCCTGATCGGAGATGGCTCTGCCCAGTTTACCTATACCGAACTTGCCGCCGGGGTCGAAGCCGGTTTGCCGGTGGTAGTCTTGATCTGGAATAACGAGGGTTACCGGGAAATCAAGCAGGGTATGTTGGCGGCGGCGGTAGAACCCACCGGGGTCGATATCTTTACCCCTGACCTGCTTAAGAGCGCCGAGGGCCTGGGCTGTCACGCCCTGCGGGTCGACGATTTGCCGCAGTTGGCGCAGGCTCTGGTCGATGCCCAGCAGCTCGACCGCCCCACGGTGATAGAGTTACGCCAGGAAGACTTTGTAAGCCAGCCGGCAGGACAGTGGTACTAGCATCGATGCTGCCCTGAAATGCTGCGAGCATAAAAAAAGCCCCGGTGCATAACACCGGGGCTTTTTATTGTTTCTGTTTACAACTTAAAAGAAGTTGTAAGTGACTTCCGCACCGTAACGAATTCCCGGTGTCAGCGGCGAGAATGTGCCACCGGTGGGTACACCGCCGATGTCATCCGGCAGCTGGGTATCGCCACCGTGCCAGTTGTTGTCCAGCAGGTTGCGGCCGTAGATAGAGAATACCCACTTGCCGTCGTTGGAGTTAAAGTCGAGGCCGGCATCGAGGATCTCGGCTTCATCGATATAGCCAAGGTTGCTGTCGGTAAAGGCCATGTCGTCGCGGTAAGAATAGCTGATACGCGAGACCACATAGCCCCAGCTGCCGATGTCCATGTCATAGTTCAAACCAAGGCTGTAGGTCCACTCCGGTGAGCGGGGGATATCCAGGTTTTCATCCTGGCCATCCACAACACCGTCGCCGTTGAGGTCTTCCCGGACGCTGTCGTAGTCGGAGTCGATGTAACCGACTGCGGCTATCATCAGCAGATTGTCGGTCAGGCTGAAGGTACCGTCGACCTCAATGCCGCTGATGGTGGCGTCCGCCGTGTTACGGACCAGCTGAATCACGCCGGCACCCTGGCTGGGCAGGTTCAGTTCACGCTGCATGTCGTCGATTTCGTTGTAGAAAACCGCGGCATTCAGGCGACCCCAGTCGTGCGTGGATTTATAGCCGATTTCGTAGTTGTTGACCTCTTCCTCATCGAAGGGCCCGGGGGTGTCCGCCGGGTTAAAGGACGTGTTCCGCAGGTTGTAGCCGCCTGAACGGTAGCCGCGGGTCCAGTGTGCATAGACGCTGCTTGTGTCATCGATGTGGTAGGTGGCGCCCAGCTTGGGTGCCACGTTGTCCCAGTCATCATCGTCCTTGAAGTCGAAGGGGCAGGGCATGGGGTTGTGGGTAACAATATTACAGGACTGGTTGATGTTGGCGCTGATGGAGGCGATTTTGGCATCCTTCTCCTCATAGCTGTAGTTCACGCCCGCGGTCAGGGTCCACTGGTCGGTCAGGTCGTAGTCGACCTGGGCGAACAGGCTGTAAGTGTCCACATTGTACTCGCCGCCACCGTCAAACTGTGCAGCCGGGGCCACACCGCCTGTGGCAATACCCAGCAGGTTGCGACGCTCGTGGTAATCGATGTCATTGGTCAGGTAGAGGCCACCGACCGTGACGTTGGCCTTCCCGGCAAAGACACCGTTGTAGCGCAGCTCATTGCTGTACTGTTCGGCTTCCAGCCAGGCGGGGGCGTGGAACAGCCACACCGGTTGGGCGTCGATGTCACTCACCGACTTACCGTCATAATCCCGGTAGCCGAAGATGTTGGTGATGGTGCCATCGCCGAAATCAATGTCCCAGTTAAGCTCGGCGGTGAAGAACTTGGTTGTGGATTCCTGGAAGCCTTCTTCGTCGATTGAAAACTTGGTGTCGTCGCGATCAAAGTTGGCGAAATTCCCAGGCACACCGGAACCATTGGTGTGGGTCTGTGAGGCAGGGCCGTCGCCGTCAATATCACTGTACTCATAGCGCACTACCAACTCGGTAGCGTCGGTGGGCGTCCACACAACGGTGCCGCGGGCCATCTTCTGCTCGATCTCGCCGAAATCATTGCCGTTGAATTCGTTTTCGAACTTGCCGTCGTCGTCGTTGTAGTAGAGCACCACCCGGGCACCCAGGTCATCGGTAATCGGGCCGCCAACAGCGCCCATGTAATAGCTGTTGATACCGCCTTCATCGCCGGTGTCGACTGCATACCTGGCGGTGGCTTCCAGTTCGTCACCGGGCTTCTTGGTGTTCAGCAATACTGCACCACCGGTCACGTTGCGACCAAACAGGGTTCCCTGTGGGCCGCGCAAAACTTCCACGCTGGCCAGGTCAAACATATCGAAGATGATGCCGTTGTTCAGGCCCATGTAGACGCCGTTGACGAACACGCCAACCGCCGGGTCGATAGAGGGAATAGAGCTGTTGATGCCGAGGCCGCGAATAGAGAAGTTGGCGGTACCTCGGGTGGTGCCGATATCTTCCAGCGAGACGTTGGGCATACCCACGCCCAGATTGGTCAGGTCGCGTACCTTGAGAACGTCGAGTTGGTCGGAGTTATAAGCGGTGACGGACAAGGGCACTTCCTGCATGCCTTCTTCACGCTTGCGGGCAGTAACCACGACTTCTTCAAGTAGTTTCGCGCTGCCCCGAGCGGGGGCGTCCTGGGCCTGGGTGGCAGTGCTCACCAGGGCGCCGCTTGAGAGTGCTACCGCCATTGCAATAGGGCTAATTGCTGCGGGCATAAGCTTTTGTTTTAATGACATTTCTATACCTACCGTAGTGTGCTTGGGTTGTTTTTAGTGACAACTGTTAATGGGTGTTACATTGCTGTGGGGCAAGCTTATCCAATACTTGGCTGGACACATACTGTGAATATTCACAATTTGTGCTCTGTGGACTACTAAACATGGGATCTGTAGAGCAGCAAATGGAATGGGTGGGAGGTCGATATGAAGCTTTTTGGACAGGCTAACAAGCGCGTGGAGCAGGTGTCGACCAGTCGGGCCCTGCGTCATTTGCTGGTATTCCAGGTCAAACTGGCACTGGACGCCATCCGCGACCTGGCCCTGAGCCCGGTCAGCATCGTGGTATTTATCGTCGATGTGATACGCAAGCCTCTGCTGGAAGAGAGCCTCTACCTGCGCCTGATGCAACTGGGCCAGCGCTCAGACCGGCTCATCAACCTGTTCGATGAGCACAGTGAGCACGGTCATTACACGGTGGATGAAACCCTGGCCAGCGTTGAAGAACGGATGCGCCAGGAAATGGAGCGGCGAGCCGCCGACAAACCCTCGCTTAACGCCGATAAAGGCGAACGGCGCTGAGGAAGCGAGTGCTGGGCACAAAGTAGGTACTGGAGCTGCCGTCGCCACTGGAAATTACACCCACAATACCCTGGGCCGTCATGACTGGCCCTCCGGAAGCGCCCTTGTAGGTCACACAGTCGCTAGCCAGTTGGCCCGGTCGGGGCTCGGTTAAAAGGCAGTGGGCCTGCCAGCTCAATACCTCACCACCCCGGCCGATTGCTTCATCAGCGGCATAGCCGGCTAACAGTAGACCCTCCCCGGTATCGATAGTGCCCGCCGCGCTCACTGGCAGGGGCGGCACGCCGCGAACAGGGCTGTGCAGGCGCAGTAGCGCCCAGTCGGCCTGCATGCCGCCACCATCGGCCAGGCGATAGGCGGAAATTGCCGGCTGGCCAGGCAGGTTAGCCAGGGTGAATTGTGGGTCGCGACTGAGGTCACGATAGTATTCCAGGCAATGCCAGGCGGTAAGGATGGTGCTGGGGCCGATCAGGCTGGCGCTGCAGTCTTGCTGGTGGGCGAGCCGCTCACCCGCAACCAGGCGGTGCCCGGGCACAATTAACTTGCCGACTGCACGTAGATTCTGTGGCGAATGCTTATCAAAGGCGGCGCGTGGCTGTGCATCGCTGAATGCCAGGCCGGGGGTCAAGAGTAAGAACAGCAATAAACAGCGGCGCACTGCCATGAATAGCCAGACCTATAGATAGATCGGGGTGAGTATACACCCCGCTGGGGATTCCGGCGGCTGATCCGGTCTAGATTACACCGCGGCGTATCTGGTCCAGTTCGATGGATTCGAACAGGGCCTGGAAGTTGCCCTCGCCAAAACCTTCGTTGCCCTTGCGCTGGATAATCTCGAAGAAGATTGGGCCAATCACGTTCTGGGTGAAGATCTGCAGCAACAGGCCCTGGCCCTCGGTGGGGGCGCCATCGAGCAGTACGCTCAATTCCTTGAGCTGCTCCAGGTCCTCGCCGTGACCGGGTACGCGATCATTCAGGGCTTCATAGTAGGTCTCCGGCGTGTCCTGGAAGACCACCTCCTTGGCCAGCATGGTGCGCACCGTCTGGTAAATATCATTGGTGCCGAGTGCTATATGCTGGATGCCTTCGCCGCCGTACTCGTTGAGGTACTCGGCGATCTGGGACTTGTCGTCTGCTGACTCATTAATGGGAATGCGAATCTTGCCACAGGGGCTGGTCATGGCGCGGCTGAGCAAGCCGGTGTGCTGGCCCTCAATGTCAAAGAAGCGGATCTCGCGAAAATTGAAGAGCTTCTCGTAAAAGCCGGCCCACAAATCCATGTTGCCGCGTTGTACATTGTGGGTCAGGTGGTCGATATAGGTCAGGCCTGCTTGTTCAGAGGCCGGGGTGCCGGTGGGTACAAAGTCCACATCGTAGATGGTGCTGTCGCCGTAACGATCCACCAGGTAAATACGCGATCCACCGATACCTTCGATAGCCGGAATGTTCAATTCCATCGGGCCGACCGGGCTTTGTACCGGGGTGGCACCCTGTTCGACGGCACTCTTGAAGGCCGCCGCAGCATCCTTGACCCGAAAGGCCATAGCGCAGGCACAGGGGCCGTGGTCGCGGGCAAATTGCTGGGCGAAGCTGTCGGGTTCGGCGTTGATAATAAAGTTGACGTCACCTTGCTTGTGCAGGGTCACATCCTTGCTGCGGTGGCGTGCAACGCAAACAAAACCCATCTGCTCAAACAGGGCGCGCAGCAGTTCCGGTTCCGGAGCGGCGTACTCTACAAATTCAAATCCATCGGTTCCCATTGGGTTGTCGAACAGGTCGGTCATGCGCTTGTCTCCAACAAAGCTTGCAAAGCAATTAGTTTCACATGAAACTATAAAAGTTACAACTGAAACTGTTAGCATTTGCAGCAACAGTGCGGGGCAGGGGGTCCCGCGCCGACGCTGCCTCCAGGGAGACCATTGTGTCCGCGAGCGAAGTCATCAAGCTGGAAGAGTTTCTGCCCTATCGGCTCTCCATACTCTCCAATACTGTCAGCAATGCTATTGCCGATGGCTACCGGGGCCGTTTTGACCTGTCGATACCGGACTGGCGTGTGATGGCGGTATTGGCGCGCTTCCCCGGCAGTTCCGCCCAGGACCTGGTGGAATGGACACAAATGGACAAGGTCGCGGTCAGTCGCGGTGTCTCGCGCCTGCTGCAGCGGGGCTTGTTGCTGAAAAATACCGCCGATGCCGACCGACGTCGCTCTGAATTGCGGCTCAGTGCTGAAGGCGAAGCGATCTACGGCAAAATAATCCCCCTGGCCCGGGCCTACGAATCGCAATTACTGGCGGCGATCAGCAGCGAACACCGGGATCTGTTAGCGGAAATTCTGGCTGACCTGCAGCAGGCCGCCGAAGGTCTGTCAGAGCCGCTGGAGCGCTGATCGGGTAACTGATATTGGGGATTGTTCCGACCCCGGCTGCGCGTAAATATTCTGCTATTATCCAAAGCCGTCCGTCCAGCCAACACCCGTATGCGGGGGAGTCTCTTCATGAGCCATTTGATCTATCCCACTACCAACCTCACCGCAATCGAGCAGCTGGTCATTGAGCGCGGCGAGGGTATATACGTGTACGACAACCAGGGCAAGCAATACCTCGAGGGCATGTCGGGCCTGTGGTGCACGGCCCTGGGTTACGGCAATGAAGAAGTTGTGGAGACCGCCGCGGAGCAGATGCGCACGCTGGCATACAGCCATATGTTTGGCGGCAAAACCCACCCGGCGGCCATGGAGCTGGCGGACAAGTTGGCGGCCATGGTGCCGGTAGACCAGGCCCAGGTGTTCTTTGGCAATTCTGGCTCCGACGCCAATGACAGCCAGATTAAATTACTGCGCTATTATTTCAATGCCATCGGCAAGCCACAGAAGTACAAGATCATCTCCCGGGAGCGCGCTTATCACGGTGTCACCATAGCCGCAGCGTCACTGACCGGCCTGCCGGTGAATCACGCGCATTTCGATTTGCCCTTCCAGGCGCTGGGTGTGCTGCGCACCGGTTCACCTCATTTTTACCGTGATGGCTTACCCGGCGAGAGCGAAGCGGAATTTTCCAGTCGACGCGCTGCTGAGCTGGAGGAGCTGATCCTGGCCGAGGGCCCGGACACGATTGCCGCGTTTATCGCCGAGCCGATAAACGGGGCCGGCGGGGTGGTGGTGCCGCCGGCGGACTATTTCGAGAAAATCCAGGCGGTATTGAGCAAATACGACATCTTTATGTGGGCCGACGAGGTCATTACCGGCTTTGGCCGCACCGGCGCTGATTTCGGCTCCACCAGCTGCAATATTCAGCCGCAGATGATGTCCCTGGCCAAGGGCTTGTCTTCCGCTTACATGCCACTCAGTGCCGCGGTGGTTACCGGGGACATGTACCAGGCCATGGTTGAACCCAGCGCCGCGGCGGGAGTCTTTGGGCATGGCTATACCTACAGTGGTCACCCGGTGGCCTGTGCGGTGGCCTCCAAGGTCATTGATATCTATCTGCGCGACAAGTTGTTCGACCACGCCGCTGATGTCGGCGCCTATCTGCAGTCGCGGCTGCAGGCCTTTGCCGGCCATGCGCTGGTGGGCGAGGTGCGGGGCATGGGCTTGATTGCGGCGCTGGAACTGGTTGCCAACAAAGACAGCCGCCAGGCCTTTGCCGATAATGCGGTGGGTGGTTTCTGCCAGAAGGCCTGTGAGAAGCACGGCTTACTGGTGCGAGCCATGGGGGGCAACTGCGTTGCCCTGTGCCCACCGCTGATTATCAACGAGGCGCAAATCGACGAGTTGGTCGACAAGCTGGGCCTGGCGCTGGATGAAACCCTGGCCTACGTCAACGAACAACAGCTGCTGGTAGCCTGAAACCAGTGATCCGGGTCGCGATAGGCGTGCCCCAAAACACAGTGGGAGACAGGGGATGTCGCTGATCGCAGCAGACAATAACGGTGCCGTGATGGCGGCGCTTTTTGTAATCGCGGGCCTTGGCTTTCTTGGTGAGCGCACCCGCATCGGCTCCCATCTCACCGGTGCTGTTCTGGCCATCCTCGGTGCCATCCTCGCGGCCAACCTCGGTATCATTCCGCACAATGCGGATGCCTATAGCTTTGTGTTCAAGTACCTGGTGCCGGTGCTGATACCGCTGTTCCTGTTCCAGGCTGACCTGCGCAAGATCCTGTTTGAAACTACCCGTACAACCCTGGCCTTTCTGCTGGCTACCGTGGGCACGGTGGCGGGGGTGACCCTGGCCGTGCTGATGCTGGACCTGGGTGGGTTGGCGGCGGGCGCTGACATTGCCCCCGCCCAGCGCGAGGCGGCCATCGCCGGCTTGTTTGCCTCCACCTATATCGGTGGCTCGGTAAATTATGCTGCACTGGGTGAAATCACTGGTCTACAGGCCGACGCCTCATTCTTTTCCGCGGCGACAGCAGCGGACAACCTGTTCAGCGCTGTGTATCTCGGCTTTCTCGCGCTGTTGCCGGGCTGGGCATGGCTGGCGCGGCGCTTCCCGGATCACGATCACAGCAGCGGACCGGCAATTGAAACAGACAAGGCCGAGGTCAGCGCCATGTCCCTGACCCTGGGCCTGGCAACCGCAATGCTGATTGTCGCCCTCAGCGATGGCCTGGCCAGTTGGCTGCAGGCGCCGGACTGGCGCTACGTGCTGATCACCGCCATTACCCTGGTTCTGGCCACCTTGATCCCCGATCTGGCCAGCCGCCTGGCCGGGAGTTTTGAAATCGGTGTGGGACTGTCATTCGTATTTTTTGCCGCCATAGCCGCCGGTGCGGATATCGTCGCCATGATTGAGTTGGCGCCCATGTTGACCCTGCTGGTGTTCATCCTGCTGAGCGTGCATGCCAGCATTATCCTGGTATTTGGCAGTTTGTTTCGGCTGAGCCTGCCAGAGCTTATTACCGCGTCGAACGCGGCCGTCCTCGGTGCCACCACGGCGCCGGCACTGGCGGCGACCAAGGGCTGGAAGAACCTGGTTACCCCCGGTGTGCTGGTGGGGGTGCTGGGTTATGCCCTGGGTACCTTTATCGGCACGGCAATATTCAAGACCTGGGGTGGCTAGTAGCCGCGCTCGAAGTCGACCAGGTGTTGCAGCGCTGCACCGTCAAGGTAGCGACGGTAATTGTCACAGAAAATTTCAGCAATGGCCTCGGTACCGGTCGGTGCCGCCGTGTGTGAGGTAATAGACAGGTTTGCGACTTGCCACAGTGGGTCATTTGCAGGCAGTGGTTCCTGGGGCAGTACATCCAGCACCGCGTGTCGCAGCTGGCCGCTGGAGAGGGCGTCCAGTAGCGCCGACTGCTCGATACAGTTGGCCCGCCCGCCGTTGACCAGGATCG
This sequence comes from Halieaceae bacterium, assembly GCA_039989475.1. Classification (GTDB taxonomy): domain Bacteria; phylum Pseudomonadota; class Gammaproteobacteria; order Pseudomonadales; family Halieaceae; genus JBDXHU01. The sequence continues at coordinate 876,600 of JBDXHU010000002.1, read as the reverse complement.
CCCCGGGTCGCAGCCTGGAGAGCAGTTTGGCCTCGATCAGTTGGTCGGTAGCCGCTGTCTCGGGTAACAGTGCGACGAGGTAATCAAGATCCTGCGCGAACTGCAGTCGCTGCGCCTGGGCCAGGCAATCATCGAAGCCGTCGACCGGGCGTCCATTGGAATTCAGGCCACGGGTGCTCATCCCGAAGTGTCGGCAGCTGTGCGCCACATGTTGACCGATTGAGCCGGTACCCATGATGCCGACCCGTTTGCCGCGCAGGCTGCCATCGCTGCGGTCGTCCCACTGGCGGGCGCTGTAGCGCTCCGGAATATTGCGCTCAAGTGCCAGCAGCCAGCCCAGCACATACTCGCTCATCAGGGGGCCAAATATGCCTTTAACCCCGGTCAACTGGTAATCCCGTCGACCCTGGTCCAGTAGTGGTTTGACGCCGGCCCAACTGGATTGCAGCCAGTGCAGTCGCGGGCAGAGGGGTAGTACAGAGGCCAGCCGGTCAGGCGCCCCGAAGAGAATTTCAGCCTCCGCACACCAGGGCTTTGCCGTCTCAGCATCCAGGCAAAACTGCGCCTCCAGCTGCGGTAGTCCGGCGGCTTCCAGCAGCGCCTTGAAGCGCTGGGCGTGCTGTGAAATAACCAGTAAACGCGGCATGGGCTTGTGTAATGGTGGACAGACTGCGGATACTAGACCAAAACGTCTACTGAGTGGAGCGGTCATGGGTTTACAGAATGACAGGGTAGTGGTGGTAACAGGCGCCAGCCGTGGTGCCGGCAAAGGCATAGCGCTGGCGCTGGGTGCCACTGGCGCGACCGTTTATGTCAGCGGGCGCACACAACAGGAGGGCGATGCGCAATTGCCCGGCACTGTGTTCGCAACCGCCGCGGCGGTGTCCAGCGCCGGCGGGGTCGGTATCCCGGTGGTTTGCGATCACGCCGACGATAGCCAGGTTGAACAGCTGTTTGAACAGGTGCGTAAAGAGCAGGGTCGTCTGGATATACTGGTAAATAATGCCACCGCCTTGCCTGACGCGATCACCGACAGCGGTCCTTTCTGGAGCAAGCCGCTGGACATGACCTGCCTGCTCGACGTGGGCATGCGCTCCCACTATGTGGCCAGCTGGTATGCCGCACCGCTGCTGCTGGCCAATGGCGAGGGCTTGATAGTAAATACCTCGTCCTTCGGCGGCCGTATCTACATGCACGGCCCAGCCTATGGTATGGGCAAGGCGGCCGTCGATAAGATGAGCCATGACATGGCCCATGATTTCAGGCCCCACGGGGTGGCTGTGCTGTCCATCTGGATGGGCTTGTTATTGACCGAGCGCACCCAGGCAGTGTTCGACGCCCAGCCCGGGCTGTACAGCGAGCTGGCTGCGACCGCCGAGTCACCCGAGTTCACCGGCCGCATCATCGATGCCCTGGCGCGGGATCCGCAATTAATGGACAAGAGTGGGCAGGTGTTGATTGGCGCGGAGTTGGCGCAAGCCTATGGCGTGCAGGACAGTGGCGGCCGTCAGCCGCCATCGCACCGGGAGTTTTTCGGTGAGCCCACCCGCTTCGGGGACGCCGTGGTCGAGTGAATTGGCGTCCTTTGTATTAAAAAATACATTAACTAAACTCTATAACTTATTGTTAAATAAACAAAAGAATAATATAGCCCAAACAGGTGATGCGTCAGGTCCCGACACTGGCTGTAATAAGCGCCTACCTTGATGTAAGTCGGAGACATCCCAATGACAGCACAGCAACAAGTAACAACAGCCAATCCCTATGGCATGGGTTCACCGCGAGCCGAAGAATTGCTGGCCAATGCGCGGGCCCTGCAAACGGTGCTGCGCGAGCGTCGCAGCCAGTGCAAGGCGGAGCGCAAGGTTCCCGACGAGACCATTCGTGATTTCCACGAGGCAGGTTTTTTCAAGATCCTGCAGGCGGAACAGTACGGCGGTTACGCCATGGATCCGCAGGTGTTTTACGCGGTGGGCCTGGAAATCGCCAAGACCTGCATGTCCTCGGCCTGGGTGCTGGGGGTGGTGGCGGTGCACAATTGGCAACTGGCGCTGTTTGACGACCAGGCCGCGAAAGATGTCTGGGGCGACGATCCCGGCGTGCTGATTTCATCCTCATACGCCCCGGTGGGCAAAGTGACGCCGGTGGACGGCGGCTTCCGCCTCAGCGGCCGCTGGAGCTTTTCCAGTGGTTCCGAGCACTGCAAATGGGTGTTTGTCGGTGCCGTGGTTCCGACCGAAGAGGCGCCTTTCGATATGAAGAACTACCGCACCTTCCTGGTACCCATCGCGGATTATGAAATCCTTGATAATTGGGATGTCGTGGGTTTGCAGGGCACCGGTAGCCACGATGTGGTAATCGATGACGTATTTGTGCCCGAGCACCGCACCCACAAGGTGATAGATGGCTTTAACTGCGACAACCCGGGCAACGCCGTTAACACGGCGCCGCTGTATCGCATGCCCTTTATGCAGGTGTTTGTGCGCGCGGTGTGTACCGCCTCTCTTGGTGCTCTTGAGGGTCAGTTGGAAGCCTACGAGGAAGTTGCCAGAACCCGGGTGGCCGGCCCTGTCCCTATGCGTGATGATCCTTTTGCCAAGCGCCTGGCGGCGGAAGTGAAGTCCGAGATCGAGCAAATGAAGCTGGTTATGTACTGCAACTTTGACCAGATGATGGATTGCACCCGTGCGGGTGAACCTATCGCCATCGAAGACCGGGTGCGTTACCGCTACGACTCAGCGGTGGTGGCTGATCGCTGTGTGGACCTGTCCGGGCGTATGCTCAAGGCCGTCGGGTCCAGCGGCATTCGCAATGACAGTGAGGTGCTGGCCAATCACCTGGATATACTTGCCAGCCAGGCTCACGTGGCCAACCACTCGACTCCCTTCGCCATCAATATGGGAGGCGTTTTGCTGGGGCAGGACAACGCCGACTTCGGCCTCTAACAGCTCCACAATACGGGACAGCTTATGGAAATGAACGGTGTTTTACCGGAGCACCGCTACGCGGATTGCGCCAATGGCTATCGCATGCACTATATCGACCAGGGAGAGGGCCCCGCTGTCGTGTGGCTGCACGGCTCAGGACCCGGCGCCAGTGGCCACAGCAATTTCAAGGGCAATTATCCCGTCATCGCAGAGCAGGGCTTTCGCTGCATTGTGCTGGATATCGTCGGCTTTGGTTTCTCGGACAAGCCTGACGATGTGGATTACCCGCTGTCGTTTTTCGTCGAATGTGCCCGGCAAACCCTGGACCATATCGGTATTGAGCACTGCACCCTGGTGGGCAATTCGCTGGGCGGTGCCATCGCCATTGGTATGGCGCTGGAGCATCCACAGTTGGTGCAGAAGCTGATCCTGATGGCGCCCGGCGGCCTCAGCCCTATGGAAGAGTATGGGCAGATGCCTGGAATGCAGAAGATGTTCCAGGTCTATGGTTCGGGCGAGCCGGTTACCCACGAGGTGATGAAGGACTTGTTTGCCTTTGGACTGATGAACGACCCGCGCCATGCTACCGATGAACTGGTCAGCGAGCGCATGCAGGTCATGCAATTAATGAATGGCCAGGTCATGTCTGCCATGCAGATTCCGGTGTTGGTCGAGCGTCTGCCGGAACTGGACTGCCCGGTACTGGGTTTTTGGGGCTGCAATGAGCGCATGATGCCGGAGAGCGGCATTCTGAATTTCGCCAGGCACTGTCCCCGTTTGCGCCTGCTGCTGGTCTCCGAGTGCGGCCACTGGGTGATGGTGGAGCACGAGGCCATGTTCAATCGCATGTGCCTGGACTTCCTGCGTAACGACTAGGTTCTGCCCGGCCGCCGCGCAATTATTGCCCAAAAACTGGTATTCTTGGGGAAATTGATGCGGGGGACAGTCTTTTGCAAGCGGCAGAGCTAATCTTCCAGTTATTGGTTGTACACGCGATCCTCGATTTCATGTTGCAACCAAACGTGATGGCGTCGGCCAAGAGTCGTACTAGCAAATTGCACGAGAAGGGCAATAGCGAGTTCCCGGCCTGGTACTACTGGCTGGGCGCGCATTCGCTGGGCCATGGTGGCGGTGTCTACCTGGTGACCGGCAACCTCTGGCTGGGTCTGGTGGAAGTCGTGCTGCATGGAGGTATCGATTACCTCAAGTGCGAGCACAAGACCAATCTGGCCCAGGACCAGAGCCTGCACCTGCTGTGCAAGCTGGGTTACTGCTGGTATCTGCTGTAGCCGCCCGTATCCCGAATACCTCCCTAAAAGGTCGCTGAATATGTCACTGGTATTTTTTGCCGCCCTCGCCCTGGCCCAGCAGGTATCGCAAGCGCTAACAATCGCCCCGGGCGCCATTGAGGAACCCTGTTACCCCATGCAGAAAACTGATCGCCTGGAATTCAGTTTTAGCGCCGACCAGGCCCTCGACTTTAACCTGCACTACCACGACGATGAGGGCGTCAGCTTCCCGCTCAACTTTAAGGCGGTACAGCACAAGGAGGGGGTGTTCATAGCCCCCGAGCCCCAGACCTACTGCTTGATGTGGACTAATAAACAGGCCGAGCCGGTGAAATTGGAGTACCAGCTCCGTCACTACGCCGCGGAGGGCTGAGCATGCCCAAACCGGTGCTGGTGATCGGCAACAAGAACTACTCATCCTGGTCCATGCGCCCCTGGCTGGCTCTGCGCAAGGCCGGTGTCGACTTTGACGAGCGCCTCATTCCGCTGGACACCCCGCAATTCGCCGAGGAAATCGCCGATTACTCTCCGACCCGCCGGGTGCCGGTGTTGTGGGATCAGGGTATTTGTATCTGGGACTCGCTGGCGATCTGTGAATATGTCAATGAGCGCTGGGCCGCAGGCAGTCTGTGGCCAGAAGATGTGCAACAGCGGGCCCAGGCGCGGGCAATCAGCGCCGAAATGCATGCTGGCTTTGCCGCCCTGCGCGAGTGTATGCCCATGAATTGTCGCGCCAGCGACCGCCATGTCACTATCGATGGCGAACTGGAACAGGATATCAACCGGGTGCTGAGTCTGTGGCGCGAATGCCGGGAGACGGTGGCGACTGAGGGCCCCTGGCTTTTCGGTGCGTTTTCTATTGCCGATGCCATGTACGCACCTGTGGTCTCGCGTTTCAATACCTATGGGGTCGAGATGCCTGAGCAACTGCAGGCCTATGTGGAGACCCAACTGGCGGATGCCGACATGGTCGAGTGGTTTGAAGCCGCGCACACGGAAGTAGAGCAAATAGAGGCGGGCGAGGCCGGTAGTTGAGCGAATATGCGCTGGTGCCGCTGGCCCTGCTCACCTCTACCCTGGCCGCGGTGTTTGGTATGGGCGGCGGGGTACCGCTGATAACCCTGATGCCCGGTCTGGTGCCGGCCGCAGCCATCATTCCCCTGCACGCGGTCACGCAGCTCGCCAGTAACGGCTCGCGCGCACTGTTTGGCTGGCGTCATATTGAGCTGAGTCTGCTGGCGCCGTTCCTGCTCGGCGCGCTAGGCGGTGCCTTCGCTGGTGCCCTGGTATTCCAGCAGTTAGACCTGAGCTGGCTGCCAGCGCTGATCGGTCTGTTTATCCTGGTCATTACCTGGTTGCCATTGCCCCTGGTCTCGGGTGCAGGGCGCTGGCCTCTGGTTTTGCTGGGCTTCTACCAGACCGGCATCGGTATGCTGATTGGCGCCTCGGGGCCGCTGGGTGCTGCGCTACTGTCCCGGCGCAGCAGTCGACGCGACTGGCTGGTGGTTAACACCGCCGTTTATATGAGCTGTAACCACTTGCTGAAAATGCTGGCCTTTGGCCTTATGGGCTTTGCTTTTTCCGATTATTTCTTGCTGCTGTTGGGCATGGTTATTGGGGTGGTTCTGGGTTCCTGGCTGGGAACCTGGTTGCGCCAATTCGTACCCGAGATCAACTTCCAGTTCTGGTTCAGGCTGCTGGTAACTGCGCTGGCCCTGCGAATGATCGTGCTGGGCCTTTTTCCGTGACGCGATCACTGCTGCTGGCAACCATTGCCTACCTGATCTGGGGGTTTGCCGCGCTTTACTGGGTGGAAACCCAGCCGGTTAGCGCCCTGGACCTGGTGGCGCAGCGGGCGGTCTGGTCGATGCCGGTGTTGTTGCTGTTGTTACTCTACCTGGGGCGATTGCGCAGCACGGCGCAATTACTGTTGCAGCGGAAGACCCTGCTGGTCATCGGTGCCTCAGCTACAGCCCAGGCCTGTAATTGGGGCTTGTTCCTGTGGGCGGTAACCCACAATCGAGCCACCGAGGCCAGCCTGGGCTATTTCCTGTTGCCGCTGATCAACGTCGCACTGGGTATTTTCCTGTTCAGGGAAACCATAGATCGCCCCCAGTTTATTGCCATCTGCCTGGCGGCCCTTGGCATGCTGATGCTGATTGTAGAAAACGGCGGTTTGCCCTGGGTGGCGTTGGGGGTGGCGGTGTCTTTTGGCCTCTATGGTGCGATTCGCAAGGCGGTGACCATAGGCACCGTCGAGGGTCTGGCTATGGAGACCAGCCTCATGTTCCCGCTGGCACTGGCCTGGCTGTGGCTCAGTGGCTGGGGAGGGCTGGGGCAGCATGGGCCGCGGGTAGACCTGTTCCTGCTCGGGTCCGGTGTGATTACCGTGGTGCCCCTGCTGTGCTATGTGGCGGCCGCGCAGCGCTTGCCACTTACCGCCATGGGACTGGTTTTTTACCTGGGCCCGAGCTGCCAGCTGTATGTGGCCGTATGCCTGTTTGGTGAGCCCATGAACCCGGTACAACTGGCCAGTTTTGCCCTGGTCTGGCTGGGTCTGGCGATCGTTGCGGCGGACTCTTTGCGGCGCATGCGAAGTGTGAGAGCCTTAGCCCGTGAGTGAATACCCCCATCAACATCAGGGCGCTTGTGCTTGTGGCGCGGTGCAATTTACCTTCTCCAGCAGCGATGATCTCGAAGCACTGGTGCCGCGCGCCTGCCAGTGTGAATTCTGTCTGCCGGGTGCGGTCAGCTACCTGTCTGATCCCGCCGGCCGGCTGGAGGTCCGGGTCAAGGACAGGCGCTATCTTTATGCGCATGTGTTCGGCACCGGCACGGCTGACTTTATGCATTGTGCGGCGTGTAATCACCTGGTGTTTGTGCGCAGCGAAATTGATGGCCAGCTCTATGGCCTGGCCGTGGTGCAGGCGCTGGATGCCTGGCCTCTGTCACTGGCAACACAGGCGATGAACTACGACGGAGAGTCATTGCAGGAGCGGGTGCAGCGTCGCGCCGACAACTGGATTCAGCAAGTCGAGGTGAGTGTCATTGGTGAATGAACGCTTTTCCCTGCCAGCCTGGCTGGCCGTACTGGCCCTGCTTGGTGGCTGCGGCGGTGCCGCGAAGGTCACTGAGGGCGATATGCCGCCTCTGCACAAGGCCCAGACGCTGGTCTATGAATGTGGTGATTACGAATTCGTCGCTCGTACCGGGCCGTCTGAAATCACCCTCTATTTACCCGGGGAGTACCGGGTGCTGAGCCAGGTGCGCAGCGGCTCCGGAACCCGCTACCAACTGGGCGAAATCAGCTTTCACAGCCAGGGCGAGAGCGCTCAGCTTGACCTGGGAACACGCCAGTACCGTGATTGCATACTCAATCGCGCCCGCGCTCCCTGGGAGGAGGCGCGCCGACGCGGGGTGGATTTTCGGGCCGTGGGCCAGGAGCCTGCCTGGCAGCTGGAAATTCAGCACGATCGCCAGATGTTGATGATTGCGGACTATGGCAGCCGGCGAATATTGCTACCGACCCCGGAACCGGAGCTTCTCGAGGGGTATGAGCGCTATTCCGTGCAGGACCAGAAGCATCAGCTGCAAGTTGATATAGAGCACACTTTTTGCTCAGACAGCATGTCCGGTGAGGTCTTTGACCACCGTGTGGAGGTCAATCTGGACGGCAGTTTGTACCAGGGTTGTGGAACTTCGCTGGAATCCTGGTGGGATTAGTTCAAAAAATTCAAAAGCGGCGCCAGCCTTGTTAGAATGCCGCGCAGTTTGCATGCAAGTGATTGCACGATTTCCCCTCGACTCCATAGGAATTTGACTGGCCCGCGATGAATATCAACAAACCTGACAGTACTAGCACCGCATTGGATAACTGGGTGGAGGAAATGGCAGCCCTGTGCAAGCCCCGGGATATCTACTGGTGCGACGGTTCGGCGCAGGAGTACCAGCAGCTTTGCAGTGAGCTGGTAGCCGCGGGGGTGTTCACTCCCCTGAGTGAAGACAAGCGCCCCGGCAGCTTTCTGTGCCGCTCCGACCCCCGCGACGTGGCGAGGGTGGAAGACCGCACTTTCATCTGCTCTGAGCGTGAACAGGATGCGGGTCCCACCAACAACTGGATGGATCCAGGTGCGATGAAGGGGATTATGAACGGCCTCTACGATGGCTGCATGGCCGGTCGTACCATGTACGTGATTCCATTCATGATGGGGCCTGGCGGCGAAATCTCACAAATCGGTGTGCAGGTCAGCGATTCACCCTACGTGGTGGTTAATATGCACATCATGGCAAGGGTTGGTAGCAAGGTGCTGGAAGCCCTGGGCGACGGCTTCTTTATCAAATGCCTGCACTCGGTAGGTTATCCCCTTGATGGTGGTCGCGAGGATGTGGCCTGGCCCTGTGATGTCGACAATCGCTATATCGTGCATTTTCCCGAAGAGCGCGTGATCTGGTCCTATGGCAGCGGCTACGGTGGTAATGCGCTGCTAGGCAAGAAATGCGTGGCGCTGCGCATTGCTTCAGCCATGGGCCGTGATGAGGGCTGGATGGCCGAGCACATGATGATTGTCGGGATTGAATCGCCGGAAGGGGAGAAAACCTATATTTCGGGCGCTTTTCCCAGTGCCTGCGGCAAGACCAACCTGGCCATGCTGATCCCCCCCGAGGGCTACGAGGGCTGGAAAGTCTGGACCGTCGGTGATGACATCGCCTGGCTCAAGCCGGGTGCAGATGGGCAACTGTATGCGATCAACCCGGAGGCCGGCTTTTTTGGCGTGGCTCCGGGCACTTCAGAAAAATCCAACCCCTCCGCCATGCGCGCGATCGAGCGCAATACTATCTTCACTAACGTGGCCTTGACCGATGACGGCGATATCTGGTGGGAGGGCATGACCGAACAGCCCCCCGCTCATTTGATCGACTGGCGTGGCAATGACTGGACCCCGGACAGCGGTACACCGGCGGCGCATCCAAATGCCCGCTTTACGGCACCGGCGGCGCAGTGCCCCAGTATAGATCCGGCCTGGGAAGACCCCAATGGAGTGCCTATCAGCGCATTCCTGTTCGGCGGTCGTATGAGCCGCTTGTTCCCCCTGGCCTACGAGAGTCACGACTGGGACCACGGTGTCTACCTGGCCTCCACTATGGGCTCGGAGGCCACCGCTGCCTCTGACAACCAGGCAGCCATCCGCCGCGACCCAATGGCGATGCTGCCATTTTGTGGTTACAACGTGGCTGAGTACTGGGCCCATTGGCTGTCGATGAAGGACAAGCTAACGCGGCCGCCGCTTATATACCGGGTTAACTGGTTCCGCAAGAATGCCGATGGCAAGTATCTGTGGCCGGGCTTTGGACAGAATATGCGTGTCTTGCAATGGGTGGCGGAGCGCGCCCGCGGCCATGCCGGTGCTGAGGAGTCCCTGTTGGGCTTGTCGCCTGGCTATGATGATCTCAACTGGAGCGGTCTTGAGTTCAGCCGTGAAGACTTCGACGCCTTGATGGCGGTGGACCGCGAGCAACTGATCGCCGAATGCGAAGAACAGCAGGGCTATTACGAAGAGATTGGGGGCGTTCCTGCTGAGCTGGAACAGCAACGCCTGAATACCATCAACCGGGTCAGCGATGCTGCCTGATAAATCTGGCGCGACTTGACTGAGGTCAATTGCAGCTGGTCCAGCCTGCGGTATGGTGCGTACCCAAAGCTGGAAACAAACAAACCACAGGAGTGAAGTAGATGTTGAACAAATCGACCCCAATTGCCCTCGCGGTATTATTGGCCACAGGAAGCTGGGCCATGCCCGGTCTTGCTTATGAGCAGGGCGACTGGATTGTGCGCGTGGGCGCCGCCAATGTGGACCCGGATACAGACAGCGACAAGATTGATGTGGCCGGTCTGGCTACCCTGGATGGGGTCGACGTTGATGACGACACCCAGCTAGGTATTACCGCGACCTATATGCTGACCGATATCTGGGCAGTAGAGCTGCTGGCCGCAACGCCTTTCAAACATGATATTTCGGTTAATGGCGTCGGTATTGATGCGGGTACCACCAAACACCTGCCACCGACAGTGACCTTCATGTGGTACCCGATGGGCGGTAAGGACAGCAAGTTTCAGCCCTTCGTCGGCGCCGGCGTCAACTACACCTACTTCTGGGATGAAGACGTGGACAATGAGTTGGAAGCGGCCCTGGGTGTGATTACCGAACCGGCCACTGGCAGCACCGACCCGGTACCTGCCAAGCTGGACCTGGATGATTCCTGGGGTGTCGCGGGTCGCGCGGGATTCGATTACCTGTTTAACGAGAAGTGGGGTCTGACCGCCAGTGTCTGGTATATCGATATCGATACAGAGGCGACCATCAAGACTGATCTCGCCAACGTTAAATTCGATGTAGATCTTGATCCCTGGGTCTATATGCTGGGCGTCTCCTACAAGTTTTAAGCCCACGGCAAGCAACTTGTTAAAATCAAGGGTCGGCATTGCCGGCCCTTTTTTATGTCTGGACTTTAGTGCTGGTGTTCGGCGGGTACCGCCTGGTGCTGGTGTGCGTCAGGGGCCGCCTGGTCGGTATGGCCCTGGTGTTGCAGGGCGATAAAGCCGGTCCAGCTGCCGGCCACTATCAGCAGTATGGCCGCCACCTTGCGCAGGCCGCGTTGTCTGAGTAAGGCTGCGATGCGTTCCCCGGCCAGACCGCTGGCATACATGGCGGGCAGGGTGCCAAAGCCGAAGCAAGCCATGAGCAAGGCAGACTGCTGCCAGTTGGCGGCTGTCGCGGTCCAGGCGAGTGCCGTGTAGATGAGCCCACAGGGCAGGAAGCCCCAGTACAGCCCGATCAGCAGTGCGTCGCCAGCGGAGCGAACCGGGAGGTGCTTCTGCGCTCGTGGTTGCAATCGCCGCCACAGTGCCTGGCCGGCGCGTTCAAGCATGGTCAGGCCGCGCCACCAGTTGGCAATGTAGAGCCCCATGGCCACCAGCAACACCCCGGACAGCAGGCGCAGGGCAGGGAAAACCCATTCCGATAACAGGACGAATTTTCCCAGCAGGGCTCCCAGGCCAGCCCCTAGCAAGGTATAGGTGCTTATGCGTCCCAGTTGAAACAGGCTCAGCAGCAGGGTTTTCTTTTGCGGGGCGGAGCCCATACCCAGGGCGACGCTGATACCCCCGCACATCACCAGACAGTGGCTGCTGCCGAGCAGGCCCAGCAGCAGGGCGGCGCCAATACTGAGTTCAGTCACGCGCCTGGCTATCCCCGGGTTTGTCGGCGTCGTCCATCAGGATCCTGCTCGCTTCCTTGTCCAGATCGTCGTACTGGCCGTTATCAATGGCCCACAGCAGTAATTTTATGGCAACGGCGCAGAACACCAGGGCAATGGGTATGAGTATATAGAGGCTGTCCATGGCCCTATTTTAGGCGAAGGCTGTTGAGGACCACCAGCAAAGAGCTGGCAGACATGCCAATTGCGGCCGCCCAGGGGGGAATCAAGCCGCTTGCTGCCAGCGGTATCGCCAGCAGATTATAAGACAGGGCCCATACCATGTTTTGGCGGATTACGCGGCGACTGTCGTGGGCAGTATTAAACGCTGCCAACAAGCTGTGCAGCTTATTGCCCAACAGGATGGCGTCAGCCCGGGACTTGGCCAGGTCGGTGGCCTGGTTAACGGCAAAGGCACAGTCCGCCGCCGCCAGTACCGGTGCGTCATTAAGTCCGTCACCGACCATTGCCACGCACTCGCCTGCCGCTTGTAGTTGTTGTATGTAGGCCAGCTTTTGCTGCGGTGAAATGCCGCTGTGCACCTCATCCATTCCCAGTTTCCGGGCGATTAGTGGCCCCTGGTCGGAATGGTCGCCGGTGAGCAACTCCACCGCCAGACCGCGCGCCTGTAAGGCCTGGACCAAACTCTCAGCATCCGGGCGCAGACTGTCTGCCAATTCGATCCAGGCCAGCAGTTGTGCGTTCTTCGCCAGTGCAATCCAGTGGCCGCGGCTTGTTGGAGGCTGATCAGCGGCTGCGCATTTACTGCGGACAAATAGCGGGTTGCCGATGAGCAGTTGGTCATCGCCTAGCCTGGCACGCACTCCCTGTCCCGGGATGACTTCAACGTCGAGCAGTTGCTGAGTGACCTCAACATCACTGAATGCGGCGGCGATAGGGTGGCTGCTATGGACTTCCAGGGCGGCGGCTAGTTGCAGGCAGTCGGCCGCATCGAGTTCGCCGCAGGTCTGCAGGCGAATGCGCTGTAGTTTACCCTGGGTCAGGGTGCCTGTTTTATCGAATAGCACCTTGCTGCAATGGTTCAGGGTCTCCAACAGGTTCTCACCGGTTAGCAGTAAGCCCTGCCGCCGCAAGCGCGCGTGCGCCGCCGTCAGGGCTGTTGGTGTAGCCAGTGCCAGGGCGCAGGGGCAGGTGACGACCAGTACCGAAAGCGTGATCCACAGCGCCCGCTCGGGCGCCTGCAGATACCAGTAACAGGCCACCGCGGCAGCAATGCAAAGGACCACGCCAACGAAGCCGGCCGCGACCTGGTCAGCTACTCTGGCCAGTTGTGGTTTTTCCCCGCCGGCCTGTCCCAGCAACTGCAACATGCTGGCCAGGCGGCTACCGGCGGCATCAGCGGTGACTTCCATTTCGGCACCACCCTCAGTCAGTAGAGTGCCCGCGGCAACACTGTCCCCGCGGGTAAGCTCGCGCGGGAAATGCTCGCCGGTGAAGGCTGCTTCATCGACGCTGCCACTGCCGCTGAGTACGATGCCGTCTGCGGGTATTACTTCACCAGACTTGAGTAGCAGTACCTGGCCGCGTTCGATACTGCGGCTGGCTATAGTGGCCCAGCCGGATTCGGTTTTCAGTGTGGCGGCCGGCGGCAGCAGTGTTTGCAGGTCGGTCTGCCGCAAGATCTCTCCCTGGCGCACGCTGCGTTCCAGGTAGCGCCCAAGCAGCAAGAAGAATGTGAACATGGCAATCGAGTCAAAGTAGACCTGCCCTTGTTGGCTCAGGGTGGCCCAGGCGCTGGCAAGATAGGCGAGGCCAATCGCCAGGGCGACAGGCAAGTCCATTACCAGCCGCCCGTGACGCAGGTTAATCCAGGCGTTACGGAAGAAACTGCGCGCCGAATAGAGCACGACCACCGTGGCGATAATCAGGCTTACCCAGCGCATGAGACTGCGATACTCGGCGGCGATGCCCTGGATGTCGCCAGCGTGCAGGGCGATGGCGAACATGCCCACCTGCATCATCGCAATACCCGCCAGGGCGAGCTCTCGCAGGGCGCCGCGTTGTTCCCGCTGCAATAGCTCGGCACCGGCGCTGACGGCCCAGGGGTGCGGGTCATAACCCAGTGATGCCAGCTTCTGGAAAATTTCACTGAGTGGCAGCTGTTGTGGATCCCAGCTGACTACCAGTGACTGTTGCGCGAGGTTGACGTTGGCCGCGCTTACGCCCGCCGTCGCCAGCAGTGCGGATTCAATCAGCCAGGTGCAGGCAGCGCAAGTGATGCCTCCCAGCAGCAGTTGCGCCCGGCATTCCTCGGCAGCTGTCTCGGTGACGAAATCCTGGTTGTTCTCGGGGGCGTCGTAGAGTGCGTAGAGTTCCTTTGTTGCTTGTTGCGACGGTGTTTCATTGAGACTGGTGCGCAGCCGGTAGAAGGCATCCAGGCCGCTGTCGGCGATAAGTCTCGCCACCGCCTGGCAACCTGGGCAGCACATCGCGCGTGACGCGCCATCGATCTCTGCGCTTAGATTGCAGTCTGCAGGTATTGGCTCACCACAGTGATAACAAGCAGAATCGGTTTCAACTTGCATTAGCATCGTTGAGAACCAGCTCCCCGTCGATACGCCAGGCACCCTCGTAATCAGGTCCTGCGGGCTCCAGCTGCCACAGCCAGCGCGGGAAGGAGGGCGGCTCCAGTCGAGTGCGGTACAGGCCCTGCTCGATACGCGGCAGGCTCAGGCTGAAATCGGCCCGGGCATCCATCGGATGCGACATGTACAAGATTAACGCCGGCGCCTTGCTGTTGCCGCCCAGCTCTACCTCGAGTATACCGTCGGCATAGTGCAGCCTCGCAGTCAGACCGAGTTGCCGGGCATTCTGTTGCTTGTGGATCTCGCGATTGATGGCGAGACCGTCCTTGTAGTAATCATCCGCAACCAGGTGGTCGGAGCCGCGTTCGGCGATCCACCAGGTGCTGAGCCCCGCGACCACCACGATCCCGGGAAGGCCGAACAGGAACCAGGGCCAGAATTGTCGATACCAGGGTAGGGTGTCCATCAGGGGGCCATTGGGACAATGAAGCGCGAATCGGTGACGCTGCGAGCATCGCTGCCGTCATCGGCCTCAATAATAAACTGGAAGCCAGTGCTGGGCCGGTCAAAGGTCTTCCTCTCCGCCGCCACCCGCAAGGGCAGGGACAGCACTTCGCCGCTATTCAGGGTCACCTCGGGGTCACCAATAATGCGGGCGCCGGCAAGACCTTCAATGCTGACGGTGTAGGAATGCATTTCCTCGTCCATATTCAGGATTTGCAGAGTATAGATATTCTCAATTTCTCCGGCACTGTTTTCGACGAACAACTGGCCGCGCTCACGGATCACCGTAATTTCCAATGGTACCCGACTATAGATGCGCCAGGAGAAAGCAGTGCACATCACCAGGATTGCCACCACGTAGCCAATCAAGCGCGGTCGCAGCCAGTGGGTTTGTTCGCCCGTCAGCGCTCGCTCACTGGTATAGCTGATCAAGCCCGGGTCGTAGGCCATCTTGTCCATTACCGAGTCGCAGGCGTCAATACACAGCGCGCAGCCAATGCACTCGAATTGCAGTCCCTTGCGGATATCGATGCCGGTGGGACAGACCTGCACACAGAGTTCGCAGCCGATGCAGTCGCCCATGCCGTCATCCCGGTGATCAGCACCGCGTTTACGCGCTCCCCTGGGTTCGCCGCGCTTTTCATCATAGGAGACGATGAGGGTGTCCTGGTCATACATGACAGACTGGAAGCGGGCGTAGGGGCAGACGTAGATGCATAGTTGCTCGCGCATCCAGCCGGCATTGATGTAGGTGGCAAGTGTAAAGAACATGGTCCAGGCGAATGCCCAGAACCCGGGCTGCAGGGTCACAAACTCGTAGACGAGATCCCGGATGGGATAGAAGTAGCCTATGAAGGTGAGGCCCGTAAGCAGGGCGAAGCCCAGCCACATGCCGTGCTTTAGCAGCTTGCGCCCCGCCTTGTTGATACTCCAGGGCTGCGCATCGAGCTTGATGCGCTGGTTGCGGCTGCCCTCAACCCGCTGCTCTATCCACATGTAGATGCTTGTCCACACGGTTTGCGGGCAGGTGTAGCCGCACCAGACACGGCCTGCGAATACTGTGACAGTAAACAGCACAAATGCCGCAATGATGAGCAGCCAGGCCAGCAGGGGAAAATCCTGCGGCCAGAAAGTCATGAACAGGATGTGGAACTTGCGCTCCGGGAGGTCAAACAGCACCGCCGGACGGCCTCCCCATTGCAGCCAGGGCAGCAGGAAGTAGCCGGCCAGCAGGGGCCAGCCCGTGAACAGTCGAATGCGTTGGAAAAATCCCTCTATCTTGCGGGTGTATATCTTTTCCCGCTTTTCATAAAGGTCCAGTTCGGCAACTTCTGCCGGTGCAAGTTCCTTGACCTCAATGAGGTCCTGTTCAGTCATGTGTACCGCCTGGTGCTGTACTACTGGCTCAAGCTGTACACGTAAGCCGTGATCAGGTGAATCTTGTCTTCGCCCAGTTGGTCGCTAAACCTGGGCATGACTCCGTTGCGACCGGCGCGCAAGCTATGCTGGATGTCGGCATCGCTGCCGCCGTATAACCAGATGCCATTGGTCAGGTTAGGCGCGCCAAACAGCGGGTTACCCTTGGCCTCCGGGCCGTGGCAGGCCACACAATATATATCGAACTGGGCTTTGCCGGCCGCTACCTGCGCTGCATCAACATCGCGACCATTCAGGCTGGCGACATAGGCCGCTGTATCGCGAACACCGTCGTCGCCCAATGCCGAACCCCAGGCTGGCATGGCGGCCTGGCGGCCGTCATTGATTGCGGTTTTGATGGCATCTGGACCATCGCCCCAGAGCCAGTCATTGTCGGTCAGGTTGGGAAAGCCATAACTGCCCCTGGCATCGGCGCCGTGGCACTGGGCACAGTTGTTGGCGAACATGCGCTGGCCCATCTTGAGTGCCTCGGGGTCCTGCGCGACTTCTTCAACAGGCATGGCGAGATAGCGTTGGCGGATAGCGCCGAATTGAGCGTCGGCCTTGGCGACTTGCCGCTCCCATTGGTCCAACTGGCTCCAGCCCAGCAGTCCCGGGAAATTGCCCATGCCCGGATAGACGATCAGGTAGCCAATGCCAAACACGAGGGTGATCATAAACATCAGGAACCACCAGTAGGGCATGGGATTGTCATACTCCTCAATACCATCGGCGGCGTGCCCGGTGGTTTGCTCGGGGTCTGCTGGCGCTCCGGTGCGATTGGCAAACAACACCCAAAATGTCACGACAAAGGTGACAACTGTCAGGATGATGACCCACCAGCTCCAAAAACTACTCATTTCGATCTCCTTCCTCAATACTGCGACGGTGCATGTCATCGTCGGCGAAGGGCAGGTTGGCTGCCTCTTCAAAGTCCTTCTTGCGGCGGCTGCTATAGGCCCAGAAAACCAGGCCTAGGAAAGCGATCAGCAGCAGCAAGGTACTCAGCCCACGCAGGGTGTTGATATCCATTTCAGCGTCTCCGCTGGATCAGGGTGCCCAGCTGCTGCAGGTAGGCCACCACCGCGTCAATCTCTTTTTTACCGGCGACGGCATCCGCCGCACCGGCGATGTCCGCATCGGTATAGGGCACGCCGACCATGCGCAGGCCGGCCATTTTCTTGCCGGTACGAGTGCTGTCTATTTCATCATCGAACAACCAGGGGAAGGCCGGCATGTTGGACTCTGGTACCACGTCGCGCGGGTTATACAGGTGTGCGCGATGCCAGTCGTCGCTGTAGCGATTGCCGACCCTGGCCAGGTCGGGTCCGGTGCGCTTGGAGCCCCACAGGAAGGGGTGTTCATAAACGTGTTCTCCGGCCACGGAGTAGTGTCCATAGCGCTCTGTTTCTGCACGCAGCGGGCGAATCATTTGCGAGTGACAGGTGTTGCAACCCTCGCGAATGTAGATATCTCGGCCTTCCAGGGCCAGGGCCGGCATTGGCGTGAGACCCTCGATAGGCTCCTTCAGCTGCTTGCCAAAAACCAGTGGGACCAGTTCAACCAGGGCGCCAAAGCTGATCGCAACGATGATCAGAACAATCATCAGGCCGATATTTTTTTCTACGACATCATGTTTCATCATCGGCTCCTTAGGCAGTTCCCGCCAGTGCTTGGTTGTCCGGCAGCTGTTCATCTGCCGTATTGTCAGTGCGGGCGGTCATCCACACGTTGTAGGCCATGACGAGCATGCCTGAGAAGAATATCAAGCCACCGATCAGCCGCACCACGTAGCCAGGGTAGCTGGCCTGTACTGACTCAACGAAGCTGTAGGTCAGGGTGCCATCCTGGTTGTAGGCGCGCCACATCAGGCCCTGCAGAATTCCGTTGACCCACATAGAGACGATGTAGAGTACCGTGCCAATGGTCGACATCCAGAAGTGCACATTGATCAGGTCAATGCTGTACATGCGCTTACGCCCGAACATGATGGGTAGCAGGTGGTACATGGCGCCAATGGAAACCATGGCCACCCAGCCCAGCGCACCGGAGTGCACGTGACCGATAGTCCAGTCGGTGTAGTGCGACAGCGCGTTGACCGTCTTGATAGACATCATCGGGCCTTCGAAGGTCGACATGCCATAGAAGGATAGAGACACCACCAGGAAGCGAAGGATGGGGTCGGTGCGCAGCTTATGCCAGGCCCCTGACAGGGTCATCATACCGTTGATCATACCGCCCCAGGAGGGTGCCAACAGTATCAAGGACATCACCATGCCAAGGCTCTGGGCCCAGTCTGGAAGTGCCGTGTAGTGCAAGTGGTGGGGACCGGCCCAGATGTAGATGGCGATCAGCGCCCAGAAGTGGACGATTGACAGGCGGTAGGAATACACCGGGCGCTCGGCTTGCTTGGGCACAAAGTAGTACATGATGCCGAGGAAGCCGGCGGTCAGGAAGAAGCCCACCGCGTTGTGGCCGTACCACCATTGCACCATGGCATCAACGGTGCCGGCATAGACTGAATAAGATTTGAAGGCGCCAACCGGTACCGCCAGGCTGTTGATGATATGGAGTACCGCGACGGTTACGATAAATGCGCCAAAGAACCAGTTGGCGACATAGATATGCTGGGTCTTGCGCTTCATGATGGTGCCGAAATACAGCACGGCGTATAGCACCCAGACCACGGTGATCAGCAGGTCGATTGGCCATTCCAGTTCGGCGTATTCCTTGCCGCTGGTCAGCCCCAGTGGCAGGGTAATCGCAGCACTGAGTATGACCAGTTGCCAACCCCAGAACACCGCGGCCGCCAGTTTGTCGGATATCAGTCGCACCTGGCAGGTGCGCTGTACCACGAACAGCGAGGAAGCGAACAGAGCGCAGCCACCGAAGGCAAAGATGACCGCATTGGTATGCAGCGGTCTCAGTCGGCCAAAGCTAAGCCAGGCTGTATCGAAGTTGAAAATTGGCCAGGCCAGCTGTGCGGCGATCAATACGCCCACCAGCATGCCGACGATGCCCCATACCACCGTCATCACGGCGAACTGGCGCACCACCTTGTAGTTATATACCGGGTGTTCCAGGTTGGAATTGAGTTCACTCATTGCTTGTGCCCGTCTTGATAGTCGGTTTTAAATTAATCGGTGAATGCTGGCGCTGCGCCGAAATCCCAGAGGATAACCGAGCCCACCATAATGCAAATCAGCATGACCAGGCAGATGGCGATCACAGCGCTGGAAAACAGGAAGCCGCGCTCCTCGGGAATTTTCATGACGATGGGGATGCCGAGATAGAGCAGGTAGACGGCCCAGCAGGTGGCGACCGTGCCGATCAGCATGTCCAGCCACAGTACCGGGTAAAAGCCCACCGCACCCGCCAGGAACAATGGAGTCGCCGTAAACCCGGTAATGACTATGCCCTTGGCATAGCTGGAGTCAGCGCCGTAAGTGTCTGCCATCCAGTGAATGAAATAGCCGATCACCCCCACCGCTCCGATCATGGCGAAGTAGAACAGGATAATAATCGACAGGGCGCTGTCACGGGTTAACTTGATGCTGTCGCCATCACCCACGGTCCAGCCCACGGCTGTGGTGCCGTAATACCAGGCCACCGCCGGCAGAAGCGCCATGATGCAGGGAAACAGCATCATGGTTTTCAGTGTGGAAGTTGTCAGCCCGGCAATCTTCTGCCATTGCTGGCTAGGTTGCAGCATCAGGCCAATCATATGATTGAACATTGTTGTAAACCCCTTAGGTGCTTGAGTGCCAGTGGAGCCTGGCGGTTAGTCTTATTCGTTTTCGATGATCACGTTGGCAATATCCTGCAAGCCGCCAACGTCGAGAATACTGATCTCCTTGTTGCTGACTTCCAGTATTTCAAGTTTCTGCAGCCTGCTGAATACGCGGCTTACCGTTTCCACGGTGAGGCCGAGATAGTTGCCAATATCGATACGGGACATGGGCAGGCGGAAGTTGCTGGAACTCAATTTGCGGCGCGCATTACGTGATGAAATGCTCAGCATCAGGGCGGCGATGCGCTCCTCCGCCGTGTTTTTACTCAACAGCGTGATCAATTGCTGGTCTTCGGTGATCTCGCGGCTCATCAATTGGAAGAAGTGGCGTTGCAAGCCGGGTAATGTGACGCTCAGTTCTTCCAGTGAGCCAAAAGGAATTTCACAGACCGCGGAGGTTTCCAGGGCCCTTGCTGAACAGGCATGGGAGTTCTTGTTAATGCCATCCATGCCGAGGATTTCCCCGGGAAAATAAAACCCGGTTACTTGCTCGCGACCATCGTCAGTCACCCGGTAGGCCTTTACGGCGCCGGAGCGAACCGCGTAAACGGAATTAAAGGCGCTACCTTCCTGGTACAGGTGCTCACCTTTCTGCAGTGGCTTGCCACGTTGGATAATATCGTCCAGCTTCTCCACATCGTCGGAGTTAAGTGCCAGGGGCAGGCACAGCGAGCTGAGTCGGCAATTACTGCAATTGACCCTGAAGTCGTGGGTGCACTTGCGCGGCGTTTCGCAGTGAATCAACTCATTCGCTGGGTTGGTCATATCTACCTCCGTATCATCCATGCTGATTATAGTATGTTATACGGTGGCGGAATAGCGAGGAGCGTTGGCGGCGCCGGGGCTTGGTGCCAGGTGCTGGTCGAAGACCATGCAGATATTGCGCAGGAACGGACGCCCCCGTTCGGTAACCCTGAGCATACCCGCGTCGATTTCCAGCAGGCCGTCACTCTGCAGCTGGCGCAGCTGGACCGTTTCACTGGCAAAGTGCTGCCAGAAGTCACCCTCGTCGGGGATCTTGCACTCGGAGGTATCCAGCTGCAGATTGCAGATTAAGGCCATAATCACATGGCGTCGCAGCTTGTCCTCCGTGCTGATCTGATAGCCCCGCTGCACGGGTAACTGGCCCTGCGCCAGCAGCGCGTAGTAGTCGTCCAGCGTGCGTGCATTCTGCACATAGTAATCACCTACCTGGCTGATCGAGGAAACACCCAGCCCAACCAGGTCCTGCGCCATGCTTACCGAGTAGCCCTGGAAGTTACGCTGCAGGTCGCCGCGCTGTTGTGCGATGGCCAGGTCGTCATCAGGTAGTACGTAATGATCCAGGCCAATGTGGAGGTAGCCGGCAGTTTGCAGCTGGCCCGCTATTTGCTCCTGTAAAGCCAGCTTTTCCGCCGCGGTCGGCAAGCTCAGGCGGTCGATGGCTCGCTGTGAACTGAAGCGCTCCGGCAAATGGGCGTAGTTATAGCAGGCGATGCGGTCCGGGCGCAGCGCGATGACTTTGTCCAGGGTTGCTTCCATGGTGAAGCGATCCTGGTGTGGCAGTCCATAAATCAGGTCGAAACTCATTGAACGGAACCCGAAATGACGAACCTGTTCGACCAGTTTGCGAACCATGCCCAGCGGTTGTATGCGGTTGACAGACTTTTGTACCAGTGGATCAAAATCCTGTATGCCGAGGCTGACCCGGTTAAAGCCCAGTCCTTTCAATAGCGCAATCCCGCCCTCGGCGACCGTGCGCGGGTCCAGTTCGATGGAGTACTCACGGTAGCCCTTGTCGAGCAGGCTGAAGTTAGATGCCAATTCATGCATCAGTTCCGTCATTTCGGCCTGATCCAGATAGGTGGGTGAGCCGCCGCCCCAGTGCATTTGTCTGACGGGGCGATGATCGCCATGTAATTGCGCCTGTAATTCGATTTCCTGGCGCAGTGCGTCCAGGTAGCGGCGCGCGGCACCCGGCTTGCGGGTGATCACTTTGTTACAGGCGCAGTAGTAACAGATATCGCGGCAGAAAGGCACGTGAACATAGATCGACAGGGCATCGCGCCCGGCGGCACGCAGGCTGTCCACATCGCGCAGGCGCGTGGCGGTCTGGTCGGCGATGTAGGGGTCTACGGCGAACTCCTCGCTGAACTGCGGCGCGGTTGGATACGAGGTGTAGCGCGGGCCGTTACCCGAGTATTTATTTACCAGCGCCTGATCTATCTGACCAGGCCGTGTGACCAGTCTTTCCATTAGGTTTTTTCCTCCGCTGTGAAGCATAACAATTGCCCCTCTGGGTAAACTTGATACAGGTCAAGCGCGGCCCGGAAGCCGCACAAATACTGGGCTGGAGGGCCGTCAGGCTGGAGCCCGAGGTCGCTGGCAGTATGTTGGGCTATACCGTCACGGCTTCCCGCAGTAGCCCACAGGGTGTCGGGCGCGGCTGCGGTTGACGCTGGCCATGGTGGTGGCCAGAATGGATCGAAATCAAGCTGTTAGCGGGAGCAACTCCAGATGAATGTGCGCAGTCTCGGCTATGTTCAAATTGAATCCACCAATCCAGCCCAGTGGCTGGAATATGGCACCGAGGTGTTGGGGCTGATGCAGGCACCGGGCATGCCCGATGACGGCGTCGTCTACTTGAAAATGGACGCGCGTCCCTTCCGCTTCGCGATTTTTCCCGGCGCCGTGGATCGCCTTGCGCTATGTGGCTGGGAACTGAGCGATGCAACGGATTTTGCCGGTGCCAGGGCAGAGCTGCAGGCAGCCGGTATTGCGTTTACTGAGGGTACGTCGGAAGAGTGCCTGGCGCGGCGTGTGCAGGGCCTCTTGCGCCTGCAGGATCCGGCCGGTAATAGCCTGGAGCTCTACCATGGCGCGGAACTGGATTACGCAAAATTCGTCTCACCGGTCGGAATTGCCGGGTTTGAAACAGGTTTTAACGGCGATATGGGCTTTGGTCACGCGGTGCTGCCAGCGCCAAACCTGACCGAGGTACACGGTTTTTACCGGGATGTGCTGGGTTTTGGCGACACTGACTATATGCACTTTCATTTCAGCGAGGAGCCAGGTGATCCCGGCCAGGGCCTGAACTTTATGCACGTGCAAAACCCTCGTCACCACAGCCTGGCGCTTTATCAGGCGGAGATGCCCTCCGGTTGTGTGCACCTGATGCTGGAAGTTACCAGCATCGACGAGGTCGGCTACTGCCTGGACCGGGTGTTGCAGCGGGATATACCGGTTACCTCCACCCTGGGCCGGCACACCAATGACCGTATGCTGTCGTTTTATATGGCCACGCCGACGGGCTTTGCCATGGAGTTCGGTTGTGACGGCCTGAAAATGGACTGGGACGGCTATACGCCCACCCAATCCAGCTTGCCCAGTATCTGGGGCCACAAGTTTCAGATGCCGGAATAGGACGAGTCCGGGCGGGCACTATCCGAGGCTGGCGACGCTCTTGAGGACCAGCCTGACCAACTCCGCCTGACGGCTTACCCCGGTTTTGGCGAAAATGGATTTAAGCTGCGCGCGTGCAGTGTGCGGAGAAATATTTTGCTCCTCAGACAGCTGTGCGAGGCTCAGGCCGCGGGCCAGTTTCATGGCCAGGTTGGACTCCGCAGGTGTTAATTCGAATAGCTCGCTGAGTAGTTGCTGTGAAGCCGGCTCCTGTTGCTCCGGGTCGCTGATAAATACCGCAATACAGGGGCTGGACTGACCCTCGGCCCAGTCCGAGAGTGGCACCGGGCGCAGTACCAGTCCGTAATCCTGGCGGCCGGAGGCACGGGGAATGCGCAGCGCCCTGGCGGTGCCGGGAATCCCGCTGCGCTGAATGCTGATGGCGTCTTCCACCAGCGTTTGCAACTGCTTGTCGGTGGCTCGGTCGGCAATGCGCAAGTGTTGCTCGATCAACTCAATGCCATCGGTCTGCGCCAGCAGTGCCTTGGCCACCGCGTTGGTGTTGAGCACGCGACCGCGCTCGTCCAGCACCAGCGTGGCGACCGCGAGGTGGTCTACCGCATCGGCGTAGAGATCGCGTTCGGATTCCGTGCGGCTGAGGCGTGCGTGAATCTGGATGGCCCGGCGCAGGTGTGGCAGCAGCCGCTCACAGATTTTCTTGTGCTCGCTTGTGAAAGCCTGCTCGTCTGGTCGCCTGGCTATGCGTAGACGGGCCAGCATGCCGTCGGGTTCGACGGTGTCGACCCCCAGGATGTGGAATACCCCGATCGGTTTCAGGTAGTTATTGTAGTAATCAGATTGCAGTAGCTCCGCATCGGGAACCAGTTCCTGCTGGGTGACAACCTTGCCCGGTGGCAGGTTGACGAAAGGATCAATGGCGAAGAATTGTTCCCGGTAATTGATGGCCTCCCAATCGTCGGGGTCGGCCAGGTCCTCAACGACAGCCCCGTTATCACTGCGGCGACAGTTTAGTATTACGCCGCGATCACCGGCCGCTGGCGGTCGCAGCACCAGCGATACCACCTGTGCATCCAGCAGTTCGCGCAAAGCGGGCAGGAAACCCTGCCAGGGTTTGTCCTGCAGGGGGCCTTCGTAGACCAGGTTTATGAGGGCCTCGAACTGCACTTCAACAGCCTCCGGGGACGGTGGCTTGCCGGTGGCCGCCATTAACTACTTTTCCAGGGTATCCAGGTTCTTGGAAAGTTCGATCAGTGGTGATGGGCGACCCACGCCCCAGCCCTGCAAATAATCGACGCCGATTTCCTTCAGCTTGTTAATGATCTCATCGTTCTCGGCGAATTCGGCAATCGTTTCCTGGCCGAGGAAGTGAGCGAGGTCATTGATAGACTTGGTCATCGCATAGTCTTTCGGATTGTCGACGATATTGGCGACGAAGGTGCCGTCAATCTTGACGTAGTCGACCGGTAATTCCCGCAGGTAGGAGTGCGATGCCAACCCGGTGCCAAAGTCGTCAATGGAGAATTTGCAGCCGATATTCTTGAACTCGTTGACGAAGTCGGTGGCCTTGATCATGTTGGCAATGGTCCCGGTTTCGGTGATCTCGAAGCAGACCTTGTTGGTGGGGACCCCGTGCTCAGAAATTTGCTCGAACAGGTACTCCATGAAACTGTCATCAGTAATGCTGTTACCAGAGAGGTTAATGGACAGGTTAGGCACCACCTTCTGGTCATCCATCATGGCACTGATCCAGCTGAATACTTGCCTCACCACCCAGCGGTCCACCTGGGTCATATAGCCGAAGCGTTCGGCACTGATAATAAAGTCCTGCGGCGAATGCAACTCGCCACGCTCATTGGCCAGCGACAGCAAAATCTCATAGTGACCCACATCTGGCAGGCCTTCCACGGGTTGGGTGCGGGCGATTGGCTGTGCCTGCAGCACAAAACTCTTGGTGTCCAGGGTTTGCTCAATTTGCGCAATGGCGGCGGCTTCTTCGTCGCGATAGGCGGCGACGCGCTTCTGGTCCTCGTGGAACTGAACGACCTTGTTGCGACCTTCTTCCTTGGCCTGGCGCACGGCGACGAGTGCATGTTCGAGAACTTCCTCCACAGACTCGCTGTGATCCTCAATGGTGCATACGCCAACGCTGACGGTGAAGGAGACCTTGTCATTTTCGATGCTGACCGGACTCTTTTCGATATCGGTGCGAATGCCCTCGGCGTGGGCGATTGCCTGTACCAGGCTGCGGTCCAGAAGGAGCACTGCAAAGGCGTTGCCTTCAAGACGCGCCGAAGAAATCTTCTGGCCGTGTTGTTGGGCCAGCAATTTGGCGAACTCTGCCAGTACCTGGTCACCGGTCAATTCGTCGTAGACATCGTTGACGATGGCAAACTGGTCAATATCGATATACAGCAATGAGTGCGTGGCATGCTTGGTTTTGGCGTGCTGCAGAGCCAATTCCATCTGGTTAAGGAAGGTCTCCTTATTGATAAGCTTGGTCAGGTTGTCGTGGTTCTTGTCGAAGCTGAGCGATTTCTGGACGTGCTCCAGCGTCTTGTACATGGTCTGGTCGACCAGCGGCAACTCTTCCGTTTGCGTGGGTGGCTTGACCCCCCTGGACAGCTGCCGCGCTAATTCAATGCCACTGACATCTGCCACCTTCTGGCCGCGCTCATTGACGAAAATAAAGCGGTCGCGCTCATCGCTGACCCAGGCCAATTGCATTCGCCGCTTGGCGCCTTCCGCATCGCGGTAGCTTAGCCAGCTGCCTTTTTCCAGTTCATCGACGCGCTTGACCCAGCGTCGCAAGCGCGGCAGTGATTCGACTTTTTTGCGAATCTCACCCGGCCTCGGCGTGGTGTCCTCAACTGGTGCCTGGACCTCTACCTGCTCAAGATCGGCGCGCCCGGCCAGTACTTCCTTGAGGTTATCGAGCACCGCTTCGTGCTCCATGTGGGTAGGCAGCGCCTCTGATATCTGCTGGCGCACCATGTCGATAAAGGGTTCGGCTTCCAGGGCGCGTTCCACCTGTACCTGGTCGTCGCCGCCTTTTTGTTGCTCAATTAGCCACAGGGACAGCAGGTCCAGTGTTTTTACATAATCTTTCCAGGCCTTGCTGTTGGGCCCGGACTTTACGTAGGTCAGCTTGAGCAAATCCCGCCAGCCCTTCTCGACCAGGTCGACGATTGGCTTGGGCGCCTGCGGCGGGCGAATGCGGCTGCCCAGTACTTTCTCGACGGCCTTTTCCGCCTTGGCCAGTTTCTGCTGCCCGTCCTGGGTCTTGACCACTCGCTCAACGTTGCGCTCCAGCGCACGTTGCTGTTGCCCGGTTAAAGAGTCCAGTTCACCCAGTGCGTTTTCGAATACATCGCTGTCGGTTTTATAGTTTTCGACAATGTTGTCGATGATCTCGGTAACCCGACCCTCCAGCGCCTTGTTGGGGTAGTTGCCGGATGAAGACAGCTGCGCCACCTTGTCAATCACACCGCGGGCCGGGTGCTCGCGATCAGCAAAGAATTGCGGTTCCAGCAACGCCAGCTTGGCCAGGGGGATTTGCAGGTCGCCCACGGCTGGCTTCAGGTCTGGCGTGACATCGACGTCGGTGCTGATGTCGCTGAACAGGTTGTCTACCAGGTCGAGCTGGTTGAGGCTGTCCGGGGCGATGCCCTGGGTGCCCTCCAGTTCGGCGATACTGCCCTGGTGGTCACTGAGGTACTGGCGCAAGGAAGGCTGTTGGTGCAGCTGTGTTCTGACCTGGCTGTCTCCCTGTAACGCTGACAGTGCACTGGCCAGGGCGTTGGTGCCGGCAGGTGTGCCGCCTTCAGTGCCACCGGGAACGCTACCGGGGCTGCCTGTGCCGCCGGCCAGGGGGGCGGCGGCATCGCCGCCAAAGCGCCTGTCGGGGCTGGTGCCGGGCGCGCCATAGGCTGCCCCGCCGGGCGCGTCACCACCAATATTCTCGCGCCGAAAATTGAGGGCGTCGATCACCGATTTATACAGGTTGTCAGGGTTGAACTGCTTCTTGATGACATCGACGAGTTCGTTGGCGAACTTCTCGGTGACCTTGGCGTCACTCGAGTCGTCGGCATCGACGCTGTCTTTGTCTTTGTCTTTGGCCTTGGCCTTGGCTTTGGCTTTGGGTTTTGCAGGCTCATCATCCTGCTCCAGGCCGGCACGGCGAGCCTCGTCCTTCAGGTCGGCGGCTTCTTCTTCACTGGGCAGGTCGGCATTGGGGTCCGGGGCGCTCGCTTCGGGTTCCGGTTCCGGCTTTGTTTCTTTTTTGGGTGGAGCCTTGGCCTTGTTCCTGTCCTTCTCCAGGCGCTTCAGTACGGAGCCGTTTTTCTTTATTTCAGATTCGATATCGGGTTGGATGCCATGCTCACGCATGAAAGCATTGAGACTAGTGTAGAAAGCATCCAGCTTGCGCACCACTTCTTCAGAGAAAAAGGAGTACACCTCCGGGGCGACGACATTGGGAATGTCGCGATCCTGAATGCTGCCGCGAAATGCCTCGCAAATCTGTGCGATATGCACGGGCAGTCGCGTTTCCAGTGGATCAACCTCTGCCACCTCGGCGTAGCGCAAGGTCAGGCATTCCATCGGCAGTGCATACTTGTCCTGTCCAGCCTTGATCATGCGATTGAGTGACAGCGAGTCTTCGAAGTCCTGGATGTCGACCAGGTTGAGCTCGGAAAACTCTATCTCGCCATTGCTGTCGCTGCTCTCGTCGCTGGCCTGCTTGTGTGCGTGGTCAAAAAAGTTATTGATCTGCTCTGCGAAGGAATCGCATATTTGATCCTTACCGCGTTTGAGAATGTTCATCGCCTCATAAAGCTCGTCCTGCTGACCACTGCTTTGTGGGCGGGAAGAGAGGTCGAACAGGTGGTCGGCGAGGCTCAGTATGAAGTTGGAGATTATCTTGTCGAGTTGACGCAGGCTGCGTTTACGCAAGTCGGGTAATACCTTGGGGTCTACTTTCGTCGCCCTGGCCACAACCTTGCGACTAGAATCCAGTCGGTGCAAAACCGTAGTGGTGATCTCCGACCCCTGGTCGCGGAAATCCAGGGTAATGTCCTTACCCTCGGCACCGACTATGCTGATGGGAACGACTATTTGCTCGTCATCGTCATTGAATAGCTCGAGAAACACGAGCTCACCCCTGGCGCCGGGATGCACCTTGATGTCGCCCGCGCTCTGTTTGCCGCGCGTGGTGCGGCTGTCAGACATGATCAGTCCCTGCTCCAGGGTGGCGCTGATTTCGCCGACATACTGTGGAATGCCGTCGATGTGGATCTCAGCTGGCTGATTCTTAGGCAGCTTTTCAGCTTCTGACATCAATACCTCGTAACCAGGGGTAAGGCAGAGCGTTGTACTCTACGAATTTGGCCGAGTATAACCCGATCTAGGC
The DNA here is from genome assembly GCA_039989475.1 of Halieaceae bacterium. Classification (GTDB taxonomy): domain Bacteria; phylum Pseudomonadota; class Gammaproteobacteria; order Pseudomonadales; family Halieaceae; genus JBDXHU01. Next base: position 848,065 of record JBDXHU010000002.1, on the reverse strand, counting down.
TCGGAATGACAAATCTCGGCAGCAAGCTGTGAACCTGGTCCCAGGGCGCCCAAAGAGGCGCCGCGCCTAATCCTGCCCGGTGTTGGCCGCGCCCAGGAATGCCGGACGCTCACCGCCGCCATGCACCGCGATGCTGGCGCCGCTGATATAGCTGGCCAGCGATGATGCCAGGAACAGGCAGGTATCGCCGATGTCGCGGGGTTGCGCCATGCGGCCCAGTGGGATGGTCTCGCTAACCGCAGCGATGCCGGCATCATCACCGTAATGTAAATGCGCTTGCTCGGTCTGGGTCAGGCCACAAATAATGGCATTGACTCGCACTTTTGGGGCCCATTCAACGGCCAGTGAGCTGCCCAGGTTTACCAGCCCGGCCTTGGCGGCACCATAGGCGGCGGTGCCGGGCGAGGGCCGCAGGGTGCTGACGCTGGCAATGTTGATAATGCAGCCGCCCTCAGCCTGGCCCTGCATGACGGCGTTGACCGCCTGTGCGAAATTAAGTGGGGCGATCAGGTTGAGGCGGATGATGGATTCGGAAAAGCGCGGCGAGGCGCTGGCAGCGTCGGCCCAGGGCGCGCCGCCAGCATTGTTGACCAGGATATCAATCCGTCCGAGCTGCTCAAGCGTAAAGTCTACCGTGTTCTGGATCTGATCGACTTCGCGCACATCACAGGCATGAAAGCTGGCTGTCTGGCCGGCGGCGGTGGGCAGCTCTTGCGGCTGACTGCGACCGCAGACCAGCACCCTGGCACCGGCTTCCAGCAAACGTTCGCTGATGCCGCGGCCGATACCCTTGCCGCCACCGGTGACGATAGCGACTTTGCCGGTGAGATCGGTGGGATTATCCATGGTCATGTTTGCTCGTTTGCTTGTGAAAAATAGGCGAGTTACATAATATGCCGGGGCGCGAGTATCCTACCCCCGATTCCCTCGGGGGTGCAATTTCTAACAAGCAACCGAGAATTTAACTATGACAAACGAATCGTTACCGGTACTGGCAATACTGGGAGGCACGGGTGATCTTGGCACGGGCCTGGCCCGACGTTGGGCTCAGAATGGTTACCGGGTCATTATTGGCTCACGCACCCAGGAGAAAGCGGAGGCCGCCACCGCTGACCTGCGCGAGGTTATGGCAGATCGGGGTGTGGGGGATGTTGAAGTGGAGGCCATGGAAAACCTGGCTGCGGCAGAAGCTGCCGATATCATCACCCTGACGGTCCCCTTTGCCCACCAGAGCTCTACCCTGGAGCACGTAAAGCCTGCGCTGGCAGGAAAAATCCTGATCGATGTTACGGTGCCGCTGGTGCCGCCCAAAGTAGGGCGTGTACAGTTGCCTGCTGGCGGTAGTGCCGGGCAGATCGCACAGGACCTGCTCGGTGAAGATGTGCAGGTGGTATCCGCTTTCCAGAACGTGGCGGCCCACCATTTGCAGGAAGGCCACGGCATTGAATGCGACGTCCTGGTCTGCGGTGACAGCAAGGACGCGCGGGCCAGTGTGATCGCTCTGGTCGCAGCGGCTGGCATGCGTGGCTTCCACGCCGGCCCCATCGCCAATGCGGCGGCGGCAGAAGCACTCACCTCGGTGCTGATCACGATCAACCGCCAATACAAGTGTCACGCCGGTATCTCAATTACGGGGCCGGAACTGTCCTGATGAGCGCTGCCCTGCAGTTGATTCCCCTGCTGCCGTTTCCCCTGGTGCAGCCCGGGGACGACTTGCCGGGGATGATCTGCGCGGCGCTGCGCGACAACGGACTGCAACTGGAAGCCGGCGACGTTTTGCTGTTGGCCCAGAAGATTGTCAGCAAGGCCGAGAATCGTTATGTCAGACTGGCTGATGTTGAACCAGGCCCCGAGGCGCTGGCGCTGGCCGAGCGTGCCGAGAAGGACCCGCGCCAGGTCGAACTGATTTTACGTGAATCCCGTGAGGTGCTGCGGGTGCGCCCCGGGGTCATTATTGTCGAGCATCGGCTCGGTTATGTTCACGCCAATGCCGGTATTGATAAGTCCAATATCCCGCTGGCAGAGGATGATCCGCAGGTATTGCTGCTGCCGGAAAACCCGGACGCCAGTGCCGCGGCGCTGCGCCACCATGTGCAACAGGAATTCGATGTTCCGGTCGCGGTTATTATTAATGATAGTGCCGGTCGCGCCTGGCGCCACGGGACTATTGGTTTTGCCATTGGCTGCAGCGGTATTGAGCCGGTGAGCAACCAGATCGGCGATCCCGACCTCTACGGCCGGGCACTGGAGGTGACCGAGGTGGCCGTCGCCGATGAACTGGCGGCGGCGGCATCCCTGGTTATGGGGCAGGCTGATGAAGCCTGTCCGCTGGTACTGGCCAGGGGCATGAGCTGGACCACTTCGACGGGCGGCTCGGCCAGTCTGCTGCGGGACCCGGCACTGGACATGTTTCGCTAGTGGCCATGATTCTGGCTCCCGGGAAAAAAGTACTGGCCCTGTCCGGCGGTGTTGGCGGTGCCAAGTTGGCGCTTGGCCTGGCTCGCGTGCTGGAGCCGGAGCAGTTGACGGTGGTTGCCAATACCGCTGACGATTTTGAGCACCTGGGACTGCATATAGCGCCTGACCTGGACACGGTTATGTACACCCTGGCCGGACTCAATAACCCGCAGCAGGGTTGGGGCCTGGCGGGAGAGAGCTGGCAGTGCCTGGATGCCCTGGCCGCACTCGGTGGCGAAGACTGGTTCCGACTCGGTGACAAGGACCTGGCCACGCATTTGCAACGGACTGAGCAGCTTCGCCAGGGCCGCTCCTTGAGCCAGGTTACTCGCGACTTGTGTGGCAAGCTGGGTGTGCAAACACGCTTGTTGCCCATGACGGACGGCCCGGTTCGGACCATGGTTCAGTGTGCGGCGGGGGAGATGCCGTTCCAGCAGTACTTCGTGCGGGAGCAATGCAGGCCGGTAGTGACCGGTTTTCGATTTGACGGAATCGAGTCGGCGCGGCCACAGCCAGAAATACTGCAGCTGTTACAGGGGCAGGAATTGGCTGCGGTCATTATTTGTCCCTCCAATCCCTTTGTCAGCGTCGACCCTATTCTCAAGCTACCAGGCCTGCGCCAGGCCCTGCTCGACTGTAGCTGCCCGCTCATTGCGGTATCGCCGATTGTAGGCGGTGAAGCTATCAAGGGGCCGGCGGCAAAAATGCTGCGCGAATTAGGTCGTGAAGTGAGTGCTGCTGCGGTGGCTGAGCACTACCATGGCCTGGTAAATACATTTGTACTTGACGAGGATGACGCTACACTCGCCGCTGGAATACGTGCGTCGGGTATGGACGTGACTGTTGCGCCGACTATCATGAGGAGTCTTGATGACCGGGAGCAGTTGGCCCGCGTGCTTATCGATGTTGCAGGAGGAGAGACATAGTGGTGTGGGCGTTACTGCCGGTCAAAGACCTGGTCAGGGCTAAATCGCGCTTATCCGGCATACTCGCCCCCCATGAGCGGCGGGCTCTGGCGCAGGCGATGGTGGAGGACGTGCTCAGTACCCTGGTTGCGGAACCCGGATTGGCTGGCGTGTTGCTGGTCTCTGATGATCCAGCGGCTGAACTATTGGCCAACAAGTACGGGGTGGAATCGCTCAGCGAAACAGCCCTGGGCTGCACCGGCCTCAATCCAGTGATAGAGGCTGCCTGTGCCTTGCTGGCCGGTCGTGGCGAGCCGCCGGTCATGGTCGTGCACAGTGATATTCCACTTTTGCAGCGGCGGGACCTGCGGGCGCTGCTCACTCGGTTCAGGAATCCTGACAGGGACCTGGTGTTATCTCCGGACCTGGCGGGTGAGGGTACCAATATCATGTTGTTTGGCAGCAAGCGACGCCCCCCGTTTCACTACGGGCCTGGCAGCTGCGCTGCTCACAGTGCTGCGGCCCGGGCGCGGGGCATGAACCTGCAAATCCTGGATCTGGACAACGTGGGCCTGGATATTGATGAGCCGGCCGATTTACTCATGCTGTATCAGCGTATTCGTGCCGGTGAGCGCGGCGAACACACGGCGGCCCTGCTACTGGACTCTGAAATTGGGCAGCGACTCTCGCTGCTGCGGGACAATGGGCTGCCTGCGCTGCGTGAAACCGATACCGAATCCGGAGCCGAATCCGAATCCGGAGCCGGCACATGACCCACTACGAAGACCTGGAATTGGAAGGTTTGCTGGGGCGGCTCCAGCGCGAGCCGCTGTCGGCGCAGCAGGCGCTGGCGCTGGCTGCAGTAGATGACACCGCCAGATTGGCGCAAATTGCTGCGGCACTGCGCGACCAGGGGCATGGCAATGTCGTCTCCTATTCCAGAAAAGTGTTTATTCCACTCACACATCTGTGCCGTGATGTCTGTCATTACTGCACCTTCGCCCAGACCCCCCGGCATATCCCGCAGCCGTATATGAGTGTGGAGCAAGTGCTGGAGCTGGCCCGGGAAGGTGAGGCGATGGGCTGCCGCGAGGCTTTGTTCACCCTGGGGGAGCGTCCCGAGTTGCGCTACAGCGCGGCGCGCAAGGCCCTGGCGGAGCTGGGGTTTGCCAGCACCCTGGAGTACGTTGCACATGTTGCAGAACGGGTCCTGGCTGAAACCAGCCTGTTGCCGCATATTAATGCTGGCTGCATGGATGATGCGGAGATGGCGGCGCTGCGCAAGGTCTCGGCTTCCATGGGCATCATGCTGGAGTCGGCAGCAGAGCGCCTGTGTGAAAAAGGGATGCCCCATTACGGCTCGCCCGACAAGGATCCCGCGCGTCGCCTGGATACGATTGAAAGAGCCGGCCGGCAGCAAGTGCCATTCACCTCTGGCATTCTCATCGGTATCGGCGAGACCCGCCTGGAACGTATTGAATCGCTGTTGGAGTTGCGCGAGATTCATGCCCGGCACGGACATTTGCAGGAAATCATCATCCAGAATTTCCGCGCCAAGGAGGGCACGCTGATGGCTTCCGCGCCGGAGCCTGACCTGGATGAATTATTGTGGACCATCGCTGTCGCGCGGCTACTGTTTGGCCCCGAAATGAATATCCAGGCGCCGCCAAACCTGAGCCCCGGTGTATTACCCCAGATAGTCGCGGCCGGCATCAATGACTGGGGTGGCGTATCGCCGTTGACGCCGGATTTCGTCAATCCGGAGGCGCCCTGGCCACACCTGGATAAACTGGCTCTGGAGACTGCGGCTGCCGGCAAGACCCTGCAGGAAAGACTGACTATATACCCGGGCTATGCCTGCGAACCGCAGCGCTGGCTGGACTCCGCCCTGGACGAAGCGCTGTTGGACAGTATCGATGCGGAAGGATTTGCCCGCACTGATCCCTGGAGTCCGGGAGAGGAGACCGAGGTGCCGGCGGCCGTTGTCGAGGCCTTGCAGACCCCGGTTGCCGAGGCCGACATCCCTGACTCCCTGCGCCATATCGTCGAGCGCTGTCGCGCCGGCGCTGAACTCAGCGAGAGTGACATTGAACGCCTGTACCGGGTGCGCGGCCCCGAGTTTGCCTATGTCTGCCAGGAGGCGGACCGTCTGCGGCAAGAGGTGCATGGTGATCGCGTGTCCTATGCCGTCAATCGCAATATCAACTACACCAATATCTGCTACTTCAAGTGCCAGTTCTGTGCCTTCTCCAAGGGTAAGCTAAGTGAAAACCTGCGTGGCCGGCCCTACGATCTGGACGCCGCGGAAATTTCCCGCCGCTGTGAAGAAGCCTGGGAGCGGGGTGCCACCGAGGTGTGCATGCAGGGCGGTATTCACCCGGAGTATACCGGCCAGACTTACCTGGATGTTTTGCACACGGTGAAGCAGGCCACGCCGGACATGCACATCCATGCCTTCTCGCCACTGGAAGTGTGGCAGGGTGCGCAGACCCTGGACATGAAACTTGAAGATTACCTGCTTGAACTCAAGCGGGCCGGTCTGGATACGCTGCCCGGTACGGCCGCCGAGATTCTTGATGATGAAGTAAGAGCGGTCATTTGTCCCGACAAGATCAGTGCCGGACAGTGGCTGGACGTTATGGAGGCGGCGCATGCCGTCGGTTTCCGCACTACGGCGACCATCATGTACGGCCACGTGGAACGACCCCGGCACTGGGCCAGGCATCTTTGGCAGCTGCGAAAGTTACAGCAACGCACTGGCGGCTTTACCGAATTCGTTCCCCTGCCGTTTGTGCATATGGAAGCGCCGATGTATCTGAAGGGCCGGGCGCGGCGCGGACCAACTTTCCGTGAGGCGGTGTTGATGCACGCGGTCGCCCGCCTGGCGCTGCACGGTTTCATTGATAATATCCAGGCCTCCTGGGTGAAAATGGGGCGCGATGGAGTGGCTGCCTGCCTGCAGGCGGGTGTCAACGACCTCGGTGGTACCTTGATGAATGAGACCATTACCCGGGCCGCCGGTGCCGCTCACGGCCAGGAATGGAATCCGGCGGCAATGGAAGCCGGAATCGAGGCACTGGGTCGCAGCCCATGGCAACGCACCACACTGTATGAGGCGGCGCCCGCTGAGCGTCGCGAGGCGGCCCAATGTGCCGGCGACCTGGCACCGGTGGTAAATACGCCAGCGCGTAAGTATGAAAACCGCAAGCGCGGGGCGGAACTGGTGCGCAACAAGCTCATAGCGAGCGCGTGAAGCCAGAGTCTGTTGACCGTGCCTGATATCCAGCTGGAGCCGAGCTGGCTGGCCGCGCTGGCTGATCAATTCTCCCAGCCCTATATGCAATCCCTGAAGCAATTCCTGCAAGAGCAAAAGTCCGCAGGCAAGCTTGTCTATCCTCCCGGCCAGGAGATTTTTGCCGCCTTTGATCACACCCCGCTGGAACAGCTGCGGGTGGTCATTCTTGGACAGGATCCTTACCACGGACCGGGCCAGGCCCACGGTTTGTGCTTTTCGGTGCGACCGGGCGTGGCGCTGCCGCCATCGCTGGTCAATATCTTTCGCGAGATCGAACAGGACCTGGGTATCAATATGCCCACCCAGGGCGGGCAAGGCTGTCTCACCAGTTGGGCCGACCAGGGTGTGCTGCTATTGAACAGCGTACTCTCGGTGGAGCGAGCGCAGGCGGCATCGCACCGGGGTAAAGGCTGGGAGCAGTTTACCGACCGGGCCATTGAGATCGTCAACCAGCAGTGTGAGCATGTCGTGTTTATGTTGTGGGGCGCGTATGCCCAGCGCAAAGGGGCGGTGATCGATGCACAGCGGCACTGCGTGCTGCGCGCGCCGCATCCCTCTCCACTCAGTGCGCATCGGGGTTTCTTTGGTTGCGGTCATTTCAGCGCCGCGAATCGCTATCTGGAGCAGCAAGGCTATAGCGCCATTGACTGGCGTCTGCCGGTTCAGGCGGAGTCTTCATCCTCAAGCGCGTAGGGCAGGGGCAGGAATTCCAGTAATGCACCGCCGGGCTCTGCCAGGTGTACGTCGCCAGCTATTGCCTTGCGTTCGACGTTAACCAGTAGATGCACGCCATCACTGGACGCCGCGGCACCAAGGACATGGCCGACGCTTTGTTCCCGGTTCTTACTGAACAGGGGGGTGGCCGCAGCCGGCGCGGCGTCGATGTCCGCGCGGGCGTGTAGCATGGGTCGTTTGACTTTGCCGCGATAGTGCATGCGGGCAACGACTTCCTGGCCGGTATAGCAGCCCTTGCTGAAGCTGACCCTGTCGGTCAGCTGGTAATTGAGCATTTGTGGCAGGAACATGCCGCTGGTTGCAGCGCTGACATGAGCTACCCCGGCGAGAATTTCCTGTAACTGGTAACGGCTTTCCGCTACCGACTCAGCGCAGTCGGCCAATGCTTCAGTGGCTGCTACAAGTTCGCCAGCGGGTGTAACTGCTTCGAAGTGCTGGCCCTGCGCATCGACTTGCACCCAGTAGCTGTTGCCGTGTTGCCAGGCCAGTCCGCTGGCGGTTTCCGGGGCGCCGATAGTCTGGCCAATGCCTGGACCCCAGGCCGCTAATTGTGCCCAGGATTGTGTGGCTACAGCGATTTCCGCCCTGGAGAATACGATGTATTTGGCAAAGGTTTGCAGGGCCAGTGGGCAGATGTCGCCAGGCATGAGTAGCAGTAGATCGTCTTCGGCCAGCGCCAGCAGGCGAAAATCGCAGACCATGCGACCCTGGGGTGTGCAGTAGGCGCCACTGATGCTGTGAGACGAACCCAGTTGCTCGATATCGCAGCTGGTTTGCCCCTGCAGGAAGCTCCGGCTATCGGGACCGCTGATGCGCAGCGCGCCGCGCTGGTGTAATTGGCTGTAGAAATTCGACACGGTGGCTATCATAGGTGCTGCTTTAGGGCTTGTCAGCTTCTATAATCGGCGCATGGATGCGGACACAGAATTTAAGCGTACCTGTTGGCACAGTCGCAGGGGCATGCTGGAACTGGACCTGGTGCTGGAGCCTTTTGTGCAGCAATGCTATCGGCTGCTGCCGAAGCAGGATCAACAGCGATACCAGCGCTTGCTGGAGTGCGAGGACACTGAACTGTTTGCCTGGTTCCTGGGTCGCGTTCGGCCCGAGGATGAAGACCTCGCGCTGATAGTTGATCAGATATTGTCCTTTGCCCGCAGCAGGTCCGCGCCTGGGAGCGCTAGCGCGGTGGCTCCAGAATAGTATCCGTGGTGGTTTCTGCCTGCTCGGGGTAGTCCAGGGTGTAGTGCAGTCCGCGGCTTTCGCGCCGGGAAATTGCGCAGCGAATCATCAACTGGGCCACCACTGCCAGGTTACGCAGTTCGAGCAGGTCGTTGCTAACCTTGTAATTGCTGTAGTACTCCTTGATCTCTTCCTGCAGCAATTCCACCCGGTGCAGTGCCCGTTGCAAACGCTTGTTGGTGCGGACGATGCCGACGTAGTCCCACATAAAACGCCGCAATTCATCCCAGTTGTGCGAGATCACCACGTCTTCATCCGAGTCGGTGACCTGGCTTTCATCCCAGCTCGGAGCGACCCCTGGCGCTGCCACGCTGTCGAGCCTGCTGGCAATATCCCGCGCAGAGGCAGCTGCGAAGACCAGGCACTCCAGCAGTGAGTTGCTGGCCATCCGGTTGGCACCGTGTAAACCGGAACAGGCTGTCTCGCCAATGGCGTACAGTTGTTCGACGTCGGTGCAGCCCTGCTTGTTAATCACCACACCGCCACAGGTGTAGTGGGCGGCCGGGACCACTGGAATGGGTTCGCGGGTAATATCGATGCCGAAGTCCAGGCAGCGTCGGTGTACCGTGGGAAAATGCGACTGCAGGAATTTTGCCGGTTGGTGGCTGATGTCGAGATAGACACAATCGCTGCCGGTACGTTTCATCTCGTGGTCTATGGCGCGAGCCACCACATCCCGTGGCGCAAGTTCACCACGTTCATCGAATTTGTGCATGAAGCGCTCGCCGTCCGGCAGGAGCAGGTGGCCGCCTTCGCCGCGCAGGGCCTCGGTGATGAGAAAGGACTTGGCCCGGGGGTGGTAAAGGCAGGTTGGGTGGAACTGGTTGAACTCCAGATTGGCGACCCGGCAGCCGGCGCGCCAGGCCATGGCGATGCCATCACCGCTGGCACCATCAGGGTTGCTGGTGTAGAGATAGGCCTTGCTGGCTCCGCCGGTGGCCAGCACTACAAAACGCGCCTGGAACAGGTCGACCTTGTCCCGCCCCAGGTCGAGCACATAGGCTCCCTGGCAGCGACCCTGGTCGAGAACCAGGTCAACCGCAACCCGGTCGGTGAATATATCGATGTTGTCCCGGGCCAGAGTGTTCTCCACCAGCACGCTGGAAATTGCCTTGCCGGTGGCATCGGCGGCGTGGATGACCCGGCGCTGACTGTGTCCGCCTTCCATTGTCAGGTGAAATTCACTGCTGTGCTGTTTGTCGCGCCGGTCAAAGCTGACACCCTGTTGCACCAGCCATTCGACCACGCCAGGGCTGTGACTGACCACGAACTCAACTACATCGGGATCGCACAAGCCGGCACCGGCGGCGAGGGTATCGGCGACATGGGATGCAACCGTATCGTCCTTGTCCAGTACCGCCGCCATGCCACCCTGGGCCCAGTAAGTCGAGCCCTGGGTCAGCTTGCCTTTGCTGAGTACGGCGACACGGCAGGAATCCGGCAATTGCAGCGCCAGGGCCAAACCGGCAGCGCCGCTGCCGATGATCAGGACATCGTGTTCATGACGCAGTGACATAGTCTTGTGGGGCTGCCTGTGCGGACAAAATAGTGTATGTTGGTCAATTACTTAGAGTAGTTTCACCCAGTATATACGAGCTCAGCGTGAGCGCGTATAGCGCACAGCAATAAAGCTGTGCGAGATGCGGGAACTTTTTACCACGGCGCTACTCAGAGAAGGCTGGACATAGGGGAAGCGATTGGCTGCGGCTGCGACAGACCAGCAGTTGGTCAAAAAGGTACAGTCGGGAGACAAGCGTGCCTTCGATCTACTGGTATTGAAATACCAACCCAAAATTCTCGGGTTGGTGTCGCGCTATGTGCATGACAGTCACGAAGTGCAGGATGTCACCCAGGAAGCCTTTATCAAGGCCTACCGGGCGCTGCCACGCTTTCGTGGCGACAGCGCTTTTTATACCTGGCTCTACCGCATCGCAATCAATACCGCCAAGAATCACCTGGTAGCCCGCGCTCGACGCCCACCGGGCAGCGATGTGGAAATAGAGGACGCTGAGTACTATGAAGGAGGTGGCGCGCTGCGTGACCTGGAAAACCCCGAGAATCAATTGTTCAGTGCAGAGTTAAGCGCTGTAGTAAATAGCGCTATTAGCGAATTGCCGGATGATTTGCGAACTGCGGTAACTTTACGTGAATTTGATGGTCTTAGTTACGAAGACATAGCGGACATCATGGATTGCCCGGTGGGGACCGTGCGCTCCCGAATATTCAGGGCCCGCGAGGCCATAGATAAACGTGTGCAGTCGCAAGTGGATGGAGAAAGTGCACCGCGCACCGGATAGACCTTGGAGGTCGAAGAGATGAAAGATCAGCTGGGTGAATCACTGTCGTCCCTGATGGACGGCGAAGCCAATGAGCTGGACCTGGAACGGGTGCTCAAGCACAGCGATGATGAGTCGCTGCGCGGTACCTGGCGTCGCTACCACGCTGCCAGCGAAAGTATGCAGCCGGGTGCTGCTGGCGTTGTTCAGGATGTCGACCTGTCGCGCCGCATCATGGCGGCGCTGGAGCAGGAGTCGGCGCCGGTAATTCGACCGGTAGCAAGATGGCAGCAGTTCCTGCGGCCCGCCGCCAGTTTTGCCGTGGCGGCATCTGTGTTTGCAGCGGTGCTGGTCGGCAGTCAGGCCTACAGCCTGCTTGATAATGGCAGCTCAGCTGCGGTACCGGTGGTAGCAGGACGAACAGCAGCCGGTGGCGTGGTTAATACTGTCGGCGGCTCGGCGGTTCAGGCTGGCTATGCCAGCACAGTATTGGCCAGCAAAGCACTGCAGCCGCAGCAGCCGGTTGCTGATTACAATGCCCTGGCCCGTAAACGCCTCGAGCGCTATATGTTGTCGCACACAGAAGAGGCAGCATTGAATGCGCCGCTGGGCCTGATGCCCTATGCCAGGGTCGCAACCTTCACTACAGAGGATTAAGCCTTGCGTAGTATCCCCCTGTTCACGGTTGTTGTTACAGGCTTGTTAGCCGGGCTTGTCTCGCCGGCCTGGGCCGAGTGCGGGCCTGTTGACTCAGAGGCCTTGCGTTGGCTGGATCGAATGTCTCACAGTTTGCGCGAGACCAGCTACCGTGGCGTCTTTACCTACCAGCATGGCGGTAGCATCCAGGCCATGCGCATTACCCATTCGGTCAAGAACAATATCGAATCCGAGCAGATCACGCGCCTGAGCGGCGCTCCGGCGCAGGTGCAACGGACCGAGCATCCGCTGGATTGCATACACCCGGGTCATCGGCTGGTTCGCATTGGCGAGGTCTTCCAGGGGGCTGCAGGAAGTTGTGGCTTGTCGGCCTATTACCGCTTGAAGATGGCCGGGGTAAAACGTATCGCTGAGCGACGAGCGGTTCTTCTCAACGTCATGCCCAGGGATATGTATCGCTATGGCTACCAGTTGGCACTGGATACTGAAACCGGACTTCTGCTCAAGACCCAGACCATGTCGCTGGATGGCAAGAGGGTATTGGAGCGCTTTCAATTCGCCGACCTGGAAATTGGCGATGTCGAGCTAGCAGGCACGCACGTGGACGTATTACATGAGGCGGCCCACTCTCACGGTGAGCCGGCACCCGCGCCGGAAGGTGCTGCCAGCTGGGGCGTGAGATGGTTGCCCGGTGGCTTCATGCTCACCGATGGACGCGGGGTCTCCGCCCATAACAAGACCTTCACCGACGGGCTCGCAGTATTCACAGTATTCCTTGAGCCCGCCCCCCAGCAGCTACAACCGGGCGAAGGTCAGGCCCGGGAGGGTGGCACCACTGCCTATACCCGCGGCCTGTTAATAGAGGGTAAACCTGCACTGGTTACCGTGCTGGGTGAAGTACCGATAAACACAGCGCGCAGAGTGGCCGACTCAGTGGCCTGGGCGAATCCCGATGTTAACTGAAACGGCAAGAGTCGTTGCGGTGGAAGCGGGCTCGCTGTGGGTGGAAACTATTCGCAAATCAGTCTGCGGTAGCTGTGCGGCCAGCAAGGGCTGTGGCCACGGTATTGTAAGTCGTATCAGTGACGGTCAGCGCAACTACCTGAGAGTGTCCAGTGCGTCCTACCCGGATCGATTCCAGGTCGACGATGAGGTTCGGATCGCGATCCCGGAGCAGTTGCTGCTGCGCAGCTCATTTGTGGTTTATGTGGTGCCGCTATTGAGTACGCTGCTGTTGGCGGCCCTGATGGCGGGCCTGTTACCGGCAGCGACAGACTTCGATGTGGCGCTGGGCGCTGGCCTGGGTTTTCTGCTCGGGGTTGGCCTGGTGCGACTGCACGCGTGGAAGAATCGCGATAATGTTTTACTGCAGCCGCGCTTGCTCGGCCCCGCAGCGGCTACTCTGTCCTGACGGTCGCATTATCGATATTAATTTTGTTTGCTCCAGTTTAGTGAGGTAATTCTATGCATCAAGCCCTCTTGAAGGCCTTGTTCCTGACAATCTTCAGCTGTTTGCTGGCAGGCGCTGCCCAGGCGGCAACGCTGCCGGATTTCAAGGCTATCGTGAAGCAGAATACGCCCGCGGTGGTAAAGATCCTGGTTGAGTACGGGGACCAGGCAAGTCCGCATGGTGACCCCCGCGGTATGGATGAGATTCCCGAATACCTGCGGCGTTTTTTTGAAAATCGCGGCGAGCCACAGCCGCGACAGCGGCAACGACAATCGATGGGCTCCGGCTTTATCATCAGTCGAGATGGCTACATCGTTACCAATAATCACGTGGTGGAGGGTGCCGAATCTGTGACCGTGCGCCTGATCGACAGGCGCGAGTACGAAGCGGAAATCGTCGGCCTGGATCCACGCTCTGACCTGGCCGTGTTGCGGGTGGAAGCCGAGGATCTGCCGGTGTTGAAGCTGGGCAAGCCCGGTGACCTTGAAGTAGGCGAGTGGGTGCTTGCCATTGGCTCTCCCTTTGGCCTGGACTACTCGGTGACCGCCGGGATCGTCAGCGCCAAGGGGCGCAGCTTGCCAACGGAATCCCGTGACAATTACGTGCCATTTATCCAGACCGACGTCGCCATCAACCCGGGTAATTCCGGCGGCCCCCTGTTTAATCTCGATGGGGAGGTGGTTGGCGTAAATTCGCAGATCTTTACGCGCAGCGGTGGCTCAATTGGCCTGTCTTTCGCTATCCCGGTCAGCGTGGTGATCAATGTCACTGAGCAGTTGAAGGAATCTGGCCAGGTCGCCCGCGGCTGGTTGGGTGTGACCATCCAGGACGTGGATAAGGTGTTGGCCGAGTCGCTGGGTCTTGATCGTCCCAAGGGCGCACTGATTGTCGAGTTGCAACCCGGCGGCCCGGCCGACGAGGGCGGCTTGCAGCCCGGCGACGTAATCGTGCGATTCAATGGCAGCGATATTCGCACTTCATCGGATCTGCCCCATGTGGTGGGCCTGGTTCGTCCGGGTGCCGACGCCAGGGTGGAACTGGTGCGTGATGGCCGCCGTAAAACCCTCAAGCTGGAAGTAGGTGGCCTCGATGCCGATGAGGCGGCTACCGTGGCCCGCGCCGAGCAGGAGCCGGTCAGCGGTGGGCGAGTGGGGCTGGTAGTGGACGAGGTCCCCGAGCAGTTGCGGTCGCGCTGGGGTATCTCTGGCGGCGTGCTGGTCAATGAGGTTGAGTCCGGGTCGGCTGCTGATGAGGCGGGTATTCGCAGTGGCGATGTGATCACCCTGCTTGCGGGGTCGCCAATCAGCTCAGTGGAGAGCTTTCAGCGGGTGCTGGAGCAACTGGAACCGAACAAGTCGGTGCCAGTGCGCCTGATTCGCCGCGGTGCGCCCCGCTTCATTGGCCTCAAGCCCGATTAAGTAAGCGTTCAGGCGCGTAGCGGTTGTACCCGTGATCGGGTACAATCGCGCCCCTTGCCAATCCCGGCCCATATCCTATTCCGGTCCTGAAGTGAGTAAGCTGGACTTAATCCGTAACTTTTCGATCATCGCCCATATTGATCATGGCAAATCCACACTGGCTGATCGCTTCATCCAGGTCTGTGGAGGCCTGGCTGCGCGCGAAATGGAAGAGCAGGTTCTCGACTCCATGGATATCGAGCGCGAGCGCGGTATTACTATTAAAGCCCAGAGCGTAACGCTGGAGTACAAGGCCGCTGACGGCGAGACCTACCAGCTCAACTTCATCGACACGCCCGGACACGTAGACTTCTCCTACGAGGTGTCTCGTTCACTGGCGGCCTGTGAAGGCGCGCTGTTGGTTGTCGATGCTGGGCAGGGTGTCGAGGCCCAGTCTGTGGCTAATTGCTACACCGCCATAGAGCAAGGCCTGGAAGTACTGCCAATCCTCAACAAGATGGATCTGCCCCAGGCGGAACCGGAGCGGGTCCAGCAGGAGATCGAGGAGATTATCGGCATCGACGCCCAGGACGCCTGCGCGGTCAGTGCCAAGACCGGTCTGGGCATTGAGGACGCGCTGGAGTACCTGGTCGCCAACATCCCACCTCCTGAGGGTGAACGTGACGCCCCCTTGCAGGCCCTGATTATTGACAGCTGGTTCGACAACTACCTGGGCGTGGTGTCGCTGGTGCGGGTCAAGAACGGCGTGCTGCGCAAAGGCGACAAGATCATCGCCAAGTCCATCGGCAAGTCCCACTCCATTGACAGTATTGGCATCTTTACCCCCAAACGATTGGAGACCGGGGTATTGCAAGCCGGTGATGTGGGTTTTGTAGTAGCCGGGATCAAGGACATTCACGGCGCGCCAGTAGGCGACACCCTGACCCACGCTGCGACACCGGAAGTGGAACCGCTGCCTGGCTTCCAGACCGTGAAACCACAGGTTTATGCCGGGATTTTCACCATCTCCTCGGATGATTACGAAGATTTCCGTGACGCCCTGGCCAAATTGACCCTGAATGATGCCTCCCTGTTTTATGAGCCGGAAGTGTCTGATGCGCTGGGTTTTGGCTTTCGCTGCGGATTCCTGGGCATGCTGCACATGGAGATCATCCAGGAAAGACTTGAACGCGAGTATGACCTGGACCTGATCACGACCGCTCCGACTGTCATTTATGAAGTCCTCAGGAAAGACGGCACAGTCATTACCGTCGACAATCCCTCGTCTCTGCCGGATGCGGCAGAGATTGATGAGATGCGGGAACCCATCGTGCAAGCCAATATCCTTGTACCGCAGGAGCACCTGGGCAATGTGATTACCCTGTGCGTGGAAAAGCGCGGAGTGCAGAAGGATATGCAGTTCCTGGGGCAGCAGGTGTCGGTGGTCTACGAGCTGCCTATGGCAGAAGTTGTCATGGATTTCTTTGACAGGCTGAAATCCGTCAGTCGCGGCTATGCGTCTCTGGACTATCACTTTATTCGCTTCGAGAAGGCCGAACTGGCGCGACTGGACGTGCTCATCAATAATGAGCGGGTCGACGCCCTGGCAATTATTGTGCACCGTAGCCTGGTGCAGCAACGCGGTCGCTCCTTGACTGAGAAGATGAAGGAACTGATCCCGCGGCAGATGTTTGATGTGGCGATCCAGGCCGCCGTGGGTGGAAAAATTGTAGCCCGGCAAACGGTCAAGGCCCTGCGCAAGAATGTGACGGCGAAATGTTATGGTGGTGATGCCACGCGCAAGCGCAAACTGCTGGAAAAGCAAAAAGCGGGCAAGAAGCGCATGAAGCAGGTGGGCAACGTGGAGATTCCGCAGTCCGCCTTTCTTGCCGTGCTGAAAACGGACTCCTGACGGACTTATTTATGGATATCGACTTCCCCCTGATTTTGGTACTGCTGGTGTTTGGCAGCGGCCTGGTCTGGCTGTTTGACAAGCTGTTTCTGGCGGCTGGCAGACTGCAGGCGGTGGCGGATCTGCAGCGGGATTATCCGGACTGGTCTGACGAAAATAGTGCGCATTTCCGCGAATATAGTGTCCGCAGTGAAGTCGCCAGCCGCGAGCCGCTGCTGGTGGAATACTCCAAGTCTTTCTTTCCAGTCCTGTTCCTGGTGTTTGTGTTGCGCTCATTCCTGGTCGAACCGTTCCAGATACCTTCTTCGTCCATGGTGCCGACCTTGCAGGTTGGAGACTATATCCTGGTCAACAAGTTTACCTATGGCATACGCTTACCGGTGGTGCGCACCAAGGTATTTGACCTGAATGCGCCCCAGCGCGGTGATGTGATGGTGTTTTTCCCGCCACATATGAATGACACCTATTACATCAAGCGGGTTGTGGGTATGCCCGGGGATCGCATTCGCTACATCGACAAGAAACTCTATGTTAACGGGGAACTGGTACCGCAGAAGTTGCTGGCGCAGTTACCGCCTGCCAGGCCGCGCTACCGACTCAGTAGCGAGCAACTGGGCGACGCCAAACACGAAATTCAGACGGACATGATGCGACGCAATGACGACTTCGCGGTCACTGTGAAGCAAGGTCACTACTTCATGATGGGCGATAACCGCGACAACAGTAGCGACAGTCGGGTTTGGGGTCAGGTGCCAGAACGAGATATAGTAGGCAAAGCCTTCGCGATCTGGATGCACTGGGAGTCTTTCCTGAGCATGCCCAGCTTCCAGCGAGTTGGCGCTATTCAATAATTAAAGAGGGGTGAAAATGTCATCGCGCAATCGGCAATCCGGCATGTCTCTGCTCGGTATACTGATAGTAATGGGACTCTTGTCCTTCTTTTTAATGGTTTCGATTCGGCTTATCCCCACCTATATGGAAGGTCGCTCGGTAAAATCAGCGCTGGAGCTGGTGGCGGAAGGGGCCACTTCCAAGCAGTCTCTGAGCGAAATCACCAAGCGCATCGCCACCACCTTTAATACCAACCGCATTGAGGCGATCAAACCCCGGGAAGTAAAGGTGTACCGCGACAAGGGCAAGATTGTGATTGACGCGAATTACGAAACGCGCACGCCCCTGTTTGACGGAGTTGATGCCGTGCTCATGTTCACCGATAACATCATTGTGATTGACTGACGAGCGTGCCCGGGGATCGCGAGCGTTTACAACAAGAACTGGGCTATGAATTTACCGACCCGGCTCTGCTGGAGTTGGCGCTAACGCATCGCTCCTGTGGCTCGACAAACAACGAGCGCCTGGAATTCCTGGGCGATTCTATTCTCAACCACTGTGTCGCTGAGGCACTTTTCCAACAGTTTACCAATGCGACTGAAGGTGAGCTCAGCCGGATGCGTGCTGCGCTGGTCAAGGGGGAAACACTGGCAGAAGTGGCCCGTGAATTGGCCCTGGGCGATGCATTGCGGCTGGGTTCTGGTGAGCTAAAAAGTGGTGGCCAGCGCCGTGACTCAATCCTGGCGGATACCCTGGAAGCGATTATTGGTGCGGTGCTACTGGATGCGGATGTCAGCGCCGCCCGGGACCTGGTTCTGCGCCTGTTCGACGCCCGCCTGGCCGCGGTGTCGCCGCAGGCGGCGCCCAAGGACGCCAAGACCAGTTTGCAGGAATACCTGCAGGGCCGAGGTTTGCCGCTACCGGATTACCAGCTGGCGGCTGTCGCCGGTGAAGACCACCGTCAGCAATTTACCGTGGTATGTTCACTCAGCAAGCCGGTATTACAACGCGATGCGACTGGACATAGCCGACGCAAAGCCGAACAGGCAGCTGCGGCTGCCGTATTGGAGGTATTAGGTGAGTGATTCCGCAGTCCAGCGCTGTGGCTACGTGGCGATTGTGGGCCGACCCAATGTTGGCAAGTCGACCCTGCTTAACCACATCCTGGGCCAGAAGATCAGCATCACCTCGCGTAAACCGCAAACCACGCGGCACCGGGTGCTCGGTATCAAGACCGAGCACGGCGACCAGGTGGTGTTTGTAGACACACCAGGTTTGCACAAGGGCGCAGACAAGGCGATCAACCGGTATATGAATCGTGCTGCCAGCAGCGCCATAGCCGATGTTGACGTGGTTGTGATGGTCGTAGATCGCACCGCCTGGACAGAAGAGGATGAGATGGTCCTGGAACACGCGGTGGCGGCCACAGCACCGGTGATTCTCGCGGTCAATAAAGTGGACTTGTTGAGTGATAAAGCGGCCCTGTTGCCGCATCTGCAATTTCTCTCAGAACAGGCAGATTTCAAGGCTATTTTGCCCATTTCAGCGCTTAACCAGCACAACATAGCTGAGCTGGAGAGCAGCATTCTTGAGGAACTGCCCGAGGCTTCGCACTTTTTCCCTGAGGACCAGATCACCGATCGCAGCCAGCGCTTTATGGCGGCCGAAATGGTGCGGGAAAAGATCATGCGGCAATTGGGCGAAGAGCTGCCCTATGCGATTACGGTTGAAATAGAAGAGTTCAAGCTAAAGGGCGAAGTGCTGCACATTGGCGCACTGATATTTGTCGAGCGTGACGGCCAGAAGCGGATATTGATCGGCAAGGGCGGCAGCCGCCTGCGCTCCATCGGGGCTGAAGCGCGACGCGACATGGAAGCACTGTTTGAGTGTCAGGTCATGCTGCGATTGTGGGTAAAGGTCAAGTCGGGCTGGTCCGACGATGAGCGCGCCCTGCGCAGCCTGGGATATGACGACTGAGCAATGAGGGCGTCGCTGCAGGCGGGTTATGTGCTGCACACCAGACCCTGGCGTGATAACAGCCTGATACTCGAGTATTTCAGTCGAGAGTTGGGCCGGGTGGCAATGATTGCCAAGGGCGCCAAATCGCGCAAGACCCGTGGTGGCAGCAGTGCCGCCTTGCTGCAGCCCTTTACCCCGCTGCTTTGCTCCTGGAGCGGGCGCTCTGAACTGAAGACGCTGACCGACTGTGAGAGTGCCGGCCAACCGGTGCCTTTACAGGGGCGGAAGCTTTATAGCGGCCTCTACCTTAACGAGCTGCTAATGCGTCTGCTGCAGCACGAAGACCCCTATCACACACTATTTGACCACTACGATGCGGCCCTGGGCTTGCTCAGCCAGCAACAGGGCGAGGAAATAGCGCTGCGGCAGTTCGAATTACGCCTGCTGGATGAGCTGGGCTATGGTTTTGATTTGCTCAGTGATGGTATCAGTGGTGAGGCTGTTGACCTCGACTGCTGGTACAACTACCACGAGGAGTACGGCCTGGTGTTGGCCAGCGCCGACGCCAGCGACCGCCTGCCGCGCTATCGCGGAGCGGACCTCGCCAGCATCAAGCGTGGCGATTTTAGTGGTGAGGCTCGCCGCTGCGCCAAGCGATTAATGCGCCAGGCACTGGCAACACACCTGGGAGACAAGCCCCTGAAGAGCCGCGAACTGTTCCAGCACCTGGATTAATCGCCCTAAAACTGTCACGGCGTGAGCAGGGAGGTATAATGCCGTCCTCATGCGAGACTATCCAACAATTGAAGCCTGTATTGGCAATACCCCGCTGGTTCGAATGCAGCGGATGGGTGCCGACAGCGGCAACACGCTATTGCTGAAGCTGGAGGGCAATAATCCTGCCGGCTCGGTCAAGGATCGACCAGCAATGAGCATGATCCAGCGTGCTGAAGAGCGCGGCGATATTAAACCCGGGGATACCTTGATCGAGGCCACCAGTGGTAACACGGGTATTGCCCTGGCAATGGCGGCGGCAATCAAGGGCTATCGACTTCAGCTCATCATGCCTTCGCATATGAGTGATGAACGCAAGCAGGCCATGGCGGCCTACGGCGCCGAGTTAATTGAAGTCTCCCAGCAGGAGGGTATGGAGGGGGCCAGGGATCTCGCCCTGCAAATGCAAGCCGATGGGCAGGGCAGGGTGCTGGACCAGTTTGCCAACCCGGATAACCCGGAGGCGCATTATCGCGGAACCGGCCCGGAGCTGTGGGAGCAGACCGGCGGCAGCATAACTCATTTTGTCAGTTCCATGGGTACCACGGGCACTATCATGGGTACTTCCAGATACCTCAAACAGATGAATCCCGAGATACAGATCGTTGGTCTACAACCACAGGATGGATCCAGTATTCCCGGTATCCGGCGTTGGCCTGAAGCCTACCTGCCCAGCATCTACAACAAGACACGGGTTGATCGGGTCATCGATATCAGTCAGCAAGAGTCAGAGCAGACCATGCGCCAATTGGCGCAGCGAGAGGGCATCTTCTGCGGTGTTTCTTCGGGTGGTTGCGTGGCCGGGGCGCTGCGCCTAGCCAGTGAGCTCAGCGGTGCCGTCATCGTGGCGATCATTTGTGATCGTGGCGATCGCTATCTTTCCACCGGCGTGTTTGATCATGGTTAAAGTTCGCCCTGGACGCGAGGCTGATATGCACCAGTGGCTGCTGGAGCAGCTCAGCGATTTGCAGGCATCTGAACAAGAGGCCGTGTCGCGGGCGGCTGAACTGGTAAGTGCGACGGCGGCGGGCCCCACCAGCACGGAAGATGTCTGGTGCGGTGACGGCGACTGCCTGAGTGTCGGTCTCGACATGGTGCATATTCTGGTCGACCTGCACGTCGGCGCCGATAGCCTGGTGGCAGCGGTGTTATACCGCGCGGTCACAGAGGGGCGGCTGGCACTGGAGGAGGTGGAACGGCAGTTTGGCCAGGGTGTGAGCAAGCTGGTGACCGGGGTGCAGCGCATGTCGGCGATAAGTGACCTGAATATCGGCCAGGACGCACCGGTGCTGGGACAGGCCCATGCGCAGAAGGATAATATTCGTAAAATGCTGATCGCACTGGTGGATGATGTGCGGGTGGCCTTAATCAAGCTGGCAGAGCGAACCTGCGCGATACGTGCGGTCAAGCAAGATGTGGACAGGCGCCTGACGGTGGCGCGCGAGGTGTTTGATGTTTATGCGCCGCTGGCGCATCGGCTCGGAATTGGTCATCTCAAGTGGGAGCTGGAAGACCTGTCTTTCCGCTACCTGTACCAGGACGCTTATCACAAGATAGCAAAGCTACTGGATGGCCGGCGCCTGGAGCGCGATCAGTTTATCGAACGCGTTAAATCCCAGCTTGAAGAGGCAATGCAGCGCGAGAGCATAGCCGCCGAACTGAGCGGGCGCTCCAAGCACATCTACAGCATCTGGCGAAAAATGCAGCGCAAAGGCATCGGTTTTTCGCAGGTCTATGACATTCGCGCCGTGCGCATCCTGGTGCCTGATGTTAAAGACTGCTATGCAGCGCTGGGCCTGGTGCATGGGCTGTGGCGCAATATTCCCAATGAGTTTGACGACTACATCGCCAACCCCAAGGAAAACGGTTATCGCTCGCTGCATACTGCGGTCATTGGCCCCGAGGGTAAAATCCTGGAAGTGCAGATTCGCACCTACGATATGGATGAAGAGGCCGAACTTGGTGTTTGTGCGCACTGGCGCTACAAGGGCGATGACAGCGACCGCGGGCTGGCGAATAGTTACGAGGAAAAAATTGCCTGGTTGCGCCAGGTACTGGATTGGCACGAAGAGACTGGTGATGTCCACAACCTGGCGGAGCAGTTCAGCTCCGATGTGGCACAGGATCGTGTCTATGCATTTACCCCGGATGGCGATGTGGTCAACCTGGCACAGGGGGCAACGCCCCTGGATTTTGCCTACCACGTTCATACTGAGGTAGGGCATAGCTGTCGCGGTGCCAAGGTCAACGGCACAATTGTGCCATTGACCTACCAACTGTTAACCGGTCAGCGGGTGCAAATTCTTACCGGGCGCGATGCCGCACCGCGGCGCGATTGGCTGCAGTCCGGTCTGGGCTACCTTAAGACTTCGCGGGCGCGCGCCAAGGTGCAGCACTGGTTTCGGGCCCAGGCCCGAGAGGAGAACGTGGACGCCGGCCGTCGCTTGCTGGAACGGGAGTTTCGCCGGCTCGCGCTGACCAGCCTTGACTACAAGGTCGTGGCCAAGCGAGTGCAGCATTCAACGGTGGAGGATATGTTTGCCGCTGTGGGGGCAGGCGAGTTAAGTGCGGCCCAGGTGCTGAACGCCGCCCAGGAACTGATAGCCGACGTCCTGCCGGCAGAAGCGCCGGCAGTAAAGCTGCGCAAAAGTGCCCGTCGCACCGATGCAATAAAGCCAGGGGCTGTGCAAGTACAGGGTATTGGTAACCTGCTCAGCCACATCGCGGGCTGCTGCAAGCCCTTGCCCGGAGACAAGATCCACGGTTTCATTACCCAGGGTCGCGGAGTCAGTGTGCATCGGCGCGATTGCAGTCGTCTACTGCAGCTGCAGCAGTCTTCTCCGGAAAGAATAATTGATGTGAGTTGGGGCGCTGATGTCCGCCGTGGTTACGAAGTCGATGTGGGAGTCGAGGCTTACGATCGCCCCGGTTTGTTGCGCGACATAACCGAGCTGCTGTCGCAGGCGCGGATTAACGTGCTTTCGGTCAATACCACCACCAATCGCAAGAGCCATACCGCGACTATGCGCCTGCGGCTGGAAGTTCCCGACCTGTCTTCCCTGGGCCGGCTGCTTGATCGGATGGCGCGCCTGAATAACGTGATCTCGGCCATGCGGCTCTCTGAAGATGGAGTAGAGCGTGCCAGCTAGCCCCGGCTACAGCGTGCAGGATTTGTTGCGGGTCATGCAGCGCCTGCGCGACCCGCAGCTGGGCTGCCCCTGGGATCTCGAACAGGACTTTGCCAGCATCGTGCCGTCGACCCTGGAGGAGGCCTATGAGTTGGTCGAGGCCATTGAGCAGCAAGATTACCCGCACCTGGCAGAGGAGTTGGGTGATCTCATGTTCCAGGTGGTGTTCTATGCGCAGTTGGGACAGGAGCGCGAGTTGTTTGATTTCGAGCAGGTGGTCAGCGGCCTGGTCGATAAACTTGTGCGCCGCCATCCCCACGTATTTGCCGATGGCCAGATTGAGGGCGTGGTTGAAAGCAAAACCTCTATCGCCGGGGTCAAGCAGAGCTGGGAAGCGATAAAACAACAAGAGCGTCATGCTCGCAGCCAGGCCTCGGTGCTCGATGATATTCCATTGACGCTGCCGGCGCTGAGCCGGGCCCAGAAAGTCCAGAAGCGGGTGGCCAACGTCGGCTTCGACTGGCCGGACAGCAGCGGCGTACTGGCCAAGATTGCAGAGGAACTGCAAGAGTTCAAGGAAGCGGCTGGCGAGACCAGGGAGCGTCAGGAGGAGGAACTGGGTGATTTGATTTTCTCCTGCGTCAATCTGGCCCGCCATACCGGGGTGGATGCCGAGGCGGCCCTGAGACGTGCCACGCGCAAATTTGAACAACGCTTCACGCAGGTCGAACAGCGGGTAGTCAATAATGGTGGCGAACTGCAGGATACGCCGCTGGCGGAGTTGGACCAGATTTGGGATGCGGTCAAACAGGACGCTTGAACTGCGCAGGCGAGCTGTGTATGGTTTGGACCCTCATTTCCTCAGGGTTTTTCCACCATGCGATTGATTTTGTTGGGCGCTCCGGGCGCAGGCAAGGGCACCCAGGCACAGTTTATTTGTCAGCAGTTTTCCATCCCACAGATTTCCACTGGTGACATGCTGCGCGCCGCCGTGAAGGCAGGTACTCCGTTGGGTCTTGAAGCCAAGAGCATTATGGCGTCCGGCGAACTGGTCTCTGATGAATTGATTATCGGTCTGGTGAAGGAACGAATTGCCGAGGACGATTGTAAAAATGGTTTTCTTTTCGATGGCTTTCCGCGCACGATCCCGCAGGCCCAGGCAGTGGTTGACGCGGGCATCATCATAGATCATGTGCTGGAAATCGCCGTTGATGATGAAGAGATTGTCCAGCGCCTTAGCGGTCGGCGTGTGCATGAAGCCTCTGGCAGGATTTATCACGTCATCCATAACCCGCCTCAGCAAGCCGGACTGGATGATGAGACCGGTGACGCGCTGATTCAACGCGAGGACGACCAGGAAGCGACAGTTCGCAATCGCCTCGAGGTTTACCAAAAGCAGACGGCTCCGCTTATTGAATTCTACGGTTCCCTGCAGGGCGAACAAGCGCCCGCTTATCATCGAGTGGCCGGAGTTGGTTCCGTCGATGACATCAAGTCACAGGTGTTGGCAGCACTTTCCAGCTAGGCAACAACAAATAAGACCACGCAGCAAATGCTGTGCACGCTTGTGCGCGGCATTTTTTCTGTGCTATTTTGCTTCTGCGGCACTAAATTTTAACCGTAGGGGAAATGCAAAATGGCTCAAGCAAAGAGAAAGCCCGGCAAAAAAGCAGCGGCTAAACCACGCAGGAAAGCAGCGGCAAAAAAAGCTCCCAAAAAAGCGGCACCAAAAGCAAACGTGCATCCATCGGTAAAGAAGGCAAACGATGCATTGGCGACTGTGCAAAAAGCACTGGCAGCCGAGCGTAAGAAAATTGAAGCGGCGCGCAAGAAAGCCGCAGCAGCGCGTAAAAAGGCAGCAAGAAGTGCCAAGGCGATGGATAAGCGTGCGGCTAAAGCCGCGTCAAACGCTGTTAAGAAATCTTCCGGCAGAGCCACCAGCTTGCGGGCTCGCGCGTCGGCAGCGAATGATCGACTGAAGAAAGCAGTCGAATCAGCGAAGTTGATGGCGGCCAAGGAAGCGGCGCGTGAAAGAATTGCTGCGCAAAAGGCGGCCAATGCGGCCAAGGCCGAGATCGACAAGGCCAAGGCATTGGCGGGCTATGCTGAGAAATGGCTGAAGGCCCGTGCCAAGAGTGACGCCAAGAAGCTGTCTGCCATCGAGCGCAAGCTTGAAGCCAGAATCAGGAAAATGATAAAGCAGGCTGAAGCCAAGGCGCGTAAGGCGGCCGGCAAGAAAGCGGCTCCTAAAAAGAAAGCAGCAGCCAAGCGCAAGGCAGCTCCCAAGAAAAAGGCAGCTGCGAAGAAAAAGGCAGCTCCAAAGAAAAAGGCAGCCCCGAAGAAAAAGGCAGCTGCGAAGAAAAAGGCCGCTCCAAAGAAAAAGGCAGCTGCGAAGAAAAAGGCCGCTCCGAAACGAAAGGCCGCCAAGCGGAAGGCAGCTCCTAAGCGGAAAGCTGCCAGGAAAAAGTAAGAACAGCCTGGTCTGAAACCAAAACCCGCCGCGAGGCGGGTTTTTTATTCCTGTAAACGATTCAGGTTGGCGAATGCGTCAAACTGATCCGAGAAGTCCACAGCAGTGACATTGAGTTGGCTGTGCCAGTTTCTCACCGCGCGACCACCCTCGGACAGATACCTATTGAGCCGCGCAAGCAGGGACCTTCGCATAAGCGTGCACAGGTACTGGCTGCGCTGACCATCATGTGCAAAACTCAAGTCCACTTCGGGGTCGGCCAGGGCTTGCCCCAGGCGGCTTACCAGATCCAGGGGTAGCGCCGGTGTATCGCAGCTGACCACCGCCACCAGTTCCTGGTCGCAGTGGGGCAGGCAGGCGGCAATCCCTGCCAGCGGTCCCTGGAAGTCGGCCATGGAATCGGCGATCACCTCATAACCCAGCCTGCGATACTCTGAGGCATTGCGGTTAGCGCTGATCAGCACTTGTTGGACCTGGGGTGCGAAACGCAGCGCAACGCGTTCCGCCAGCGGCTTGCCATCGATGCTGACAAGCCCCTTGTCGACGCCGCCCATGCGGCTGCCGCGACCGCCACAGAGAATGATTCCAGAACAGTTCATGGATGAATTATTGCATGCAGGGTGCCCGGCTTCATACAATGCGCAATGCTAATCAATACCCAGGCTCATGCTTAATATTCTAGCCCTCGATACTTCCACCGATGCCTGCTCCGTCTGCTTGCGGCGCGGTGACGAGTTGTTGCTGCGCCAGGAATTGATACCGCGGCAGCATAATCAGCGTTTATTCAGCATGCTGCGGGAAGTATTGCCCGAGGGGCCATTCGAGCAGGCAGGTATTGATCTGCTGGCCTGGGCCCAGGGGCCGGGCTCCTTTACCGGTCTGCGCATCGCGGCCAGTGCGGTGCAGGGCCTGGCGTATTCCAATGCCTTACCCGTGGTCGGTGTCTCTACGCTGGCTTGCCTGGCTCAAGGGGCGCTGCGGCGAGGCCTGGTCGGGCAGCGGGACCTGGTCCTGGTGTTGCTCGATGCGCGCATCAATGAAGTCTACTGCGGCCTCTATAGGTTTGAGGCGGGGCTTGCCGTGGCTGTAGTGGACGATTGTGTATGCGCGCCAGCGGAGGTGGATGAAAAGCTGTTAAAGGATGCTCCACGGGTGGTCGCCCTGGGTAGTGGCCTGTCGTATCTGGCGGATTTACCTGTGCCGGTGCGCGCGAAGATAGAGCGAGCGGAGCCTGAGCAGTGGCCCGACAGCCAGGATCTGCTGCCATTGGCGGAGCACCGGTTTTCGCAGGGGCAGGCGCAGCTAGCTGCGGCGGTACAGCCGGTTTACCTGCGCAATGAAATCAGCTGGAAAAAGCTCTCGGAGCAGGGCTGAGCTATGACTGAGTCACTGCGTTCTGTCGTTCTTGCAATTATTCAGGGCCTGACTGAATTTCTACCCATATCCAGCTCTGCACACTTGATACTTCCCGCGCAATTACTGGGTTGGCAGGACCAGGGACTGGCCTTCGATGTGGCCGTTCACCTGGGTAGCCTGCTGGCCGTGGTGTTCTATTTTCGCGAGCAACTGCTGCAACTGGCGGTCGGCGGTATTGCCGCCCTGCGGGCGCGCCAATCCAACGCGGAGTTGCGGATGATTGCCTTGTTGCTGTTGGCCAGTTTGCCCATTGGCGTTAGTGGATTGCTGCTCAAAGACTGGGTGGCTGGAGAGTTGCGAAGTGTGACTGTCATCGCGTTGGCAACTATCGGCTTCGGTGTATTGCTCGGTCTCGCAGATCGCGGCACTGCCCGCCGCTCGGAGTTCGGCTGGCGCGCGGCGCTGCTGATTGGCCTGGCCCAGGTACTGGCGATTATTCCCGGAACCTCTCGTTCAGGCATAACCATGACCGCCGCCTTATTGTGTGGGATAAACCGGCAGTCTGCGGCGCGCTTTTCATTCCTGCTCTCTATACCGGTTATTCTGGGAGCCTCGACGCTGACAGTCGTGGAACTGGGGCAAGCTGCAGCGCCGGTACCCTGGGGGCAATTGCTGATCGGCGTGCTGGTTGCCGGTACGACAGCCTATGCCAGTATTGCTGTGTTCCTGCGCTGGCTGGACCGGGTGGGTTTTATGCCTTTTGTCATTTACCGCGTTGTTCTGGGCGTCGCGCTACTTATTCTTGTCGGTGAGGGTTATTGATGAATTTGGCGTTCATAGGTCTGGGTGTTATGGGTTTTCCCATGGCGGGACATTTACAGCAGGCCGGTCACGCGGTTACCGTCTACAATCGCAGCGCCGAGCGTGCGCAGCAATGGCTGGAGCAATACGGCGGGAAAGTTGCTGACTCGCCAGCGGCTGCGGTACTCAACGCGGAACTGGTATTTTCCTGTGTGGGTAATGACGACGATGTGCGCTCGGTTGTGCTGGGGGAAGCCGGCGCCCTGGCGGGCATGCAGCCAGGGTCGGTGTTGATAGATCACACCACAGCCTCTGCGCAGCTCGCGCGGGAACTGGAGCAGGCGGCCGCAGGCCGTTCCCTGGGTTTTCTCGACGCACCGGTGTCCGGTGGCCAGGCGGGTGCGGAGAATGGAAAGCTGACCATTATGGTGGGAGGCGATGCTGCGGTGTTCGCCCAGGCGGCACCGATAATGGAGATCTATGCCCAATGCGTGCGCTTGCTTGGGCCCAGTGGCAGCGGCCAGTTGGCCAAGATGGTCAACCAGATCTGTATTGCCGGGGTGGTGCAGGGTTTGGCCGAGGGACTGGATTTTGCCGAGCGAGCCGGCCTCGACGCGGCAGCTGTGGTTGAGGTAATTTCTCGCGGTGCTGCCCAGAGCTGGCAGATGGAGAATCGCTACCGCACAATGCTGGCCGGCGAGTACCAGCACGGTTTTGCGGTGGACTGGATGCGTAAGGACCTGGGCATGGTGCTGGCGGAGGGAGATGACATGGGTATACCGCTACAGTTAACCCGGCTGGTGGATCACTTCTATGAGGATGTACAAGCCATGGGCGGCGGTCGTTGGGATACGTCCAGCCTGTTGGCAAGGCTAAAGGAATCATGATGCAAACCGAGGAATTCAACCAGGGTCTACTCGACTTTCTACAGGTCGCCAGTTCACCGTTTCACGCGGTACAGGAAATGGCGCGGCAATTGGATGAGGCCGGCTATCAACGCCTGTCGGATGCTGAACCCTGGCAGCCACAGGCAGGGCAGGGCTATTACCTGCTACGCAATGACAGTTCCATTGTTGCCTTCAAACAGGGCAGTGACGGCCCCGGGTTACGTATGGTGGGCGCGCATACCGACAGCCCCTGCCTGATGGTCAAGCCAAAACCCGAGAAGAGTAGCCAGGGTTACCAGCAGCTGGGAGTCGAGGTATACGGCGGCGCCTTGCTCAACCCCTGGTTCGATCGCGACCTGTCGCTGGCGGGGCGAGTGAGTTTTGTCGACAGCGAGGGCGAACTGCGCAAGGCGCTGGTTGATTTTCGCGATCCCATCGCCATAATTCCCAGCCTGGCCATTCACCTGGACCGGGAAGCCAATAAGTCGCGTAGCATCAATTCGCAAACGGACATTGTGCCCATTCTCTCCTGCGCTGAGTCGCTGGATATTCGACAATTGTTGGCAGACCGCTTGTGCCAGGAGCATGCGGCTATCGATGTCGCCAGGGTGCTCGACTATGAGCTTTGCTTTTATGACAGCCAGCCCGCGGCGATTATTGGTCTTGAGCGAGAATACATCGCCTCGGCACGACTGGATAACCTGCTCAGCTGCTACCTTGGCTTGCAGGCACTGCTGGCCAGCACCGGTTCCAGCGGTCGCTTGCTGGTCTGCAATGATCACGAGGAAGTCGGAAGCCAATCTGCGGCGGGAGCGCAGGGGCCGCTGCTGCGCAGCGTGCTGGAGCGTCTCAGTGGTGATGCGACGGATTACGCCGCCCTGATCGACGCCTCCATGATGATCTCTGCCGATAATGCCCATGCTGTGCACCCCAACTTCGCGAGCAAGCACGATGAAAACCATGGGCCGTTGTTAAACCATGGGCCGGTAATCAAGGTTAACGCCAATCAGCGTTATGCCAGCAACAGTGAAACGGCCGCCTTGTTCCGGCAGATTTGCCAGGAGTTGGAAGTGCCGGTGCAATCCTTTGTGGTGCGCACCGATATGGCTTGTGGCAGCACCATCGGGCCAATTACCGCGGGTGAGTTGGGAGTGCGTACGCTGGATGTGGGCGTGCCGCAGTTTGCCATGCACTCCATTCGTGAATGCGCCGGTAGCCAGGATGCCTGTTACCTGGCACGGGTGCTGCAGCGTTACATGGAATGGGACCGCCCCCTGAGCGCGCGTCAGGCCTGAGTATGCGGGTACTGTTGCTCTCCGCTTACGATGCGCAGAGCCACCAGCACTGGCGCCGCAGCCTGTGCCAGGGACTTCCAGACTGGCAGTGGGAGGTTTTGACACTGCCACCGCGGCACTTCTCCTGGCGGGTGCGCGGCAATGCGCTGCAGTGGGCGCTGGAATCACGCTCGATCCTGGAACAACCCTACGACCTCTTGCTGGCCACTTCCATGGTGGACCTGGCGACACTGCGCGGCCTGGTGCCGGCCCTGGGTCATGTACCCAGCGTACTGTATTTTCATGAAAACCAGTTTGCCTATCCGCAGGAACGCCAGCAGCGGGGTTTGCTGGAGGCACAGATTGCCAGTATCTACTCGGCGCTCGCCGCCGACGCCTTGTTGTTTAATTCCTGCTACAACCGCGACAGCTTTCTGGCCGGTGTCGCGGAGCTGCTTGGGCGCCTGCCGGACGGAGTCCCCGGCGGCGTGGTGCAGCTATTGTCAGGACGCGCCGAGGTCTTGCCGGTGCCCGTAGAGATCTGTGGTGACAGTCAGCAGCAAATGCGACAGGACAAACTGCAGCTGGTCTGGAACCATCGCTGGGAGTATGACAAGGGCCCGGCGTTGCTGCTGGATATTGTCGAGCAATTGCTCGCAAGCCAGGTGGATTTCACGCTGCATGTTGTGGGCCAGCAGTTTCGCCAGGCCCCGGAGAGTTTTCAGGCCCTGCGCCAATGCCTGGAGGCCGGCGGTGCGCTGGGAGAGTGGGGTTATATCAGTGACCGGCAGGATTACGCTCGCTTACTGGCTTCTTGCGATGTCGTGCTGTCGACGGCGCAACATGATTTTCAGGGTTTGTCTGTGTTGGAAGCCTGTAGCCTGGCTTGTACGCCATTGGTACCGGACCGGCTGGTGTACCCGGAGTGGTTCCCGCCCCAATTTCGCTATAGCGAGGCGGCAGGCGCGGTGGCCGCGATTGCCGGGCTGGCCGAGACCCGGGCGAGAGGCGGGGCATTACCCGGCTACGACAGCAGTGCCTTTAGCCCCGCGCTTCTTATACCGCGCTATGAGGCCTTTTTGCGTAGCCAGGCCCAGCCCAACTCAGTATGATAAGCGCCGATTTCAGCAGGCATTCGGGCATGGCACAGGCATGACGCAACAGCGCATACTCACAGGTATCACCACCACCGGAACACCCCACCTGGGCAATTATGTCGGCGCGATACGTCCCGCCATCATCTCCAGCAGGGATGACTCAGTCGACGCTTTTTACTTCATGGCCGACTATCACGCCCTGATAAAGAGCGACGATCCGGGCAAGATCCGCCAGTCCAGCAAGGAGATTGCAGCCACCTGGTTGGCCCTGGGCCTGGATACCGATAAGGCCGTGTTCTATCGGCAGAGTGATGTACCCGAGATACTGGAGTTAACCTGGGTTCTCAACTGCTGGGCGGCCAAGGGCCTGATGAATCGAGCGCATGCCTACAAGGCGGCGGTGCAGGTCAACCAGGAGTCGGGCACGGACCCGGACTTCGGCATCACCATGGGCTTGTTCAGCTACCCGGTGCTGATGGCGGCGGACATCCTGATGTTTAACGCCACGGATATTCCGGTGGGCAAGGACCAGATCCAGCATGTGGAGATGGCGCGAGACATCGCCCAGCGGTTTAATCACCACTTTGGTGAAGTGTTCACCCTGCCCACCGCCATCGTTGACGATAATGTTGCCGTGTTGCAGGGCCTGGACGGGCGCAAGATGAGCAAGAGCTACGGCAACACCATTCCCCTGTTCGAAACAGAGAAGCGCTTGCAGAAATCCATCAACAAGATCAAGACCAACCTGCTGGAGCCGGGGGAAGCCAAGGACCCGGATGACTCAACCGTGTTCCAGATCTGGGAGGCCTTTGCCAGTGCTGAGCAAACGGCCGAGATGCGCCAGGCCTTTGCCGAAGGTATCGGCTGGGGCGATGCCAAGAAGCGTCTGTTTACGCTGATCAATGAAGAGCTGGCACCGGCCCGTGAACGATATATGCAGCTGATGGATGATCCCGCCCATATTGAGGCGGAACTTCAGCGTGGTGCCGAGCGAGCCCGTGCCAGCGCCACGGTGTTGATGCAGAAAGTGCGGGAAGCGGTAGGTATTGGCCCAGTCCGCTAGGGCGCCAGGTCGTACTCCACCTGGAAGTAAACGGAGCGCGGCTCGCCGACAAAGTAGCGGTAGTCGCCGAAGCCAAAGTCAGCACGCTCGGCATAATCCTGGTCGCTCAGATTGGTCACTCGCAGGGCCATTGAGAGTCGCTCCGTCACTTGTCCCAGTAATCGCAGATTGAACAGGTTATGGCCGTCGTACTGATGGCGATTTTCGGGCTCCAGGTAATAGGAATCCATATTTACCCATTCCAGCTCCGCGCGATAGCCGGGCCAGAAGTCCCAGCCCAGCCGGGCACTGCCAAAATGCTCGGGCGCCGTGTCGATGTGATTGCCTTTTATGTTACTGCGAACACCCAGTAAGTTGATGTCGTCGTCATACTCATGCCGGGCCAGGGTGGCGTCAACTGCCAGGTCCAGCGTGCTGGTCATTTGCCAGCGCAAACTCACTTCCAGGCCGTAGTGGAGGGTCTTGGCGCCACTGATGTTGCGACGATCAGCATCCTGGAATATGACCTCGTCTTTTTTCGAGTAGTAAGCACTGAGATCGTACTGGAAGCGCCCAATCAAACCGCGGGCGCCGGTTTCAATACTGTTGAGTTCCTCGGAATCCAGGTTGGCGCTGCTCTGTCCCGCTTGCAGTCGATACAGTTCGGTAGCCTGTGGCGCCCGGAAACCGCGGGCCAGGCGCAGGTAGGCCGAATGCCCGGCGATGTAGTCGTAGAGCAGGGCCGCATTCAGTGACAGGTTGTTGAAATCATCCTCGCGATCGGCGGGGCGGTAGAAGCGGCAGGCGCTGGCCTCCGGCCCGCAGGCCGGTCCGTCGCTGCTGTGATTGTTGTAATCGTATTCTGTGTATTCAAAGCGGCCGCCCAGGCTCAGGTTAAGCTGGCGGGCCAGATCCCAGTTCAGCTGTGTATAGGCCGCCGCGACCAGCGCGTCGACCTGGTAGTCGTAATGAACACCCTGGGGCTGGTTGGGGCTGAAGGGCTCGTCCTGGGTCTCCTTGAGCCAGCCATCGGTAAACTCCAGGTCGATTCCGCTGACGCTCTCCAGCCAGCTGTCGCCGTGGTAGTACTTGCTGTTCAGGCCATAGCTGTGGTGGCCGTTTTTTTCTACCGATTGCCAGGGTAGAAAATGCTGCAGGAATTCCATGTCATTATCACGCCAGTAGGGCGTGAAGCTGAGTTTGTCGAATTCACCCAGATCGAAGCTGAGCGTGGATTGCAGGTGCAGCGAATCAGCATCACGGTAAGCGTCTGGGTTCGGGTTTTCTTTCTTGCGGTTTGAGATCTTGTAGGCTTTATAGTCCTTGATAAACCCGGCGGTATCCTGGTCGAGATTGCTGCCGCTGAGAATTGTGTCGCTACTGAAACGATCGCCCTGGTAGCTGTGCCGTAGATTGGCTTTTTGCTGGTCGTACCCCGAACTACGCTTATAGCCGCCGTCGGAGCTGGCGTTGGCCGCCAGTAACCATCCATGACGCCCCTGGGTAGTGCTGAGCAGGTACTTGCCGCGCACATAATCATGCGGGCCTGCCTCCACGCCCAGGCGGTGGTTCAGTTCCGGTGTCGGCGTCGGCGTGATCACGTTGATGACGCCGTGCATGGCGCCTGAGCCATAGAGTGCGGTGCCCGGTCCCTTCAGCACCTCAATGCGCTCGGCCTGTTCGATGTTGGCATCAAACAGCTGGTTTACGTTGCAAAAACCTGGCGCGCGCAGTGATATGCCATCGCTGGCCATGAAAAAGGCACCGCAGCTGCCGGCCCCGGTCAGCACGGGTGAGCGCAAGGCCGTCAGGCTCTCCTGGCCGTTGCCCCTGGAAATCCAGGCACCGGGCACGCGCTGGAAGACCTCGTTGGGGTGAACCGGGTCAACCACGCGCAGATCCTCAGCACTGACCACGGACCAGCTCATGGCCAGATCCAGGCTGCTGATGGGTTGCTGGGTGGCGGTAATGATGGTGTGCTCGAGTTGAGCCTCTGCCGCCGCATGCCCGCTGGTAATCAGGGCGACTAGCGCCAGTGTGGGTGTATATCTCATGGTGCAGGGATTGTAATGCAAAGCCGGTGCTGGCCCAACGGAAAATGCTCGACTACACTAGGCCGACGCGTCGATCAGAGGAGAAATTGAATGCGAGTCCAGTTGCTGGTTGTTCTGAGTGCTCTTGCCCTATTGTTATCCGCCTGTGCAGAACAGCAGGTGTCTAAGCCACGTGTGCCTGAGAAGGGCGATCCCGCCTACTTCAAGGTGCGCGATTCGATGGCGGACCAGGTCTATGTCAATGAAGATCCCGCCAAGAAGGGCTGGATCGATACGGTGCGCCGTATATACATTGCACCGGTGAATACCTCTCGCACCCAGATTGTTCAGCCCCACGGTGTGGACAAGAGCGATCTCGATGCCTGGGAGATGACTGCGGAGGAAGAGCAGGTCATTAACAGCAAGTTTGCCAGGGAAATGACCCGGGCGCTGGAAGCGGACCAGGCTTTTCACGTGGTCGGTAATCCTGCCGAGGCCCAGGCAGAGCTGCATGCCAAGCTGATTGCGATTCATCCCTACCAACCCCGCAGCGTAGTGGAGTCCGGTGGCAAAGGTGGTGGTGCGGTGACGATGTCTTTCGCCCTGGTGGATCCTGCCGACAATGCGGTGATGATTCGGGCACTGGATTCAAAGTCCACGGATAATATCTGGGCCTTCCACAATATGAAGACCGAAATGACTGCGCTGGATCTTATCTTTGG
The DNA here is from genome assembly GCA_039989475.1 of Halieaceae bacterium. GTDB lineage: Bacteria > Pseudomonadota > Gammaproteobacteria > Pseudomonadales > Halieaceae > JBDXHU01. The sequence continues at coordinate 813,368 of JBDXHU010000002.1, read as the reverse complement.
CCTTTGGGGTCACCAGGTACGTCGCAGCATACTGTTCCTGCAGGGACGCCTGGATTCAGCGCCTCCGCCGATTCTGTTGAAGCCGCAGCAGTAGCGAGGGCCGGCACGCGCTGGTTTGTAGCTCTTTGAAATGATGGTGCCGGCGGTGCGTCGTTACGCGGCCGGAATTGAGGGTCCGACGTCTCGGCCGGCACGCGTTTTCAATCTCGAGTTACGTATTTGAAGTGGTACCGGAGGCCGGAATTGAGGGTCCGACCACTCGGCCGGCACGCGCCTGGTTTGTAGCTCGTTGAAATGATGGTACCGGAGGCCGGACTTGAACCGGCACGCTATCGCTAGCATCGGATTTTGAATCCGACGTGTCTACCAATTTCACCACTCCGGCATAAAGAGACGTGAATTGCGAGGCGCGATTCTAATCTATCGCGCCATTCCAGTTCAATGGATTTCCCTTGTTATTTGGCCGGGTATCTGTAAACTTCGCGCCGTTCTGCCGGCTACAGCCCGCAGCATTTATCTGAGTATCTACGCTACTTACAGGAGAAAAGAAACGTGGCTATGAAAGTTGTTAAAAAGACCGAATCCTACACCATCTACCAGCGTGGCGATGAGCGCTACGCCATTAAAGATGCCGATAAGCAGCCGGTTAACGGCGACGACAAGGTTCGTATCCTGGTCGAAGAAGGCCTGCTGAGCGTGGCCATGCCCGCAGCCCCGGAACCCGAAGCCGAAGAAGCTCCGGCTGAAGAAGCTGCTGCCGAGGAAGCTCCGGCTGAGGAAGCTCCGGCTGAGGAAGCTCCGGCTGAAGAAGCCGCCGCCGAGGAAGCTCCCGCTGAAGAAGCTCCTGCAGAGGAAGCTCCCGCTGAGGAAGCTCCCGCAGAGGAAGCCGCTGCCGAGGAAGCTCCGGCTGAAGAAGCTGCTGCCGAGGAAGCCCCCGCTGAAGAAGCTCCGGCTGAAGAAACTCCCGCAGAGGAAGCTGCTGACGACGAAAGCAAGTAAGCCTTCATGGCTTAGCTTGAAGCCGGCCCTGGGCCGGCTTTTTGCTTTCTGGATTCTGTAGCATCATTGACCGATGAAACGAAGCGACTTCCATTTCGAGCTACCCGACCAGCTGATCGCTCGCTACCCCCTGGCTGAGCGGACAGACAGTCGCCTTTTGTCCCTGCACGGGCCCAGCGGCAGGATCGAACATCGCAGCTTTACCGATTTGCTCGATCTGCTGGAAGCTGGCGACCTGCTGGTCTTCAATGACACCCGGGTAATCCCGGCCCGGCTCTGGGGTCGAAAGTCCACTGGAGGCAAGGTCGAGGTACTGCTTGAGCGAATACTGGATGAGCGCAGTTGCCTGGCCCACGTTCGCGCCAGTAAATCCCCGCGGGCCGGCGGCGAGCTGTGGCTGCAGTCCAACCCTGATAGCGATAAAGTGGCAGCCAGGCTGCAGGTGCAGGGTCGTGAGGGCGAGTTATTCCAGTTGCAGGTCATTGGTGATGAACCGCTGGGCAGCGTGTTGCAGCGTATTGGTCACATGCCGCTGCCGCCGTATATCGACCGTGCGGACGAGTCGCTGGACAAGAGCCGCTATCAAACAGTCTACGGCCAGCGTGAAGGTGCCGTGGCCGCTCCCACCGCGGGGCTGCACTTCACTGAGGCTTTCATCGAGGAATGTCGTGAGCGCGGCGTCGAAACCGGTTTTGTGACCTTGCATGTGGGTGCGGGTACCTTCCAGCCGGTGCGGGTGGATGATATCGAAGATCACCACATGCACGCCGAGTATCTTGAAGTTGATGCCGGGCTTTGTGAGCAGGTCGAAAGCACTCGCGCCCGCGGTGGTCGCATTGTGGCAGTCGGTACCACCGTGGTGCGAGCGCTGGAGAGTGCCGCCGCGGATGGCGAATTGTCGCCCTTTTATGGCGATAGCCGGATATTTATCTACCCCGGCTATCATTTCCGCGTGGTCGACGCCATGATCACCAATTTCCACCTGCCGGAGTCGACGCTGATCATGCTGGTTAGTGCCTTTGCCGGCCAGGCCTCTATAATGCGTGCCTACCGCGAGGCGATCGCCGAGGAGTACCGCTTCTTTAGCTACGGCGACGCCATGTTTATTACTGCAGCCGAGAAACCATGAGCGAAACAGCCTGTCGCATGCAATTTACCCAATCGGCGCAGGATGGTGCGGCCCGTCGTGGCTGTCTGCAGTTTCCCCGCGGCAGTGTTGAAACGCCGGCGTTCATGCCGGTTGGTACCTATGGCACGGTCAAGGGCATGACCCCGCAGGATGTACGCTCTACAGGCGCTGAGATCATACTCGGCAATACCTTTCACCTGTGGTTGCGACCTGGCATGGAGGTGATCGAGGCACATGGAGACCTGCACGATTTTATGGGCTGGTCTGGACCAATTCTGACGGACTCCGGTGGTTTCCAGGTGTTTAGCCTGGGCAAGATGCGCAAGATCAGCGAGGAGGGTGTGCGCTTTCAGTCACCGGTGGACGGCTCTAAAGTGTTCCTCGATCCTGAGACGTCCATGGCAATCCAGCGCAGCCTGGGTGCCGATATCGTAATGATCTTTGATGAATGCACACCGTATCCGGCGACTGAGGAGCAGGCACGTCAGTCCATGGAGCTGTCATTGCGCTGGGCCGCCCGTAGCCGGCAAGCCCATGGCGAAAGCGATGCGGCCCTGTTCGGTATCGTCCAGGGTGGCATGTATGACAGCTTGCGGGCCGAGTCGCTGGCCGGCCTGGAAGAAATCGGCTTTGATGGCTATGCCATTGGTGGGCTGTCAGTGGGTGAGCCCAAAGATGAAATGATGGCGGTGCTGGATTCAACCACGCCGCGCTTGCCCGCCGCCGCCCCGCGCTACCTGATGGGCGTGGGTACACCGGCGGATTTGCTGGAAGCGGTCAAGCGCGGGGTGGATATGTTCGACTGTGTTATGCCGACACGCAACGCGCGCAACGGCCATATATTTACTTCCCGCGGCATTCTCAAGTTGCGCAATGCCGCACACCGTCACAGCACCGAGCCCCTGGATCCAGAATGTGATTGCTATACCTGTGGCAATTTCAGCCGCGCATACCTGCATCACCTGGACAAGTGCAATGAAATCCTCGGTTCGCAGCTGAACACCATCCACAACCTGCGCTACTACCAGAATCACATGGCGGGCATACGCCGGGCTATTGAGCAGGGCCAGTTGGCGCAGTTTAGCGAGGATTATTACGCCGGGCAGCAACGTGGGGTCAGCGGTGTATAAGCTCTGCGTTTATGTGCCAGAGCAAGCGCTTGAGCCTTTGAAGCAGGCCTTGTTTGCCGCGGGCGCCGGTCGCATCGGGAATTACGACCAGTGCAGTTGGCAAACGCTGGGCGAGGGACAGTTCCGCGCGCTACCTGGCAGTAGTCCTTTCATTGGTGAGCAGGGCGAGATTGAGCGACTCAGCGAGTACCGGCTGGAGATGGTCTGTAGTGACGATCTCGTCGATGCGGTGATCCTGGCGCTGCGTGCAGCTCATCCCTACGAAGAGCCGGCCTTTGATTTGTGGCGCCTGGAACAGCGGTGAGCGCCGGCAACTGGCAGCGTTTGCGGGAGCGGCTGTTACCTGATCCGCCGGTGGCAGGCAGCGAGCTACCCCAGGCTGCCGTGTTGGTGCTGATTGATGAACTGCGAGCGCCGGCGGAGGTTGTGTTAACCCGGCGTGCTGAACACCTGCGCCTGCATGCCGGTGAAATCGCCTTTCCCGGCGGCAAATGCGACGACAGCGATCGCGATCACTGGCACACTGCGCTGCGTGAGTCCGAAGAAGAGATAGGCCTGCGAGCACATAGCGTAGAGAGTCTGGGGGTAATGCAGCCGCTGGTTACCCGCACCGGTATCGAGGTAACGCCCTGCGTGGCGCGCCTGAGTAGCAGCAGTCACTTCGTCGCGAATCCGCAGGAGCTGGATGAAGTATTCACTGTGCCTCTGGAGTTTTTCAGCAAGCCGGAGAATCTGCAGTTTGATCGCTATGAGTACGGCGGCCGCGAGCGACAGGTGCCGCGTTATGAATGGCGGAATTATACGATCTGGGGCATCACCGCCGCGGTGCTGGTGAAGCTGGTTAACCTGGCCTGCGATGCGGGTCTGGAAATGGAAGATTATTGGCAAGGGAGATAAGACATGCTTTACAGCCTTGAGGGAGCGACACCCGTTTTGCAGGGAGAGGGTCATTTCATTGCCCCCAGTGCGGCAGTCATTGGTAATGTGGTGCTGGGTTCACATGCCAGCGTCTGGTTCGGCGTGGTGATACGTGGTGACAATGAAACCATTCACATTGGTGAGCGCACAAACATCCAGGACGGTACGGTGTGTCATTCTGACCCCGAGGCGCCCCTGGTCATCGGCAGCAACGTGACGGTCGGGCACAACGCCACGGTTCACGGTTGCAGTATCGGCGACGGCACGCTGGTCGGCATTAACGCAGTGATACTTAACGGCGCCAGGATTGGCAGGAATTGTGTGATTGGGGCGAATTCGCTGGTGCCTGAGGGCATGGAAATCCCGGATGGAAGCCTGGTGATGGGTGCGCCGGCGCGCATCAAGCGCGAGCTCAGCGCCGAACAACAGTTACATTTCTCACATAATGCCGATCACTATGTCGATAATGCCGCGCGTTACAACCGCGAGCTGAAGGCCCGGGACAGCTAATCCAGGCTGCGGGCTAGTACCGACTGTATGACATTGTCCTGCAGATCGAGAATCTCCAGGCAGTAGTCATCTATTTGCAGTCCGGCGTTGCCATCCGGAAAACCTTCCAGGTACTCCAGTAGCAGTCCATTGAGGGTCTTGGGACCGTCGGTGGGCAGCATCCAGTCCAGGGTTTTGTTGATCTCACGAACGGTGGCGCTGCCGTTGATGATGTAGCTGCCATCCTGTTGTGGGTAGATATCTTCGATGGCCTCCGCCAGGTTGGAGGTAAACTCGCCGACAATCTCCTCCAGTATATCCTCCAGCGCGACCAGCCCCATGACCTCGCCGTACTCATCGACCACCACCGCCATGCGGTGCTTGTGGCGTTGAAAGTTCAGTAGTTGGGTGTGCAATGGGGTGCCCTCGGGAATGAAGTAGGGCTCCTCCAGTTCCTGCATCATCAGCTCACGCTGCAGGCCTTCGGCATTGATGATGCGACTGGCACGACGCATATGCAGCAAGCCGGCGACAGCGTTTAAATTCTCCTGGTATACCGGCAGGCGGGTGTACTCGCTGTTTTGAATCTGCCGCAGCAGGGTTTCGTCGTCATCGTCCAGGTCCAGGCCGTAGACCTCAACCCGCGGCACCATGATGTCGTCAACAGTGACCTTTTCCAGTTCGAGGATATTCGACAGCATGCCCTGGTGACGATTGGGAATGTCGTGGCTCTCGTCTTTTACGATGCTGTGCAATTCATCACTGGTAAGCCCCGACTCCTCATTACCCTTGGGGTTGAAGCCGAGCAGCTTGAGCAGGCCGTTGGTGATCACGTTGACGAACCATACCGCCGGGTAGAACAGCTTGAGCAAGGGTGCCAGAATCAAGCTGGCGGGGAAGGCTATGCGCTCCGGATGCATGGCGGCGATAGTCTTCGGTGTGACCTCTGCAAATACCAACAGCACCAGGGTTAAGGCGATGGAGCCGATGGCTATTCCGGCGTCGCCCCAGAGCCGAATGGCGATGACCGTGACGATGGCGGCGGCAAATATGTTGACCAGGTTGTTGCCGATGAGTATCAGGCCAATCAAGCGGTCTGGTCTTCGCAGCAGGTGGCTGACCCTGCGCGCAGCGCGGTGATTTTTATCCTTCAGGTGCTTCAGCTTATAGCGGTCGAGCGCCATCATGCCGGTCTCCGAACTGGAGAAGAATGCCGACATTACAATCAGTGCGACCAGAATTGAAAACAGAAGACCCAGCGGTGCTTCGTTCAAGCAGGGCTTACCCCGGGAGGACGATGGAGGAACATCTTGAATAAAAAGTGACGGTAGCGCAAGAGCTCTAGACTCGCCCCAGGATCAATTCCAGCACCAGCTTGCTGCCGAAGTAGCCTAGCATTAGCACCAGGAAGCCAGCCAGGGTAAAGCGCACCGCGGTCTGGCTGCGCCAGCCTAGCTGGTGACGCCCCCAGAGCAGGGTTGCAAACAGGCCCCAGGCGGCAATTGTCAGCACGGTTTTGTGCACCAGGGACTGGGCGAAGATATCGTCCAGGAACAGCATGCCGGTGCCGATAGCCGCGGTCAGCAACAGCAGGCCGACCCAGAGTATTTCGAACAGCATGGTTTCCATCAGCTGCAAGGGGGGTAGCAGTTGCGCCAGGCCGCCGGTGTGGTGGCGTTTCAGCTGGTGGTCTTGCAGGGCCACCAGGGCTGCCTGGCAGGCGGCAATCGTGAGCACGGCATAGGCCAGCACTGAACTGCCTATGTGCAGCAATAAGCCAGTGGATATCTGGTCGAAGGGGCTGGCATTGCCCGGTGCCAGGGCAGAGATCAGCACAGCAATGGACGACAGGGGAAACAGGATCACCAACAGGTTCTGCAGGGGGCGACGCGCCAGGCTGAGCAGAAAGCTCACGTTGATTAGCCAGAAAATCAGCGAGGACACCTTGAAAAAGCCCAGGTTGATTCCACCCGGTGACTGGATCGAGGTAATCGCGCTGTAACCGTGCAGCACGATTGCAGCCGCAGCCAGGCCGTAGACCAGGCCGGCCCCCGCCGTACCCTGTCCGCGCAGGCGTCGTGCCTGCAGGAAGGTGACAAATAAGTAGAGGCAGGCGGCTGCCAGTGCACTGGGCATTTGGGGATGTAATCCGGGTAACGTATACTTCGCATCTTTGTACCCATTTGTACCCGCATTAGCAATAGCAGTGAGAAGTATCCATGTTTGACAACCTGAGCGAACGCCTTTCCCAGAGCCTTAAAAGCATTACCGGCAAGGCGAAACTGAGCGATGAGAATATCCAGGAAACCCTGCGTGAGGTGCGTATGGCCCTGCTGGAGGCGGATGTCGCACTGCCTGTGGTAAAGGACTTTATCGAGTCTGTGCGCCAGCGCGCCATTGGCCAGGAGGTCAGTCGCAGCCTCAGCCCCGGCCAGGTATTCGTGAAGATCGTGCAGGCCGAGCTGGAAGCACTCATGGGTTCTGCCAACGAGTCCCTGAACCTGGCAACCCAGCCGCCGGCGGTCATTTTGATGGCGGGCCTGCAGGGGGCTGGTAAAACCACCTCGGTCGCCAAGCTCGCAAAGCTGCTCAAGGAGCGGGACAAGAAATCGGTTATGGTCACCAGTGCCGACGTCTACCGTCCGGCGGCGATCAAGCAGTTGGAAACACTCGCCGGGGAAGTTGACGTGCAGTTTTTCCCCAGCTCCGAGGACCAACAGCCGCTGGCGATTGTAGAGGCGGCCCTGGCGGCGGCCAAACTCAAATTTTGTGATGTGCTGATCGTCGATACTGCCGGCCGCCTGGCCATTGATGAAGCCATGATGTCTGAGATCGTCAGTCTGCACACGGCCATCAAGCCCGTAGAGACATTGTTCGTGGTTGATGCCATGACCGGACAGGATGCCGCCAATACGGCCCGGGCCTTCGACCAGGCCTTGCCCCTGACCGGGGTGATACTCACCAAGGTTGATGCCGATACCCGTGGCGGTGCTGCCTTGTCAGTGCGCGCAGTAACCGGTAAGCCGATCAAGTTCCTCGGAGTAGGGGAGAAGACGGCGGCTCTGGACCCATTCCATCCAGATCGATTGGCCTCGCGCATACTGGGCATGGGCGATGTGTTGTCCCTGATCGAGGAAGCCGAGCAGAAGATTGACAAGCAGAAAGCGGAGCGGCTGGCACGGAAGGTCAAGAAAGGGCAGCGCTTTGACCTGGAGGACTTCCGGGACCAGTTGCAGCAGATCAGCAGCATGGGTGGTATCGGCGGCATGCTGGATAAATTGCCGGGTATGGGCAATATGGCGCAAGCCGCGCAGCAAAACATGGACATGAAACAGTTCGCGCGCATGGAAGCCATGATTGGCTCGATGACCCCGGCGGAGCGACGTCGCCCGGAGATCATCCAGGGTTCGCGCAAACGACGCATTACGCTGGGCTCCGGCACCCAGGTGCAGGACCTCAATCGCCTGCTCAAGCAGCACAAGCAGATGCAGAAAATGATGAAGAAAATGAAAGGCGGCGGCATGCAGAAGATGATGCGCGGTCTGGGCGGCGCCATGGGCGGTCCGGGCGGTGGAATGCCACCGGGCATGCCCCCCTTTAAGTAGCGGAAATCCCTAGGGAAATTCTTTTTCCAGGGCTTTCAAAACCCAAACGATTCACGTAGAATACGCGCCTTTTCCGGCACCGGGCGGGGAAGCGCTGTTCGAAAACATTTGGTTTCGCAGCAATAACCGCCATATTTGAGGATTTTTAAAGACAATGGTAACAATTCGCCTAGCACGGGGTGGTTCCAAGAAGCGCCCGTTTTACCACATGACAGTCACTGACAGCCGCAATTCGCGCAACGGTCGTTTCATAGAGCGTGTGGGTTTCTTCAACCCGATTGCTCGCGGCCAGGAAGAGCGTCTGCGCGTCGACAATGATCGTATTGACTTCTGGGTGTCCCAGGGCGCTCAACTGAGTGAGCGTGTGGCGTCTCTGGTCAAGCAAGCCAGCGCTGCTGCCTGAGATCTCGCTTGGGTGATGTTGACCCGGAGGATCTTGTTATCGGCCGCATCAGCGGCGTGTACGGGATCAAGGGCTGGGTCAGGATTCACTCTTTCACGGAGCCAGTAGAAAACCTGCTGAGCTACCGGGATTGGAAAGTCCGGCGTCGCGGTCAGTGGAAATCCATTGTCATCGATGACGGCAAACGCCACGGCAAGGGCCTGGTTGCCCACATCGAAGGTGTGGATGACCGCGACGAGGCCGCGGCGTTGAAAGGATTGGACATCGCTGTGCCGCGCTCGCTGTTACCGGCGCTGCAGGATGAAGAGTATTACTGGCACCAGCTTGAGGGCTTGTCAGTAATGTGTGGCGGCGAACTACTGGGTCGGGTGGATCACCTGATCGAGACTGGCGCCAACGATGTGCTGGTAGTGAAGCCCTGCACGGGTAGCAGGGATGAGCAGGAGCGCTTGTTGCCCTGGTTGTTGGGTACGGTAGTCACTTTGGTTGATCTGCAGAAGCAGGTGATTGAAGTGGATTGGGATCCGGAGTTCTAGGCGATGCAGATAGCTGTCGTCAGCCTTTTTCCGGAGATGTTTGCAGCGGTCGGTGACTATGGAGTGACCGGACGCGCGGTGGAACAGGGGCAGTTGGGACTGCGGCTGAGTAATCCCCGGGATTACGCCACCGACCGGCATCGCACGGTGGACGACCGGCCCTATGGCGGCGGCCCCGGCATGTTGATGAAGATAGACACCCTGGAAGCGGCGATAAACGCGGCCAGGGACCAGGTAGGAAAAGAGAGCAGGGTGGTTTACCTGTCTCCCCAGGGGCAAAGGCTGGATCATGCCAAGGTCCTGGAATTGTCCGCACTGGACAGTCTGATATTGGTAGCTGGTCGCTATGAGGGCGTGGATGAGCGCCTGCTGGAGGCCGAGGTCGACGAGGAGATATCCATCGGCGACTACGTGTTAAGTGGTGGTGAATTGGCCGCCATGGTGGTTATCGACGCAGTCAGTCGGCAACTGCCGGGAGTGTTGGGACATGAGCTGTCCGCGGAGCAGGATTCTTTTGCCGCAGGCTTGCTGGATTGCCCCCACTATACCCGCCCGGAGGAGTACCGGGAGCAACGGGTTCCAGAGGTTTTACTCAGCGGCAATCATGAATTGATTCGCCGCTGGCGCCTGAAGCAGGCACTGGATCGAACGCTGCGGCGACGTCCAGACTTGTTACAGCAGCGGGTGTTGACGCCCGAGGAAGAAGAATTACTGGCGGAAATCCGCCGTGAACAGGCTTGAAGCAGTCCCCCGGGACAACAAAACGACAGGAGTTCAGCAATGAGCAACAACAACAGCATTATTTCGCAGATCGAAGCGGAACAAATGAGCAAGGAAATACCGGAATTTGGTCCCGGCGACACCATCGTCGTGCAGGTCAAGGTCAAGGAAGGCGAACGTGAGCGTTTGCAGGCCTTTGAAGGTGTTGTGATCGGCAAGCGTAATCGCGGCCTTAATTCTGCTTTCACCGTGCGCAAGATTTCGCATGGCATCGGCGTGGAGCGTACGTTCCAGAGCTACAGCCCGGTTGTTGACAGCGTTACTGTTAAGCGTCGTGGCGATGTGCGCCAGGCGAAGCTCTACTACCTGCGCGAACTCAGTGGTAAGGCGGCGCGTATCAAGGAAAAGCTGGTCAGGTAAGGCTGATCAAGGGCGACGCAAGTCGCCCTTTTTGTTTCTGCCTGTTGTCCGTCGTGAGCAAGCCAGTAATCGAGCACTACCTCGATGCCCTCTGGATGGAAAAGGGTCTCAGCGAAAATACCCTCAGTTCATACCGCCGGGATCTCAGCCAGTACGATCAGTGGTTGGCCGGACGCGGTGAAAAAGCACTGCTGCACTCTGACGCCAGCAGTCTGCTGGCCTACCTGGGCTGGCGCATAGAGCAGGGCCGCTCCGCCCGCTCCACCGCGCGTTTTCTCTCCTGTATACGTGGATTTTTCCGCTACCAGTTGCGCGAGGGCGCTATCGCGGTCGATCCGACCCTGGATATTGAAAGTCCCAAGCTGGGCCGGCCACTGCCAAAGTCACTCAGCGAGGCGGAAGTGGATGCCCTGCTACAGGCTCCCGAGTTGGACGACCCCCTGCAGTTTCGTGACCGCACCATGCTGGAAATACTTTATGCCTGCGGCCTGCGTGTCAGCGAGTTGGTGGGTCTGCAGATTTCCCAGGTGGGTCTGAACCAGGGCGTGGTGCGCATCATCGGCAAGGGTGGCAAGGAGCGCCTGGTGCCGATGGGTGAGGAAGCCTTGAGCTGGCTGCAGCGCTATATGCGCGAGGTGCGCATGGATTTACTCGGCAACAGTCCCAGCGAGGTCATGTTTCCCAGTCGACGCGGCAGCCAGATGACCCGCCAGGCTTTTTGGTATCGAATCAAGCTCTATGCAGAGCGGGCAGGTATCAAGAGATCCCTGTCGCCGCATACCCTGCGCCATGCCTTTGCCACACATTTGCTGAATCACGGTGCTGATTTGAGAGTGGTACAATTGCTGCTCGGTCACAGCGACCTGACCACCACCCAGATATACACCCACGTTGCACGGGAACGGATGAAGGATTTACATGCGGAGCACCATCCGCGAGGCTAGGGAACTTGCAGGCTTTGCCCGGTTCCAACTCAGTAGTTATTTTGGAGAATACTGTATGAAGCGCGCCAACACGCGAACAATGATTGCCGTCCTCGGCCTGCTCGGATTGCTGCTTGCGACCGGGTTCAGTACCGCCGCGGATAGCCCGGAGCAGCTTATCCGGGCCAAATTGCAGCAGGCCCGACCCGATCTGAAAGTGGAGAAGGTACAGGCCAGCGTGGCCGATGGTCTCTACGAGGTGCAACTGCAAGCCGGCCCGATGTTGTATGTAACAGAGGACGGTGATTTCTTTGTGCTGGGTGACATGTATGGCGTTAGCGTTACGGGTATCACCAACCTGTCCGAGCAGCAACGTGATATCAAGCGACGGGAACTGCTGGCCGATGTGGAGCGAGAGGACATGATTATTTTCGCCGCCGAGGGAGAAAGGCGCGCCTCGGTGACAGTATTTACCGATGTGGATTGTTTCTATTGCCAGAAGCTGCATAAGGAGGTGCCGATGATGAACAAGGCGGGCATTGAGGTGCGCTATCTCGCCTATCCGCGAGCCGGTGTGGGCAGTGACTCCTATCGCAAACTCGCCAGCGCCTGGTGCGACAAAGACCCGCAACAGGCGATTACTACCCTGAAGATACCAAGGAGCATTCCGGATAATGTGTGCGCGGGCAATCCGGTTGCGGACCAATTTATGCTGGGACAGCAGGCAGGTGTGAATGGCACGCCGGCACTGGTGCTCGAAAGTGGGAAGATGGTGCCTGGTTACGTGTCAGCAGCCGAGTTGCAGGATCGCCTGGGGCTTTAAAGGCACGCCGGCAAGCTCTCGCGTTGACAGGCGCGGATGCGGTCAGTAATGTTGCCGGCTTCACTCAATCCGCCAACCTGACAGGGCGCCAGATTTACCGTGGACCAGCAATTTCAACGCATTGAGCGCCTGCCCCCCTATGTTTTCAACATCATTGGTGAGCTGAAGCAGCAAGCCCGTGCTGCCGGTGAAGACATTATTGACTTTGGCATGGGTAATCCGGATCAACCAACCCCGGAACACATCGTCGATAAGCTGGTGGAGACCGCCCGCCGCCCCGATACCCACCGTTACTCACAATCCAAGGGTATTCCGCGGTTGCGCAAGGCTATCTGTGATTGGTACCAGCGCCGTTATGGGGTGGACCTGGACCCTGAAACAGAGGCCATTGTGACGCTGGGTTCCAAGGAGGGCCTGGCCCACCTGGCGCTGGCAACCACTGGTCCCGGCGACACGATTCTGGTGCCCAATCCCTCTTACCCGATCCACCCCTACGGCTTTGTCATCTCCGGTGCCGATATTCGCCACGTGCCTATGGCCGATGAGCAGGAGTTCTTTGAGGAGCTGGAGCGGGCGATTCGCAATAGTTGGCCCACGCCCAGGATGCTGGTGCTGAATTTTCCCAGTAATCCGACCACACACTGCGTTGAGCTGGACTTTTTTGAGAAGGTGGTGGCCATAGCGGCTGAGCACAAGGTCTGGGTGGTACAGGACCTGGCCTATGCCGATCTCTGTTTTGATGGCTACCAGGCGCCCTCAATCCTGCAGGTAGAGGGTGCTAAAGAGGTGGCAGTGGAGTTCTTCTCGCTCTCCAAGAGTTACAGTATGCCTGGTTGGCGGGTAGGTTTTTGCTGTGGCAACCCGGAGTTGGTGGGGGCGCTGGCGCGAATGAAGTCCTACCTCGACTACGGCATGTTCACCCCGGTGCAAGTGGCTGCCATTTCCGCGCTGGAAGGTGATCAACAGTGCGTGGAGGATATCTGCCAGTTGTACCAGAAGCGACGCGACGTGCTGTGCCAGGGCCTGAATGCCGCCGGCTGGCCGGTGCAGCCACCCAGCGCCACCATGTTCGTATGGGCCGAAATTCCCGAGTTCTATCGCGAGCTGGGCTCGCTGGAATTCAGCAAGAAATTACTCAATGAAGCCCAGGTGGCGGTGTCGCCGGGGGTTGGCTTTGGCGAGTATGGCGAGGGTTATGTACGTTTTGGCCTGATTGAGAACGAGCATCGCACCAGGCAGGCGATCAGAAATATCAAGCGCATGATACGCAAGGATGGATTTGTTACATGAAGACAGTAAAGGTCGGCATTTGCGGGCTGGGCACCGTGGGCAGCGGTACTTTCGGGCTGCTGCAGCGCAATGCGGCGGACATCACCGATAGGGCCGACTGTCATATTGAGGTCGCCAGGGTGGGTGTCCGCCACGACAATCACGGCTGTGAACTGGGTGCCACGGCAGTCAGCCGGGATATTTTTGAGGTCGCCAGCGACCCTTCTGTCGATATAGTGGTGGAACTGATCGGGGGCACGGACACGGCCCTGGAACTGGTGCGCCTGGCGCTTGCCCATGGCAAGCATGTGGTAACCGCAAACAAGGCCTTGATCGCCGAGTATGGTAACGAGCTGCTGGCTGAGGCCGAGGAGGCCGGTGTCAGCATCGCCTATGAAGCGGCGGTTGCGGGCGGTATCCCCATAATCAAGGCGCTGCGTGAAGGACTGGCCGGTAACCGGGTGCAATGGCTGGCGGGTATTATCAACGGCACTGGCAATTTCATTCTCAGTGAGATGCGCGAGAAGGGACGCGAGTTTAGCGATGTGCTGGCCGAGGCCCAGGCACTGGGCTATGCCGAAGCGGACCCCACCTTCGATGTGGAAGGTATCGATGCGGCCCATAAACTGGTGATCCTGGCGGCCATAGCCTTTGGTATGCCGCTGGAATTCGACAAGGTCTACACCGAGGGTATAAGCCGGATTGAAACAGTTGACGTCGATTATGCCGAAGAGCTGGGCTATCGCATCAAGCACCTGGGTATAGCCCGTCGCAGCGATGCTGGCATAGAGTTGCGGGTGCACCCCACCCTGATTCCCGAGAAGCGCTTGCTGGCCAATGTTAACGGGGTCAAGAATGCGGTGCTGGTAGAGGGCGATGCCGTTGGTCCAACACTCTACTATGGTGCGGGTGCCGGCGCCGAGCCCACGGCTTCGGCGGTAGTTGCCGATATCATCGATCTGGCTCGCAATCTCGGACAGGGCCAGAAGTTGGCCGTGCCAGGACTCGGGGTGCGCTCAGCCGCCATTGCACGGCAGCCAATTTTGCCCGTCGAGGAAGTTTTCACCTCCTGGTACCTGCGCATGACCGCCGAAGACAAGCCCGGGGTCTTATCCAATGTGGCCAGTATCTGCAGTGACGCCGGGGTCAGTATTGAAGCCTTGATTCAGAAGGAGCCAGCCGACGGGGAAGTGCGGGTGCCGGTTATTATCCTGACCAACCGAACCCGAGAGGCAGAGTTGATCAAGGTGGCAAGCCAGATTGAAGCACTGCCCGGAATTGCCGGCGCGATTACCCGCATACGGGTAGAAGCGCTGGATGGATAGGAAGATATTGTGAAATACATCAGCACCCGGGGTAGCGCGCCCGCATTGAACTTTGAAGAAGTCCTGTTGACTGGCCTGGCTGCCGATGGCGGTCTCTACGTGCCTGAGCAACTACCCAGCTTCAGTCGCGATGAGATTGCTGAGATGGCCGGCCTGGATTACCCGGCCCTGGCGCTGCGAATCATCAAACCCTTCGTGGACGACTGCATACCGGAGCAGGATCTCGCTGAGATTATTGATGATTGTTACTCCGTGTTTCGGCACGAGGCCGTGGCGCCACTGGTGCAGCTGGGGCCAAATGACTGGGTGATGGAGCTGTTTCACGGCCCCACCCTGGCTTTCAAGGATTTCGCGTTGCAGCTACTGGGGCGTTTGCTGGATTATATTCTTGAACGCCAGCACCGCCGGGTGGTCATTATGGGTGCGACCTCCGGCGATACCGGCTCCGCGGCGATAGAGGGCTGTCGTCGCTGCAGCAATATCGACATTTTTATATTGCACCCCTACCAGCGGGTGTCGGAAGTGCAGCGCCGGCAGATGACCACGGTGGTGGGCGACAATATTCATAATATTGCACTTGAGGGCAGCTTCGACGATTGCCAGGCCATGGTCAAAGACAGTTTCGGCGACCGCAGTTTCCTCCCCGAGGACCGCAGCCTGGTGGCGGTTAACTCGATCAACTGGGCGCGCATTATGGCCCAGATTGTGTACTATTTTTATGCGGCCCTGGCCCTGGGCGCACCGCAGCGTGAAATTGCTTTCTCGGTACCGACCGGCAACTTCGGCGATATTTTCGCCGGTTACCTGGCGCGACAGATGGGGCTGCCGATCAAGCAGCTGGTGATCGCTACCAATCGCAATAATGTTTTGCATCGCATTCTGGGTAGTGGCACCTATGCACGCACCGAGCTGCACCACACCTTGTCGCCGAGCATGGACATTACAGTATCCAGTAATTTCGAGCGCCTGATGTTCGACCTGTATCAGCGTGATGGTGCCGCCATAGCCGAACTCATGCAGCGCTTCCAGCAGGAAGATATCGAGTTGTCGCCGGAGGCGATGGCTGCCCTGGGCGGCCTGTTCGACAGTCAGTGTGTCAGTGACGAGGAAACCTGCGCGGTGATTGCCCAGGTCTACCGGGACAGCGAGTATTTACTCGACCCGCACTCTGCGATCGGCGTCAAGGCGGCCAGGGATTGTCGTCGCGACCCAGCCACCCCAATGGTGACGTTGGCAACAGCGCATCCCGCCAAGTTCCCGGCAGCGGTCGCCCAGGCCGGGGTGGATGGCGAGCCACCCTTACCGCAGCATATGGCCGATCTGTTCGAGCGCAGTGAACGCTACGAGGTATTAGCCAATGACTTGTCCCGGGTGCAGGCCTTTATGGCTGCCAATATCCAGGCCTGACGGCAGGCTTGCCAGATGCCGCAACTGATCCGGCGGCGCGCGCCGGTCACAGAGCAACTTAGCGCCAGTGGTATTAACCCGGTATTGGCCCGGATATTCGCCAGTCGCGGTATCGGTGACGCCTTCGAGCTGAGCCTGGGGCTGGATCAGCTGTTGCCGCCTGCCGGGTTTGCCGGTCTCGATGCGGCGGCTGTGTTGCTGGCTGATAGTCTGGAAGCCGGAGAAAGCATCCTGATAGTCGGTGATTTCGACGCTGATGGCGCCACCAGTACCGCGGTGGCAATGACTCTGCTGCGGGCCATGGGTGCGGTGGCAGTGGACTACCTGGTGCCCAATCGCTTCGAATATGGCTACGGACTGACTCCGGAAATAGTCGAGCTGGCGGAGCAGCGCAGCCCCGGGCTCATCGTTACTGTGGATAACGGAATTTCGAGCCTGGACGGCGTGCAACGCGCGCGTGAGCTCGGTATCAAGACCCTGATCACAGATCACCACCTGCCGGGCAGGACCTTGCCCGGCGCAGATGTAATCGTCAATCCCAATCAGCCCGGCTGCTATTTTCCGAGCAAGTCGCTGGCGGGTGTGGGCGTGATTTTCTATGTCATGTCTGGGCTGCGTTCCGAACTGCGTCGGCGTGGCTGGTTTGAGCAGCAGGGGCTGGCGGAGCCGGCCCTGGGAGAAGTGCTGGACCTGGTGGCACTGGGTACGGTCGCCGATGTTGTACCACTTGACCGCAACAACCGCATTCTGGTGCAACAGGGTTTGTTGCGCATGCGCGCCGGCCGCACACGGCCGGGTTTGCGCGCGCTGTTGGAGATAGCCTCACGGCCACTGCAACGGGTAGTGGCCTCGGATCTCTCTTTTGCTGTTGGTCCGCGGCTCAATGCAGCCGGCCGCCTGGATGATATGTCGGTAGGCATCGCCTGCCTGTTGGCCGAGGATGAACACAGTGCCAGGCAACTGGCCGAGCGGCTTGACGCGTTTAATCGCGACCGACAGTCAATAGAAAAAAGCATGCAAGCCGAGGCGAAGGGGCTGATCGACCAGCTCCTGCGCGATGTCAGCGACGACAAGGTTCCCACCACGCCAAACAGTATCTGTCTGTACGAGCCCGGTTGGCACCAGGGTGTTGTGGGAATCCTCGCTTCGCGTATCAAGGACCGCTTGCATCGCCCCGCGATCGCCTTTGCCGACGGCGACGGGGGCGGGATCAAGGGTTCAGCGCGGTCCATACCCGGTTTGCATATCCGGGACGTGCTGGACAGGGTGGCGACCTGTAATCCTGGCCTGGTTAGCAAGTTCGGGGGCCATGCCATGGCGGCGGGTCTGTCCCTGCGGGCGGATGACTTTGAGCGTTTCCGGCAGGCCTTCGATGCTGAAGTCAGCCTGTGGCTGGATGATGTTGAATTGCAGTCCATTGTCGAGAGTGACGGTGAACTAGGTGGCGCTGACCTGGACCTGCTGCTGGCCCGGGAGCTGCGCTATGCTGCACCCTGGGGCCAGCATTTTCCGGAGCCGGTATTTGATGGCGAGTTCGACCTGGTGCACCAGCGTATCGTCGGCGAACGCCACCTGAAACTTGTCCTCAGTCACCCTGACAATCCCGCTGAGATGTTGGATGCCATCGCCTTCAATGTCGATCTTGAGCAGTGGCCGGACCCGGCAATCGAGAAAGTGCGCCTGGCCTACCGACTGGACTGTAACTATTTTCGCGGTCAGGAGCGCTTGCAGCTAATGGTGGAAGTGCTGGAAGCTTTAAGCTGAGCTTCCCGGGCCGGGAAGGGTTAGACTGGCGGGGTATGCCAAGGACAGTTTCATGAGCGATTGTTGCCACGAGGAAGAGACCGAACAACAGGGCGATCACTGTGCCCGCCCGGCGGGGCGGCCAGACTGGTTCCTGTGGTTTTGCGTCGCGGCAGTAGCCGGTTTCTACCTGCTGGGTCTGTTTATCGAGCATGGTCCGGCGATGGGGCGCTTTGCAGCACTGAGCCACGGTGTGGTCGAGTTGTTCAACAAAATGTGGTGGGGCATGACCCTGGGCGTTGTGTTCGTGGGCGTGCTGGCCCGCATACCGCGGGACCTTGTCATGTCCGTGCTGGGCCACCGGGACGGTTTCCGCTCACTATTGCGGGCGACCCTGGCCGGGGTGTTTCTGGATCTATGCAGCCATGGCATCCTGGCGGTGGGGATGAAGCTTTACGAGCGCGGTGCCACGGTCGGTCAGGTCATGGCCTTCCTCTTGGCCAGCCCCTGGAATTCCTTTTCGCTGACCTTGATCCTGTTTGGCCTGATCGGGGTGAAGTGGACACTGCTGTTCATACTGCTGTCCTTGATTATCGGGATAAGCAGCGGTTACATTTTTGACGGCCTGGTGCGCCGCGGGACCCTGCCTGCCAATCCCTATCGCGACACGCTGGATCCCGACGCAAAGTTCCGCGACCTGTGGCGTGAGTTTCGCAGCGACTGGAATTTCTCGCTGAAGGGGACTGTGGCCCTGCTGGGTGATGGTCTGCGTGGTGCCCGGGTGGTCATACGCTGGGGCCTGTTCGGGATATTGCTGGCGGCGCTAATCCGCGCTGTGGTCGCTCCGGAGCAATTCGCAGCCTGGTTCGGTGCCAGCATGGCGGGCCTGTGGTTAACATTGTTGGCTGCCACCGTGATCGAGGTATGCTCTGAGGGCACCACACCGGTGGCCGCTGATATTATGAATCGCGCCGGCGCACCGGGTAACTCTTTTACCTTCCTGATGGCCGGTGTTGCCACGGATTACACGGAAATCATGTCGATCAAGGACACCACAGCATCCTGGAAAATCGCCTTATTCCTGCCCCTGGTAAGTTTGCCGCAAATTCTGCTTATCGCTGTTGTGTTGAACCGGTTTTAGCCCCTGCGTTAGAATGCGCGCCCCCGGACAACGATGATAGATAATGCTGGAAATTAATCCGCTGCTGCAAACCCTGAAAGATATCGATGAGCGCACCGATGTGCTTAGGGGGTATCTTTGACTACGCTCATCGCAAAGACCGACTCGCCGAGGTAGAGCTGGAGCTGGCCGAGCCCAGCGTATGGGAGGAACCTGAGCGGGCCCAGGAGTTGGGCCGTGAACGGGCCGCCCTGGAAACAATAGTCACTACCATCGAACGGCTACAAGAAGGTAGCAGCGACGCCGCTGATCTCCTGCAAATGGCAGCCGAGGAAGACGATACCGCGACGGTGGATGATATCCAGGGCGAGATCGATCAAATGCTGGCGCAACTGGAGCAACTTGAGTTCCGGCGGATGTTTTCGGGGCCCATGGACGCCAATAACGCCTTCCTGGATATCCAGTCAGGTTCCGGCGGTACCGAGGCCCAGGACTGGGCCGAGATGGTGTTGCGCATGTATCTGCGCTGGGGCGAGGCCAGGGGATTCAAAACGACACTGGAAGAAGCGTCTTCAGGTGAGGTGGCCGGCATCAAGAGCGCCACGATTCGTTTTGAGGGGGATTATGCCTTCGGCTGGCTGCGCACCGAAACCGGAGTACACCGGCTAGTGCGCAAATCGCCTTTTGATTCCGGTAATCGGCGCCACACATCTTTCTGCTCGGTTTTCGTCTCTCCAGAGATCGATGACAGCGTTGAAATAGATGTTGATCCATCGGACGTGCGTACCGATACCTATCGCGCCTCCGGTGCCGGTGGCCAGCATGTGAACAAAACCGACTCCGCAGTGCGTTTAACGCATGAGCCCTCGGGTATTGTGGTGCAGTGCCAGAGTGAGAGGTCCCAGCACCAGAACCGGGACAGGGCCTGGAAAATGCTGCGAGCACGGCTTTACGAGCAGGAGATGCTGAGGCGGCGCGAGGCCGCCCAGGCGGTAGAGGACAGCAAGTCTGATATTGGCTGGGGCAGCCAGATACGTTCCTACGTATTGGATGACCAGCGGGTTAAGGATTTGCGCACCAATATTGAAACGTCGAACACCCAGGCGGTACTGGATGGAAGTATCGACCCATTTATCGAGGCGTCCCTCAAGCAGGGATTGTGAAACAGGATAATCCATGAGCGAAGAAAGCCCTTCGACAGAGCAGGACGAGAATAAGCTGGTTGCTGAAAGGCGTGCCAAGCTGGATGAGTTACGCGCGCAGGGGAATGCCTTCCCCAATGACTTCAGGCGCAGCGCTTACGCCGGCGACCTGCAGCAGCGCTTTGCCGAGGTGGGCAAGGAAGATTTGGAACAGGCCGCGGAGCCGTTCTCGGTATGTGGTCGCTTGACGCGCAACCGTGGCGCCTTCCTGTTGATCCAGGATGACAGCGGCGAGATTCAGTTCTACGTAAATCGCAAAGAGCTGTCACCCGAGGTGTTGGCGCAGATCAAGTCCTGGGATCTTGGCGACATTGTGGCCGCCAGCGGCCCACTGCACCGTTCCGGCAAGGGCGATCTATACATTGATATGCGCGAGGCGCGCCTGCTGACCAAGGCCCTGCGGCCACTGCCGGACAAGTATCACGGCCTGGCGGACCAGGAGTTGCGTTACCGACAGCGCTACGTAGACCTGATTGTTAATGCGGAGTCGCGCGAGGTGTTCCGCAAGCGTTCACAGATTGTCGACGCTATTCGTCGCTTTATGCAGGCGCGTGATTTTATGGAAGTTGAAACACCGATGATGCAGGTCATACCCGGCGGCGCCGCGGCGCGTCCCTTCGTGACACACCACAATGCACTGGATATGGATATGTACCTGCGTATTGCCCCGGAGCTCTATTTGAAGCGCCTCACCGTGGGTGGTTTTGAGCGCGTGTTCGAAATTAACCGCAGCTTCCGCAATGAGGGCTTGTCGACCCGACACAATCCCGAGTTTACCATGCTGGAGTTCTACTGGGCTTACGCTGATTACCGGGATGCCATTGATCTCACCGAGGAAATGCTGCGCAATATTTCACAGCAGGTGCTTGGTTCCAGCCTGGTCAGCTACCAGGGCAAGGACTATGACCTTGGACAGCCCTTCCAGCGAATGACGGTGCTGGAGTCGATCACTCATTTCAATCCAGAGATGGATGTCAGCCAGCTGAACGATGAGAAGGGAGCGCGGGCTATTGCCGCGGGTCTTGAAATACCGCTGAAGGACAGCTGGGGCCTGGGCAAGGTGCAAATTGAGATCTTTGAGAAAACCGTCGAGCACTTGCTTGACCAGCCTACCTTTATTACAGAGTACCCGACCGAGGTTTCGCCACTGTCACGTCGCAATGATGACAATCCTTTTGTAACCGATCGTTTTGAGTTCTTCCTGGCCGGGCGTGAGATGGCGAATGGCTTTTCCGAACTCAATGACTCTGAGGACCAGGCCGATCGTTTCCGCGCCCAGGTCGCGGAGAAAGATGCAGGCGACCTGGAAGCCATGCATTACGACGCCGATTACATTACGGCCCTTGAATATGGCATGCCGCCCACGGTGGGCGAGGGTATAGGCATAGACAGGCTGGTGATGTTCTTCACTGATAGCGCCTCGATTCGGGATGTGCTGCTGTTTCCGCATATGCGCCCTGCATAGGCAGCGGCGCGTGGCGGTGCTATTATCGCCGACATGACTACACGTGTATCAGCCTGCATATTGAGCGCACTGCTGTTGACTGCCTGCGGCGGTCAACCCGAGCGTCAGCCCGAGCCGGAGCCGGATCAGGCGGTTCCCGAACTGACCCTGAATTTGCCCAGCGGCGATTGCCTGCGAGAGGTCGAACAAACCGACTACACCTTCCTTGAGAAGGGCTTCAATGCCCTGGAAAACGGTGAGTACCTTGAATCACTGCAGTACTTCCAGCGCTACCAGCGTATAGAGAAAACCCAGCTGGCTGATGTGGAGGCTCGTATTGCTATAGCCTACCTGAGTATTTTGCCCAATAGCCCCATTCTTGATCGTGATGCGGCGCGAGTGAGTTACGCAGATATGCGCAATTCCATAGCACCGGAGACTCAACTGCACGGTGAGGTTTTGTTAATGAAGGACTCGCTGGAGACCTTCCTCGATATGTATCAGCAGATTGAGCAGCTCAAGCGGTCTAACGGCAGTTTGCGTGAAGAGGTTGAAAAGAGAGAAGAGGCGATCAAGCGGCTTCGTGATCTAACCCTGGGGCGTGAACCTGAACCGGGAGGTTTACTCGGAAAGTAGTGCCAACTCCGGGTTCGCTCTCCACGGTAATCTCCCCACCCATCAATTCGCAGTAGTCTTTGCATATGGCCAAACCCAGGCCGGTACCACCGTAGTTGGCGCTGGTGGAGTCTTCGGCCTGTACAAAGGCATCAAATATCTGGTCCTGCTGCTCCGGCGTCATTCCGATGCCATCATCACTGACACAAAAAAGCACCCGCGGCTCGTCTCCCTGCAGGGGTTCTGCACTCAGTCGAATTACGCCGGACTCGGTAAACTTGCAGGCATTGCTTAGCAGGTTTACGAAAACCTGGCGAAACTTGGTGGCGTCATTGAAAAACATCGGCAGGCGATCACTGGTACTGACCTCCAGCGTGTTGTTGTTGCGGCCGAGTAGGGGCTCAATAGTGTGACTGGCCTGTTCGAAGAGTTCGGCAACACTGAACTTTTCAGGATACAGGGGCATCTTGCCGGTCTCGATTTTTGACAGGTCGAGTATGTCGTTGATCAGCGATAGCAGCTGTTTTCCGGAAATGATGATTTTATCCAGGTCACTTTGAAACTGCGGTTTATCCACTTCGGACTTGTCTTCCAGCTCGTCGAACAACATCTCGCTGTAACCAATAATAGCGTTAAGCGGAGTCCGCAGTTCGTGGCTGACGTTGGCGAGGAAACTGCTCTTGGCCTGGTTGGCGCGGTCTGCATCTTCCTTGGCACTGCGCACTTCTTCGATGGCGTTGCGCAGTTTGTCTGACATCTCATTGAAGGCGCCAGCCAGATCGGAAATTTCACTGGCATCCTCAATGCTCTCAATTCGATAATTGAGGTCGCCGCTGCCGATACGCAGGGTGCCGGTCTTGAGCCGGCTGAATGAGTTGTTGGTATAGCGAATCAGGAAAAAGCCCAGAATACTGGATAGAAATACCGAGGCCAGGTAGCCAATCGCGGTAATGCGGTCGGTCAGGGCAATGGTGCGGTCGATAATGGCGGCC
The DNA here is from genome assembly GCA_039989475.1 of Halieaceae bacterium. Taxonomy (GTDB): domain Bacteria; phylum Pseudomonadota; class Gammaproteobacteria; order Pseudomonadales; family Halieaceae; genus JBDXHU01. The sequence continues at coordinate 790,156 of JBDXHU010000002.1, read as the reverse complement.
TGCTGGTCGGCAATAAAACTCTGGCGCTCTTCCAGGACTTTAAGCTTCTGTCGGGTTTCATCGTACAGCTCGGGAACGTCTGGCGCAGGGTAGGGAGAGCTCCAGGCGGCGTCGTTGTAATTCAGGTAGAACTGCTGCCAGGCCGGCAATATCTCACCGCTGGCGCGTATCAGGGCTTCGTACTGAGGTCGGGTGACATCGTGAGAGGCCTCGCCCAAAAGCTCGATGGAATCACTGACCGCAGCGAGATTGGCCGCGGCCCGGTCGCGATCCTCTTCGCCAAGGCGCTCCTCGGTGGTTTCGCGCAGTGTCGCGAGAACCCGAATCTGCTTGCGTTGCTCCTCCAGTTGCAGGCCAATCGCCGTTGCCAACTGCTGCGCGCTGACAGAGGCGCGATAGGCATTCATGCTCTCGGTACGAGCAAAACTACCCCAGAAGTGAGTTCCCACATTGAGTGAAAAAATCAGCAAAATCGCAAGAAGCGAAAGGGTTAGCCGTCGACTAAGACTCAATTATTGTCTCCCTGGCCGTTATCCAGGCCATTGATTTTCAGGAGCAGGTCGGGAAAGTCGATAGGCTTGGTGGCATAGTCATCACAACCGGCCTCCATTGCACGAGTACGGTCTTCGCCCATGGCGTGCGCAGTAAGGGCAATAATGCGGGTATCGGCGATAGTGGGGTCGGCCCGAACCTCACGGCAGGTGGTCCAGCCATCCTTGATGGGCAAGTTCATATCGAGCAGCACTACGTCGGGGTGCTGCTCGCGAATAATATCCAGTGCTTGCTGGCCGTCGCCGGCCACCAGCACCTCAAAGTCGGCACGCCCGAGTCGTCGGCTGAGCATGTCTCGATTCATTTCATTGTCTTCCACCAGCAGGATCTTAAACGACATCACTCTTGCCTTCGTTGTTGCCCAGAATCTGGTGCATGGTCACTATCTCATTAATACCCTTGACCTGGGCCTGCTGCTGTTTGCCGATGTTTACGGGTATCTGCAGTTTGTCCAGGGTGCTGGTGGAAACAAGAATGTCGCCGCCGGCGGTCTGTGATTCGATACGGGCAGTTAAATTCACATGGTGGCCCACCACACCGTACTTGCTGCGTTTCTCTGAACCAATGTTGCCGGTGATGACAGCGCCGGTGTTGACGCCTATGCCCATGCTGATTTCGGGAAGGCCGTTCTTTTTGTTTTCACGATTGATGTCCTGCATTGCCTGTTGCATGTCCAGTGCGCACTGTACAGCCCGGTCGGCATCGTCCTCACGATGAATGGGTGCGCCAAATATGGCGAGAATGGCGTCACCGATGAATTCATCGATGGTGCCCTGGTATCCAATGATTATTTCCGACATGGTGCCCAGGTAATTGTTGAGCATTCGCATTACCTGGTCCGGCGGCAGTCTTTCACAAATTGTTGAGAACTGGCGAATGTCCGACATCAACATGGTGACCTCGCGCAGGTCACCACCCAGTTTCAAGCCCTCGGGTTCTTCCAGCAGGTTGTCAACAATCTCATCCGATACATAGCGACCAAAGGTGGCGCGGATAAACTTTTCACTGCGCTCAAGCTGTAGTCGGTACTGTTCTTCCTTGTCGTGCCAGCGCTTGCGCTCAAGTCCAGCTTTGATGCGCGCCTGCAGTAGCACCGGATTGAAGGGCTTGAACAGGTAGTCGTCGGCGCCGGCCTCGATGCATTCTATGATGCCCTCCATGTCCTGGCGCCCTGAGATAACGATGACAGGTATAGGACGCAGTGCCACATTGTCCTTGATGCGGGTGAGCACCTCATTGCCGTCCATCCCGGGCATGATCAGGTCGAGCAGTACCAGGTCCACCTCATGCTCTTCGAGTAATTGCAGTGCCTCCTGTCCGCTGCTGGCAACCAGGGAGTCGTGGCCGGAGCGATTCAGGTAGCGAGTCAGGAGGTCGCGGTTATCGGCATTGTCGTCTACGGCGAGGATGGTGCCAGTCAAGTCAGAGACGAGCTGGCTGGTCTCTTGCATTATCGCGCCTTGATCCTCGCTGGAGGCGGAAGCAATCGTCTTAAGTACTCGTTCCAGTACCGCTTGCAAGGCGGGAAATGCCTGCTCCATGTCTTCCAGCAGGATCTCGGTATAACCGCGCAGGGCGCCAAGCACATTGAGAATATCGTGCTGCTGTGTCGCGGGGTCATCGGATTCGCCCAGCAATGCCTCCAGCGCAGCGCCGGCAGAGATCAGGCGGTCGAGGTCGTCGCGCTGGGACTGCTCCAGATTTATAGCTGTGGCTGAGGATTGCTCGCGCAGCTCAGCCATGGCTTTGAGCACATGGTCGGTCCACGGATTGGCAGCAATGTAACTTGGCAAATGGATTTCCGTCTTTTACTGTCGTGAGCGAATTATAGCCAGCCTCCAGATGCAGGAATAGTGAACAATGGCCAGAGTTTAGGTTACTATAATCCACGGGCTGGGTTGGCAAGGCTCTACGGATGGGAGGCTAGTTTGATATTGCAGCAGGTAGAATTATTTCAGGGCTTGTCCTCAGAAGAGCTGGAGGCGCTGTCGGCCAGCAGCAGCAGTCGCTCTTTTCCAAAAAACACCGTTGTCATACACGAGAACGATCCGGCTGATTCGCTCTTTATAATTGAGAGCGGCAAGGTCAAGGTCTACTGCAGCGACAAGAACGGTAAAGAGTTCATAATGAACACCCAGAGTGAGGGGGATTACTTCGGTGAACTCGCTCTACTCGACGATTCCTCCCGTTCGGCCTCGGTGCGCACTGTAGAAAAATCCAGCTTCTGTATCATTTTCAAGGATGACTTCAACCGGGTGCTCGACGAGCATCCCAATATTGCCCGCAAGTTGATTGGAAATTTGGCGCAGCGGGTGCGCAAACTAACGGCCGATGTGAAAAGCCTGGCGCTGCAGGACGTCTATGGCCGCGTCGCCAATGTGCTCATGGACCTGGCCGAGGAGCGCGGTGACGGCAGTTTGTATATTCCAGAAAAGCTGACTCAACAAGATATTGCCGACCGGGTAGGGGCGTCGCGGGAAATGGTTGCGCGTATTCTCAAGGACCTGACTATCGGCGATTACATTCGCTTCGAAGGCCGTCACATCATTATCAACTCACGACTGCCGGCAAAATACTAGCACGGTCTATTTGTCGTCAGATGCTTCCAGCACCTTGCTGCGCAGTTGGCCGCTGGCCAGCCGCGTGTCGATAAGATCCCCAGCCTTCACCTGCCCCGCATCTGTAAGCACTCGGCCCTCGGTGTCGACGACAATAGCGTAGCCCCGGTCCAGAGTCGCCAGTGGGCTCAGTGAGTTCAGCCTGCCGGAGGCCAATGCCAGGGCATGGGCGCTATTATGGATGGCAGTGTTTAGCACCCTGTCGGCGCGTTGAGCCAGGTAAGTGATCCGTATTCGCAGATTCTGCAGGGCGGTGGCAGGTGACTGGTTGCGCAGGCGTGAGCCAGCCAGGACCAGGCCTTGCTGGCGCTGTCTAATCAGGCTGCTGATGGCACGCTGCAGGCGCAATTCGTAATCGTCCAGTCGCTGGGCTTGTTCGCGCAGCTTGTCCCCGGGGTGGCGCAACTGGCGCCGCAGCGCCCCCAGTTCGGTGGCAAACTGCTGCAGCCGACGGCGGCTGTGCCGCAGCAAGTTGTACTCTATGGTGCGTAACCGGGCAGCCAGCTCTGCTGCGTCCGGACTCAGAAGTTCTGCCGCTGCCGACGGCGTCGCAGCGCGTACATCGGCAACAAAATCGGAGATTGTAAAGTCCACCTCATGGCCCACTGCACTAAGCACTGGAATGTTGCTGGCGGCGATGCAGCGGGCCAGCTTCTCATCATTGAATGCCCACAGGTCCTCGGCTGAGCCCCCGCCGCGGGCCACGACCAGGGCATCAAAGCCGCCGCGTTGGTTGGCGGACTCAATTGCCCGGCATACAGAGACCGCAGCCTCACTGCCCTGCACCGTGACCGGGAACAGGCTCAATTCAATGGCCGGGAAGCGACGCTTGAAGACGGTGATTATGTCTCGCACCGCGGCGCCGCTGCGGGAACTGATCAGTGCGATGTGCCTGGGGAACTCCGGCAGCGGCTGTTTGCGCTCCGCTGCGAATAGGCCCTCCGCCAGCAATTTGGCCTTGAGTTCGTCAAAGGCCCGTTGCAGGGCGCCTGCGCCGGCGTCTTCCATGTGCTCCGCCAGCAGCTGAAACTCACCGCGGCCCTCATACAGGGAGACCCGGGCTCGAATGCGGACTTGCTGGCCGTTTTTTGGACTGATCCGCACCCGCTGATTGCGGGTACGGAACATGGCGCAGCGCACCTGGGCATTGTCGTCCTTGAGGGTGAAGTACCAGTGACCAGAGCCGGGCTGTGCCAGGTTGCTCAATTCACCCTCGATCCAGATAAAGTCGTAGTGACCCTCCAGCAAGCGCTTCACCTGCCGGTTAAGTTGGCTAACAGTGAGGGTTTCTGTTGAGGAATCCTTGGCTTTTGGCGCTTGCATCATTTACGCGGGGATGGCTGAAGATTTATAATTGCACGTTTACTCAAACAGCGAAAGAGTGTGTCCATGCTCAGAATAGCCCAGGAAGCCCTGACCTTTGACGATGTACTGCTGGTGCCCGGCTACTCTGAGGTGGTGGCTACCGATGTTTCGCTGAAAACACGCCTGACCCGCGAGATTGAGCTCAACATACCCCTGGTCTCGGCTGCCATGGATACGGTGACGGAGGCCGGCCTGGCAATCGCCATCGCCCAGGAAGGCGGCATCGGTATTGTTCACAAAAGTATGGGCATCGAGGAGCAGGCCGCCCAGGTCCGCAAGGTCAAGAAATTTGAGAGCGGTGTGGTCAAGGACCCCATTACCATCCAGCAGGACGCCACCCTGGGCCAATTGCTGGAACTGACCCGCAAGAACGGCATTTCCGGCGTGCCAGTACTTAATGGCCAGGACCTGGTAGGCATCGTCACCCGTCGCGACACCCGCTTTGAGTCAAACTTCGATAAACCTGTCTCCAGCATCATGACCACCCGTGAGCATCTGGTGACAGTGGGAGAGGGCGCTACCTCCACGGAAGTGCAGGCGCTCTTGCACAAACACCGGATTGAGAAAATCCTGGTTGTTAATGACGCCTTTGATCTCTGCGGAATGATCACCGTGAAGGACTTTGACAAGGCGGAGAGCTTCCCGCTGGCCGCCAAGGATGATGCCGGTCAGCTGCGGGTTGGCGCCTCCATAGGTACCAGTCCGGATACTGACGATCGGGTCGACGCGCTGGTCACGGCAGGTGTTGATGTGCTGGTGGTTGATACAGCCCACGGCCACTCCCTGAACGTGCTGGAGAGGATAAAGCGAATCAAGTCCGCCTATCCGCAGATGCAGGTAATTGGTGGCAATATCGCCACTGCAGATGCCGCCGAGGCGCTGGTAGCTGCCGGGGCTGACGGGGTCAAGGTGGGTATCGGTCCAGGCTCAATCTGTACAACCCGCATTGTCACCGGTACCGGCGTGCCCCAGATTACCGCAATAGCGAGCGTGGCCGCGGCCCTGTCCGGAAGCGGTATACCCCTGATTGCTGACGGCGGTATCCGCTTTTCCGGTGATCTCTCCAAGGCCATCGTGGCCGGAGCGCACTCGGTGATGATGGGTAGCATGTTCGCAGGTACCGAAGAGGCACCTGGAGAAGTTGAGCTCTACCAGGGCCGGACCTACAAGGCCTACCGTGGCATGGGCTCACTGGGGGCCATGGCGCAGACCCAGGGCAGCAGCGACCGCTACTTCCAGGACGCCAGCAAGGGCGCAGAGAAGCTGGTGCCCGAGGGCATTGAGGGGCGCGTTCCTTACAAGGGCCCGGTAGCGGCGATTATTCACCAAATGATGGGTGGCTTGCGTTCGGCGATGGGTTACACCGGTAGCTCAGATATTGAAATCATGCGCACCCAGCCTGAATTTAACCGGGTAACGACCGCCGGCATGAGTGAAAGCCATGTTCACGACGTGTCGATTACCAAAGAAGCCCCTAACTACCCAGTCCGTTAAGCTCATGAGTGATATACATTCCCAGAAAATCCTGATTCTGGATTTTGGTTCCCAGTACACCCAGCTGATAGCGCGACGCGTGCGTGAGGTGGGTGTATTTAGTGAAATTCGAGGCTGGGACCTCAGTGACGAGGATATTCGGGAGTTTGCTCCCACCGGTGTCATTCTCTCAGGCGGGCCTGAATCTGTCGCCGCCGCCGATGCGCCACGGGTACCGCAGCTGGTGTTTGAGCTGGGCGTTCCAGTGCTGGGTATTTGCTATGGCATGCAGGCCATGGCGGAACATTTTGGTGGCACGGTCGCCTGTTCTGACATCAGTGAATTCGGCTACGCCCAGATTCGGGTCACCGACAATCCGGGCATGCTGCACGATATAAAGGATCATGTGGATGCGGATGGCAGTGCCCTGCTGGATGTATGGATGAGCCACGGTGACAAGGTGGTTGAGCTGCCACCGGGCTTTGAATTGATGGCCGAAACTGACAGCTGCCCGATTGCCGGAATGTACCACCGGGAAAAGCCCTGGTACGGCATTCAGTTTCATCCCGAGGTGACACATACACTGCAGGGCAAGCGTATCTATGAGCACTTTGTGCTGGAGTTGTGCGGCTGCGAGGTGTTGTGGACACCGGCAAATATTGTAGAGGATGCTATCTCTCGGGTTCGCGCCAGGGTCGGCACTGACAAAGTGCTGCTTGGTTTGTCCGGCGGGGTGGATTCCTCGGTGGTGGCGGCCCTGTTGCACCGGGCCATCGGTGACCAGCTGACCTGTGTATTCGTCGATAACGGATTGCTGCGCAAGAATGAAGGCGTGCAGGTCATGGACATGTTTGCCAAAAACATGGGTGTGAAAGTTATCCGCAGCGACGCCGAGGACTTGTTCCTGAACAAGCTCAAGGGGGTCGCCGACCCGGAGCAAAAGCGCAAAATCATTGGCAACACCTTTATCGAGGTCTTTGATACCGAGGCGGCCCGTATTGAAGACGTGAAGTGGTTGGCCCAGGGAACCATCTATCCGGATGTCATCGAGTCGGCCGGCGCCAAGACCGGCAAGGCCCACGTCATCAAATCCCATCACAATGTCGGCGGGCTGCCGGATGACATGGAACTGGAGCTGGTGGAGCCGCTGCGCGAACTGTTCAAGGACGAGGTGCGCCAGATCGGCCTGGAATTAGGCCTGCCCTATGACATGGTTTATCGCCATCCATTTCCCGGCCCGGGGCTGGGCGTGCGGATACTGGGTGAGGTCAAGAAGGAGTACGCCGAGCTGCTGCGAGAGGCTGACGCTATTTTTCTTGAGGAATTGCATGCCGCTGACTATTACCACAAGACCAGTCAGGCCTTTGCTGTGTTCCTGCCGGTCAAGTCTGTCGGCGTGGTCGGTGACGGGCGTCGCTATGAATACGTTATAGCCCTGCGGGCGGTGGAAACTGTGGACTTCATGACCGCGCGTTGGGCGCATCTGCCCTATGAGCTGCTGGAACGCGCTTCGAATCGAATCATCAATGAGATCTCGGGCGTATCCCGGGTCAGCTACGACATCTCCAGTAAGCCGCCCGCCACCATCGAGTGGGAATGATCTTGCCTGGCACTGACGCCGATCTGGCCTATATGCGGCAGGCCCTGGAGTTAGCGGCCACGGCAGCGAGCAAGGGCGAAGTACCGGTGGGTGCGGTCCTGGTGTGTGACGGCGAGGTGATTGGCGAGGGTTGGAACCAGGTTATATCCGCCAGTGATCCTACTGCTCATGCCGAGTGTGTGGCGCTGCGAGCAGCCGCTGCGCGGCTGGCCAACTACCGCCTGACCGGAAGCACACTCTATGTGACGCTAGAGCCCTGCACCATGTGCGTGGGGGCGCTGGTTCACGCGAGGGTGCAGCGCCTGGTGTTTGCCGCGCGTGAGCCCCGCGCCGGTGTTGTCTGTAGCCAGGCCAGCAGCCTCGATGCCGACTACTACAATCACAAGGTTCAGTGGGAGGAGGGCCTGCTGGCGCAGGAGAGCTCGGCCCTGCTACAGACGTTCTTTCAAGCCAGGCGCCAGGACTCTGACCAGGTATCCCAGGAGTTAGAGAGCTGACAGGCTGCTATTGCGCAGCACTTCGGGCACGTAGTCCTCACTGGCGACCGGTGCCGGTGGCCGATTGGCGTTAATATCCTGCCAGGCGAGGATATTGAAATAGTGCCTGATATTCTTCACATAGGTCACCGGTTCAGAACCGCGGGCGTAGCCATGGCGAGTCTTTTTGTAATACTTGCTGCGTTGTAACAGCGGTAGCCGCTGTTTGACATCGACCCACAGGTGCGGGTCTCCACCCTGGCGCTCAGTGATTATGCGAGCGTCTTCAAGGTGGCCACGACCGATATTGTAGGCTGCCAGCGCAAACCAGGTGCGGTCCGGCTCATAGACGTCGGCGGGCAATAGCCGTTTAATCTTCTTGAAATAGCGTGCGCCGCCGCGCAGGCTTTGTGCTGCATCCAGGCGATTGCTGGTACCCATCTCCCTGGCGGTATTAGAGGTTAGCATCATCATCCCACGCACCCCGGTTGGCGAACGGGCGTAGGGATTCCAGTGGGATTCCTGGTAGGAGATGGCAGCCAGCAAGTGCCAGTCCAACTGGTACTCATCTGCAACTTCCTGAATGAGGTCCTGGTATTTGGGCAGGCGATTGCGCATGCGCCGGTTGAAGGTCTGGGAATCTACCGGGTTTACTTCCCAGGCGTGGCCGAACTGCCGCTCCTTGAGTTGGGCCAGGTGGCCATCTTCCTCTACACGGCGGAGGAAATCATTGACCCGCTCCAGCAGGCGCGTGTTATCCGGCGTGTCCGCCAACAGCCAGGCCAGGCTCTCCTGATCGCTCAGGTTAAAGCCAACCCTGAGTTTTGGATAAAAGCTGCTATTGGCGACAAACTCGTTGGAATCCACGACCGACCAGGTCGCCGCGCCACCGTTGACCATATCCATGAGGTCCAGCGGTTCGACATCCCGCACCTCGGTCCACTGCAGCTCGGGGTGCGTCACTTGCAAGCGGCGCAGGGTTTCCGCGTGACTACTATTGTCCAGGGTGATCAGGCGGCCGTCATACAGATCCTCAACCGAGCGTGGGCGGTTACTGCCCGCCACGTAGACTATCTGTGGGTCGATATCGTAATAGGGGTTGGAGAAGCTGAATTCGGCCTCTCGTGCCGGCGTCACGGTGAGGCCGGCAGCGGCCAGGTCGACTTGCCCACGGCGCACATTGTCAAAGATATCGGCGATATTGTGCAGGGAGACAAAGCGCATGGAGACGCCCAGTTCTTCGGCGAACATGCTTACCAGCTCATATTCAAAGCCTGCGGCTTCGCCCTTATTGATGAAATACGTGGTGGGACCATTACGGGTGGCAATCACCAACTCGCCGCTGGTCTGTATGCGATCCAGAGCGTCCTCGCCGGCGCAGGCGGACAGCAATAGCAGCGCCACTGTGGCGAGCCCGAGTCTTGCCATTAGTCGGTTCATCATGTGCTAAGTGTAGCCGCCACGGAAAAGGACACAAAGCCGAGAAAATTACCCTGCTGGCGCTGACGTGGCTTGGGCAAATACAGTACAATATCGCGCTTAATTATTTGCCCTCCAGCCCATAGGCGACTTGCTGCATGATCATCCTGCGTGGTGCACCGGCCCTCTCGGACTTCAGGCTTCTTAAACTCCAGCAAAAACTCCAGATTCTAGATCAAGGTATCGGTGCCGTTGCCTGTGAGTTCGTACATTTCGTCGATCACGAGGGTGAGCTCTCGGCAGCGGCAATAGACGTTCTCGAACGTCTGGTCGAATATGGCCCCAGTCTGGCCCCGACCGAGAGCGCCGGGCGCTTGTTCCTGGTTATTCCCAGGATTGGAACCATATCGCCCTGGTCCAGCAAGGCCACTGATATAGCGCACAACTGCGGCCTGGAGCAGGTGCGACGTATAGAGCGCGGCGTCGCCTACCGGGTAGAGCTGCCGCAGGATGCTGACGCGGAACTGGAGCAGGCGGTAGCCGGACTGTTGCATGATCGCATGGTGGAAGCAGTGTTGTCCGAGCAGGTGGACGCAGCCAGCCTGTTCGAGCACCAGCAGCCGGCAGCGCTGAAGAGCGTCGATATCCTGGCCGGGGGCCGCGCCGCGCTGGAAGCTGCAAACCGCGAATTGGGGCTGGCGCTGGCCGAGGATGAAATTGATTACCTGCTGAATAATTTCCAGGACCTGGGCCGCAATCCCAATGACGTCGAACTGATGATGTTCGCCCAGGCCAACTCCGAGCACTGCCGCCACAAGATATTCAATGCCAGCTGGACCATCGATGGCCGGGATCAGCAACACTCCTTGTTCCAGATGATTCGCAATACCCACGAGCAGGGCGGGCAGGGTGTGCTGTCGGCTTACTCTGATAATGCCGCCGTGGTAGAGGGTAGTGTTGCCGGTCGTTTTTACCCTGATCCTGACACTGCCGAGTACGGCTTTTCGGAGGAGCCGGTACACCTGTTAATGAAGGTGGAAACCCATAATCATCCGACCGCGATTGCGCCCTTTCCCGGGGCGGGCACTGGGTCCGGTGGTGAGATTCGCGATGAAGGTGCGGTGGGTCGCGGTTCCAAGCCCAAGGTCGGCCTGACCGGTTTCTCGGTATCGAACCTGCGCATTCCGGATTTTGCTCAGCCCTGGGAGCATGATTACGGTAAGCCCAACCGCATTGTCTCGGCGCTGGATATCATGCTGGAGGGGCCAATTGGCGGTGCCGCTTTCAATAATGAATACGGTCGTCCCAACCTGTGCGGTTATTTCCGCAGCTTCGAAGCTGAACTGGATGGCGCGGTGCGTGGTTACCACAAGCCCATCATGATCGCTGGCGGCTATGGCAATATTCGTGCCGAGCACGTGGAAAAGGGTGCGGTAGGCGTCGGCGACCAGTTGGTGGTATTGGGCGGTCCGGCCATGTTGATCGGCCTGGGCGGAGGTGCGGCTTCCTCAATGGCCAGCGGTAGCAGCGCCGAGGACCTGGATTTTGCCTCGGTGCAGCGCCAGAACCCAGAGATTGAACGACGCTGCCAGGAGGTTATCGACCGTTGCTGGCAGCTGGGCGAGGACAATCCCATAGCTTTCATTCACGATGTGGGCGCCGGTGGCTTATCCAATGCCTTCCCCGAACTGGTCAAGGATGGTGGTCGCGGTGGGCGATTTGAGCTGCGCCAGATACCCAATGATGAACCGGGCATGTCGCCCCTGGAGATCTGGTGTAATGAAGCCCAGGAGCGCTATGTTATGGCCGTGGCAGCGCCGGACATGCCACGTTTCGCCGCCATCTGCGAGCGTGAGCGCTGTCCCTATGCGGTAGTCGGGGAGGCGACTGAGGAACACCACATCAGCCTCAGTGATCGTGAGCTGCATAACGACCCGGTCGACCTGCCCATGTCAGTGTTGTTCGGCAAGGCTCCGCGTATGCACCGCATCGCAGAGACTGAGGCCCCGGCCCGGAAGCAGCTGGAACGGGAAGGTATTGAACTGGCAGAGGCCCTGCAGCGGGTATTGCGCTTACCGACGGTGGCGAGCAAGAGCTTCCTGATTACCATCGGTGATCGTACCGTGACTGGCATGGTGCACCGGGATCAGATGGTGGGCCCCTGGCAGATACCGGTGGCGGACTGCGCTGTGACCACGGTCAGTTACGATTCCAGTCGCGGCGAAGCCATGGCCATGGGCGAACGCACGCCAACAGCCCTGTTTAATGGCCCGGCTTCAGGACGTATGGCGGTCGCCGAGGCGATTACCAATATAGCCGCGGCGCGGATTGAGAAGCTTGGAGATATTCGACTGTCGGCCAACTGGATGTGCGCGGCCGGCCATGGCGGTGAGGATGCCACGCTGTTCGCCACGGTGCAGGCGGTCGGTATGGAGTTTTGCCCGGCCCTGGGCCTGACCATTCCGGTCGGCAAGGACTCCATGTCAATGCGCACCACCTGGAACGATGCGGATGGCGTCGACAAATCCGTAACTTCGCCGGTATCGCTCATTGTGTCGGCCTTCAGTCCTGTACTGGATGTCAGTAAGACAGTGACGCCACAACTGCAATTGCTGGGTGAGGACAGTAGCCTGATGCTGCTGGACCTGGGCCAGGGCAGGCATCGACTCGGTGCCTCGGCGCTGACACAGGTGTACGGGCGCTTTGATGCGGAAGTGCCCGACCTGGAGCAGCCAGATTTGTTGGCAGGATTATTTCAGCTGGTCCAGGAATTGCTGCAGAACAGGCAACTGCTCGCTTATCACGACCGTTCCGATGGTGGCCTGATCACCAGCCTGGTGGAGATGGCCTTTGCGGGTCACTGCGGCTGGCAGGTCGATATTGAGGCGCTGGGCGAGGATTCGCTGGCAGCCTTGTTTGCTGAAGAGGCCGGCGCGGTATTGCAAGTGCGCGCCGCCGATGTGCCCGGGCTGCGGGCGCGAGCTGCCGAACTTGGCCTGGAGGTTTGCCTGCACGAGCTGGGCAGTCCGCAGGCGGGTGACGAACTGCTGGTGAAACACGGCGACAGTCTGTTGCTGCAGGAATCCCGGCAACAGCTGCAGCAGGTCTGGGCCGAAACCTCTTACCGCCTGCAGGCCCTGCGCGATAACCCCGAATGTGCCGAAGAGGAGTTCCAGCGCCTGGGCGGAGAGGATCCGGGCCTGAGCGCCAGACTCAGTTACGATCCGGCGGAGGATGTTGCGGCGCCCTACATCGCCACCGGTGTGCGGCCGCAAATTGCCGTGCTCAGGGAGCAGGGCGTGAACGGTCATGTGGAAATGGCGGCGGCGTTTAGCCGGGCGGGTTTCGCTGCTTACGATGTCCATATGAGCGATTTAATGAGCGGCGCTGTCGACCTCAGCCAATTCAAGGGCCTGGTCGCCTGCGGCGGTTTTTCCTATGGCGACGTGCTGGGTGCCGGGGAAGGCTGGGCCAAGAGCGTGCTCTTCAATAACGGACTGCGCGACCAGTTTCAGGGTTTCTTCGAGCGCGACGACAGTTTTGCGCTGGGGGTTTGCAACGGCTGCCAGATGATGTCCAACTTGCACGAGCTGATTCCTGGCGCGGATCACTGGCCACGATTTGTGCGCAATCGCTCAGAGCAATTCGAGGCGCGACTGTCATTGGTGCGGGTCGAGGAATCACCGTCGATACTGCTGCGCGGCATGGCGGGTTCGCATATGCCAATTGCAGTCGCTCATGGCGAGGGCAGGGTTGAGTTTGCTGATCCGTCTGCTGCTGCTGCCTTGCAGGACAGCGCCTGCATCGCCTTGCGCTTTATTGAGAACGATCTCGCTGCGGCCGAGCGCTACCCCGCCAATCCCAATGGTTCGCCACAGGGCATTACCGGCCTCAGCAGTCGTGATGGCCGTGTCACCATCATGATGCCGCATCCAGAACGAGTATTCCGCAGCCTGCAGTGCTCCTGGGCACCGGCAGAGTGGGGCGAAGACGGCGCCTGGATGCGGCTGTTTAGAAACGCCCGCAGTTGGCTGGGCTAGGACTTCGTCGGATCGGCCTGAATAGGGCTTGTTCGGCACAAACTATCAACTATAATGGCGCAGCTTTTTTTTCCGGTGAAACATGCTAAATAAATACCCCCTGTGGAAATACCTCCTGGTACTGGGTGTTGTGCTGCTGGGTTTTTTCTACGCCGCACCCAACCTGTACCCCCCCGATCCCGCGCTGCAAATTAGTGGTGAGAGTAGCTCATTGCTGATCGATGAGCGCGTTCTAGAGCTGGCCACTGGCGCCCTGGACGAGGCCGGCATCGAACACTTTGGCGCCGAGATACAGCAGGAGGGTCGCTCTGCCCTGATCAGGCTGCGCCAGGCCGACGCCCAGTTGTCGGCCCGGCGGGGATTGCAGCGAGCGCTGGGAGACGGCTTTATCGTTGCCCTTAACCTGGCCCCGACCACACCTGAGTGGCTCAGCGACTACGGTGCCCAGCCCATGAAACTGGGCCTGGACCTGAGTGGTGGCGTGCACTTCAAGCTGGAAGTCGATGTTGAAGCGGCTATCCTGCGGCGGCTGGAATTCTACACAACGTCTACCAAGAAGCTGTTGCGCGAGGAGCGCATCCGCGGTTTCGTCGGCCTCGAGCAAGAGTCGGAGTTACAGGCACGCTTCAAAACAGCCGAGGTGCGTGACCAGGCGCTGGCGGCCCTGCGAGATCGTTTTCCGGAACTGGTAACCCAGCGCGGCGAAGCGGGCGCAGAATTCACCTTTAGCGCAGTCCTGTCCGAGTCGTCCCGCCAGGAAATTGCCAGTTATGCGGTTAACCAGAACCTGACTACGCTGCGCAACCGGGTCAATGAGCTCGGTGTGTCCGAGCCGCTGGTACAACCCCAGGGCCGCAACCGAATAGTGGTCGAGTTGCCGGGAATCCAGGATACCGCGGAGGCCAAGCGAATCCTGGGCAAAACTGCCAACCTCGAGTTTCGTCTGGTAGCCACCTCCGACGCCCCCATCTCCAGCCGGCAGGAGTTCAGCTACCGCAGCGTTAACCAGAGTGCCGCCAGTGAATGGCTGGAGCGCGAGGTCATTATTACCGGCGAGCGGGTTGCCAACGCACAGGCCAGTTTTGACCAAAATGGGCGTCCCAACGTCAATATCAGCCTCGACAGCGAGGGTGGCACCTTGATGCACCGCTCCACCCGCAACAATATCAAGCGTCGCATGGGCGTGTTGTTTATCGAGCGCAAGAATCGCACCCGTTATGAGACCGGTCCGGATGGCGAGGAAGTTGTCATCAAGGTCCCCTATGACGAGAAGCGGGTTATTACCGCGCCGGTCATCCAGTCCGCCCTCGGCGCGCAGTTCCAGATAACCGGTATTGATAGTCCTCAGGAAGCTTCGGAGTTGGCGCTATTGCTGCGCGCCGGTGCGCTGGCCGCGCCGATTGATTTTGTCGAAGAGCGCACGGTTGGGCCCTCGCTGGGTGCAGAAAATATCGCCAAGGGTGTGAAGTCTGTACAGATTGGCCTGGCCCTGGTGGTCTTGTTCATGATCCTTTATTACCGGGTGTTTGGCATCGCCGCGGTTGTCGCCCTGAGTTGTAATATGATTCTGTTGGTTGCCGCCATGTCCATCCTCGGCGCCACACTGACCCTGCCTGGAATCGCCGGCATCGTGCTGACGGTGGGTATGGCGGTGGACGCCAATGTGCTGATCTTCGCCAGGATCAGGGAGGAGTTGAAAGGTGGGCTTTCGCCGCAAATGGCAATTCATTCAGGCTTCCAGCGCGCCGTTGTAACCATCTTTGATGCCAACCTCACGACACTGCTGGTAGCGGTGATCCTCTATGCGGTTGGCACCGGTCCGGTTAAGGGCTTTGCTGTGACCCTGTCGATTGGTATTTTGACCTCCATGTTTACGGCGATCATGGGTACCCGGGCGCTGATTAACTTAATTTATGGCGGGCGCAACGTGCAGCGCCTGGCAATCGGGTAGCTGTTATGAAGACGATCAATTTTATGGGTCAGCGGCGCTTTGCCCTGGTGTTCAGCGTAATCCTGCTAGTGCTGTCTATCGGCTCACTGGCGGTGAACCAGCTTAACTGGGGTCTGGATTTTACTGGCGGTACCCTGGTCGAGGTTCATTACAGCGAGACCGCACCGCTGGCGCAGGTTCGGGCGACTCTGGAGAGCGGCGGTTTTGAACGCGCGATCGTGGTCAGTTTCGGCTCCGACCAGGATGTGCTGATTCGTTTGCCCCAGGGCTATTCCGACAAGGACGGCGGCCGTTTGCTGGAGCTTTTGCAGGGCGCCTACAGTGGCAATGTGGAATTGCGCCGCATCGAGTTTGTTGGGCCCCAGGTAGGTGACGAATTGCGCGAGCAAGGTGGCCTGGCCATGTTGCTGGCGCTGGGTCTGGTGATGCTCTACGTGGCGTTCCGTTTCCAGTTCAAGTTTTCAGTGGGTGCGGTAGTTGCCCTGGCTCACGACGTGCTGATCACCCTGGGTTTCTTCTCCTTGCTGGGTATTGAGTTTGACCTGACCGTGCTGGCCGCCTTGTTGGCGGTTATCGGTTATTCGCTTAATGACACCATCGTCGTCTCGGATCGCATTCGGGAGAACTTCCGCAAAATCCGTAAGGCGGATCCGGTGCAGGTGATTAATGTGTCGCTCACGGAAACACTGGGCCGAACCCTGGTCACTTCCCTGACCACCTTGCTGGTGCTGACAGCGCTGGCCGTATTCGGTGGCGATATGATTCACGGCTTTGCCCTGGCACTGTTGGTGGGCGTGGTGATCGGTACCTACTCTTCCATCTACGTGGCGGCGAACGCACTGTTGACCATGGGTATCAGCAAGGAAGACCTGATGGTACCCGTGAAGGAAGGGGTAGAGCTGGACGAGATGCCCTAGAGGCACAGGCTCTCAGGCCTGGTTTATGTGGCCCAGCGCCGGCCTGGTCACCTGTAATACGGCTTTAAAACACTTGGGATTACCACAGACGATATTGCCGCTCTCAAGGTAGCCTTCTTCGCCGTTAAAATCTGCAATTAATCCTCCGGCTTCACGCACCAACAGAGAGCCGGCGGCAATATCCCAGGGTGCCAGCCCGATTTCCCAGAACGCATCCAGCCGACCGGCAGCCACATAGGCCAGGTCCAGGGCGGCTGCGCCGGCACGGCGGATGCCTGCGCAACTGGCGGCCAGGGTTTCCAGGCTGCTCGCATAGGCGGCCATGTGTTCGCTGTGCCGCGCCCGGAAGGGAATACCTGTACCGAGCAAGGCGCCATCCAGGCTCTTGCGCTTGCTAACGCGAATGCGTCGATCATTGAGGCGGGCACCGCGGCCGCGGCTGGCGACAAACTCTTCGCGCCGAATAGGGTCGACGACAACGGCGTGCTCCATTTTGCCCCGGTACTCGCAGGCAATAGACACGGCAAAGTGAGGGATACCGCGCAGGAAGTTGGTGGTGCCATCCAGGGGATCGATGATCCAGCGGTATTCGGAGTCTTCGTTACCGCTGGCGCCGCCTTCCTCGCCCAGGAAAGCATGATCGGGATAGGCCTTGCTGAGGTGATAGATTATTTCCCGCTCTGCAGCCCTGTCCACTTCCGATACATAGTCGTTGGCGCCTTTTGATTCAACGTCAATATGATCAATATCCTCGGTGGCACGCGCAATGATATCGCCGGCCTTGCGGGCAGCGCGCAGCGCGATGTTGGTCATTGGCTCCATGGTTTGTCCTTGCGGGTGTCAGAAGGCGCGCGATTATAGCAGATCTGTTAAACTTCGCGCCCCATTAGCGAGCGCAAAAAACTGAGCCATTTCGTGGACTGCACTGACATTCGTATTGTTCTGGTAAACACCACCCATCCGGGCAACATCGGCGGCGTGGCGCGGGCCATGAAAAACATGGGATTCCGCAAGCTGGTGCTGGTGGAACCGAGAAAATTTCCCGCCGAAGAAGCCGAGTGGCGGGCGGCCGGTGCACTGGATGTGCTGGCTGCTGCGGAAGTGGTGCCAACGCTGGAGGCAGCGATTGCCGATTGCCAGTTAGTGGTTGGAACCAGCGCCCGTGGCCGCCGCATACCATGGCCGGTGCTGGACCCACGCGGCTGTGCCGAGCAGGTGCAGATCGCAGCCGGGCGAGGCGAGCAGGTGGCTATCGTCTTCGGTCGCGAAGACCGGGGCTTGACCAATGAAGAGCTGCAGGTCTGCAACCTGCACCTGCATGTGCCCACCCATGAGGATTATACGAGCCTCAACCTGGCAATGGCGGTGCAGGTCGTGGTGTACGAGTTGCGCATGTTGGCACTGGCCGGGAGCTTGCCGACGGACCCCTGTGAGGACTGGGATGCACCCTTTAGCACGGCGGAGAACATGGAGCGCTTTTATGAGCACCTGGAGCAAACCCTGGTGCAAATCGGATTCCTCGATCCTGCCGCGCCGCGGCAGCTGATGGCCCGTCTGCGCCGACTCTACGGTCGCCTCCGGCTGGATGAGATGGAGTTGAATATCCTGCGCGGTATCCTCACCGAAACGCAGAGCGCAATAGGCGCCGAAAAACCTAAGTAGTTATTTAACTATTAAGTTTAAATAACTGATATATATAGAATATATTAGTTTAACTATACCGATTTCGCTCCCTGGCAGACCTTGCCTGGTGCGGGCGCTTGAGGGATACTGAAGGGCACGGGCAGGGGGCAGCAGCGACACATGCAGACACCAATTTACCTGGACTATTCCGCGACCACACCGGTTGACCCCGGGGTTGTCGACGCCATGACCCGGTGCCTGTCGCTGGATGGCAATTTCGGCAATCCCGCCTCGCGTTCACATGTGTATGGCTGGAAAGCCGAAGCGGCGGTGGAGGAGGCCCGGCGCCAGCTGGCCGAACTCATCAATGCCGACCCTCGTGAAATCGTTTTTACCAGTGGTGCCACCGAGTCTGACAACCTCGCACTCAAGGGTGTGGCTCATTATTACCGGGATCGGGGCCGGCATATCATCACCGGCAGCAGCGAGCACAAGGCGGTGCTGGACAGCTGTCACCACCTGCAAGAAGAGGGCTTCGAAGTCACCTACCTGGCACCACAGGCCAATGGCCAGGTAAGCCCCGAGTCGGTGGCGGATGCTATCCGGGAAGACAGTATCCTGGTCAGCCTGATGCATGCCAACAACGAAACCGGTGTGCTCAACGATATAGCTGCCATCGGTGAGATTACCCGCGCACGCGGCGTCCTCTTCCACAGTGATTGCGCCCAGAGTGTCGGCAAAATCCCTCTCGATACAGCGGCACTCAAGGTAGACCTCCTGTCTATTTCCGGGCACAAGATGTATGGGCCAAAAGGCATAGGTGCACTCTATGTCCGGCGCCAGCCACGGGTGCGCCTGGAAGCTCAAATGCACGGTGGCGGCCACGAAATGGGTATGCGCTCGGGCACACTGCCGACCCATCAGATCGTTGGGATTGGTGAGGCGGCCCGCATTGCCGCTGAAACAATGGACTCGGAGTGCGCGCGTATCCTGGCCCTGCGCGAGCGTTTCTGGGCTATTGTCAGCGAGGCTGACGATGTTTACCTGAACGGGGATGCCCAATCGCGCCTGCCAGGTACTTTGAACATAGCCGTCGAGGGTGTCGAGGGTGAAACCCTGCTGCTGGCCTTGAAGGACCTGGCGCTGTCCTCTGGATCGGCCTGCACCTCTGCCAGCGTTGAGCCTTCACATGTGTTGCGGGCGATGGGTCTGGACAGCGCCCTGGCGCACAGTTCCCTGCGCATTACCCTGGGCAGGTTCACTACTGCCGAGGAAGCAGAATTTGCCGCCAGCCAGATGCGCGACGCCATTGTCACGCTGCGGCCACAGCAGACCCGGCCGGGCCGTCAGGGCGCCTGAACAGAGCTCCCTAAGCCACTGATTTTCTTGCCAAAATACTTGCCTGTTTTCAACGATATAGGGTGCAAGCAGGCGCCTTTATCTTTATAATACCGCCGAATTTTGAACCCCCGTCGGGCGGCACCGCAATGCGGCGCTGCCGGCTGGCTTTATACTTTTAATGGAGAAACACCATGGCTGTTGAACGCACCCTGTCTATCGTCAAACCTGATGCAGTGGGCAAAAATGTAATTGGCGAGATTTATAGCCGCTTTGAAAAAAATGGCCTGCGCCTGGTAGCTGCCAAGATGATACGACTGAGCGAAGACATGGCGGGTGGATTCTACGCTGAGCACAGCGAGCGCCCCTTCTTCCCGGCCCTGATCGAATTCATGACCTCTGGGCCTGTCTGCGTGCAGGTGCTGGAAGGTGAGGGTGCTGTCGCCAAAAATCGCGACCTGATGGGCGCAACCAACCCCCAGGAAGCTGCAGCAGGTACTATCCGGGCCGACTTTGCCGAGTCTATCGATGCCAATGCGGTGCACGGTTCTGACTCAGCTGAGTCAGCGGCTAGAGAAATTGCCTACTTCTTCAGTGCTGAAGAAGTCTGCGAGCGCTAGGCAGCCATGGATACACCGCGTACGAATCTACTGGGGCTTACCCTGCCCGGGTTACAGGCCTTCTTTCTGGAACTGGGAGAGAAGCCCTTTCGTGCGCAGCAGGTGCTGAAATGGATTCACCATGCCGGCGTCGATTCAATTGAAGAGATGACCAACCTCAGCAAACCCCTGCGTGAAAAGCTGCAGGCAGTGGCAGAAGTTCGTGCGCCTGAGGTGGTGAGCCAGCAGGACTCGGAGGACGGCACGCGCAAGTGGGCCATCCGTGTTGACGGTGGCGGCTTGATCGAGACCGTGTTCATTCCCGACGGTGGGCGTGGCACGCTCTGCGTTTCCTCCCAGGTTGGTTGCAGCCTGGACTGCAGTTTCTGTTCCACCGGTAAGCAGGGTTTTCAGCGCGATCTTAGCGCCGCTGAAATCATCGGCCAGGTGTGGCTGGCGTTGAAGTCATACGACGCCTTCCAGAGTGGCAATGGTCGCAAGGTAACCAATGTGGTCATGATGGGTATGGGCGAGCCCCTGCTCAATTTCGACAACGTGGTTGATGCAATGGACCTGATGCTGGAAGACCTCGCATACGGTTTGTCCAAGCGCCGGGTGACCTTGAGTACTTCAGGTGTGGTACCGGCCCTGGATAAGCTGGCCGAGGTCAGCGAGGTTTCCCTGGCGGTCTCACTGCACGCGCCGACCAATGAGCTGCGTGATCAACTGGTACCCATTAATCGTAAGTACCCGATTGAAGTGCTGCTGGAAAGCTGTCGCAACTACATGTCACGACAGTCAGACAAGAAGCGGGTGGTCACGGTCGAATACACGCTGATCGCCGGCGTCAATGACCAGCCGGACCAGGCGCGAGCTTTGGCAGAATTGCTGCAGGACTTTCCCTGCAAGATAAATTTGATTCCATTCAACACATTTGCACAATCTGACTACGCGCGCCCCAGTGGTAATGCAGTCTCTCGCTTTTGGCAGGTACTGGTGGATGCAGGCTATATCGTGACCGTGCGTACTACCCGGGGCGACGATATTGACGCCGCCTGTGGGCAGCTGGTCGGGGAAGTCGTTGACCGAACTCGCCGCAGCGAGCGCTACCGCCAACAACAACAAGAAGAGCAGGTGATCAGGTGGGGATAGAGGTGAGGCAATCAATATCGCGATGCGTGATAGTGGCAGGACTGGCGCTGCTGGTTTCGGCCTGTGTCACCCAGGAAGGGCGGGTTTTTACCGCCGAGGCATCGCCCCAGGAGGCATTGAAAACCCGGGTGCAATTGGCGCGTAGTTATATCGGTGAGCAAAACTGGGAGGACGCCAAGCGCAATCTCAAGATAGCGCAGGAAATTGACCCGAATTCCGCCGAGGTCGCGGAAGCCTTTGCCCTGGTTTACCAGAGCACAGGCGAATACGAGTTGGCGGAAGAAAACTTCGAGCGCGCTATTTCCTTGAAGAAGCCCTTTTCCCGCGCACGGAATAACTATGCTGCATTTCTTTACTCGCGCGGGCGCTATGCCGAATCTGAACGACAGTTGGAAGTCGTGGTCAAGGATACGCTCTACGAGTCACGCCCCCAGGCCTTTGTTAACCTGGGTCTTTGCCGGGTGCGACTCGGCGAAACGGCCGGTGCCCGTGAGGCCTTCACGCGTGCGCTGACCATGGACCGGGGCAATAGAATAGCCCTGCTGGAGCTGGCGCATATCGAATATGGAGACGACAACTGGGCCCTGGCCCAGCGCTACCTGGACAGCTATCGTGGTTTTAGTCGCAGTCTGTCGGCGCGGGCGCTGTGGCTGGGCGTGAGATTGTCCCATAAGCTCGGCGAGCAGGACGCCGAGGCCAGCTATGGTCTGGCGTTGCGCAACTTATACCCTAAATCCCCGGAATTTCAGGCCTATGAGCGGGCGGTTCAAAGTGGAGACTACTGAAGTTGTCAGTGAGCAGCAGGTGACCCCGGGTCACATGCTGCGTGAAGCGCGTGAGCAGACCGGCTTCTCCACCCGGGAGATGGCCGATCGCCTGAAATGGATGCCGGTCAATGTGACCGCCATCGAAGAGAATCGATTCGATAGTTTGCGTGGCCCCGCCTTTGTCCGCGGCTATCTGCGCGCCTATGCAAAAGCAGTCAACCTGGATGAAGAGCTTGTGCTGGCAGCTTACGATGCGCAGGGCTTTGAAGATGCTGTCGGCCCCGACGGGCACAGGGTTTCGATCACCGAAAACGGCGCGCAAAAGACCGGCTTTGCCATGGTGCTGGGAATAGTTGTGGCCCTGATCTGCGTACTCGGTTTCTGGTGGTGGCAGGACAGTACTTCATCTGCGGCAAGTAACAGCAGGGCGCCGCTGGAGAAACCCGCGGCAAAACCCGACGCCAGGCCGGCGGCTGCCGAGATTACAGCAGAGCGGGAGCCTGCCCCGGAGCCGGAGCCGGAGCCGGAGCCGGAACCCGAACCCGAACCAGAGCCCGAACCGGAACCTGAGGCCACTACTATCGCAGCGGCTGACGCCGGGATTGAATTTGATAGCGAGCTGCCCGAGCCTGAGTCGCCCGAGGCTGGACAGGATGCTGCTAGCGCCTTGTCCCCGGACGAGGATGCAGGCTCGTCGTTGCTGGCCGATAACGATACGGCAGATGTGGCTGGCGCGGACGGATTGACTGCGGCGCTCGAATTCAGTTTCAGCGGCGACTGCTGGTTGGAAGTGCGCGATGCTGATGGCCAGTTAATATACGCCGACCTGCGTGCAGCGGGTGATGTCTTGCAACTGGATGGCAAGCCCCCGTTCCAGGTCCTGGCCGGGGATGCCGCTGCGGTCGAAGTGCTTTACCAGGGTGAGCCTTTCGCCGTGCGCACGCGCCCGGGTCGGGATACGGCGCGCTTTACCGTTGGCGACTTATGAACGCTGAATCACCCATAAAACGACGCAAGACCCGGCAGATCATGGTGGGAAATGTCCCGGTCGGTGGAGATGCGCCGATCAGTGTGCAGAGCATGACCAATACGGAAACCTGCGATGTCGGCGCCACGGTTGCCCAGATTGAAGCTATCCAGCAAGCGGGCGCAGATATTGTGCGGGTATCAGTGCCCAGCATGGAAGCGGCGGAGGCGTTCCGGCTTATTCGGCAGCAGGTCAGTGTGCCCCTGGTCGCGGACATTCACTTTGATTACAAGATAGCGCTTAAAGTGGCCGAATACGGCGTGGACTGCCTGCGTATCAATCCTGGCAATATCGGCCGTGACGAACGTGTTCGCGCCGTGGTCGACAGCTGTCGTGATCATGGCATACCAATTCGTATTGGCGTCAACGCGGGCTCTATCGGAAAAGATTTACAGCGCAAGTACGGTGAACCGACCGCCGAGGCACTGGTCGAATCAGCCATGCGTCATGTCGATATACTGGACAAGCTTGATTACCAGGACTTCAAACTCAGTGTGAAGGCCTCCGATGTTTTTATGGCCGTTGATGCCTACCGTTTGATTTCCAGGCAGATTGATCAGCCGCTGCACCTGGGTATCACCGAGGCCGGTGGCCTGCGCGGTGGCACGGTAAAGTCATCGGTTGGGCTGGGTTTGCTGTTAATGGAGGGAATCGGCGATACCATCCGTATTTCTCTTGCCGCTGATCCGGTGGAAGAAGTTAAGGTGGGTTTTGATATCCTCAAGAGCCTGAAGCTGCGATCCAATGGCATTAATTTTATCGCCTGTCCCAGCTGTTCGCGGCAGAACTTTGATGTCATCGGTACGATGAATAGCCTTGAGCAACGCCTGGAAGATATTCGCACACCCATGGATGTGGCTGTAATCGGCTGCATTGTGAATGGACCGGGTGAGGCGCGTGAAGCCGATGTGGGACTTACCGGTGCCTCACCAAGCAACCTGATTTATATCGGTGGCGAGCCGGACCACAAGGTTAGCAACCAGGATTTCATCGATCACCTTGAACAGGTGATCAGGCAGCGTGCAGCCGAGCTGGAGCAACAGCACGATGCCGGCTCCGCTGACCTCATTTACAAAGCCTGAAGGACAGACAGTGAACCAGATTCGCGCCATCCGCGGGATGAACGACATTCTGCCCGAGGACATACACCTCTGGCAGCACCTTGAGCGAACTACGTCGCAGGTGCTCGAGGCTTATGGATACCGTGAAATACGCTTGCCTGTCGTCGAAGAAACCGCGCTATTCAGTCGCGCTATCGGTGAAGTTACCGATATCGTTGAGAAGGAGATGTACTCCTTTCCCGATCGTAATGATAAAAGCCTGACGCTGCGACCCGAGGGCACGGCTGGCTGTGTGCGTGCAGTGAGTCAGCACGGGCTGCTGGGGAGCCAGCAGAAACTGTGGTACGCCGGTCCGATGTTCCGCTACGAACGCCCGCAAAAAGGTCGGCAGCGTCAATTTAGCCAAATCGGGGTAGAAGTCTTCGGCACCGCCAGTGCCGATGTGGAGGCGGAACTGATACTGCTCAGCGCTCGATTGTGGCGCGCTCTCGGTGTGGATTCGGCTGTGGAGTTACAGCTGAACTCGCTGGGCGACCTGGAGTCGCGCAGCCGCTATCGCGAGGCATTGCAGGCGTATTTGCGTGCCCACGTCGATGAGTTGGATGAGGACAGCCAGCGTCGCCTGGAAAGCAATCCACTGCGTGTGCTCGATAGCAAGTCGCCGGCTACCCAGGCCCTGCTCACCGATGCCCCGGAGCTGCATGACTATCTGGACGCGGAGGCTACGGAGCATTTTCAGCGCCTGCGCGATTTACTCGACAGTGCTGGTATCAGCTTCACCATCAATCCGCGCCTGGTGCGTGGTCTCGATTACTATAACCGCACTGTGTTTGAGTGGGTTACCAGCGCGCTGGGCGCGCAGGGTACTGTTTGTGCCGGGGGACGCTACGATGGCCTGGTCGAGCAACTGGGTGGCAAAGCGACTCCCGCGGCCGGCTTCGCAATGGGCCTGGAGCGACTGGTCTTGCTGATGCAGGAATTGGGTTCCGCACCGGCGGCACCCGTGCAGGCCGATGTTTATTTTGTTGCTGTTGGCTCAGCCTGTGAATTGGCAGCTGTTGCTATGGCAGAGGCGCTGCGCGACGAAATGCCAGCGGCGAAAATCGTCATGCATACAGGTGGTGGCAGTTTCAAAAGCCAACTGAAGAAGGCGGATCGCAGTGGGGCCAGGCTGGCAGTGATCCTGGGTGAGGACGAACTGGCGCGAGGCGAGATCGCCGTCAAGCCACTGCGCGGCGGCGCCGAGCAACGCAATGTTGCCTTTGACGGCCTGCTGGCAGAAGTTAATGAATTAATTGAACACGAGGAAATCTAGTGGAAGCTTATCGTACTGAAGAAGAACAGGTAGAAGCGCTGCGCAAGTGGTGGGACGAAAATGGTCGTTCTACCCTGTTGGCGATTGCGCTCGCCCTGGGCGTGGGATTTGGCTGGCAGGGCTGGCAGCAGCACAGTGCAAATGTTGCGGCTGAGGCTTCTGCCCGCTACGACGAAATGCTGGATGCGGTGCGCGAGACGCGCAGCGAGGCCCAGGTCAGCACTACGCGTCACCTGGCGGAAGGCATTAAGAACGACTACCCGGGCACTACCTATGCCCAGTTCGCCGCCCTGCACCTGGCGCGTCTGGCCATGATAGAAAATGATACTGAAACGGCGGAACAGGAATTGCGCTGGGTGCTGACCAGCAATCCCGATACTGAACTTCGCTTGCTCACCGAACTGCGTCTGGCCAGGGTCGAGGCGGCACGCGGTAATCCTGAGCAGGGGCTTGAGATAATCAGTGCCGCCGAACCCGGCGCATTTGAGCCCGCCTTCCTGGAAGCAAAAGGCGACATGTATCTGCAACTGGGTCAGCGCGAAGAGGCGATAATCGCCTATGAGCAAGCACTGGGGCTGGCCGCCGCCTCAGGTGTCGGTGCCAGTGAGGCCCTGCAGTTGAAGCTGCGTGCGCTGACGCCCATTTCTGCGCGGGAAGCCACGCCTGAATCCGCGCCCGAAACCGGGCGTGAACTGCCGGCCGAGCTCGAGGAATAAGTTGATGTATTTATCGCGCTCACTGCGATTACTGTTATCCATGCTGCTGGTGCTGAGTCTTGGTGGCTGCAGTACGGTAAAAGGCTGGTTTACCCTCGATGAAGAGGACGGCAAAGAACCTGCACCACTGGTAGATATTGTTACAGAGATCAAGCTGAAGAAGATGTGGAGTGCTGGTGTCGGCAGTGGCCAGGGAGATGGCTTCTACCATTTGCGGCCAGTGCTGGACGATGACCGTATTTATGCTGCTGGTAATGACGGCAAGCTTGTCGCACTGGATCGAGTCAGCGGCAAGCGCCATTGGCAGGTCGATCTCGATGAGTCTCTGAGTGGCGGGGTCGGTGTAGGCGAAAACATAGTGTTGTTGGGTACCAGCGATGGCAAGGTCCTGGCCCTGTCTGCCGCAGATGGCGCGCAACTGTGGAGCGTGCAACTGCAGGGCGAAATTCTGGCACCGCCGCAAACCAACGGCAGGGTGGTCGTGGTGCAGAGCTATGATGGGCGCCTGCATGGTCTCAGTGCGGAAGACGGTGGAGAGCTGTGGACCTATGACAGCAGCTTGCCGGTGCTGACGCTGCGTGGCACCTCCACCCCAATAATTTTTGAGCGCTTTGCTATTGCTGGATTTGGAAATGGCAAGGTAGTGGCTCTCGATCTGCAAAATGGCGGCGTGCGCTGGGAGGCCAGGGTGGCCATTCCCGAGGGTCGCTCTGAAATCGATCGCATTGTCGATATTGAAGGCAGCATGCTGCTGGCCAGTAACGTGCTTTACGCCGTTAGCTACCAGGGCCGGATAGCGGCAATGGACGTGGCGACCGGTCGCAAGTCCTGGCAGCAGGAAGTCTCCAGCTATGTTGGACTCGACCAGGGCTTTGGCAATGTCTACGTGTCTGAAGAGAGCGGCAGTGTCATTGCGTACTATCGCAATGGCCAGGGCGTGCGCTGGGAGCAGGGCGGCTTGACCCATCGTCGCTTGAGTGCGCCAAAGGCCGTCAAGGGTTATGTGGCAGTGGGCGATTTTGAGGGTTATGTACACTTCATGTCCCAGACCGATGGCCACTTTGTCGGCCGTACCAAGATCGATAGCAGCGGTATTCGCGCCGACATGCTGGCAGTGGACGACGTGCTGTATGTATTTACCAATGGCGGCAAGCTGATGGCTCTACAGGTATCTGCCAAGGGCGGCTGATGATTCCGGTTATCGCCCTGGTCGGGCGCCCCAATGTCGGTAAGTCGACGCTGTTCAACCGCCTCACTCGCAGTCGCGATGCGCTGGTGGCTGATTTTCCCGGCCTCACCCGTGATCGCAAATATGGTGAAGCCAGTTACGAGGGACAGCCATATATTGTTATCGATACCGGTGGCATCACCGGTGAGGAAGAGGGCATTGACTCATCTATGGCCGAGCAGTCGATGGCGGCTGTGGCCGAGGCTGATGCCATATGCCTGTTGGTCGATGCGCGTGCAGGAGTGACCAGCGGCGACCAGGAGCTGGTGGCTTATCTGCGACGCAGGAACAAGCCCTTTCACCTGGTCGTGAACAAGATTGACGGCCTTAACGAAGATATCGCCCTGCCCGATTTTTATGCGCTGGGTGTGCAGGATTTACATCCCATTGCCGCCAGCCACGGCCGCGGGGTCAAGCCCTTGATTGAGCACTTGCTGGAAGATTTCGTGCCTTCAGACGAGGAGCCTGAAGACGAGCAGGGTGGCGGCATCAGGGTGGCCATAGTCGGTCGGCCCAACGTCGGCAAGTCTACCCTGGTCAATCGCCTGCTGGGCGAAGACCGGGTGGTGGTTTACGATCAGCCGGGCACCACCCGGGACAGTATCTATATCGATTTCGAGCGCGATGGCACGACCTATACGCTGATCGATACTGCGGGCGTCAGGCGCCGCAAGAACGTTAAGCAGGTGGTGGAGAAATTTTCCATCGTCAAAACCTTGAAGGCCATTGACGATGCTCACGTGGTGGTACTCGTGATGGACGCCAGTGAGGGCCTGGTGGACCAGGATTTGCACCTGCTGGGCCAGGCGATCGAGGCGGGACGCGGCCTGGTGTTAGCCATTAACAAGTGGGACGGGCTGGAGACTTACACGCGCGAGCGTATCAAGACTGAGCTGGAACGCCGCCTGCAATTTATCGACTACGCCGATATACACTTTATCTCGGCACTGCACGGCACCGGCGTGGGACATCTGTATCGCTCTATCGATGCCGCCTATGATGCGGCCACGCGCAAACTATCCACCAACCAGCTGACCCGCATTCTTGAATCCGCGGTTATGGATCACGAGCCGCCCATGGTCAATGGCCGCCGCATCAAGCTGCGCTATGCCCATGCGGGCGGGCAGAATCCCCCGCTGATTGTTATTCACGGAAATCAAACCGGCAAGTTGCCGGCATCCTACCAGCGCTACCTGGAGAAGATATTTCGGCGCGAGCTGGACCTGGGAGGCACGCCGGTTAAAGTGGAATTCAGAACCAGTGATAATCCCTTTGCCGGGAAGCGCAACAAGCTGACCGGCCGCCAGATAGCCCGCAAGCGTCGCATGATGGCCCATGTGAAGAAGGGCAAGAGCCGCAAGAAGTAGTGCAATGGGGCGGGCCGACTCTAACAGCCCTGAGCGGGTGGATATAGACAGCCCTGAGCGGGTAGATATAAACAGCCCTGAGCGGGTTGACTTGAACAGCCGCGAGCAGGTAGAAATCCTTGTCGATCAGTTCTACGAGCGGATCCTGGCCGATCCGGTACTGGCCCCGATTTTCCTCGATGTCGCCGCTGTTGACCTGGCAGTGCACCTGCCACATATCAAGGATTACTGGAGTAAATTGCTGCTCGGTGAGCGCTCCTACCAGCGGCATACCATGAATATTCACCGCAGCCTGCACGGCAAGCGCAGGCTGGATGCGGGGGACTTTCAGCGCTGGTTGACCCTGTTCCAGCAGGCGGTGGATGAGGGCTGGAGTGGTCCCAAGGCGGACCGCGCCAAGCAGCTTGGGCGGGCGATTGCCGCGAATATGCAAGAATCCTTATTCACAAGTCGCTGAATAGTAAGGGAAAAATAAAAGCTTGCAGTTTCCGGAATGGGTGATATAGTTAGCTATAACACCATATCGGAGGCAGAACAGATGCTTACAAGCCGTAAAAAGAATATTCTCCAGGGCGCCGCCAGCGGCCGTTTGCTGGTCGCCCTGATTTTTCTGGTTTGCGCGGGGTTTTCAGCGCTGGTGCATGCAGCGACCCGCTCTGTGGAAGGACTGGACATTGATGCCGTTGTATTGCGCGGTAGTTCTGAGGTGCTGATCGAAATTGGCGATGAAACCAAGTTGCGTGTCAATGGCGCTGAGAAGGAACTGGAGAAGCAGCCTTTCTATGTGCGTGGGTCCACGCTCTACCTGGGTTACTCGGAATCGGGCAAGCGGGCCAAGAGCGTAAAGTACAAGCTGATCGCAGAATCGCTTGAGAGCATCAAGCTGGAAGGCTCCGGCACTATCTATGTTAAGCCAATGACGACACAAGAGCTGGACGTCGAATTGGAGGGCTCGGGCGACATTCGACTCTACTCCATCACGGCCGATGAGTTGCAGGTATCTGTAGCTGGCTCTGGCAACCTCCAGTTAGCGGAATCCAGCGTTGAGAGCCTGTTAGTGCAACTGGCCGGTTCCGGCGATGTTGACCTGGGCAAGGTCACCAGCCAGAGCACGGAAATATCGATGAGCGGCTCCGGCGATATCGTGGCCAGTGAAGAGGGCAGCGCGGTAGAGCTGGAGATAAGCCTGGCCGGTTCCGGCGATATTGACATCGATAGTATTCAGGCACAGCGGGTTGAGGTAAATATCGCCGGTTCCGGTGATATTGCTGTCTGGGCCGAACAGGAACTGGAGGTCAACATTCTGGGTAGTGGCGATGTCACCTACCGGGGTGACCCGGACGTCGATTCCAGTGTTATGGGATCCGGCGACATATCGCGCAGTGAATAGGACTGGAGGCTGACTCGTGTCTATTGAATGGAACGATAATTTGCCGATCTACCGCCAGCTGCGCGAACTTGTTATAGAGCGCATACTGGACGGAAGCTTCGCCGAGGGAGAAGCAGTACCCTCAGTGCGGCAGGTGGCATCGGATTACAATATCAATCACTTGACAGTGGCCAAGGCCTACCAGGAACTGGTAGATGACGGCTTGCTGGAAAAACGACGGGGGCTGGGCATGTTTGTGCTGAGTGGGGCTCGTGAGGCGCTGACCAACAACGAGCAGCAAAAATTTCTGGAAGAAGAGTTGCCGGCCTTTGCCGAGCGCATACATATGCTGGGACTGGATATGAATACGGTGGCGGATCGCCTGCGTAGCGCAGGAGGACATTCCTGATGAGCACTATGATAAAAACCGAGGCAATGAGTAAGCGCTACGGCGGCCTGCGCGCAGTCGACAATATCAGTATGCAAGTGGAGGCGGGCAGTATTACCGGTCTGATAGGCCCCAACGGTGCCGGCAAGACCACCATGCTGAGATCATTGCTGGGACTGAATACCTGCGATGGTGGTCTCGAGGTCATGGGTATGGATCCGAGGACGCAGCGCACCTTGCTGCAGGAGCATGTCTGCTTTATAGCCGATACCGCGGTGCTGCCCGGCTGGATGCGGGTCGACCAGGTTCTGGATTATGTCAGTGGCGTGCACCCGCGTTTTAGTCGTGAGGAAGCTGAACGCTTGCTACGACAGACCGAGGTGACATTGGATCGCCGGGTAAAACAGCTGTCCAAGGGTATGACGGTGCAGCTGCACCTGGCACTGGTGATGGCGATCGATGCCCGTTTGCTGATTCTGGATGAGCCGACCCTGGGTTTGGATATCTTGTTCCGCAAGCGTTTCTTCGAGCAATTGCTCAATGATTATTACGATGATGAGCGCACCATTATTATTTCTACCCACCAGGTGGAGGAAGTCGAAAACATTCTCACTGACGCCATGTTCATGCGTGCTGGCCAGGTAGTGTTGCACGAATCCATGGAGTCATTGGCCGAGCGCTTCTGTGAGCTGCATGTGGTTGGTGCGGCGGTGGAGCAGGCCCAGGCGCTGGGGCCCATCAATGAGCGCGCTATCCTGGGTGGTAAGGCGATGATATTTGAAGGTGTGGATCGCCAGGACCTGGCCCATATGGGCCAGTTACACTCGCCCTCCATATCTGACCTGTTTATAGCAAAAATGACGGCGGAGAACTGAAATGGAACTGTCGAAGACCGTTAAAATTCATACGCTGCTACAACGTGAGCTGCAGGAATATCGCAACTCGCTGTTGATTACGCCGTTAACGATAGGCGGATTGCTGTTGTTGCTGATGCTGGGAAGTGTATTGTTCGCCGGCCGCCTCGCGATCATGGGCGATGGCGTTATGCATATGCTGATGTCTGAGGACAGCGGCAGTGGCGTCAATATCAGCATCAATATCGACGATGATAGCGATACCGAGATTGTGCGGCAGGAGCTTTTGGTCTCCCCGGAGGGAGGCCTGTTGGAACCGGCCCAGGAATTGATCATTATCGAGGAGCCGGATGCCGGCGACGCCGAGGACTGGAACTTTTCCGGCGAGTGGAGCTTCTCGCCGCCACATCGGCAGACGCGGACCAACTCCAGCGAGGAAGAGGAAGAAACTCTTAACCCGGTGCTGAATGGCGTGCATATGCTGTTCCTGTTCATCATGTTTATCGTCTCGATTAACTTCCTGCTGGGAACGCTTTACCAGGACCGCAAGGACCGAAGTATTCTGTTCTGGAAGTCCATGCCTGTCTCCGAATGGGAGGAAGTGCTGAGCAAGCTGGCGATAGCTTCGCTGGTGGTCCCGCTGGTATTCCTGGCGGTTTCTATAGTGACCCAGCTGATATCTGTGCTCCTGGCCATGTTGCTGGTTTGGCGCATGGACGGGCACAGCACTGAGGTTGTGCTGGGCAATATCCAGTTTGTGCCGCTGATCCTTAACCAGTTGGGTGGGATGGTGGTCTGGATTCTGTGGACTCTGCCAGTCTACGCCTGGTTGTTATTGGCCTCGGCCGCGGCCAAGCGTTCGCCCTTTATGCTCGGCTTTGCCATTCCCCTGGGGCTTGTATTTATCGAAACCGTGTTTATTGGTAGTAGCTATGTGCTCAGCGCGATCGGCTCGCATATACCGCGCATGATTAATGGTGATGACACGCTGTCCATGGGCTTTTATGCCTACGGCCCGGTATGGAGCAGCCTTGATTATGTGGGCATGTTGCTGGGCGTTGGCTTTGCCGCCCTGGTGATCGCTGGCGCCGTCTGGTTGCGCCGTCACCGCTTCGAACTCTAGGCATTCATTCTCGCTCCCAGATATTGCCGCTGACAGAATAGCTCGCATGCAGTTCATGTGATCAAAAATGTCAGCGGCAATTGAAATTTTCCGTCATTGAGTTGGCCCTGTGGCTGGCAGATACTGGCTGTTATTAGCCCTTCGCCACCGCCAGGAGTAACACATGTCGGAGCCTGAAATCCTGCGCCAGCAGTTCGAGCTGGGGTATACCTATACGCGCTCTACCGGCCCCGTGGTGGGTCGTTTCCTGAGTGAACTGCGCCGGCGCAAAATTGTAGGCACTCGTGGCGATGACGGCACGGTCTATGTTCCCCCCATGGAGTATGACCCGATCACAGCCAGCGAGTTGGATGACTTCGTGGAGGTGGCCAGCAGCGGCGAGGTGGTGAGCTGGTGCTGGGTGCATGAGCCGCGCCAGAGCCATCCCTTTGCGCATCCCTTTGCCTGGGCTATGGTCAAGCTGGACGGCGCCGATGTGCCCATGGTGCATGCTGTTGATGCCGGCAGCGAGTCTGCCATGCACAGCGGCATGCGCGTGCAGGTGCGCTGGGCCGAGCCCGCCCAGGGATTGATTACCGATATTGCCTGCTTTGAACCCGAGACTGCCGCCGCAGCAGAGACCACCGCAGCACAGACCGCCGGGGCTGCTAATGAAGAAGAAATCAGCGCGCTGGAGGCACCGGTTTACCTGACCTATAACTTCACCGCCGGGGCCGCAACCAGCCGCTTCCTGCACCAGGTTAAAGCGGGCCGCCTGGTCGGCCAGCGCTGCCCGCAGTGCAGCAATGTCTACATGCCGCCGCGGGGTTCCTGCGCCGCCTGTGGCGTTGCCACAGATGAGGAGGTGCAGGTGTCGGACAATGCCACGGTTGAGTCCTTCACCATCGTCTGGATACCCATACCCAATAACCCGATTCAGCCGCCCTACGTGGTGGCCAACCTGGTGGCCGATGGCGCCAATATTTCGTTTATACACCTGTTGAGTGAGTGCGATAACGACGCCGTTCACATCGGCCAGCGAGTACAGGCGGTATGGAAACCAGAAGAAGAATGGGGCTTTGCCATGGACAACATCCGCTACTTCAAACCGCTGGATGAGCCGGACGTACCCATTGCCATGATTGGCAAGGTCCCGGTTTCCGGTTGGGAGGGATAGGCGCTATGCAGGGGATGAAAGATATCGCTATTATTTCCTTCGCCCAGTCCGACTGTGTGCGAGACGCCGGTGCCAAGAACGAGGTAGAGCTGATTATGCCTGTTATTCAGCAGGCCCTGTCAGCCGTCGGCATGAAAAACAGCCAGGACGTGGATTTCACCTGTTCCGGTAGTTGTGACTACCAGCAAGGGGCTGCC
Organism: Halieaceae bacterium; assembly: GCA_039989475.1. GTDB lineage: Bacteria > Pseudomonadota > Gammaproteobacteria > Pseudomonadales > Halieaceae > JBDXHU01. Next base: position 756,465 of record JBDXHU010000002.1, on the reverse strand, counting down.
TTCGCCTTTGTGATGGGCGTGGATGCACTTGGCGCAGTGCCGCCAATCAAGGAGTCTCATGTCGAGATGGATGCGGCCTGGGCGCTGTATGAGGCCATCCTCAAAATTCGTATGGGCCAGGCCGACTCCGCCCTGATTTACGGGTTTGGCAAGTCCTCACCGGGTGAGTTGCCGACGGTACTGTCGCAGCAGCTGGATCCTTATTACCTGGCACCGCTGTGGGTGGACACGGTAAGCCTGGCGGCCATGCAGGCGCGATTGATGCTCGACCAGGGCCTGCTTACCGAGCAGGACATGGCCGAGGTGGTTGCCCGCTCCCGTCGTAATGCCGCAGCAAACAATCCCCACGCACAGTTGGCCGGGGAGGTGAGCGTGGAGCAATTGCTACAGCTTGAACCCTGGGTGTCACCGCTGCGCAAGCATGATTGTTGTCCGATCTCCGACGGTGCTGCCGCCATGGTGATTTGCAGTGTCGAAAAGGCACAGTCCATGGCTGTACCCTATGCCTTGATCAGCGGCATCGATCATCGCATGGAAACCCATAATCTCGGCGCCAGGAACCTGACCCGCTCGGTCTCTACCGAACAGGCCGCCGCCGCGGTTGGCCTGGCTGACGGTCCGGTTGAAGTGGCCGAGCTCTACGCACCTTATAGCCACCAGGAGATCATTCTGAAGCGGGCCCTGGGTCTGGGTGCGGATACCCAGATCAATCCTTCCGGCGGCGTACTGGCCGGTAACATGATGATGGCCTCTGGCCTGTCGCGCATTGGTGAAGTCGCACAGCGGGTGATTGACGGCAAGATTCGCCGGGGTGTCGCCCACGTTACCAGCGGGCCGTGCTTGCAGCACAACCTGGTCAGTGTAGTGGAGGCCGCGTAATGGCGAATATGGCAGCGGTGGTCGGCATTGGCCAGACCAAATACCAGACCCGGCGCGGCGATGTGTCGATTGCCGGCCTGGTTCGAGAGGCAGCGCAAAACGCATTGCTTGATGCCGGCCTGGGCTGGGATGCAATCGACGCGGTGATTATCGGCAAGGCGCCAGATATGTTTGAGGGGGTCATCATGCCCGAGACTTATCTGACCGATGCGCTGGGCTGTAATGGCAAGCCCATGCTCCGGGTGCACACGGCGGGTTCGGTCGGCGGCTCGACGGCCCTGGTGGCTGCCTCCCATGTGCAGAGCGGCAGCTTCAGGCGGGTACTGACGGTAAGCTTTGAGAAACAATCCGAATCCAATGCCATGTGGGCCCTGTCCAATCCACAACCATTTTCGCCACACCTGAATGCCGGTGCCGGCGGCTACTTCGCGCCGATCATGCGTGAGTATATGCGTCGCTCCGGCGCCCCCTGGGACACCGGTATCAAGGTGGCGGTAAAAGATCGTCTGCACGGCGCCAGGAATCCACTGGCACATCTGCAGATGCCGGATATCACGATGCAACAGGTGGAAGAGTCTCCCATGTTGTGGGACCCGGTGCGCTTCCTGGAGAGCTGCCCGTCCTCCGACGGCGCCTGCGCCATGGTGATTTGTGATGCCAGCGCGGTCGGGGATTCGCCCGGGCAGCCGGTCTGGATTCGCGGTGTGGCGATGCGCTCCGAGCCGACTATGTACGCGGGCCGTAACGAGGTAAACCCACAGGCCGGCCGGGATTGCTGTGCCGATGTGTATCAGCAGGCGGGCATTAGCGACCCGCGCAAGGACTTTGATTGTGCTGAGGTCTACGTACCGTTTTCCTGGTATGAGCCGATGTGGTTGGAGAACCTGGGTTTTGCCGAGGAGGGCGAGGGCTGGAAGTTGACCATGTCGGGCGCCACCTCGCTTGATGAGGGGGGTGATATTCCCTGGAACTGCTCGGGCGGCGTACTCTCATCAAACGCCATCGGCGCCTCCGGCATGATTCGTTTCGCCGAGGCCGCGCTGCAGGTCCGCGGCGATGCCGGCGCGCACCAGGTCGAAGGGGCGAAGACCGCGCTGGGACACGCCTACGGCGGTGGTGCCCAGTTCTTCGCCATGTGGGTTGTAAGTTCAGAGAAAGCGTAAGCAGAGGCTCCATTTTATGAGAAAAGCATTCAACCTGGCCGATATGTTTGAAATGGTTGCCGACAAGGTGCCAACTCGGGACGCGCTGATCTGCGGTGATGCCCGCGCCAGCTTTGCCGAACTTGAGCAGCGCGCCAATCAATTGGCGCACTACCTGGCGGCGCAGGGCGTCGGTCCCGGCGATCACGTCGGCTTGTACATGTATAACTGCAATGAATACCTGGAAGGGATGATGGCCTGCTTCAAGCTGCGGGCGGTTCCCATCAACGTGAACTATCGCTATGTGCAGGAGGAGTTGCTGTATATCTTCGATAACTCCGACATGGTGGCCTGTATTCACCACCGGGAGTTTGTGCCGGCTATTGCCGAGGTGATCGATTCTGCACCGCGCCTGAAAACCCTGGTGTCAGTGGAGGATGATTCAGCTGCGGACCTGGCCAGCATTGCCAGTATTGATTTTGAAGCGGCACTGGCCGGACAGTCTGACCAACGTGATTTTGGCGAGCGCGCTGACGATGACCTGTTTCTACTCTACACCGGCGGCACCACGGGAATGCCCAAGGGCGTCATGTGGCCGCACAAGAGTTTATTCTTCGCGGCTCTGGGTGGCGGCGGCTGGTTTCATCCCGATGGCCCGATCACCGAACCGGAACAAATTGCCGGCCGCATCGGCGACTTTCCCATTGTCGGTATGGCACTGGCGCCGCTTATGCATGGTGCCTGCTGGTGGTATGCCTGCATCCAGTTGCTGGCGGGCAATACCGTGGTGTTGAACCCGCATCGCTCCCTGGACGGTGTCCAGGTCTGGGATATTGTGGAGAAGGAAAAAGTGAATTCCCTGTCCATAGTTGGCGACGCAATGGCCATTCCACTGCTGGACGCGCTGAAAGCAGAGCCCGAGCGCTGGGATCTCAGCAGCGTGTTTAATGTGGGTTCCGGCGGCGCCGTATTCTCGGTGTCGAAACAGGAGGAGTTCAAGCAGATTTTCCCCAATGTATTTATCAGTAATTCCTTTGGCTCCTCGGAGTCGGGCAATATGGGCTTCGACTCCGGAGAAAAGAAGAGCGAGGAGAAGGGCCTGGGTAATGTGGTGCAATCGGATTTTATGGATGTCATTACTGATATTGAAGGTGAGCCTCACCAGCATGTTAAGCCAGGGGAAACAGGCATTTTCGCCCGCTCCGGTTATATTCCGGTGGGGTACTACGGTGACAGTGAGAAAACTGCGAAGACCTTTGTTGAAGTCGATGGCAAGACCTGGCTGCTGACCGGAGACGAGGCGCGCCTGGAAGAAGATGCTTCCATCACGGTCTTCGGTCGCGGCTCGAATTGTATTAACTCCGGTGGTGAAAAAATATTTCCGGAAGAGGTGGAAGAAGCGCTGAAGGCGCATCCCGATGTCTTCGATTGCCTGGTAGTGGATACGCCGGATGAACGCTTTGGCAGCAAGGTGACTGCGGTGGTGGCGGTGCGCGACGGCGCCAGCTTACAGCTGGAGTCGCTACAGGAAGAGGCACGCAAACATATCGCCGGTTACAAGCTGCCGCGGGAATTGCATATCGTCGCAGAGATTCCACGCGCACCCAGCGGGAAACCAGCCTACCCCAGGGCAAAGGAAATCGCCCTGTCCGGCGACTTCCTGGTTCAATAAGTTTGTAGCAGGAGAGAGAGCATGGCCGAACTGGATATCAGTACCGAGAACTGCATTGTTGAGAAAGACGGCCATGTCATGACGGTGACGCTGAACCGGCCGGAGGCCAAGAACGCTTTTAGTCCGGAAATGCTGCTGGGTATGTACAAGGCCTGGCGTTTGCTGGATGAAGACGATGAACTGTACTGCGCAATCCTCACCGCCAACGGTGATACCTTTTGTGCCGGTATGGACCTGAAAGCCGGCGCCGAGGGCCAGCAGCGCTCTACCGAAGAGTTCATGGAGTTAATGGCGACGGTGCCCAATGTTCACTGGCAGGCACTGCTGCGCGACAACCGCCCCTGCAAGCCGCTGATCCTGGCGGTGGAAGGTTACGCCCTGGCCGGTGGTACCGAGATACTGCAAGGCACCGATATCCGGGTAGGCGCAGAGGACGCGATCTTTGGTGTCACAGAGGTGGCTCGCGGGCTCTACCCGATGTCCGGCTCCACCATCCGCTTGCGCCGGCAAATACCTTACTGCCTGGCGGCAGAGGTGCTGCTGCTGGGTGAGCATATCAGTGCACAACAGGCGCTGGATTTCGGCCTGATAAACCGCGTCGTACCGAAAGGTCAATCACTGGCCGAGGCACAGAAGATTGCGGCCCGGATCTGTGAAAACGGACCCCTGGCGGTAAAGGCCGTCACTAAATCTCTGCGCGAGCACCAGGAATGTATGTCCGAAGATGAGGCCATGTCCGCCTCCGATGAACTGGCCACGCCGGTGTTTGCTTCTGCTGATGCGAAAGAGGGCATGCGTGCCTTCAAGGAAAAGCGCAAGGCCGTCTTCAAGGGTGAATAGCTAGAGGAGAATGACCATGGCGGGACCACTGGCCGGCTTGAAAGTGATTGAAATGGCGGGCATTGGCCCCGGACCATTTGCCTGCATGCTGCTGGCAGACCTTGGCGCCGACGTCATACGGGTGGATCGGCCCGGCGGCGGCGCCCTTGGTGCCACCGATAATCCCGCTGATGTGCTGCAGCGCGGACGCCGCTCGATTGCGGTTAACCTGAAAGACCCCGCCGGTGTGGAAACGGTGCTCAAATTGATTCGGGGCGCTGATGTGTTGACGGAAGGTTTTCGGCCCGGCGTGATGGAAAAGTTAGGCCTCGGCCCGGATGTTTGCCTGGCCCGCAACCCACGCCTGGTGTATGCACGCATGACCGGCTGGGGCCAGCACGGGCCGCTGGCCCAGGCAGCAGGCCATGATATTAATTACATCGCTATCACCGGTGCGCTGGCGGCTATCGGTCGCCAGGATTCCGGCCCGGTGCCGCCGCTGAACCTGTTGGGGGACTTTGGTGGTGGCTCACTGTACCTGGTGATGGGAATATTGGCGGCCCTGTTCGAGCGCGCCAGCTCGGGTCAGGGCCAGGTAGTAGATGCAGCGATTACCGATGGTGTGATCTCATTGATGGCGGCCATCCAGGGTTTTGCCGGTATCGGCCTGTGGGATGGAAGCCAGCGCCAGGCCAATATGCTCGATGGCGGTTCCCATTACTACGATACCTATGAGTGTGCCGATGGAGAGTGGGTTTCCATCGGCTCAATCGAGCCGCAGTTCTATGCCTTGCTGATGGAGAAGCTGGGCATGGAGTCCACGCAGATCGACTTCGCCGCCCAGTTCGATAAAAGCCAGTGGCCGATACTAAAGCAGGAGATTGCCGCCCGCATCGCCACCAGGACTCGCGCTGAATGGTGCGAGATCATGGAGGGAACTGATGTCTGTTTTGCCCCGGTTTTGTCGATAGACGAGGCGCCACTGCATCACCACAACCAGGCGCGGGGCTCTTTCGTCGATGTGCAGGGGGCAGTCCAAACCGCACCGGCGCCGCGCTTCAGTCGGACGCCGGGGGAGGTGGGTATTCTGCCGGTGACGCCTGGTACCGACAGTGACAGCATTCTTGCCGAACTGGGTCTGGAAGCTGCTACCATTGCCGAACTTAAATCATCAGGAGCCGTTGCCTAGCTATGTCAGAACCAGAGACAGAGTCAGCTGAAGTATTTGCCAGCATCGTCGACAGCCGCAAGTCCGCCCGTGGCTTCAAACCGGAGCCCGTGTCGCAGGCAGTGCTCGATGAGGTGTTTGGCGTAGCCCTGCGCGCGCCATCCAATTGCAATACCCAGCCCTGGCAAGTGCACGTGGCCTCCGGTGAGGTGATTGAACAACTGCGCAGCGTCATGCCCGGTGCGTTCATGAAGGGAGAGTTCACCATGGACTTCCCCTATGACGGCAAGTATGACGGCGTCTACAAGGAGCGACAGTACGCCGCTGCGCAAGCGCTGTACGATGCCATGGGGATAAAGCGCGAGGAAAAGGACAAGCGCAATGCTGCTTTTATGCGCAATTTCACCTTTTTTGATGCGCCGCATGTAGCCTTCCTGTTCCTGCCCGAACCCTTCGGCTTGCGTGAGGCCTGCGACCTCGGCATGTATGCACAAACCCTGATGCTTTCCATGGTGGCCCACGGCCTGGCCTGCTGCCCGCAGACCGCCCTCAGCTTCCAGGCCGATTTGATTCGTGAGACCCTGGGCGTCGACTCTGGCAACAAACTCTTGTTCGGCCTCTCCTTTGGTTATGAGGACACCGGGCACGACTCAAATCGCTGTCGCACCGACCGCGGAGCTCTGGCCGATATCGTGCACTTCCACGCCTAGACAGCGGAGACCTCATGTCTGAATTCCTGCTCAGTGAAGACCGCGACGGTGTGCGCTTGCTTACCCTCAACCGGGCGCAAAAGAAAAACGCGATCAATAACGAAATGTGGCTGGCCCTGGCCGAGGCCTTCCGTGCGGCAGATGCCGATGACACTATTAACTGCCTGGTGCTGACCGGCTCGGGAGGCTGCTTCTCCGCGGGTGTCGACCTGGCGAGCTTTGGTGCTGGCGACGCCGAAACCACTGAGGAGCATCCCTTTGGCGCCTGCGCCAGGGCGGTGGCGGGCTTTGGCAAGCCCTGGATTGGGGCCGCTACCGGCATCGCTGTAGGTGGCGGCGCCACTATCCTGTTCCATGCCGACATCTGCTACGTGGGGGAGGGTTTGCGTATGCGGCTGCCTTTTGCATCGCTGGGACTAGCTCCCGAGTTTGCATCCAGCTACATGTTGCAAGCCAACATCGGCGCCCAGCAGGCTGCCGAGTTGTTTTACACGGCGGAGTGGATCAACGCCGAGCGCGCGGTGGAGACCGGTATCGCTGCCCGTTGTTACCCCGACGAAAGTCTGTTGGAGGCGGCGCTGGAGAAAGCCACAGAGATCGCCCAATGGCCGGTTAATTCATTGCGGGAGATCAAGGCCACACTGCGGCTGCCTCACGAGGCGCATATCGCCGCGGCATTGGAGGCGGAAGACGCTGCCATGGCGCGACAGGCCGGCTCAGCGGAGAATATTGAAGCCATTATGGCCTTCATGGAGAAGCGGGCGCCCAACTTCCGCAAGCCGTAGCGGAGTGCTTTAGCGCTTGCGGCTGTTCTTGCCCATGCGTTCATTGCCAAACTTGAACTGGCCCGTGGCCCGGGCCATTTCGATCTGGGCCTGCTCCCCTGACTTCGATTCTATTCGGTTCAGGAAGCGCTCGGCATCGCGACCGCGCAACACACTCGCTAACTTGCCCGCACGAAATATCTGCACACGACCGTCTTTCGTGCTCAGGTAGCTAAAGTCCTGCGGGGCTTGTTTCATGTCCGGGCTTGCTTGCAGTCCTATTCAGACCAGACTGCCAGTTCATTGCCGCCGGGTTCGCTAAAGTGAAAGCGGCGGCCGCCGGGGAAGCTGAAAATCGGTTTTACGACCTTGCCTCCAGCTTGTTCGACCCGGGCCTGGCTCGCCTCCAGGTCCTCCGCATAGAGAACAATCAGGGCGGCGCCCTCGGTGGTCGTGGCGACCTGCTCGGACCTGAAGAAACCACCGTCTATACCCCGGCCCTGGAAGGATGCGTAGTCCGGGCCGTAGTCCACAAACTCCCAGCCAAAAGCCGCCTGGAAGAATTGTTTCGTTGCCGCCAGGTCGCGCACCGCAAACTCCACGTAGTTGATGTTGTTGTTCTCGCTCATAACAGGCCACCTTTGTTTTCGCTAGCTCTCCTGATATCCAGCTGATAATAGCACTTGGCTGCAGGCGTCGCTGCCAGCGGCAGGCGAGATATGTCTTTCGCATCTCATAGGGGAAGACTGTGAGCGGCGACCTGAATTGATAAGCTGAATTATTGGGCCGGGTTGGTGCTTCATTCCCGCAGCTGATTAGCGCCTGTCTTTCAGGATTCGCTGCGCCGCATTGCGACCCGGGGCACCGGTGACGCCGCCGCCGGGATGTGTGCCGGAGCCACACAGGTAGAGGCCGGGCACCGGTGTAGCATACTGGGCGGCGTCGGGATGGGGGCGGGCGCTGAACAGCTGGTCGGGTTCCAGTCGCCCGTGACAGATATCGCCGCGCGTCATGCCGAACAAGCGCTCCAGGTCCAGTGGTGTCAGGCACTGGTGAGCTTCCAGGATGTCGGGAAGATTGGGAATGAAGCGTGTGACATGATCGAGAATGGCCTGCACGACGGCGGGTTTCTCGGTATCCCACTGTCGCCCCTCTGCCAGGTCATAGGGCATGTATTTGCACAGCAGGCTCATCACATGCGTGCCGGCAACGTCAGTGAGACTGTCATCCAGGATGCTGGGGATAATTGCTTCAATGATCGGGGGGTCGGCGGGAATGCCCGCCCGGGATGACCGGTAGGCCTCCTCGACATGATCCTTGCTCTCGATAAAAGTGATGCTGCTACGCAGGTGCTCACCCTCACTGGCTCCTGGCAGGCAAGCGAACTCGGGCAGCCCCTTCAGGGCGAGGTTCATGCGCAGGGAAGCGGACTCCTGGCGGAACGCTTTGATATCCCGGGCGAAGCCCGGAGGCAGGTGCTCCTCGCCCAGTAGCGTCAGGAAGGTGCGCTTGGGGTCGGTGTTTGCGGCAACGACGGGAGAAAGCAGTTCCTCGCCGCCAGCCAGGCGTACCCCCACCGCGGCGCCTTGCTCAAGCAGTATTTTTTCTACCGCAGCAGCAGTACGGATCTCGACGCCTTTTTCCTTTGCTGATGACGCCATGGCCTGGGTAATAGTGCCCATGCCGCCGCGAACCAGGCCCCAGGCACCCTTGCGTCCCTCGATCTCACCGACCGCGTGATGCAACATGGCCAGGCTGGCCCCCGGCTGTTGTAGCGAGGCATAGTTTGCCGGCAGTATATGGGCCGCGACCATGGCCTTGACCTTGTCGCTCTCAAACCAGCTTTCAATGATGCTGTCCGGAGCGCCAATAAAAAATTGCAGCAAACGCCAGCGCGCATTGTCATCCAGCTTGTAAACATCCATACCCAGCTTTACCGCAGCCAGCAGGTCGGTGAGTCCGCCGCCGTAGAGGCGAGGGGGCTCGCGCAGCCACTGCCTGGCCAGGATGTCGCCCACTTGCTCGATGACCGTGTCGAAGCGGGCCAGCGCGTCAAAGTCTGTCTGGGAAAACTTTTCCAGCTGGGCGCGATCATGTTTGTCGTCACCGTTAAGCAGCAGGTAGTCGCCCCGAGTGTCCACGTAGAATGAACTGCCCAGCAATATGGGCTCATAGCCGTATTTCGCAAGCTTGAGCTCGGATACCACTTCAGGTCGCAGGAGGCTGACAACGTAAGATGCCAGGGAGTTGCGGTAGCCGGGATGAAATTCTTCGCTGACGGCTGCGCCGCCGACTACATGCCGCTGCTCCAGCACGCAGACGCGAAGACCTTCCATGGCCAGGTAGTTGGCGGTGGTAAGGCCATTGTGGCCCCCGCCGATGATTAGGGCGTCGTACTGTTTTCTCATGTGCACACTATAGCCCAGCAGACGTTGGGTGGGGTTCGCGGGTGGCCGCCAGGCCGCCGGCTGAATCACCGGCTTCCAATATCGGCACGCGCTGCCCTGCAAGCCCCACAACCGCGCCTATACGCCAAGAATTATTTACCATCGCCCCTTTGTTACCATAGACGCGAAACTATTCGGAGACATGGCATGTTTGGCCTGCGTTACCCCATCAACACCCGCGAGCACACCGGCTCCTGGTATGCCGCGACCGCTAACAAGGCAGCCGACTACCCTATACTCGAAGGCGAGGTCGAAACCGATATCGTCGTTGTGGGTGGCGGCTTTAGCGGCGTGAACACGGCACTTGAATTGTGCGAGCGCGGCTATGAGGTGGTGCTGGTGGAAGCCAATCGCCTGGCCTGGGGTGCTACTGGCCGTAACGGCGGTCAAGTCATTGGTGGTTTTGGTAGCAATGCCAGTAAGTTCCGGAAGACGATTGGCGACCAGGGTGTAAAAACACTTTACCGCATGGGCATCGAATGTGTAGACATCATTCGTGAGCGGGTGCTGCAATACGACATCGACTGTGACCTGCGCTGGGGCTATTGCGACGTGGCCCTGAAACCCAGGCACCTGAACTGGTTTCGCGAGGACCAACAGGAGCGGCGCGACAAGGGCTATCCGCACGAGGTGGTGTTGCTGGATAGGTCCGAGGTCAGGCAGTTCGTGGGGTCTGATGCCTACCTGGGCGGTCTCTATAATGCCGAGGGCGGCGGTCACGTGCACCCGATGAACCTGTGTCTGGGTGAGGCCCGCGCCGCGGTCGGACTGGGTGCGCGCATTTTTGAGCAAAGCCGGGTCCTGGATATCGAGCAAGGCGAAACGGTCACCTTGCGCACAGAGCGCGGCCAGCTGCGGGCACGCAAGGTGGTGCTCTGTGGTAACGCCTATATGGAAAACCTGGTACCACGGCTGGCCAAGCGGATACTGCCGGCCAGCAGCTGCATGATCACCACCGAGCCGCTTTCGGCGGAACTGGCGCAATCGGTGTTACCCCGGGATGTGGCAGTTTGCGATCCGCGCACCGCACTGGATTATTTCCGGCGCACGGCAGATAACCGGCTCCTGTTCGGCGGACTCTCGAACTATACCGGCCTGGTTCCCAGCAACTCTGAGCAAGTCATGTACCGCAAGATGCTGAAGATTTTTCCGCAGCTGGACGGGGTGAAGATCGAATTCAGCTGGGACGGGCAGATGGGCATTGGTATCAATCGCATGCCACAGATGGGCAAGCTGGCCGACAATGTCTATTTTATACAGGCCTATTCAGGCCACGGCGTGGCGCCGACTCACGTCATGGCCCGGGTCATGGCGGAGGGGATTGCCGGCGACACTGCACGTTCTGACTTGCTGGCCAGCATCCATCACTGGCCGTTTCCCGGTGGCAAACTGCTGAGGCGCCCGGGCATGGCTCTTGGGATGCTGTACTACAAGGCCCTGGATTACCTCTAGGAATTGGGAATTGGGGACGGAATTGGGGACAGTTCACTTATCTTCATTAGTTAGTCACGAATCCCATTTAACTAACCCCCTAAAGCGCTCCGCACTACCACTGACCATGCGATAACGCTTACTGCCAGGATCCATCCGCAGGCTCGCATAACCTGCGGCCTGGGTATAAGCAGGGGTAAACCTGCAAATACAACAATGTACGTAATCATGACCAGGTAATACCAAGGCTCAAAGAGGGTGCCCAGGACAATCTTTTCCCCGACATCCAGGGCGCTCATGGCCATGATTGACGTCAGCACAAACTTTCGTTGTAGCTCCTCCGAGTACTCGGTCAGAAAGCCGTAGGGGTATAAGGAAACTGCCATCAGGTAGTGCACCGTCGACCAGGCCACCAGGTAGAGGAATTCGTGGAAGCGCCAATCAGTGTGGTCACTCCAGCGGAATAGCATCCACCAATCGACTAACAATAGCGTGCCAATAACAATTGACCAGGCCAGTCGCGTATCCGTGAGCTCTCTCTTGAAAAACGCCCGCAACATTCCCGAGAGCAGGTTGGTCAGTCCAAGACCGAAGATGATCGATAGCAGGACCGCTATAAATTCGAATTTTGTCATGGCTGCACTATAACAACTGAACGATCATTGGTGGAACACGCCCAGAGCATTCTGGTTCTGTGTGGGCGTGCTTGGCTTTGCTTCAATCCCTGAAATTGTCAGCGGCAATCGCGCTGGGTAAACTATTTGAGCATGGATGTCTCGATACTCAGTTATTGCAAGCCTTATCACCGCTATACGCTGGCGCTTTGTATTTTATCCGCTTCGCTTCCCGCGCTAGCGGGGCCGCCACTGGCGACTGAAGACCCGGGCATACTGGGGGCGGGGGAGTGGGAAGTCATTGCGGCGACCAGTGCTTCTTCTAGCGGCAACGTGGACACCTACCAGGTCCCGATGCTGGATATATCGCTGGGGATAATCGAAGACAAGCTTCAGATTGCGGCGGCCTACCCCTACGTGTACATCGATAGCGACGATGGCAGTTCCGACTCGGAATTCGGCAACCTGGAGATTGGTGCCAAGTGGCGTTTCTGGAACGAGGGCAAACTGCAGCTGGCGCTAGCCCCGGTATACTCCTTCGGTGTTACCCGTGCCAACGCGATTAAGGGTGTGGGTGATGAAGGCGACGTGGCCCTGATTCCCGTTGCTGCTGAATACCAGCTCGATCCCGCCTGGCGCATCAACACCATGCTCGCTTACGCCAGCGCAGAAAACGCCCGCGATCAGTGGGAGTACGGTGTGGCCCTTGCCCACAGCATTACCTCTCGTTGGGAGCTGTTGTTTGAGTTCGCTGGCGCCTCCGATACCGATTTCAATGACGACTCGCTGAATGTGCGAGCGGGATTTGACTTCGCGCTTAGCGACAGGCTACATCTCCTGTTTTCCGCTGCCACCGGCCTGCGCGAGGCCAGGGACGAGAACGAACTCGATTATGATGTCTACTTTGCGGCGCAGTGGTTTTTGTGAGCACTGTCCCCAATGTGTTACTGCCGGTCGAGTAGCTTTCGGTAAAGGTAAGACTGCAGGCGCCTGCTCAGCCAGCGGGGCTGGAGGCTGACGCAAGCGTTGATCACTTTATTGGCCAGCCCGGGCACGCTGACCGTGGTACCTGCCATGCAGGCCCGGTAGCCGTGCCGGGCGACCTCGGCGGTGGACATCATGAGCAGTGAGCCGGCCATGTCGCTGCGCAGTTTCTCGCCGAAGGATGTCGACACCATGGCGGTGTCGGTGGAGCCCGGGCAGAGTGCCGTCGCGCTGACGCCAGTGCCACGAAGTTCCTCCGCCAGGGCCTCGGTAAAGGAGAGAATATAGGCCTTGCTGGCGGCGTAGACGGCGATGGTGGGACCTGCCTTGAAGCCCGTGGTGGACGTGATATTGAGAATACGGCCGCTGTCCTGTTCCTGCATTGGCGTCAGGAACAAGCGTGTCAAATGGGTCAGGCTGGCGATATTCAGCTGCAGGATGGCGTCAATACTGGCAGCGTCCTGGTCTTTAAAATCACCGTGGTACATAACCCCCGCATTGTTCACCAGCACGTCGATGGGCAGACCCTCGCAGGCCTCGAACAAGGCAGCTGGGGCCCCGGGCTGTTGCAGGTCGCAAACCTGTGTCTGCACCGCAATCCCGTGAGACTCACTGAGCTCGCGGGCGAGGGCAAGCAGGCGGTCTTCACGCCGTGCGACCAGCACCAGGTCAAACTGATGGCGTGCAAATTCCCGGGCCAGGGCTTCCCCGATGCCGGCGGAGGCGCCGGTAATCAGGGCGCGTCGGTGTTTAAGCGGTCTCTTGCTCATTCTCTTGCGCCGCCGCCAACAGTCCTTGCAGGCAGGCTTTCAGCCGCTGCTGAATTTCCTCCGGATTTGCCACCGCCCGGTGACAGGACAGAATCGAAAAGCTCAGGTTATCGCGGAAGCTCCAGGCGGTGATGTTGAGCCCCACGCCTTCCAATACCGGGCCAATAGAGTAGAACTCCGACATGGCCATGTAATCGTCAAACAGCGCTCCACGGGGCCCCGGCACGTTCGAAACAATCACATTGTAGGAGGGAGATTTACCCTGCTCAGACAACTTGCGGGAATACTTGCCGATCGCACGCACCATGAATGGCGGCAGCAGGCCGACAAAATCGGCAATGCGCCCGCCCGCGGTGTCCTCGAAGTCCAGCTTCGAATTGGCGGTTGCCTTGTGAATGGCGGGCAGGCGTTGCACCGGGTCTTCAATATCCGTGCACAGGGAAACGCAGAGTGATCCCACCTGGTTGCCGTAGCTGTGCTCCTTCTCCTCGCCGCGGGTAGAGATGGGGATGGACGCGGTCAGGGCTTGGGCGGGCAGTTCACCCCGTTCGGACAGGTACTCGCGCAGGGCCTGTGCGGCCATGTCCAGAACCACGTCGTTGATGGACACGCCAAACGCTGAACTCACCGCTTTCACATCGTCCAGCGGCACCGTGAAGAAACTGAACTTGCGATGCGAACTGATGGGTCGATTCAGCGAGGTATAGGGTGCCGTGTACGGCTCCGGGGGCCTCTCTGTTTCGGGTAAGTTGCGTGCTTGCTGGCGCTTTTTGCTCGCCCGGATGGCCATAAGCTGGGCGGGAATCCTGGCCAGGTCGCGCAGCAGGTCTTTCAGGGCCCACCAGAACATGGTCCAGCCGGAAGGGGGCTGCTCGGGCACCCAGGGCTGTGGCTCGGATTCCCCCTCACCGGGCTCCGGGGTCATGAAATCTTCGAGTAATTCAGCGGTTGCCACACCGTCGGCCAGGGCATGGTGTACCTTGGAAACCGCCGCTATTTTGTCACCGCGGTAATTCTCCACCATCCACAGGTCCCACAGGGCGCGGTCGCGGTTCAAGGGTGAACTGGCGATGTTTTCAATAAACTCGGCCAGTTCCTTATCGCCGGCAGGTTGGGGCAATGCGGCCCGGTGCACATGCAGTTCCAGGTCGAAGTCCGGGTCCTTGTACCAGACCGGGTTGTGCAGGTTAAAAGGCGCACTCAGGGCCTTCCAGCGAAACGGTGGCACCCGGTGGATCGTGGTGCCTATGTGGTACAACTGATCGGCAAAGTCGTAGGGTGTATCTCCTTCCGGGGGATTAAAGATTGCGACCTTGAGGGTGTGCATGTACTGGGTCGCGGATTCCGTATGCAGGAACATCGCGTCCATACCCGATAGCCTTTTCACGCGGCGTTACCGTAGTGTTCCGGCAATGGCTCAGCCCGTGGAGAGCTGTCGACCAGAAGAGCCTGCCCGGCGAAGGGGTCGCCTGGGCCCTTGGCCTCAGCGACGATTAGATCTTTCCTCGCGACGAGCTCGTCGGGTCAGCGGCTTTCCATCTTCGCCTACAGTGGGTTTCGGTTTTTCGCCCTTTGCGGTCTTTGATGCGCGACTTATCTCAATGAGGCTCAGCGTTTCACTGTCATTCAATTTGGTCGCGTTTTTCTCAAGGGTGTTCAGTTCTTCAAAACTGTACACGTCGTTTTTCAACTTCTCTATTCTGTTCATATAGTGCTCGCCTTGCTGCCTCACGAAAAGGTCATGGAGTATAGGCCATGGCGCAGATAAGCCCTAGTTACCGCCGCCTGTAAGGCTAGAAGAATGATCGACCACGGTTCAGCTCATTGCAGCTCTCAGATTTCTCACGGCAGCTTCTACCTTCGAGACAGCGTCATTTAGCTCTGCTCTGGTTCCCGCAGCATTATCTGAGCCTACTCTGCCGCTGGTCTCAATGATCTCCAGTGCCAGTTTGTTCAAGCTAATACCCTCTCTGGCGGCCGCTGCTTCCATCGCTTCCAATAAGCCTGGATCAGGTCTTATCATTATTGCTTTCCTCTGCCTGATCGGTACTTTTTTGCCATCAGCCATACACATTACCCGTGATACTCCAGATTCAGTTTAGTGTAGCAGGCGAGCAGGGTGCGAGAGCGGGGGATGCGGTGGTCTCAAAGATGAGGCCGGACGGTCTATCGGCTACAGCATCAATCTGGCGGCGACCAGGAAGATAGGCAGAACAATCAGCGTGCGCATGCAGAACAACAAAAACAGGCGCGGTAGCGATAGTGGCAATCCAGAGCGAAGGATGAGCGCTCCCAGGTCGGACATGTAGATGATCTGTGAGACCGCAACCCCGGCAATCACGAAACGGGTGGACTCGCTGTGCAGGTCTGTAGCCAGCAGAGCCGGCGCGAATACGTCCAGGAAGCCAACCAGGATGGCTACTGCTGCCGTCTGGGCATGATCCATGCCGGCCGCACTGACCAGCAGGTATAGCGGATAGCTAAGCCAATCGAAGATCGGCGTGTGCCGCACCAACACCATGGTGGTTGTTGCAATTAACAGGGATGTGCCCAACACGTTAGCGACAAGGCCGAGGCTGGAGCGCCAGGCTTTTTGGGCTATCTGGCGCGGTGTTCCAGCGGCTTCGGCGCGTGTCATCGCGGCAGACAGGGCCCGGGTCAACAGGGGTCCGGACAATGCACGGGTCTCGTCTGGCGCCGGCTCACCGCTGTAGTAGTGCTCCGGCAGCCGGGAAAGAGGAGGCAGCCGTGGCAGGATTGCCGCACAGGAGAGACAGGCGAATACCACGACTCCGTACCAGCTGAAGAACAGGTAATCGATGCCAGCGACGGTTGCCATCACCAGGCAAAAAGGCAGCGAGACGATGGAGAAGTTTGTCGCGATAACCGAGGCCTCCCTGGCTGAATAATGTCCGGCGTGGTACTGGCTAATGCTGATCATCATGGCGACCATGCTGGCGGATACAAAGGAGGCCGTGGCATCAATGGAGGCTCTGCCGGGCAGCCTGAACAGGTAGGTGAAAGGTTTTTCGACCAGGGTGCCAAAGAACTCCATGAACCCGAAATCAGTGAGAAAGGGCATCAGGAAACAGGCGAAGAACAGAATATATAGAATCGACGGGCCGCTGGCCTCAAACGTGATGCGCCCGGTATCAGCGCCCCAGATTGCCTCGGGTCCAACCTGGAAATACACAAGCAGTGACAGGCTCGCCGCCAACAGACGCACAGCAAACCAGGCGGGCGTGACTGCACAAAACGCATGCAGAGCCGGGTGTGATTTCTCCCAGTCAGGGCGCAGCAGTTGAAAAGCGACAGCGCCCAGCGCGCTGAGGCAGACAACCCCGCCGATAATTTCCAGCGCCCAGGGCTGCAGCGGTAGTTTGACCAGGTCGGTGAGGACGCCGAGGATGATTGTGCTCTTGCCGTCGACCTCAACAGGTAGCAGGAACAGGCACAGGCCGAAGGAAGAGGGGAGCAGGAAGCGCCACAGCGGAGGCAATTGGCGGATGGTCCATCTCCCGGTCGCCGGTTCAGATTGCTCTACGTTAGCACCCGTATGGGTAAATGGGTATTGGTGCTATCGCCAGGTTAATTCCCCAAAATTGCTGGAGTCTGTAGATGACTATCTATAAACGCCACCGATTCCGGCCAGGCGCCCCCCCACTCGACATCATTTCCTGTTCCTCACCCAAAACACGCAGTGGGGCAGGCCCTCCGGCTCTTTTATCGATTTAACCTTAGCCAACGCCGGGGTGACGTACCATTCAGGTCAATGGCATGCAGTATTATTTTTGGCGAACTGGCACACCTGGCGGGGTTGCTCGACGACCTTGAGCGGCCGCGTGCGACCGTACTTCGTGGCTATTACCTGGTGACATGCAGTGATTACCAGCAGTTGTCGCTACCGACTGTGCCGCTAACGCTGCGGGTGCCATCAGCATTCAGGGTGTAGCTACCACAGCCGTCAGCAGTCTGGTCCAGTTGCGGTGTGGCGACAGCGTCGAAGCTGGTGTTGCTGGTATTAGCCAGGGTGACCTTGTAAACCCGCCGCTGGTCGGTGCTGCCGACCATGTCGGACTTTTTATCGATCAAGTACGGGTCGGGCAAGCCCAGCGCCGTCAGGGTGGTGGAGTAGCCTCGATTGTTGAGGAAATACTGTTCCTGGCGCAGCGCGATATCAAGCAGTGCGCCCTTGGCGGCGGTGCGGCCCGATTTGCGGACGCTATCTTTATAAGTGGGCAGGGCGACCATGGCCAGTATGCCGATTATCACCAGTGCGATCAGAAGTTCGATCAGTGTGAAGCCCGCCGGGCGTTTTGTTTTCACAAGCTTGTCCATCGCAGAAGTTCTCTTAAAGCCGGTCTACGCCGACCTCACGCCAGTACACACGCCAGCGAGAGCGGCCCCCTACATCGATGATCTGGTTGCCATCGATACCTGAGCCGGGCAGCAATAACTGGTCACCCAGCGGTTTGGCGCCGGGTGGGATGCCCGGGCCCACGGTTGTGTAGCGGTCTGCCTTGTCCAGGGTGGAGATGACGTTGTTGAGGTTGTAATTGGCTGCCCCGTTTTTCAGTTTGATGGCGTAAAGTCTGCCGCTACCCTCACTGGGTGCACAGGTTGTCGATGAACCTGCGCCCTCAGGCAGGTAACTGGTGAAGTAGATAACGCCGTTCGCCGTGAGTGGCGCTGCCAGTCCCTTCTCACCGTTGTCCTGCAATGCCAGCTTCCAGCCCATCGACAGGTTTGTGTTGGTGCAGACTGTTTCTTCGCCCGTAATGCAGACATCGGTGATGTCGACCAGGTCGTTGGCGCCGGTGGCGTCGGTTTCATCCGCCACCAGGCTCGTAGTGGAGCCTGACGTGGTGGCGCGATCCTTGATGACATAGAGGAAGTTGTTGACGTCGGTGCCCTGGGGTTTGGCCCGGTTTCCGGAAGCTATGATAACACCGTGGTAGTCACCCGTATCATCCCTGGCCTTGACCACGTCCGGGGCGTGGAAGAAGCGGCGGTCGGTGTTGGTAACATCAGACCCCAGGCGGGCTAACTGGGAAATCTTCCAGTTGTCTTTGCGATGGTTGGTGCCGCTGCCCTCCGGAAAGTCGACGCGCCATACCGTGCCACCGGTGTCGCCGACGTAGGCGCGGTCGCTGATACCGTTGCCGTCGCTGTCCAGTACCGTGACAGTGGACGGTATCGCGTCGACCAGGTTGGCATTGTAGCGTGCGGTATTGGTGGCGAAGCCGGTGCCGTAGGTGGCTTTCCAGATCAGCGCCCCGGTGTTGGCATTGACGATGTATATCGCGTTGCCCTCGGTGCTGTCCCCCCAGCCTGCGTCCTTACCGATGCGGCTCGCGCCGCTCCAGCCGCCGTCGTAGCCACCGGCGAATATCAGGGCCGGTATTGCCGTGCTGCCAAACTTGACCTGGGTGACACGCGGCGTGGAGAAGGTCATGCCCAGTTCGGCAAATTCGCCGCCCTTGGTGATCTTCCATTTCATGCTGGGCGTTGCGCTCGGGTTGCTGGCATCAAAGGCATAATAGGCCTTGCCGCCTCGACGCAGGCCGACGTAAATCCAGACATCGTCACCGGACTCGATGGCGCCGTCGACGTCCACATCGTTGATGTAGGCCACGGCCTCTCCGTCGACGCCATAGGGATGTGAATCGACAGTTGTAACGTTGTTCTCAGCCAGGCGCTGTTGTTGCGACATCACTTCCAGAGGCATGAAGCCCCAGACCTCGCGACCCAGCTCCGTGCCCGCTGCGGTGGTATTGTCCACAGCGTGGAACCAGCCGTCGTTGGTACCGAAGAAAAGCCGGATCATGGGATTGTCCTTGCTATAAGCGCCGTAATCGCCGTAGTTGATGACCAGGGGGCGCGAATGCATCGGGTCGCCAAGCATCCAGTCGCGCGAGTCGTCGCTGTTGTCACCGTCCTCATTGTAGACGTCGATACCGCGACCCCAGGCGATAAGATCCTGGCGCTCATCGTCACTGAGGGCGGTTGCCGGGTCGAGGTAGGGTGCAAGCAGCATTGCCGTAGCGCTGCTGACGTTGTAACCAATCAGGTTGTTGGCGGATACCGGGTTCTCGGTATATAGCTGTCGTGCCCCCAGGTCGCCGTTGTCATCACCCAGCTCGGTGTCGTTCAACATGCCGGGAATACGCTGGCCGGCGCCGCCGCGGGTCACCGAGCGACCGTCCTTGCCGCTGACCTCGTTTTTGTCCGGGTCGAAAGCCACCGTATCCGGTGCACTCGAATCAGTCCAGAAGGTCAGCGCATCGGTCCTGATGCGGCCGTCGTCCGCATCGAAGGCATTATCGCCATCGGCGTCGCGGATAACGCTGTAGCCGACCGTCTCGCCGGCGCCATTAGTGGTATTAACCTCGGCAATCTTGAGTTTCTTCACATTTCCGGGCCAGCGAGGCTCAGCCTGGGCTTCGAAAATCGCCATGTAGACATTGTCGACCACCTCAGAGCGGTTGAACACGTTCACCGGCACCGAGGCGGCGACGAAGGTGGTGCTCACGCTGAGTATTTCCCGGAATATCGAGCGCAGTGAATCCAGCGCTTCTTCCGGATCGCCGTGATCAAAAGCCGTACCGGTGCCACCGGCAGTGGCATAACCATTGGTGGTGGTATTCACATTGTCAGCCACCCAGTAGGAGGTGACCGTCTGGTCGCCCTCGATATCCACACCCAGTGTGCTGCTGGCCAGGTCCAGGTCATTGAGCTTGGCAATAACCTTTTTATCAGTTGGGGAACTGATGCCCAGACCGGAGGGCCCAGTTGCGGAAATGGCAAAGTCGGAGTCGGCGGCGCTGTTGGATACGGCGTCGAGCGTGTTTACCATGAAAAGCTTGGAGCAGGCCCAGTCGCTGGTGTCGCCCTCATCGAACGGGCTGTCGTAGCGCGCCGAGGTCCCGCTGCCGCTGTATGTAGCCGGGTCCGGCTCCAACAGCGGGCTTGCATCGTTGCCGCCGTCCATGAGGTTTTTCTTCGGTTGCTTGGAGTTGAAAGACTCGTAACCCAGCCAACCGTTGAACATGTCCTGCCCGGTGATGTAACGGTAGTACTCGAAGTACATTTCCCGCAGCTGGTAGGGGTGGCCATTCCATGTGTTTCCATTCACGGTAGTGCTGGGAGTCGGTATGGCGGCGAGTTTCTGGGCCATATTTGCCCGTTGCGAAGCGTCCTCGGGATCGAAGAAGCCCTTAAGTACATAGGCGCCATTGCTGCAGCCATTGGAGGAGCCGCCGGGAATCCGGGTGGGACCGGCGTCCGGGTTGCCGGTGCAGCTGTCGTCATTGTTAATCATCATGCCTACGCGCACATCCTGCAGCTCCCCGAACAGGATCTGGAACACGGCTCGCATACCGTCGAACATGGTGACCCGCAGTCCGTCCCAGTACTCGGAGCCGGAAAGCAGGCCGTCGACACCCAGGTTCTCGGGGCTGTGCTGGCTAAAATCGGGTATGCCGTCGGGTATTGCCACACCTGCGGCGTTAACCAGGTCGAGGGCCTGGAAGATTTCCGTGCCGAGCTGGTCCTCGCAGGAGCAGCTGGTGCTGCAGGCCGCCAGTACAGTGGAGCACTCGCTGGATCCCAGGTTAGGGCGGAGATCCAGGGTCAGCATCACCAGGGGTGTGCCGCTAACCCCGCCGCCCAGGCCGGCATTGAGGTAGATATCGGTATCGTCTGCCAGCGCGACGGGAGCGGCCAGGGCCAGCGCCAGTGAACCGGCGCGAATTAGATCTCTGCTTCCCATGCTTATCTCCTCAGCTCACCGGCGGTGGCCGTATCTTTTAGTTATTCTGAGCGGGAATCCTGACCTGGACCCCCTGCACAATTGTTGAGCGGCCCAAGCGCGCTGCATCGCCATCGAAACTGGCGGTGATTTCCTGGCGGGCCATTTTGTAGGCGCTGGCGCTGCTGGCCTGCTCCTCGTACATGGGCGGTGCGTCAACCTCCAGAGGGCCGACCCGGGTGACGAAGTAATCCATCGAGACACCGCTCGGAATGGTGGTGACCGCGCTGGGCAGGCTGATCAACTGCAGATCACAGCTGCTGTCGTTGGAGCCCTGCTCACAAATTTTGTAGCCGATATTGCCGACTATCGGTGCGTTATCGTCGTCGTCTATGATAGCGTCCAGCACGGCGAGCACCTGCTGTTGCGCCTCCACACGGGACTGAACATTCCCGGCCATCTGAAGCTGCATGGTGCTGGTCTCCGCACCGGTGGCGGCGACCAGGGTCAGTAGAAGAAGAAACAGCAGGGCAACGATCAGCACCGCTCCACCTTGTTTATTGCGCGCCTTATTCATAATCAAAACTCGTACAATGAGGAGTTTCGCAGCATCACTGTGCTATGCAGGATGCGGCGGTAGTAACCGTCGTTGTTTGCCGCGACGCTGGTCTGGCCTAGTTGGTAGCTCTTGTCGTTGAGGTAACCCTGCACCTCATTGACACTGCGGCTGAGGATGTAAATTCGGGCGCTGATAGCGGATTCCAGCTGTGCGGCCGTGGGTGTGGCTGTGTAGTAATCAGCGGCATAGTCCGGGGGTATGTCCTCGTCCAATCCGAATTCCACCTGCAGATTCTCGACCCCTTCCACCAGGCACTCGGTGGACTCCACGCTGACCGTAGAGCTATCCGTGGACAAGCGCTTTACGCACAGGCTGGAGATGCCATCGCCCGGTGACTGTGAGTAACTGCGGACAAACACCAGCTTTGGAAGGTACTCCCAGGTGTCGACTCCAGAACCTGCAGCCTTGTCCGCCAGGCTCAGGTCGCCACCTTTCAGAAGCTGACCGCTGCCACCCAGGCTCTGAAGCCTCAGGTAGACCTTGTTATTTTCCACCGGGACGATGGCAGTTCCGTCAAGCATGGCCGGGCTGTCCTTGACCCGCCGGAACGCCAACACGTCGGTACCGGGTACAATTTCCCCCGTAACCATGCAGTCGAAGGTAGCGGTGGCAGCGGCATCGCTGGCGTTATCCAGATGCTCCAGGTTGACACCGCTGTCCATGGCCCAATCGGTACCGCAATCGCTGGTGAAGGTCAGTGAGGTCGCGATGGCACTGCCGTCGATGTTGTTGCCATAGAATCCCGCCATGGCCAGCTCCCGGGACAGGTAACGCAGCGCCCAGCGGCCGTTTTCCTGGAGGCGGGCAGTCTCCTCGTCCTGCTGGGCGCTAACCCGGCTTTGCAGGAACAGATTGACGATGCCGAGGCTGATAAGCACACCGATCGCCAGTGCCACCAATAATTCGACCAGGGACAGGCCAGCTTGCCTGGTGGCGGGGTGATGTTGTCTAGCCCGCACCGTCATCCATCCGTTATGAATGTTGATACGCTGAGCAACTGGCGCTGTTCATCGGCGCTGCCGTAGCGGGACAGCCCGGCGCCGCAGGTATTTCCCCCGGGGTTGGAAAGCGCTTCCTGGCCCTGCCAGGCCACGGTAACCGTCACTTCACCGCCACTGACGGCAATGCAGCCGGTGGGATTGAGCAGGCCGCCTGTGGCCACGTCGCTGCCACTGACTTCGCGGGTTTCGTCATTGCCATCCAGGGCTTGCTCCCACTCCCACAGGTCACGGCTGGCGAGCTGTACGTCGGTACAGGCGTCGGTCGTATTATTGGTGCAGCGGGGTACTGGTTCTGCGGTAATAGTGCCGCCGCCCAGCTGGGCGGCGATATAGTTGTCCAGAGCATGTGGGTTAGAGCGCATCCGCTCAAGCATGTCCGTTGTCATGGCCGTGGCGGTAGTGCGTTGTATGGCTTCGTAACCAGCGCGCTTTGAGGTCACCTGCATGCCGGCCACTCCCAGTACGCTCACCGAAGTAACCAGAACCGAAACCATAACCTCCACCAGGCTGAAACCGCTCTGTTTTCTCCGCTTGGACAATCTCATGGCCAGCTTCATGCTAAGAGCAGCTGCTCGCGCCTATGCTGGCGCGGGGTCGGCCGACCGTATTTACCGTGACGGTCCAGCTGTGGTCCAGGCTGAGGTCTGCGCTGCAGATCCGCATGGTGTCCGAGCCCCCGGAATAGCTGCCATCGGCGGAATAGCTGAGGGTGTCGTTGCCAACAGTACCTGCCAGGTCATGGCCATCCAGCACGTTGTCGAATACGCGGATGACTTCGTCAACCCCGCTATCGACCACGTCGTCGGCGTCCAGATTACTGAATACGATCCAGCCGTCCTCCCAGCTGCCGCCGCAGCTGCTGCCATTCGTGCTGCGACATATGGACACGGTCTGGTTGCGCTTGACTGCTTCGCTGCGAGCCAGGTTGAGGCTCAACAATACGCGTTCCGCAGCACTGCGTAGCTGATTGCGTTTGATAGTCTCGGCCAGGGCGGGTCCAGCCAGCGCATTGACGACGGCGAGGATGAATAACACCACCATCAACTCTATGAGTGTGAGCCCTGCCTGGGGTCCCGTTGCCTTTTTTATGGTCATTTTCCTTGCTCCCGCACAAACGATGTTTCCGGCTGTGCATACCTGAGGCTATCGGAAAGACTTCGGAAACATTTAGTAAAATTTAAGACAGGGCTCTTAAAGCAGACAGTTGTCACAGATCCGTGAATTGCCACCTGTGACCGCTGTCTCATCCGCGAATATTCGCAGCCAATTGAGAAATTTGACCAAGTCGGTAAGGACGCCGAGGATGATTGTGCTCTTGCCGTCGACCTCAACAGGTAGCAGGAACAGGCACAGGCACAGGCCGAAGGAAGAGGGGAGCAGGAAGCGCCACAGCGGAGGCAATTGGCGGATGGTCCATCTCCCGGTCGCCGGTTCAGATTGTTCTTTGGGAGTTCTTTGGGACAGACCACGATTATCGAAAACGTCGCGCTCAAGCTCCTGGCACTCGCAGTCCAGAGAGCAAAGTATACAGCTGTAGCGGCAAGAGGGTGTGCACGCGCCTTGACCATTCACCGTCTGGCTACCACTATTCAAGAGCACCCCTGTACTGGAGACTGGCACATGATTGGATATGTAACCCTGGGTACCAACGACCTGGAGCGCGCCTGCGCTTTCTATGACGCATTGCTGGCGACGATTGGTTTCGCCCGAATTTTTGACGAGGACGGTTTTGTCGGTTGGGGTACCTCAATGGAGGAGCCGGCCCTGACGATTACCAAGCCCTTTGATGGTAGCCCGGCCACTGTCGGTAATGGCGTGATGGTCGCATTGAAAATGGAATCAAAGGCGGCGGTCGATGCGTTTCACGCCAAGGCCATGGAGTTGGGAGCGAGCGATGAGGGCGCGCCGGGTCCGCGCGGTGACTGGTTTTATGCGGGATATTTCCGTGATCTGGACGGCAACAAGCTCAATGCCTTTATTATGGGTGCTTGAAGAAGGCACCCTAAGCTGTTGATTTTAATAAGCTATCCGAACTTAATGCTGATTCTAGCCTTGGGCTGGAGGCGCTAGACCTCGACAAACTCCGTGACTTCCAGCTTGAAGCCTGAAATCGCGTTGAAACGGATGGGTGCTGACAACAGTCCCACCTCTGCGGTCTGCCAGAACAGGCAAGAGAAACACCGGGCTGGGGAAATTGGGCGTCTTCAGTTCGCTTATTACTGTAACTAATGGAGATAAGTGAACTGTCCCCATTCAAGAGGAGGCTTTGGCTGTGAGTGATGAAATTTCTTATGACTTTAGTGAGATAATTAGGCTGCGGAAAGAAGTATATGCCTTCGATGTTAACTTGGTGGCTGCACTTGTTCTAGGCTCCTGCGCCTCCTTTTTTAGTCGTTTCATTGCCTCCTTTTTTGGGTTCTTGGCATTTCTGATTTTCCAGCGGAAAATCGCGAAAGCTGCACATTCACCCTGCCCGAGATGCAGTGAGCCTTTTGGAGTGAAGAGTGATTTTGCTTTATGGGTAGGCTCTAGTACGTGTCAGAACTGCGGATTGCATATGTATAACGCGAACCAGTAATAGTAGGGTACAGTCCACGATTCTATTGAGAAGGCAAAACGCGGAGAACAGCCAATATTCAAAATGAGTGCTAGTGGATTGTTTTACATGAGTGCTTTGACGCTCATTGCACTCCTAATGGCGGTATTTCCAGATTTTGCTGTTGCCTTTTTTTCCTCAATCTTTGGTGATGCTGTAACGCGTGAAAAAATCGCTGCCTACTACACGATTCTCTACGTCGTATCGATGGTTATGGTGGGCCGCAAGAGTGAATAGTTTAGTTGAGCACTGGAGCCTGGATTAGTGGCGCGGCTAAAGGATGCAAAACCCTCTTCATATATCTGGGATTTTGCGGGGACAGTTCACTTATCTCCATTAGTTCGGCCGATTTTGCGGGGACAGTTCACTTATCTCCATTAGTTCGGCCGGAAATAGGGCAGGCAACGATTCTCTAGCCCTGGCCTGTCGCCGCTAGACCTCGACAAACTCCGTGACTTCCAGGTTGAAGCCTGAAATCGCGTTGAAACGGATGGGTGCTGACAGCAGTCGCATCTTGCCAACGCCGATCTGCTTGAGAATCTGCGAGCCGGTGCCAATCAGGCGGTAGATACGGGTGCCATCCTCAGCAGCGGTGCTGGCGGTTTCCGGTACATCGGGAAACTGCAGCACCTCTTCCAGTTGTTGGGCCGTGCTTTCTTCCTGGTTAACCACCACCAGGGCACCCTGTCCCTGTTCGGCAATGCGTTCCAGCGCCCGTCGGTAAGACCAGCCACTGTTGCCCTCGGGCAGCTGTGTGCCCAGTACATCGCGCAGGGTGTTCATGGTTTGTACCCGCACCAACACCGGGTCGATCTCGGTGAACTCGCCCTTGACCAGGGCGTAGTGCAAGCGATCATCGATCAGGTCGAGGAAGGTGTGCAGGGTAAACTCGCCGAACTCTGTGTTAATGGTCTTGCGGTCTTTCAGCTCCACCGACTGCTCGTGCATGGCGCGGTAGGCGATGAGGTCGGCTATGGTGCCGATTTTAAGATCGTGCTTTTCGGCAAAGACTTCCAGCTCGGGGCGGCGTGCCATGGTGCCGTCTTCATTCATTATTTCCACAATCAATGCGGCGGGAGCAAAGCCGGCCATGCGCGCCAGGTCCGTGCCGGCTTCCGTGTGGCCGGCGCGGCGCAGGACGCCGCCGGGCTTTGATACCAGGGGGAATATGTGGCCGGGCTGGATGATGTCCTGGGGCAGGGCGTCGGCGGCGGTGGCGGAGGCCACCGTCTGGGCGCGCTGGACAGAACTGATTCCGGGTCCGACCCTTTTTGAGGCATCAATGGATACCGTGAAGTTGGTCTCGTGCTGGGAGCGATTGTCGCGCACCATCAGCGGCAGGTTCAGCCGCCTGGCTTGCTCCGGGGTGATGGGCAGGCAGATCAGGCCACAGGCCTCGCTGGAGAAAAAGGTGATGGTTTCCGGGGTCACGGCCTCGGCAGCGATTATCAGGTCGCCTTCGTTTTCGCGGTCTTCGTCATCCATGAGGATGACCATCTTGCCCTTGCGAATCTCGTCGACAATTTCTGCAATGCTGCTAAGCGCCATCAGGATGTCCTACAGCAGTTCAATGGCAACGGCTGTGGCTTCGCCACCACCGATACACAGGGCTGCGACACCCTTGCTCTTGCCATACTCCTTCAGTGCGTACATCAGGCTCACAATAATGCGTGCGCCGGTCGAGCCAATGGGATGACCCTGGGCGCAGGCGCCGCCGTGCACGTTGACTCGTGCATGGTCCAGCCCCAGTTCCTGCTCGGCCAGCATGGTTACCATGGCAAAGGCCTCGTTGATCTCGTACAGGTCAACCTCGTCCTTATGCCAGCCGGCCTTTTCCAATACTTTGGTGATGGCACCAATCGGTGCGATGGTGAATTCGGAAGGCTGCTGGGAGTGGCGGGCGTGGGCGACAATACGCGCCAGCGGTGTCACACCTTGTGCCTCGGCGGCACTGGCGGTCATCAGTACCAGGGCACTGGCGCCGTCCGAGATAGAGCTGGAGTTTGCCGCGGTGATGGTGCCCTCTTTGGCAAAGGCAGGGCGCAGCGTGGGGATCTTGTCGAGGTTGGCTTTATGGGGCTGCTCATCATCGCTGATGACGCTCTCACCCTTGCGACCCTTGATGGTGACCGGGGCGGTTTCCGCTTTAAGCTTGCCGCCCTCGATCGCCTGCTGGGCGCGGGTTAATGATTCGATGGCGAAGTCGTCCATTTGCTCGCGGGTCAGGCCGTATTGGTCGGCAGTCTCCTGGGCGAAGGAACCCATGGCGCGACCGGTGTAGGCGTCCTCCAGGCCATCGATGAACATGTGGTCATTGATGGTCTTGTGGCCGGTGCGTACGCCGCCGCGGGCGTTGGGTATAAGGTGTGGGGCATTGGTCATGCTTTCCATGCCGCCAGCAACCACGATGTCATTGGTACCTGCGAGCAGGCTGTCGTGACCGAGAATGGTGGCCTGCATGGCAGAGGCGCACATCTTGTTAACGGTCACCGCGCCGGTGGATACGGGAATACCGGCACCGATGGCGGCCTGGCGCGCGGGCGCCTGGCGGAGGCCGGCGGGTAATACGCAGCCCATAAATACTTCGTCTATAGCGGCGGGATCAACACCACTTCTCTCGACGGCGGCAGCAATGGCGGTGGCGCCCAGTTCGGGAGCGGTAGCCTGTGCCAGTTCGCCCTGTAGTCCACCCATGGGTGTGCGCGCGCCGGCGACAATAACAACAGATTCCTGGGTCATATCTCGGTCCAATTCAGAGGGATTTTCGGGGCGCTTATTTAGCCACAGGCAACCCGGCGATACAAGCCAGCGGTGCTTGTCTAAAAGGGCCGGGAGCCCCGTTTGCTGCTGCTTTCACTGGCCGGCGCTGTTGAACAGTTTGCCACGCACGCTGTTTCGATAACGCCCCGGGGTCTGCCCGACATGCTTCTGGAACAGGCTGGTGAAATAACTCACGTCCTGTAATCCCACCTGCCAGGCCACTTCGCCCACGGAGAGGTTGGTAGCGCGCAATAACTCCCTTGCCGCCGCCAGACGCTGGCCACGCAGGTAGGCGCTGGGTGTTTGTCCGGTGGCGCTTTTGAAGCGGCGGGTGAGGGTGCGGGGGCTGCAGCGCAAATCGGTGGCAAGTTGCTCGATTGAAATCGGTTGGTGCAACTGGTCCTGTAATACCTCCTGGGCCGTCAACACCAGTTCGTCGTGATGGGCGCTGTCGTCGACAGACTGGTAGGCGTGGGCCCTAAACGGGCGGCGAATCTCGGGAGAAAACTGGCTTTCGATCGCGCGGGCTATGCGCTGGCCGAACCAGTCCTCCACCAGGTGAATCATCAGGTCGGCACCGGAGTTAACACTGCCGGCGCAATACAGATTGTCACTCTGGGTGATCAGGTGGCGCCGTTTCAGCTGTACCTGGGGGTAGCGGGCCGCGAATTCGTCGAAGTAATTCCAGTGGGTGGTGGCGGCGCGCTGGTCCAGCAAGCCGCAGGCAGCGAGAAAGCAACTGGCGGTGCCCACTGAGCAGATAGTGGTGCCGGCCGCTGCCAGCTGCGGTAATACCTCAAGCCAGGCTTGCTGGCGTTGCAAGACCGGCTGTGGATTGCGCCACAGGGCGGGCAACAGCAACATATCGCAGTCTTCCAGCGTGTCCAGGGTCATGTCCGGGGTAACCCGCATGCCACCCACCAGTTCCACCGGCTCCAGACTCGGTGCGGCTAGTTTGAACTGCAGCTGTGGCTGGCCGCGTTCCAGGCTGCTGGCCGCCTGCCCGGCCGCCTGGAGTACATCCATTGGCAGGGCGAGGCTGGTGGCGAGTGTGCGTGGGTATAGCGCGGCAATAACGCGTTTCATGGCCGAGTCCTGTCTAAAAAACCATAAATAATGACGGAATAGCCATAGTGGACTCTGGCGCGATTTTTTACAATACTGCTTTGAGTTTGCCAGGGAGAATTCAGTGCGGTTGCCGGTCATTGTGGGGTTTGGGGGAATTAACGCCGCCGGCCGTAGTTCTTCTCACCACGCCTACAGGCGTATGGTCATTGATGCGCTGGCACCAGAGCTGGCCGATGAAACCTGGCGCTCGCTGGCCGCCCTCATGCAGCTTCCCTGGGATGGCAGTGAGGCCACCCGGCAGCAATTGGCGAACGGCACCCTGATACGGCGCATAGAATCGAACCACTTCGATGTGGACGCAGTGCCCTGGAATCGACGGGTCGTGGCGCATTCCGAGGGCTTTCCCATGAGCTTTCGCACCCAGCAAAAACACCTTCCGGAGACACTGCCGCCCGGTTGGAAGGTCACAGCCTCAGGTGATTTGCACGTCCATGTGGAAATAGACCAGGGCATGATGTTTTTACTGCCGACGCATCGCGAGGCGCCGGTCAAGGCGGCGGGGCAGTTACCGGCCGGCTTCGAACCCGGCAGTCTGTATCCTTCCCGCAGTCACCCGCGGGGTCTGCAAATGACCGTTTATGCTGCCTCCGATGCACTGGGCAGTACCGGTCTGGACTGGGATGCGCTGCGCGGTCAGGTGTCGCCCGACCAGATATCAGTCTATGCCGGCAGTGGCATGAGCCAACTGGATGCCAATGGCAATGGCGGACTGGTCAAGGCGCGCTATAACGGCCGCAAGGTCACCTCCAAGTATTGCCCCTTTGGCTTTGCCGAGATGCCCGCCGACTTCATTAACGCCTATGTGTTGGGTAGCCTCGGCACTACGGGTACCAGCATGGGTGCCTGTGCGTCCTTCCTGTATAACCTGCGCCAGGGCATAGCCGATATTCAAAGTGGCCGCAGCCGCATCGCCATCGTCGGCAACGCGGAGGCGCCTATTACGCCGGAAGTCATGGATGGTTACGCCGCCATGGGTGCCCTGGCCAGTGATCGCGAACTGCGTGCGCTTGACGGCCTGGACGGCGATCGTGAGCCTGATTACCGTCGTGCCTGTCGCCCCTTCGCCGATAACTGCGGCTTTACCATTGCCGAGTCGGCACAGATGGTGGTCTTGTTTGATGATGAACTGGCGCTGGAACTGGGTGCCACTATCCATGGATCGGTCAGTGATGTATTTATCAATGCTGATGGTCACAAGAAGTCCATTTCGGCGCCGGGGGTTGGCAATTACATTACCGTCGCCAAGGCCATGGCGGCAGCGCGTAACCTGGTCGGTGAAGAAGCCCTGCGCACAGGTGGCCTGGTGCAGGCGCACGGCACCGGCACGCCGCAGAACCGTGTCACCGAATCACATATTCTCAACGAAGTGGCGCGCAACTTTGGCTTGCAGCGCTGGCCGGTGGCGGCGGTTAAAGCCTACCTCGGCCACTCTATTGGCTGCGCCGCCGCAGATCAGCTGACGGCCACGCTGGGCGCCTGGCAACACGGCTGGCTTCCCGGTATTGCGACGATTGATGCTATCGCAGATGACGTGCACAGCAGTCACCTGGATATTGATTCAGCGCACCGACCGCTAGACCCTGAGCAGCAGGCTTACGCCATTATCAATGCCAAGGGCTTCGGCGGTAACAATGCATCGGCGACTGTCTTGTCGCCCGGGCAGACGCAAACAATGCTGGAAAAGCGTTACGGTCGGGATGAATGCCTGGCCTGGGCGCGCCGTAACGAGGCGGTGAGTGCAGCGGCACAGGACTTCGAGGCGGCGCAGGTGGCCGGCAGCGCTAATCCAATTTACAAATTCGATCACAATGTACTGGGTCAGGATGATGTGCAGCTGGAGCCGACCCGGCTGAGCTTTGCCAATGGCGAATTGGAAATCGACCTGAATCTGGACAACCCCTACCAGGATATGTGCTGAGCCGGCCAAACCCCAGGCCCTTTGTGGTCTGCATCACAAAATTGAGCGGGAGAGGTGAAATATCGCTAAAGGATTGTTACTGATGGTGCTATAGAACTTATGTAGACACCCACTTTTAGCAAGACAGGCAAGCGGTATGCGCAAATTTATACGTCACCCCACCTGCGTGCCCATCGATATTGCCGTCGATGAGTCACAGGCCTATGCCGACGGCGAAGCTGTCGCAGAGTCCCAACCGCCGGCAGAGCCGGAAGCCAACATGGTCAGCATGGTCAATATCTCGGCTGGAGGTCTTGCCTTCACCTTGTTGCATCCCATCTCAATCGGCTCTCGAATGAATATCTCCATGCCCCAGGTTTGGCCGGACTATGCGGCCAGCGGCAGTGTCGCCTGGTGCCGGGAAGTGAGCGAGGGTTTTGAAGTCGGCGTGGAGTTTACCGACGTCGAGGAAGCCTTCAAGGCTCGCATGGTCGCCCAGTTTTGCCAGATTGAGGACTATCGCCGCGACATGCGCGAGAAGCAGGGTCGCATGCTCAGCAGCGAAGAGGCGGCCAGGGAATGGATTGTGCAATACGCCGCGGATTTCGCCGACACGGTCGGCTGGCAGTAATCACTCGCTTGTAGTATTTTCCTGCGCAGCTAAATAGAGGCTGCGCCCATTACCCTAACAACCGTCAGTGCTGAATTCGAAGTTATGCTCAGTGCCGCCGACGCCTGGCAGCGTCTGCGCGACCTGTCAGTGCCCGATCATTATGTGCAGGGGCTGAGTTCAGTGGAATTCACCACGGCTGCACAGGCCGGCCTCGGCGCCAGCCGCAGGGTGGTGCAGGGCAAGTCCCTGGTGCTGGACGAAACCGTGACCGAGTGGCGCGAGGGGGAGGGCTTTACCCTGCGGCTGCACCGGGGCGAGCGCGGTCCTATCCCGCCGCTGCGACAACACTTCTTTGATTATGGCCTGGTAGAAAAAGATGACCGGGTCTTCCTGCACAACCGCATGCGCTACGAGGTCGGACTGGGCTGGCTGGGGCGCCTGCTCGATGTGCTGTTAATCCGCAGGGTCATGCAGAAGCAATTACGCGATGTCACCCTGGCGCAAAAACTCTACTACGAAAGCGGTGAACCGGTGACGGCCGCGCAGCTAAAGTCTGCCCGTGGCCGCTGAGAACGATAGCGGCTATCCGCTGACCGTGCCCGGACTCAAGCAGGGCTTGCGACTGCGAACGCATCACGATCCCGATATCCATATTTCCACGCGCATTCGCGAGCAGGGTATATGGGAACCCTATGAAACCCGATTGCTGCTGGAATGCCTGCAGCCGGGCGACAATTTTCTGGATGCCGGCGCCAATATTGGCTACTTCTCGGTGCTGGCAGCTAACTGTGTAGGTGAAGCGGGCCGGGTCTATGCCTTCGAGCCAGAGCCGCGCAATTTCCAGCTGTTGCTTGCCAATGCTGAACTCAACGGCTTTGCCGGGCGCATCACGCCGGTGCAGGCAGCCCTGTCGACAAGCTCCGGCAGTGGACGACTGTTCCTGCATCCGGACAACCTGGGTGACCACCAGCTCTTCCTCGAAGACCAGCCGCGGGAGTCCGTGCCGGTTGATATGGTGTCCGGTGCCGAATGGTTCGGTGACTCGCCGCCGATCCTGAATCTGGTCAAGATCGATACCCAGGGCGCCGAGCACCAGGTGGTGCAGGGTTTGCTGCCGGTGCTGAAAGCCAGCGGCAAAGCGCTGCGCATGATCATTGAGCTGACCCCGCGTTCGCTGCGCGCGGCGGGCAGCAGCGGCGCCGAATTGATCGCGACCCTGCAAGAGCTGCAGCTGCCCTTTGCCATAGTCGACCATATTGAACACCGGCTGGTACCGGTATCGGCGGCGGAACTGAGTCGCTGGTGTAGTAATGTGGACGAGCATCCGGAAGATGCGGGATTCATGAACATATTCCTTGGTGCCACGCTATAATCTCGCGCCATGAACGAAATGATCCAGCATCTGCTGCAGCGCAATTCTGCCCCGCGCCTGACCGCGCCGGGCCCGGACCCAACCAGTCTCGACTATATGTTGCGCGCGGCGCTCAGGGCCCCGGATCACGCCTGGTTGCAGCCCTGGCGCTTCCTGCTTATTGAGGGTGCAGCCCGCGAGGCGCTGGGTGAGGTGTTTGTATCAGCCCTGCTAAAGAACAAGCCCGAGGCGGATGCGGCGGCGCAGGAGAAGGCGCGGCAGGCACCATTGCGGGCACCGCTGCTGGTGGTGGTGATCTGCCGCTATAGCGAGCACCCCAAGGTGCCGCCTCATGAACAACTGATTTCGGCCGGCTGTGCCGCCCACAGCATGTTGCTGGCAGCCGACGCACAGGGTTATGCCGGTATCTGGCGCACCGGGACTTACGCCGAAGACGCGCTGGTCGCCGGCGCTCTCAATCTCGCCGACAATGAGAGCATTGTCGGCTTTCTGTATTTTGGCAGCCGCGATGGGCGCGCCAAGAATCTACCTGCACGGGAGGTGAAAGATTATGTCAGTGACTGGACAGCTTAAAACCGGAACGGACACAGCACCGGCATTGCCGGGCTATGAAACCCTGGACCTCAGCTTCGAGGGCGGGGTGGCGACGGTATTCCTGAACCGACCCGATAAAGCCAATTCCATGAATGCCCCCATGTGGGAGGAGCTGCAGGCCTGTTTTGAATGGCTGGACGCCGAGCCCCGGGTGAGGGTGGTGGTGCTGGCAGGCAACGGCAAGCATTTTTGCGCCGGAATCGACCTGGGAATGTTTGGCGGCTTGATCGACCAGGAACAGGAAGCCGGTCGTCGCCGGGAACAATTGCGCCTCAAGGTTTTGCAAATGCAGAACAATCTCAGTGCTATCGAGAAGTGCCGCAAGCCGGTGTTGGCGGCAATCCACAACACCTGTATTGGTGGTGGCGTCGATATGACCAGTTGCTGTGATATGCGCTACTGCAGCGAGGATGCCTACTTTGCCATCAAGGAAATCGATCTGGGCATGACCGCCGATGTCGGCACCCTGCAGCGTCTGCCGCGCTTGATCGGTGACGGCATGATGCGCGAACTGGCCTATACCGGCCGGCGCATGGATGCGGAGGAGGCCCGCGAGCTGGGTTTTGTAAACCGTGTCTTCAGCGACCGCGAACATTTGTTGGCCGGGGTCGATGCCATCGCCCATGACATCGCCGCCAAGGCACCACTGGCCGTGCGTGGCACCAAGGAAATGATTCTCTACGCCCGTGATCACACGGTCGCCGACAGTCTCAATTATATTGCCACCTGGAACGCGGGCATGATGAGCCAGGCCGACCTTTTGGGTTCGGTTGAAGCGCAGATGAAGGGCGAAACCCTACAGTATGACGACTAGTTGTTCGCGCCGGCCGCACTCCCGGCTGGCATTGGCGACTGGGTTTTTCCTGGCTCTCTTGCTGGCTGTCTTGCTGGCTTCTTCGCTGCCAGTATTTGCACAGGACAGTCCGCCCAGGGATTACAGCGAAACCCGCCAGCCCTGCGCCGATCACGATCCGCTCAGGCAGCTGTACTGGGGCGACCTGCACGTGCACACCCGTTACAGCCTCGATGCCAGTACCCAGGATACCCGCACCACGCCGACGCAGGCCTATGACTTCGCCCGCGGCGCCACGCTGGGCATTCAACCCTGGCGCGAGGGCGTGCCGGTACGCAGCATGCAGTTACAGCGACCGTTGGACTTTGCCGCGGTCACCGATCATGCCGAGTTGCTGGGCGAGGTAGAGATCTGCACCAATCCCGCCATGGCCGGTCACGACAGTTTTTATTGTCGGGCCTATCGCTGGTGGCCGCGACTGTCGTTTTTTATGTTCAATACAAGCGCCGCCATGGGCAATCGGCTGGGTCTGTGTGGTGACGATGGCGAACTGTGCCGACAGGCAGCAGCGGGACCCTGGGCGGAGATGCAGGCCAGCGCCGAGCAGGCTTATGATCGCAGCGCCGACTGTCAGTTCACCAGCTTTGTCGCCTATGAATGGACCGGCGCTTCAGAGAACCTGGGGAACACCCATCGCAATGTCGTGTTTCGCAATGCCGAGGTCCCGGCGCTACCGATCAGTTTTATAGACAGTAATAAACTGGCGCCCACCCTGTACCAGCAACTGGATGAGGCCTGTATTGAGGCGGATGGTCGTTGTGACGTTATTGTTATTCCGCATAATTCCAATCTCAGCGATGGCTATATGTTCCAGCTGCGGCGCCCGGATGGGAGCCCGCTTGAGCGGGAGGATGCCGATACCCGGCGTCGTTTTGAAACCCTGGTGGAGCTGTTGCAGCACAAGGGCGCCAGCGAATGTTTTTATGCTGCCGGTGTGAGCGAGGATGAACTCTGCGCCTTTGAGCAATTACCCTATGACAAGTTCAGCGGTAAGTTCCAGAGTTGGTCTAGCGAGCCGCCACAGCCTGAGGACGGATTCATGCGCGAGGTGTTGCGCGATGGCCTGCGCCAGCAGCAGGCCATTGGCAGCAATCCCTTCCAGCCGGGCTTTATCGGCAGCACTGATACGCATCTGGGCGCGGCCGGGGCGGTCAGCGAAAAGCCGTTCTACGGTCACGGCGGCGCCGGTGTGCCGGCCGACGAAGAAGTGCCGCCGGGGCTGGTGGATGATCCCGAGTTCAATCCGGGCGGCCTGGCCGCGGTATGGGCTTCTGAAAACAGCCGCGATGCCTTGTTCGATGCCATGCGCCGGCGCGAGACCTATGCCACCAGTGGTCCGCGTATTGAATTGCGACTGTTTGCCGGTGCCGACATTAACCCGGGTGTCTGTGGCGATCTGGATTTTGTCGCCCAGGGTTATCGCGATGGTGTGCCCATGGGTGGCGAACTGCAGGCCCTGGCCAGCGCGCCAAACATTGCAGTAACGGCCCGGCGCGACCCCGGCACCCTGGCGCAGCCCGGCTTGCCCTTGCAGCGCCTGCAAATAATAAAAGGCTGGGTAGACGCTGAGGGCAAAGGGCATGAACGGGTCTATGACGTGGCCGGTGATGCTGACAACGGCGCCAGTGTCGACCTGCAAAGCTGTCAACCGAGAGGCCCTGGCTTCGATCAGCTGTGCAGTGTCTGGCAGGACCCCGAATTCAAGGCCGGGCAATTGGCCTATTACTATGCCCGGGCGGTGGAGAATCCCAGCTGCCGTTGGAGCCAGCATATCTGTGCGGCCAGGGGAGTCGACTGCGCCAGGCCAGCCACGATTGATGAAGGCCTGGAGGGCTGTTGCGCAGCGGAGCACCGTCCGCAAATCCAGGAGCGGGCGGTGAGCTCACCGATATGGTATCGACCCTGATTAACACACGGCAGAGATAAGAGTTTTTATGTTCGCACGATTAAACCGGCCCTGGCTGCATTTCCTGTTGATTGGCACGGCCTTGTTCTACCTGCAGCGCTGGCTGGATCCAGTGCCACCGCCCAGTGTGGGGCCGCTCGCCGACAGCCAGGTGGAAAGTCTCAGGCGCCAGTGGTTCACCACTACCGGGCAGATGCCCGCACCGGATCAACTGGAGGCCATGGTCGCCGCCGAACTGGACAGGGAAATGCTGTTCCAGGAGGCGCTGGTGCTGGAGTTGCATCGCTATGACGAAGTGGTGAGACAGCGCCTGGTGCGCAATATGCATTTTCTGCGTTTGGCCGAGGGCCGAAGCGAGGAGGAGCTTTATCGTGAAGCCTTGCGCATGGAGCTTCACCTTGGCGATGAAGTGGTCAAGCGGCGGCTTATTCAGATCATGGAGCAGATTTTATTGGCGCGACAAGCGCCTGTTGCTGTCGATGAGCAGGCTATTAGTGAGGCCTTTGGCCAGCGTCGTCAGGAATTGATGCGGCCGCCGCGCTACTCTATCGAACAAGTGTTTCTGAGTCGGGAGCGCGCTGCGGAAGCAGAGCTGTTGTTGCAGCAGATTGAAGCCCAGGACTTGAGTGCCGAGGCTGCCCGACAATTCAGTTCACCGTTCCTGCCAGGTTATCGCTTCGCGGCCCAGAGCCCAGCCCAGTTGGCGCGGAATTTTGGTGCCGCCTTCGTACTCAACCTGGAAGCGGCAGCACCGCGACCACAGACCTGGGTGGGGCCGATTGAATCGACCTACGGCTCGCACCTGGTCTGGATCGATGCCATGGAGGCTGCGCGTGAGGCGCGACTGGAAGAGGTCAGTGACCAGCTGCGCCGGGATCTCGAGCTGCAATACAAACGCGAGGCACTGCGCGAGGCGGTGGCAGAATTACGCCAGCGCTACGAGGTAATACTGTGATGACGGGTTTGAATACCATGCTAAAAGCCGCAGTGCCTTTTATGAGGGCCGCGGCGCTGTTATTGCCATTGCTACTGGCGGTCGATGCCCAGGCCCATCGTTTCGCGCCCTCATTGTTGCGGCTAATTGAGCTGGAGCAGGACCAGTACAACGTGATTTGGAAAACGCCGGCCCAACGAGTCAGCAAGGTTCCGCTGCGGCCAATGTTCCCGGATAACTGTACGGTGGAAGCCGAAGCGGCGGGTGACCTGGAAGGCACCGGCGTGGTCAGTAGCTGGCGTATGCAATGTGTGGGTGGCTTGTTGCATCGCACGCTGGGCGTCAGCGGCCTGCTGGAAAACCAGGCGGCGGTGCTGTTGTCACTGGAAACCCGCGACGGCTACTTTTACCAGACCCTGCTCAATGGCGAGCAAAACAGCTTCGAAGTGCCCGACGAGCCCACCGCCGTTGACGTGATGCGTGAATACAGCGCGCTGGGTGCAGAGCATATCTGGGGTGGCATCGATCACCTGTTGTTTGTGTTTGGGCTGCTGTTACTGGTGGGTTGGGGGCGCCGCCTGGTGTGGACCATCACAGCCTTCACCGTGGGCCACAGCGTGACCCTGTCGCTGGTCACCCTGGGCTACATCGAGTATCCGGTTGCGCTGGTGGAATTCGCTATTGCCGTGAGTATATTTGTGCTCGCCCTGGAGTTGGCTCGCAGCGAGGGAGCGGGCTGGTTCCGCCGTTATCCCTGGTGGCTGGCAGCGGGCTTTGGCTTGCTGCACGGCATGGGCTTTGCCGGCGCGCTGGCGGAAGTCGGCTTGCCCCAGGCGGAGCTGCCACTGGCCCTGCTGTTCTTTAATATCGGTATTGAGCTGGGGCAGCTGGCCTTTATTGCGCTGGCGGTGGCGGCCTGGGTCTTGTTAAAACCCCTGCTGGCGAGCCGGCAACAAGAGCTGCTGCCGGTGCCGGTCTACCTGCTGGGGTCGCTCTCTGCCATGTGGTGTATTGAGCGCGGCCTGGAAATTTTCTGAATTAATCCGCGCCGGGATAGTCTTTCCAGTCAATGAAGGGGTAAAAAGCGAGACTGATCCCTTCTTCCAGGTGGTCCCGGTTTTCCAGGATGCTGCGGCGGCGCACGAACTTGCCTGAACTGGAGCGAGTGTCTATGGCTTGCAGCATATCCAGGCCACCGATGCTGGTGAATACCCGCTGCAGGTCCATGTCGTAGACAAACACCCGCAGTGAGGCTGCCTTGGCCGGACGGTTCCAGTCAAAGCCGGCTGAAACGCCGTCACCGGGGCCCTGCAAGGTCGGCTTGCGCGACACGCCATGCCAGCGGGCCAGGTGCTTCATGCCGCCGGAGAAGGGCACTTCCTGTTCCAGCAGTTCAGTGAAGACCAGGGCGTCCGGGCGTTCGTTTTCCATCAGCGCATCGCGCACGCTGACCAGGCTTTGGACGAAGGACTTCTGGTTCATCTTGCCGGTGCTGGGATCAACCGGGTTGCCGTAAACGCGCATGGCCGTCTTCCATTTCTGCTCGAAGGCACGTGCTGGCAGAACCTTGTATCCGTGTTCTTCCAGGTAATTCTGGACCATCCTGTCGAGAAGGGGTTCATGTTCCCGCAGGTACTTCCTGGTCGGGCCACCCAGGTTAATGGGCGCAATGATCACCGTCTTTATCGGATTTGCCTGCAGGCGCTCCCGGTCGATTTCATAGGGGTGCAGGGTCGGATTGGCAGTGGGAGTTGAGCTACAGGCCGCCACAATCAGCAGCGCCAGGGTCGTGAGTATGCGAGTCATGTCAGGTCTCGAAAGGAAAACGCGCACATGGTAACAAACTCCGCCAGCCGACGCAGGACCTTAATCAAGGCACCCCGGGCCAGGCAGGGGAACCAGGATATTGTATTCGCGTTGCTGTTCGCCTCGCTGTTTGACAATAGCTTCGCACAGTGAAATTGTAGCAAGGACCCCGCGCACAGAAGTAGATTCAGGCATGCACATAGACGGACCTTTCTATGCCCAGTTAGGGCAGGCTGCCGAGGAGTCCAGGCGGCTTCGCGATATTGGCTACGATGGGCTCTACACCCTGGAAGGCCCCGGTGACCCGTTCCTGCCCCTGGCGATAGCCTCGGAACACTGCCCCGAGATGACCATCGCCACCGGCATCGCCGTGGCGTTTCCGCGCAATCCCTCACACATCGCCTACCAGGCCTGGGATCTGCAACGTTTTTCCGGTGGCCGCTTCATGCTGGGGATCGGCTCGCAGGTGCGGGCGCATATAGAGAAGCGCTTCGGCATTGAATTCAATCCACCGGCCACCCGTATGCGCGAGTACATCCAGGCGGTGAAGGCCTTCTTTAATTGCTGGCAACATGACGTGCCCCTGGATTTCCAGGGGCAGTTCTACCGCCATACCCTGATGACCCCCATGTTCAATCCCGGCCCCCTGGACTGCGGGCCGCCGCCCATACTGCTTGGAGCGATGGGGCCACGCATGACCGAAATAGCGGGGGAGGTGGCGGATGGCTTAATCGTGCACCCCTTTAACACACTGCCATTCCTGGAACAGCAACAGTATCCCTCGCTACAGCGTGGGCTGGAGCAGGCGGGTAGGTCCGAGGATGACTTCATCCTGCAAATCGCCGGCATTTGCGTCACCGGTTCCAGCGAGGAGGAGTATCGGGCGGCGGAGACAACGGTGCGCGGGCTGCTGGCATTTTATGGCTCGACGCCAGCCTACCTGCCGCCCATGCAAGCCATTGGCTACGAGGCACTGCAACCGGAACTGAACAAGCTGTCAAAGCAGGGCCGCTGGGAGGACATGGCCGGCCTGATCGATGATGATTTCCTCAAAGCCTTTGCGGTTTGCGGGGAGCCCGATACCATAGCGCCTCAACTGCGGCAGAAGTACGGCGACAGGGCAACGCGTCTGAGCATATATGCTCCCTACGCCCTGCCCGACGAGAGCTGGCGCGGCATTATCAGCCAACTCAAGGAATAAGCATTGGCAGACATACCTGAAGGCTACAAGACCCTGGTCGGCATCAACCCGGCCGAAGATCACATGGGTCCCTTTTATTACCAGAAGTCGGAAGCAGGTCTGACTACGGGCTTTCCTGCCACTGAGCAGGTATGTAATGGCATCGGTACGGTACACGGTGGGGTATTAATGGCCTTTGCCGATTACACGGCGACCATACTGGCCCTGAGCGGGGTGCAGGAAAACTGTGCAACGATCAGTTTCAGCAGTGACTTCCTGGCGGGGGCGAAGCTGGGCGACTGGGTTGAAGGCAGTGGCGAGGTGGTCAAGCGCACCGGGTCCATGACCTTCGTCAGCGGACGACTCCATGTGGGAGAGGAATACCTGTTGACCTTCCAGGTCGTATTACGACGCCTTAAAAAGCCCGGACAATGACCCTCGAGCTGGGTGAAGTAGTCGTTTTCCTGTGCCTGCTGGGCTATGGCTTATACCTGTTCCAGGCCCTGCGGGTGCGCGAGTTGGCGCTGGATGCCGCGCGCCAGGCCTGTCGTCGGGAGGAAGTGCAGTTGCTGGACGAAAGCGTTGCCGTGCAGCGCTTGTCCCTGAGTCGCGATGATGCCGGCCGTTGGCGGGTATGGCGCCAATTCCGCTTTGAATACAGCATCGACGGCCTGGAGCGCGAGCGCGGTCACGTCATTATGCTGGGGCTGCGAATGCAGGCCCTGGTAATGGCAGAGCGCCCGCCATCAATCCACTGATAAGCCTCAGGTAATAGCTACCCGGATCGCCAGGGCGATCAGGATAATCCCGAACAGGCGGTCAATAAGCTGTTGCGAGGCACGCAGCCGCTGCAGAATGCCAGGTCTGGCCAACAACAGGCTGACAGTGCAATACCAGAGCGCGTCGATGCTGCCGACTGTTGCCACCATCAGTGTCTTCTCGGTCAGTGCGGCTTCGGGACGCAAAAACTGGCTGAACAGGGCCAGGAAGAAGACCGCCAGCTTGGGGTTGAGAAAGGCGACGGTGAAGCCCTGCACGGCCGGGCCCTGTAATTTGCCACTGGCCTCACTGCTATCCAGCATTGCCGCGCCACTGGAGCGCAATGATTGCAAGCCGAGGTAAAGCAGGAAGGCCACACCGGCCCATTGGATGCTTTGATAGAGCAGGGGCGATGCGGTGATGACCAGCGCCAGCCCTGAAACCACTACCACCGCGTAGAGTGCGACGCCGCTGCCGTGGGCGAGGCCGGCCTGGATGCCAGAGCCGGCGCCGGAGCGCAAGGTGTGCTTGACCACGACGGCCAGGCTGGGCCCTGGCGACATGGCGCCGAGCAGACAAACGCCGGCCAGTGACAACCAGTCGATCAGGTTCATATGGCTTCCCGGGTTGTCCACAGAATCTGTGGATAAGTCAGTGGGTAAATTGTTAAACACCTCTGCCGGCGCAGTACTGCTGCCCTGCATGACAGATTGATTAAATTTTGTCCAATAGCTATATTGTCTTAATAATCAATAAGTTATAGCCATTACATGATGCTTTAAATTTAAAGCGGTTCCTAAGTATGTGAAACTTTTTTTGTTGAAAAAATAATGTGAATAACCTTGAAAAATGTGCTACCGCCATGATTTTGCGTCGCTATTAAGCCTTTTAACCAGGTCTAGCCCCGGTAGATACAGCCGGAGGTGCAGGTTTCGCGGATTTCGACGCTGCTCAGCTCGGGCAGTTGGGGTGCCAGTCGTTGCCAGATCCAGCGGGCGATGTTCTCGCTGGTGGGATTGTCGAGGCCGTCGATATCATTCAGGTAGCGATGATCGAGCTGGTCGTGCAGCGGTGCAAAGGCGGCTTTGAGCTCGGCGAAGTCCATGACCCAGCCGCTGTCCGCACCCACCTTGCCACTGAGTACAATCCTGACGTGAAAGGAATGACCGTGCAGGCGCGCACATTTGTGCCCATCGGGTACGTTTGGCAGGCGGTGCGCTGCCTCGAAATGAAACTCTTTATAGATCTCCATAGGGCGGGCATTTTACCTGTAATTCCCCCGTCTTATAAGGCGCTGGAGCCGCGCCAGCTTATTTTCCGCAAGTGTTTGACAGCATAGAGGAAATCTCTATAATGCGCGGTCTCGGAAACGGGGGTGATTAGCTCAGCTGGGAGAGCATCTGCCTTACAAGCAGAGGGTCGGCGGTTCGATCCCGTCATCACCCACCAACCGCTCCGAGATTTCTCGTCAAGAGAACGCTACCGTGGACCGGTAGTTCAGTTGGTTAGAATGCCGGCCTGTCACGCCGGAGGTCGCGGGTTCGAGTCCCGTCCGGTCCGCCATTTATTAAAACCGCCCGCAGGCGGTTTTTTTATGCCTGCGATTCACAGAGACACGCCGCGGGCGCTTTACACAGAAACGCCGCAGGCGCTTTACGGGGACAGTTCACTTATCTAGATTAGTGAACTGTCCCCAGAACTCAAAGATATCTTCTCACTTGCTGCTTATAGTTCTCATACGCCTGAGCGAAGCGTTGATCCAAAAATTGCTCCTCCGCTTTGATAATGTAGTGATAGACCACAACGCTGTAGGCGCCGCCGAAGATTACGAAAGGGTTCAATGTAAGCAGCATCGCGGAGAGCGTGAACAGATGAAAACCCAGGTACATGGGGTGGCGGCTGAACCGGTAGAGGCCATTCGTCTGTAGCTCGGTATCTTCGTCCGGAAGCCCAAGCCTGGTAGATTTTCCCAGGTTAATCAGGCTGAAGATCACCAGAATCAGTCCAGCCCCAAAAGTGATGAATGAAAATTGCTGGAGTATGTGTACCGCTAACACAGTGAAGTCAGCTACTCCCGTTGCCGAGAGCACCCAGACGCCCCACACTGTGTAACCGGTGAGCTTGCCTGTGTAGAAGATAACGGGATCAATTGGTGCGCGGCCAATAATGTTCATTTTAGTCCCCAGAAGGTGCAGCGTTGTCTGCGGGCCAGTTCGGGCCGGTTACAAAGCAGCGGTATTGCTCGACACCGGCGTCGTCGCAGGCGGCTACCTGCACCGGGCGTTTGCCGCTGACAAAGCGTTGTTCCAGGGCGGCGCTCAGGCTGTCCCAGTGTTCGGGTTTGCCTTCATTGGCCAGGAATGGCGATAACCAGCGTTTGCGCGGGATCTTTTGCCAGCCAATCCAGTCCTGGGGTAGTGGGGGCAGGGCCAGGAATTGGTCGATTGAATGCCAGTGTTGCAGGGGGTTTTCCGGATTGTAGCCCTGTGGTGTGCTCATGCCTTCCCCGGGGCTGAACAGGTAGCCTTTCAGGTCAATCCTGCTTTCATAGCTCTGGATGCCCAGCGCCAGCAATGGCTCTCTCGCCGCCGGGTGTTGCCCGAGCTGGCTCTGGTGCTGCAGCAGCCGCTCCAGTTTCAGGTCCAGGCGGTCCTGACGACCGGGGCCCAGCCAGATATTATCGCTGGCGACACCCAGGTAAAACTTTACCGCCAGTTCCAGGTGGACGTGGATCTTGCGCCGCAGGCAGTAGAACAGGCAGTCAAATTCACCAATAGTCTGTGATTCGTCGCGAATCGGCAGGTTGTGAGCCAGCAACTCAGTGTCGGGATCCTCCTGTAACAGGTAATGCCAGAGAGATTCGTAGTAGATGCCGAGCCGATTAGACTGGGCCTTATCGAGGTGCTCCAGCAGCGGGGCGGGATCCTGGTCCAGCTCCTTGAGCTTTTGCGCCCAATACGCCGTCCAGGGCAGGCCGGCACCGCTCATGCGATGGGTCTTGATCAGGAGTGGCGAGAAACCGGCCCAGGCCAGGTCCCGCACACAGGAATGTATATAGATTTGTTTCGGCATCTCGCCTTCCGCCACGGCTTCAGGGCTATAATAGGTCGATGCCAGATAAATTTTCAAAGATTGGTCTCATTGGCCGGGGTCGGCACGAGAGTTCCGTGGACACCCTCGACAGCCTCTTGCAGCTGGCCAGCGCGCGTAATCTCGATGCGATGGTGGAGCCGAGGTTGGCGAAACTGCTGGACGGGCGTGATGTTGT
The DNA here is from genome assembly GCA_039989475.1 of Halieaceae bacterium. GTDB lineage: Bacteria > Pseudomonadota > Gammaproteobacteria > Pseudomonadales > Halieaceae > JBDXHU01. The sequence continues at coordinate 712,029 of JBDXHU010000002.1, read as the reverse complement.
GCAGGCCAGTCGCGATGAAATCGGTGCCAGCTGTGACCTGGTAATCGTGGTCGGTGGTGACGGCAGCATGCTTAGTGCCGCGCGCACCATGGCCAAGTACGACACGCCGGTATTGGGTGTGAACCGCGGCCGGCTTGGTTTCCTAACCGATATCAGCCCGGATGATATTGAGCTCAAGGTCGGGGAGGTGCTCGACGGCGAGTACGAGAGTGAGCATCGCTTCCTGCTCGATGTGATGGTGACGCGCGATGGAGAGAAAGTCGGCGCCGCGGATGCCCTCAATGACGTCGTGGTTAACTCCGGCACCTCGGCGCAGATGATTGAGTTCGATCTCTATGTCGATGACATCTTTGTCTATCGCCAGCGTGCCGACGGCCTTATCGTTTCCACACCCACAGGTTCCACAGCCTATTCCCTGTCCGGCGGCGGACCGATTATGCACCCGGCGCTGGATGCGGTGGTGCTGGTGCCGATGTTCCCGCACACGCTCAGCAGCCGGCCCATCGTGGTGGATGGCAACAGCAATATCCGCATTGATATTGCCGAGGGCAACAGCATTCACCCGCCGGTTACCTGCGATGGGCAGGTCAACATGACGGCGCGACCCGGCGATTCTGTGCAGATCTACAAGAAGACCCACCAGTTGGTCCTGATCCATCCCCGGGAGCACAATTTTTACGCCAGCTGTCGAGACAAGCTGCGCTGGAGCAACTCTCTGGTAGAGTAAGTCGAATCAATCGTGCCTCATCAATTCAATAGTGCAGCAGAGCTGCTGCGTGCGGTGCCGGCTACCCTTGGGCTTATTGTGCTCAGCGTGGCGGGGTTCCTGCTGGTTTACCTGCAGGCACCTGTTAGCTGGATAAGCCTGTTCACCTATAGCGATTTTCTTATTCGAGACGGGCAACTGCTGTTCCTCCCAGCAGAAGGGCAGTACTGGCGTTTACTCACCCCGGTGTTCCTGCACTTTGGCTGGCTGCATATCGCCTTTAACAGCCTCTGGACCTGGGAACTGGGCGCGCTGATTGAGCAGCGTTTGGGTGGCGGGCTGTTACTACTGCTGGTCGCACTCTGCGGCATTGGTTCCAATATGGCCCAGTTTTACTATGGCGGCCCCGCCCTGTTTGGGGGTATGTCAGGTGTGGTCTATGCCTTGCTCGGCTTTTGCTGGGTGTACAATATGCTGTCGCCCGGCCGTGGCCTGGCGGTGCCCCAGGGCATTATCGTTTTCATGCTGGTCTGGTTAGTACTCTGTATGGTCGTGCCCACGGAAATGTTTGGTTTTAGCATCGCCAATGCTGCCCATTTGGGCGGTTTGCTGCTGGGCTGCGCGGCGGCAGTGCCCCTGGCCCTGTGGCGGCGCAGGGTAGAAGGAGGGCTGCAGTGAAATACCAGGACCTGGTCAATCAACTGACGCCTGAAATGCATGCCAGCTTCAAGCGGGCGCTGGAACTCGGCCATTGGCCCGACGGCCGTGAAATGAGTGCCGAGCAACGCCAGCACTGTATGCAGGCGGTGATTGCCTACGACGAAATACATAAACCCGAGGACCAGCGTGTCGGCTTTATTGATCGCGGCCACAAGGCAGGCCAGCAGTGCGACGATGAGCTTAGCGAGACACTGCGCTGGACCGAGACAGAAAATCCGCAGCCACAACAAGACACCGACCCCAGGGAGGACACGTAGTGCCGCAACTATTAGCTGAAGGTCAATTGCGCAAGATGGTCACGCGGCACGATGACACGGTAGGTTACGGCCTGCCCCTGGGCGATGAGCAAGTCGATATGAACCCCCTGATCGGCTCTCAGTTGCAGCTGTCATTCGGCGGGGAGATCAGCTGTATCCATTGCGACCGCAAGACCAAGAAGAGCTTTAGCCAGGGCTATTGCTACCCCTGTTTTACCCGCCTGGCCCAATGCGACACTTGCATCATGAGTCCGGAGCGCTGCCACTATGATCAGGGTACCTGTCGGGAGCCGGAGTGGGGTGAGGCCAATTGCATGATCGACCATATTGTCTACCTGGCCAACACCTCTGGCGTGAAGGTGGGCATTACCCGTTTCAGCCAGGTGCCTACCCGCTGGATGGACCAGGGCGCGGTGCAGGCACTGCCGATCTTCAGGGTGCAGACAAGACTGCAATCGGGTCTGGTTGAAACCGCGTTTAAATCGCATATCAATGACAGAACCAATTGGCGAGCAATGCTGAAAGGCCAGGTGGACGATGTCGACCTGGCTGCGGAGCGCGACCAGTTGTTTGAACAAACCAGTGCGGAAATTACGGCCCTGCAAGACCGCTTCGGACTGCAGGCGATTACCCATCTCAAGGCCGAGTCCGCGCTCAACTTTAATTACCCGGTGTCGGAATACCCCAGCAAGGTTGTCTCCCACAACCTCGACAAAATTCCGCAGGTCGAGGGTCTGCTCAAGGGCATCAAGGGCCAGTACCTGATATTCGATACCGGTGTTATCAATATGCGCAAGTACGGGGGCTATCACCTGGCCCTCAGCGCCGCCTGAACAAAAAAAGGAAAGCACGATGAGAGACGCACAGCCCAGTGCAATTTACCTGAAGGACTACCAGCCCCCGGCCTACCTGATTGATGCCACGCGGCTGGAGTTTGAACTGCACGAGGACCACGCGGTGGTCAGGTCGAGGCTTTCGCTGCGCCGCAACCCGGCGGCCGATCAGTCGGCGCCACTGGAACTGCACGGGCAGGAACTGGAGCTTCTGCAACTGGAGATCGATGGGCGAGCGCTGGCCGAGTCTGAATACAGTGTAGGGCCTGAGAGCCTGCACATTGCCGAGTCGCCGGCTGAATTCGAGCTCTACTGCGTGACCCGTATCCAGCCCCAGGACAACACCTCGCTGGAAGGTCTGTACAAATCCCGCACCATGTTTTGCACCCAGTGCGAGGCCGAGGGTTTTCGCAAGATCACCTATTACCTGGATCGGCCGGACGTCATGGCTGTGTTCACGGTGCGGGTGGAAGCAGACAAGGAGCGCTACCCGGTGCTGCTGAGCAATGGCAACCTGGTCGATAGCGGCGCCGATGAACAGCGCCACTGGACAGTCTGGGAGGATCCTTTTCCCAAGCCTGCCTACCTGTTCGCACTGGTGGCCGGCGACCTCGCCTGCATTGAGGACAGCTTTACCACCTGCAGTGGCCGCGAGGTGGCCCTGAAGATTTTTGTTGAGCCCAAGGATCTCGACAAGTGTGATCATGCCATGCTCGCCCTGAAAAATTCCATGCGCTGGGATGAGACCGTGTTTGGCCGGGAATACGACCTGGATATATTCAATATCGTGGCGGTCGATGACTTCAATATGGGGGCGATGGAAAACAAGAGCCTGAATATTTTCAACACCTCCTGCGTGTTGGCGCATCATTCGACGACGACTGACCAGGCCTTCCAGCGGGTCGAAGCGGTGGTTGCCCACGAATATTTTCACAACTGGTCAGGTAATCGTGTGACCTGCCGTGACTGGTTTCAGCTCAGCCTGAAAGAAGGCTTCACGGTTTATCGTGATGCGGAATTTTCCTCGGACATGGGCTCGCGCACAGTCAAGCGGGTAGAAGATGTGGCGCTATTGCGCAGCGTGCAGTTTGCCGAGGATGCCGGTCCCATGGCGCACCCGGTGCGGCCAGATTCCTATATCGAAATCTCCAACTTTTATACGGTCACGATTTATGAAAAGGGTGCCGAAGTGGTGCGCATGCTGCACACCCTGCTGGGCGCGGAGGCCTTCAGGCGCGGCTCGGATCTTTACTTCGAGCGGCACGATGGCCAGGCCGTAACCTGCGATGACTTTTTGGCCGCAATGGAAGTTGCCGGCGATCGCGACCTGACACAGTTTCGCCGCTGGTACAGCCAGGCCGGAACACCGCGACTGGTTGTCAGTGATGAGTGGGATGAGGCCGCGGGTAATTACCGCCTGAGCTTTAGCCAGACTTGCCCGGCAACGCCTGGGCAGGATGACAAGGCAGCCTTTCATATTCCGGTCGCTATTGGCCTGTTGGGTGAGGCGGGTGACTTGCCGCTGGCATTACAGGGGCAAGCTGCAGACCCGGACACTGCCGATAATACCTCGCAGGTTTTGGAGCTGACGGAATCAGAACAGAGTTTTGTTTTTACCGGCCTGGCGGAACGGCCGGTGCCGTCTTTGCTGCGCGGTTTTTCCGCACCAGTGAAGTTGAGCTACAACTATAGCCGCGAACAACTGGCCTTTATCATGGCGCGCGATAGCGATGGCTTTTGTCGCTGGGATGCCTGTCAGCAACTGGCCATCGCCGTGATCAATGACGCCGCCGCGGATGGGGCAGTGGACAGTGCATTGCTGGATGCATTCCGGGCGCTGTTGAGCGATGAATCCCTCGATCCCTATATGGTTGCAGAGATGTTACGCCTGCCCAGTGAGAACTACCTGGCGGAACTGGCAGAGGAGATCGATGTCGAGGCCATACACCGGGGTCGCGAATGTGTGCGTAAAGCCATCGGCAGTGAACTGGGTGAACTGCTAGAGCAGCGCTATGCGGACCTGGCCAGCACCGAGGATTATCAGCCGAGCGCAGAACAAATTGCTCGCCGCAGTTTGCGCAATGCCTGCCTGGCTTACCTGGCCCTGGCCAGTGAGCGCGGTATCGAGTTGGCGATAGCACAGTATCATGCTGCCTCTAATATGACCGATCAACTGTCAGCACTGACCTCGGTGGTGAATTGCGGCAGCGAAGCGCAGCGCGGTGAATTGCTGCAAGACTTTTACCAGCGCTGGCAACACGAGCCGCTGGTAGTTAATCAGTGGTTCCTGGTACAGGCGCTGTGCCCGCAGCCGGGCAATCTGGAGCGCGTGCGTGAACTCATGGGTCACCCTGCCTTCCAGATGCGCAATCCTAATAAGGTGCGCTCGCTGGTGGGCGCGTTTTGCAGCGCCAATCCCTGCAACTTTCACCGCGCCGATGGGGCTGGCTACCAGTTATTGCTTGAGGTGATTACCGAGTTGAATGCCAGTAATCCACAGATCGCCTCGCGCCTGCTAACGCCGCTGACGCGCTGGCGTCGATATGCGGGCCGGCGCGAGCAGATGCAAGCGACCTTGCAACAGATTGCCGAACTACCGCAATTGTCCAAGGACGTTTTCGAGGTGGTGAGTAAATCCCTGGCTGAACCAGGCTAATGGGCTGCTGGCCATGGGTCTGCGGGGAAATGAATAGCTACTTCTAGAATGGCCAAATGGACTATTCTTAATAGATATGCGCGATAAACTGGCGCAGCAATTAAACGCACCGAGGTTGTGATGGGCTGGGAAAAAGGCAAGAAGAAACTGCTACATGAATTGAAGCAATTGGTTGCCAGTAGCGCCGATGCTGAACACGCCGTGGCGGTAGATGCGCTGGCGAAGACATTTTTTCGCAGTTTCCCTTCTCAAGACCTGCGCGATGTAGGCGTAGACGACCTTTACGGTTTTATCTTTGGCGCCTTTCGGGCCTTGCAGCACTGGGATGGTGGTGAAGCCAAGGTAAGGATTTTCAATCCCGATCTCGAAAAACACGGCTGGGAAAGCAACCACACGGTGGTTGTCATTATGTCGCGGGACATGCCTTTCCTGTTGGACTCCGCACGCGGGGAATTGAATCGTCGTACTGCCAATGTGCACAAGCTGCACGGCCAGAACTTCAGTTTGCAGCGCGATGAGCAGGACAACATAACCGCGATCAACAGCGAGCGTGAGAACGATGTGGTCAGCTTGATCTATTTCGAGATAGATCGCTGTACCGATCGCGCAGAAATTGATGCGATGCGGGAGTCTCTGCAGGATATTCTTGCCGAGGTAGCCTCTGTGGTCGACGATTTTTCCGCCATGCGCGAAAAGCTGGCCGAGGTAATTGCCATGGTCGGTGCCGACACGCAGGTGGAAAAGGCGCAGCGCGATGAGAGTGTTGCCTTCCTGGAGTGGGTCGACCAGAACCATATGACCTTGCTGGGCTATGAATGCCTGGGAGTTCAGCATAGCGGCGAGCAGCGCCAGGTTGTCGATATCCAGGAAGCCCGGCTCGGCCTGCTCAGGGATCGCGGCACCAGCGGTCGGCTGGATTTGGCCCGGGATATCGAAGAGTCTGCGGCAGAGGGCGCGCTGGGTCGACAGCTGACTTTTTCCAAGTCGCGTATTCGGTCTCGCGTACATCGCTTCGCCTATCCCGACTATATCGAGGTCAACCAGTTTGATGAGCAGGGCGAAGTCATTCTGCAGCACCGCTTCATGGGCCTGTACACCTTCTCTGTCTATTCCGACAGCCCCACGCTGATCCCCATTGTGCGCAATAAAATTAATGAGGTTATGCAGCTGTCTGGTCTCGATATGAGCAATCACGAGGGACGTGAGTTGGCCCGGGTACTGGAACTTTTTCCGCGGGACGAGTTGTTCCAGGGTACGGAGGAAGACCTCTACCGCATGGCGACCGCGGTTAACCAGTTGCAGGAACGGCGCAAGATACGCCTGTTCGCGCGACCCGATGTGCATGGCAAGTTTTTCAACTGCATGGTTTATATGCCGCGAGATCGCTACACCACGGAAAAGCGCATCAAAATCCAGAACATGCTCTGTGATGCGCTGGGTGCGCAGGAGAGTGAGTTTACGACGTTCTTTACAGAGTCCATCCTGGTACGGATTCACTTTGTGCTCTTGCTGGATCCCTCGCGGCGCATCGAATACGACCTGCTGGAGTTGGAGCAGGCGATCGTCGACACCACCCAGTCCTGGGAAGATCGTTTCCGCGAGCGGCTTATAGAGGAGTACGGCGAAGAGCTGGGTGCTGAGTACTTTGATCAGTTCGGCGCCGGCTTCCCGGCTGGCTACCGCGACGCATTTGATCCCCGGGTGGCGGTAATGGATACCGGCCGCATGATCTCTGTGGCAAAGGGTCGTGCACTGGAAATGAGTTTCTACCGCATGGTGGATGAGGGTGAAGATCAGCTGCGCTTCCGACTGTTTCAGCGTGGGGTATCGCTGCCGCTGTCTGATGTGTTGCCTATTTTGGAGAACCTGGGCCTGCGTGTGCTGGCCGAGACTCCCTACGGTGTCAGGGACAAGGACGGCGAGGTTTACTGGATGCAGGACTTCAGCCTGCATTACTCCCTGGGTGGCAACATAGACCTGGATAATGTGCGCGACGAATTTACCGACGCCTTCGAACGAATCTGGTTCGGTGAAGCGGAAAGCGATTCCTTCAACCGCTTGTTGCTGGGCACGCAGATGAACTGGCGTGAGATTGCCTTGTTGCGTTCCTACGCGAAGTACCTGAAGCAGATCAACTTTGGCTTTAGTACTGAGTATATTGCCGAAACACTGGCTGAGAATTTTCACATCACGGGCTCCATTGTCGAGCTGTTCCTGACGCGCTTTGATCCACAGCTGGAAGGCGACGACAGTTGGCGCAGTTCCCGCGAACAGGAAGTGCTGGACCGGGTGGAAGCCTCGCTTGAGCAGGTAGAGAATCTCGGCCAGGACCGGATTATCCGCCAGTACCTGGCCCTGATTCAGGCCACGCTGCGCACCAATTTTTTCCAAACCGATGCCGAGGGCAAGAGCAAGAGCTACTTCTCGTTCAAGATGCAGCCGCGGGATATCCCTGACATGCCGAAGCCACGGCCTGCCTTCGAGATATTTGTCTATTCGCCGCGGGTAGAGGGCGTACACCTGCGCGGTGGCAAGGTTGCCCGTGGCGGCCTGCGCTGGTCTGATCGCCATGAGGATTTTCGAACCGAGGTTCTGGGACTGGTCAAGGCTCAACAGGTCAAGAACGCGGTTATTGTGCCGGTCGGTGCCAAGGGAGGCTTTGTCTGCAAGCGCCAGTTGCCCAATGCCAGTCGCGAGGAACTGCAGGCCGAGGGTATTGCCTGCTACCAGATATTCATTCGCGGCCTGCTGGATATCACCGACAACCTGGTCGCAGGTGAGGTCGACCCGCCAGCGCAGGTGGTGAGAAAAGATCCGGACGACACCTATCTTGTGGTGGCTGCCGACAAGGGTACGGCCACGTTTTCCGATATCGCCAATGCCCTGTCTGAAGAGTATGGCTTTTGGCTAGGCGACGCCTTCGCCTCCGGCGGCAGTGTTGGTTACGATCACAAGAAGATGGGTATTACCGCGCGCGGTGCCTGGGTGTCAGTGCAGCGGCATTTCCGCGAAATGGGTATCAATTGCCAGGAGACCGACTTCACGGTAGTGGGAGTTGGTGACATGGCCGGCGACGTCTTTGGCAACGGTATGTTGCTGTCAGAGCACATCCAGTTGGTGGCCGCCTTCAATCACCTGCATATCTTTATCGATCCCAACCCGGATTCGGCGGCGACATTCCCTGAACGACAGCGGCTGTTCGCCATGGATCGATCCAGTTGGGAGGACTTCAACGCCGAGCTTATCTCGGAGGGCGGTGGGATATTCAAGCGCAGCGCCAAATCGATCCCGATATCGCCGCAAATGCAGGAACGCTTCGGCATCGAGGAGAAAGCCCTGCCCCCGAACGAGTTGATCACCGCCTGTCTGAAGGCGCCGGTTGATCTGCTCTGGAACGGGGGTATCGGTACCTATGTTAAAGCCAGCACCGAACTGCATGCCGATGTTGGCGACAAGGCCAATGACGGATTGCGGGTAGACGGCGGTGAGCTTCGCTGTCGGGTGGTAGGCGAGGGCGGCAACCTCGGCCTGACGCAATTGGGGCGAGTTGAATTTGCGCTCAATGGCGGGCGCTGCAACACCGACTTCATTGACAATGCCGGTGGGGTCGATTGTTCTGACCATGAGGTCAACATCAAGATTCTCCTGAATTCAGTGGTGACCCGGGGTGACCTTACCGCCAAACACCGCAACCGTTTGCTTGAGGAGATGACCGACAGTGTTTCCGAGCTGGTGCTGGACAATAACTACTTGCAAACCCAGGCGATAAGTCTGGCGGAAAGTGAGTCGGCGCATCGGGCCGGGGAATACGCAAGGATAATTGCGCGGCTGGAGGAATCCGGCAGGCTGGATCGCAAGCTCGAGTTCTTGCCCTCAGAGGAAGAGCTGGTGGAGCGGCGCATGGCCGGAGCCGGATTGACCCGCCCCGAGTTGTCGGTCCTGGTGTCCTATAGCAAGGGTATTCTTAAGGAGGAGCTAAGTGGCTCCCGCCTGCCCAATGACAGCTACCTGTCGCGGGCTATTGAAGGGGCATTTCCTCCAAGGTTGCTGGAGGAGTATGGCGAGGAGGTGCACGGCCACGGCCTGCGCCGTGAAATCATCGCCACCCAGATCGCCAACGATATGGTCAACCGGGTCGGCGTCAGCTTTGTCGGGCGCCTGGTTGGCTCCACGGGAGCAGCGATAGCGGAAGTCGCGGCAGCCTATGTCACGGCCCGCGATATATTCAACCTGCCACAGCAGTGGCGGGCGATAGAGGCGCTGGATTTCCAGGTTGAAAGCAGCGTGCAAACAGCCGTGCAGGTCGAGCTGGTGCGTTTGATGCGACGGGCCTGTCGCTGGTTATTGCGCAACCGGCGCCACGAGCTGGACCCGGCCCAGGCTATCGCGGAATTCCAGCCCGGGGTTGCCGAGCTGGAATCGGCCCTGCCCGGATTGATTGCCGGCCAGGCGGCGAATGAGGTACGAGACAGGTACCAGCGCCTGGTTAAACAAAACGTGGACAGTGAATTGGCCCAGTTTGTAGCAGGCAGCCAGCACCTCTATGCGGCAATGGGTATCATCGAGGCGGCACGTGACTCGGAGGCCACCGCGCTGGAGGTGGCAGAGCTGTTTTTCATGCTCGGCGAGAAGCTGGAGCTGGATTGGTTCGCCACGCAGATTACCTCGGCCAAGATCGAGAACGAATGGCAGGCCCTGGCCCGCGATACCTATTTGGAAGACCTGGAGTGGCAGCAGCGTTCACTCGCGGTAGGTGCACTCAAGCATATCTGTGAAAAGCGTGATGCGGAGCTGTGCATAGAGCGTTGGATGAAGCAGGAGGAGGCGTTGATCAGTCGCTGGCAACATATGCTGACCGACCTGCACGCCGCCCCAGCGCCGGACTTTGCGATGTTTGCGGTAGCCAATCGGGAGCTGCTGGACCTGGCCCAGAGCAGCCTGCATTGATTATGTTGAGGACCTTGTGGCGTTGTGCCGGCCTGGTCCAGTGGCTTACTGCTGCATTTCCCTGTGCATGCCAGAGACGCCGGTGTAACCATCCCAATGGTCACTGCGTCCTTCACGCCAGCCGGAGAGCCAGAATTGGCGCTGTGCTTCAGCTGAGTGGGGGCAGGTTTCTACGGAGCGTCCGACCAGTCCGGCGTGGTAGCCCTTCTGGAAGGCGCGGTCATTCATATCACGTTTTGGTCTTCTCATATTTTGCTCTCTTCTCCTCAGTCGTCACTTGGTCTCAATGTAACCAATCTGGCATCAAGCCATCCAACATTAATTTGTTATAAGCGCCAGAGTCTTTATAGTTTCGACCGATGAAAACCCAACAATGGTTTGCAAGTTGCCCCCGCGGGCTCGAAAGTCTGCTCCTGCAGGAGCTGGAAAGCCTCGGCGCGGACAGCGTAAAAGAGACGATCGCCGGCGTTGCCTTTGCCGGTCCGCTGGCCGTTGCCTATCGGGTGGCGCTGTGGACGCGCCTGGCCAACCGGGTGTTGCTGTCGATTAGCGAGCACCCGGTGGGTGATAGCGACAATATTCACGCGACCCTGCTGGATGTGGCCTGGGAGGATTACCTGGCCCCCGGTCTCACCTTTGTGATCGACTTCAGCGGCCAGAGTGGCTCCATCCGCAATACCCAGTACGGCGCACAGTTGGCCAAGGACGCCATCCTCGATCGCTTCCGCAAGCTGGGGCTGACCCGGCCACAGGTACAGCGCAAGGGCGCCGACCTGCGCTTCCAACTGCGCCTGCACAAGGGTCGTTTGGCGGTCTCTCTGGATTTTGCCGGTAGCAGTTTGCACCAGCGGGGTTATCGGCTGGAGGCGGGTAAGGCCCCGCTCAAGGAAAACCTGGCCGCCGCAATGCTGCTGCGGGCTGATTGGCCGGGTATAGCCGCCCGTGGCGGCGCTCTTATTGATCCTCTGTGCGGTTCGGGCACCTTGCTGATTGAAGCGGCGATGATGGCCGCTGACATCGCCCCGGGACTGGCCCGCGAGAGTTGGAGCTTTGAGCGTCTGCGCCTGCACAATGCCGAGCAATGGCAGGCGCTGCGCAACGATGCGGAAGCCCGAGCGGCCCAGGGGAAGGCTCGCCAATTACCCGAAATACGTGGCTATGATGCAAGCCGAGCCGTGGTGGATAAAGCCCTGGCTAATATCCAGCGGGTAGGTCTGGAAAAAATAGTCAGGGTCAGCTGCAAGCCGCTGGCAGCACTGAAAAAGCCTTCACATCGCCCCATAGATTACGGCTTGTTGATATCAAACCCGCCCTACGGCGAGCGACTGGGAGATGTGGAGGCCCTGAGCTCGCTGTACCGTGAGTGGGGCGAGGGTGCGCTACGCGAGTTCAACGGCTGGCAGGGTGCCCTGTTAACCACAGAGAAAGAGCTGGGAATGGCGACCGGCTTGCGCAGCAAGCGGCGTTACACCCTGTATAACGGCGCCCTGGCTTGCACGCTGTTACTGTTTGAGCTGACTGAGGAGAACCGGTTGCGACCACGCCGGGACGCGCCCCAGGCAGGCGGCGATCCTGCTGATCAGGACTCGCAAAAGCCTGGCGAACTATCGGCCGGTGCGCAGATGTTCGCCAATCGCCTGCGTAAGAACCTGCAGCAGGCGGACCGCTGGGCGCGCAAGCAGGGTTACAGCTGCTACCGGGTGTACGACGCGGATATGCCGGAATACGCGGTGGCCATTGATCGCTATGCCGAGGCTCTGCATGTGGCGGAGTACAAGGCACCGGCCGGCGTTGCCGAGGCTGCTGCGGAACAGCGCCTGGCAGATATTCGCCAGGCCTTGCCACAGGTGACGGGGATAGAGCCACAGCAGATCTTCTACAAGCAGCGCCGTCGGCAAAAGGGGCGCGAGCAATACCAGCGCAGCAATGAGCAGGGCGAATTCATGGAGGTCGGGGAAGGGCGGGTGAAATTGCTGGTCAACCTCAGTGATTACCTGGACACCGGCCTGTTCCTGGATCACCGGCCATTGCGCCTGCGGCTCGCGGCCGAGTCTCGCGGTAAGGACTTTCTTAACCTGTTTTGTTACACGGCGGCCGCATCTGTCCACGCGGCCAGCGGCGGTGCCCGCTCAACGACCAGCGTCGATATGTCCAATACCTACCTGGACTGGGCGCGGCGCAACCTCGAGCTCAATGGCTTCGGCCCTGAGGCACATCATTTGCAGCGTGCGGATTGCCAGGAATGGCTGGCAGGATGCGAAGCAGATTTCGACCTGATCCTGCTGGATCCTCCCTCCTTCTCCAATTCCAAGCGCATGGAGGGAAGCTTTGATGTGCAGCGCGATCATGTCGAATTGCTGCGGGCGAGCATGGCGCGATTACGGGACGACGGCGTGTTGTATTTTTCCAACAACCTGCGCAGTTTCAAGTTGGATGCGGCGGTCGAGGATTTCGCCCAGGTGGAAGATATTTCAGCATCAAGCATAGACTTCGACTTTCGTCGTCGCCCCCGAATTCATCGCTGTTGGCGCCTAGGCAGGAAATAGAAGCTCATAATTGACGCCGGCTAGGCCGTCAGTAGTTACTTACAGTGCCGCCGATTGTTATGCACATGGATTGCGTAAGCCCCTGTATTTATAGAGTTTCCGAGATTGGCCTGCGAAATATGCTATAAAAAATCAGTTAAGTCATTGAATTTAAACAATAAGAACAACTTAAAGTGATTTCTGGAATAGCTTTCAGGGTTGGTGAAAAATATTTGCCAGGGCTCTGGACAAATGGACTATCCACTAACTTATCCACAGAATCTGTGGATAAGTCAGACCGGGCTGGGTCGCTGTTTACCCTCCTGTGTGGCCATCCGAAGCCGCTTGTGCCTAAAATTGGCGATGCCGAAAAACCTGCTCATCGTTTATCACTCACAAAGCGGGGCCACCCTGCGACTCGCAGCTGCGGCGCGGGCCGGTGCCCAGCTCGAAGAAGGGCTGGTCGTCAACTGGCGGCGCGCCTGGGATGCCGGCCTTGAAGACCTGCGTCAGTGTGACGGGCTGCTGCTAGCAGTCGCCGAAAATTCCGGCACCATGGCCGGTGCCATGAAGGACTTCCTGGACCGCGTGTTTTACCCGGCCCAGCCGCTGCAGCTTAACCTGCCCTACGGTCTCATTGTCAGTGCCGGCAATGATGGGCGCGGCGCCAGCCAGCAGGTGCAGAGGATCATGACGGGGATGCCCATGAAGCTGGTGGCGGAACCCTTGCTGTTGCGCGGCGAGGTAAACACTGCGATGCAGGCCCAGTGTGAAGAGTTGGGTCAGGCGCTGGCGGCCGGCATAGTGCTCGGTATTTACTAACGAAACCTGATTGGAGACAGTATGCACAAGGCGGTACCAGCTGACTTTGAAGAGCTACCCGAGGGCCTCGGATTTACGGATATTTTGCGGCCACTGTACCGGCGCAATGAGGGTGTGCCTGCAGTGGGTATGTTCGTGCAGGCGCGGCACACCAACCTGCTGGATATCTGCCACGGCGGTGTGCTGATGACGCTGGCCGATATAGGCGCATCCTGGGCCATCAATGCCACTCGCGGCGAGGTCAGGGCCGCGCCCACGCTTAACCTGAGTTTTGATTTCATTGCAGCCGCCCGCGAGGGTGATTGGCTGCAGGCGCAATCCGACCGGGTCACGCTGAAAAAGCGGGTCGGCTTCAGCAGCGGAGTGATCAGCTCCGGTGAGCGCCTGATTTGCCGCTATAGCGGCAGTTTTTACCTGCCGGACCACGCCGGTTTCGAGACCAACCCGGATCGCCTGGCCGTGTTGCAGGGTGTTCCGCCGGGTTCCGACAAGGCCTAGTAGAGATTGTCTATAAAGGCCTGCGCCGCGTTGGACAGGCTGCGTCCGCGGTGGTAAATCAGCCCTAATTCGCGCTGTGGAGTCTCGGCAGGCACATCGATTGCGCGCAGGGGCGCGGTTAGCATGGAGCGCGGCAGCAGGGTCCAGCCGAGGCCAACCGAGGCCATCATGCGGATGGTTTCCAGGTAATTGGTCGACATCGCCACATCCAGTTTCAGCCCCTGTTGCTCGAACAGTGCCTTGGCGATCTGCCCGGTATAGGTGTTGAGCCCGGGCAGGATGACCGGGTGTTCACTTAGCTCTGATAGGCTCACCTGAGGCGAGTCACACAGTGGGTGGCCCTCGGCGGCCATAAAATCCAGCGGGTCCGGCCAAATCGCCCGCGCTACCATGCTGCTGTCGGTTTCCGGTGCCAGGGTGACGACAGCCAGTTCCACGCTGCCACGCAGCAGTTCCTCGTATGCCTGCTCCGAGTCCATGAAGTCGATATCCAGTTTGACACTGGGAAAGCTGTCGCTGAAGCGGCGCAAAACAGGCGGCAGGCGGTGCAGGCCGATATGGTGACTGGTGCCGATACGCAAGCGACCGGCGACTTCCCCCGAGAGATCGAACAGGCTCTGCTCGGCCTGGCGCAGGTTTTGTTGAATGTTGCGGGCGTGGGGTAATAGCGCGCGACCCGCCTCGGTCAGGCGTACCTGGCGGCCGATGCGGTCAAACAGGGCGATTTCAAGTTGTTGCTCCAGGGCAGCGACCCGCTTGCTGACAGCGGGTTGGGTCAAGTGCAGTTCCTCGGCGGCAAGTGAAAAGGAGCTGTGCTCCGCAACCAGGAGAAAGGCGCGTAGATTCTGGGTATCCATGGGGCCAAGTGTACGGCTTTGTTCTATTTATTCCAATATGGAATGCTTTGCATAAAAAATATGACTTTGTGTTATTCGTGGTCGAGGCATAGACTGGCCCGCACATGATTTCAGCCCTGCACGAGGCGATGCGATGACGGCAAAAACCCTGTACGACAAACTCTGGGATTCACACCTGGTAGTGGCCCGGGATGACGGCTCGGCACTTATCTATATTGACCGCCACCTGCTGCACGAGGTGACCTCGCCGCAGGCCTTTGAAGGCTTGCGACTGGCGGGCCGCAAGCCCTGGAGACTGGACGCCAACCTTGCCACCCCGGATCACAATGTCCCTACTGAGCAGGCCGAGCGCCGCGGCGGGGTGGCGGCGATCGCCGACCCGGTGTCGCAAATACAGGTGCAGACGCTGGACGACAACTGCCGCGATTTCGACATCCTGGAATTTGAAATCAATGACCAGCGCCAGGGCATTGTGCACGTGATTGGCCCCGAACTGGGCGCGACCCTGCCCGGCATGACGGTGGTTTGCGGGGACTCCCACACAGCCACTCATGGCGCGCTTGGCGCTATGGCGCAGGGCATAGGCACCTCCGAGGTGGAGCATGTGCTGGCCACCCAGTGCCTGGTGCAGCAAAAGATGAAGAACATGCTGGTGCGCATCGACGGCAAATTGGGAGCCGGTGTCAGCCCCAAGGATGTGGTGTTGGCGGTGATAGGCAAAATCGGCACCGCCGGCGGTACTGGCCACGCGATAGAGTTTGGTGGCGATGTTATTCGCGACATGAGCATGGAAGGGCGCATGACGGTGTGCAATATGGCCATCGAGGCCGGCGCACGCATCGGCCTGGTAGCGGTCGACGACACTACCCTGGACTATGTTAAGGGCAAGCCCTATGCGCCCGCGGGCGAGGAATGGGAGCAGGCGCAGGCAAGCTGGCGCCTTTTGCACTCTGACGAGGAGGCGAAATTTGACCGTGTACTGGAATTGCGTGGCGAAGATATCAGTCCCCAGGTGACCTGGGGCACCTCACCGGAGATGGTGTTGCCGGTCGATGCCACGCTACCTGATCCGGCCAGCATCACCGATGCCTCCCGGCGCCAGGCAGTAGAGCGGGCGCTGGAGTACATGGGGCTGGAGGCGGGCCAGCCGATTACCCAGATCCGCCCCGACAAGGTTTTTATCGGCTCCTGTACCAATTCGCGGATCGAGGATTTGCGTGAAGCAGCCGCGGTGGTCGCCGGCAGGCATATTGCCGACAGTATCAACCAGGCGCTGGTGGTGCCGGGATCCGGCTCAGTCAAGGCGCAGGCGGAAGCCGAGGGCCTGGACCGTATATTTGTCGAAGCCGGGATGGAGTGGCGTGATCCGGGTTGTTCCATGTGCCTGGCGATGAATGCAGACAAGCTCGGGGCGGGTGAGCATTGTGCCTCGACCTCAAATCGTAATTTCGAGGGGCGCCAGGGTTTTGGTGGTCGCACTCACCTGGTGAGTCCGGCCATGGCCGCAGCCGCTGCCATTGCCGGCCATTTTATTGATGTGCGCGAGCTGGCCTGAACGGCGGCACCTGAGAGGAGAATTTGTATGAAGAGCTTTACTGTACACAGCGGCGTGCTTGCCCCGATGGACCGTGCCAATGTCGACACCGATATGATTATTCCCAAGCAGTTCCTGAAGTCCATCAAGCGCAGTGGCTTTGGCCCCAACCTGTTCGACGAAGTGCGCTATCTGGACGAGGGCCAACCGGGCGTGGACTGCAGCCAGCGCCCCCTGAACCCGGATTTCCCGCTCAACTTTCCCCGTTACCAGGGAGCCTCGATACTGCTGGCCCGGGAAAACTTTGGCTGTGGATCCAGTCGCGAGCACGCTCCCTGGGCACTGGAGGATTACGGTTTCCGCGCCGTTATTGCGCCCAGTTATGCGGATATTTTCTATAACAACTGCTTCAAGAATGGTGTCCTGCCCATAGTGCTCTCATCCGCGCAGGTAGATAAGTTGTTTGACGCCATGTACGCGGCGGAGGGCTACCAGCTCACCATTGACCTGGAGCAGCAGTGCGTCACCACAGCTGATGGCGAGCAGTTTGACTTCGAGGTAGATGAGTTCCGCCGCTACTGCCTGCTCCATGGCCTGGATGATATTGGGCTGACCCTGGAGCATGCAGAGGCGATTCAGCGCTATGAAAGTGCGGCCAGGGAAAGCTCTCCCTGGCTGTTTGATGCCATCAAATAAACTTGGGAATGTTATGACACAGCAGGTACTGATTTTACCCGGCGATGGTATTGGTCCGGAAATTGTAAGCCAGGCGCAGCGGGTGCTGGAGACAGCGATGCAGCGTTTTAAGCTGGACCTGCACTTGCAGCAAGGCTTGTTGGGTGGCGCTGCCCTGGACGCTACCGGTAAGCCCTTACCCGAGGAGACCCTGGCCCTGGCCCGCGCCTCCGACGCGATTCTGCTGGGCGCGGTGGGTGGTCCGCGTTGGGACGCAGTTGAGCGCGAGTTGCGTCCGGAGCGTGGGCTGTTGGCCATACGCTCTGAACTGGACTTGTTTGGGAACCTGCGCCCGGCACTGTTGTACCCGCAGCTGGCAGATGCCTCCAGCCTCAAGCCCGAGGTCGTGTCGGGCCTGGATATCCTGATTGTGCGGGAGCTCACCGGCGGTATTTATTTTGGTGAGCCGCGGGGCATCAGGACCCTGGAGAGCGGCGAGCGGCAGGGCTATAACACCTACGTTTACAGCGAGTCGGAAATTGAGCGGATCGGTCGGCTTGCGTTCGAGTCTGCTGCCAGGCGCAATGGTCGCCTGTGCTCGGTCGACAAGTCCAATGTGCTGGAGGTGACCGTGCTGTGGCGCGAGGTCATGGACAGCCTGGCGCCGGAGTACCCGCACGTGGAGTTGTCTCACATGTACGTGGACAATGCGGCCATGCAGCTGGTGATGGCGCCCAAGCAGTTTGACGTGCTGGTCACCGGCAATATGTTCGGCGACATTCTCTCCGACGCCGCGGCCATGCTTACCGGTTCAATCGGCATGCTGCCTTCGGCTTCGCTGGATCAACAGGGTAGGGGCATGTACGAGCCCTGTCATGGCTCGGCGCCGGATATTGCCGGGCAGGGTAAGGCCAATCCCCTGGCAACGGTTTTGTCAGTGGCGATGATGCTGCGTTATTCGCTGGAGCAGCCAGAGGCGGCAGCGGCGATAGAGGCGGCAGTCAGTGTGGTGCTGGATCGCGGCTTGCGCACCGCTGATATTCACACGCCGGGTACCGAATTAGTGAACACGGTCACAATGGGTGATGCCGTGGTAGAGGAGTTGTCTGATGCCTGAACAGGTAGATGTCGCAGTAGTAGGAGCCACCGGCGCCGTTGGCGAGGTGATGATCTCTATTCTGGAGGAGCGCAAGTTCCCGGTCGGGACTCTCTATCCCCTCGCGAGTGAGCGCTCGGTTGGCAAGACGGTCAGTTTTCGCGGTAAATCTATTGCCGTGCAAGACCTGGCAGAGTTCGATTTCAGCCAGGTTCAAATAGGGCTGTTTTCGGCAGGCGGCAGTATTTCTGAGGAATTTGCGCCTATAGCGGCCGCGGCTGGATGCATCGTGATAGACAACACCTCGCACTTCCGTCGCGATGAGGACATTCCACTGGTGGTGCCCGAGGTCAACGAGGAGGCCATTGCCGGCTATACGACGCGCAATATTATTGCCAACCCCAACTGCTCCACCATCCAGATGCTGGTGGCACTGAAACCCATCTACGACGCGGTGGGCATTGAACGAATTAATGTCTGTACCTATCAGGCTGTATCGGGCACTGGCAAACAGGCCATCGAGGAGTTGGCCGGGCAAACGGCGCGCCTGCTTAACGGCAAACCCGCCGAATGTGACGTTTACCCCAAACAGATAGCGTTTAACGTCTTGCCCCATATTGATACCTTCCAGGAAAATGGCTACACCCGGGAAGAAATGAAGATGGTTTGGGAAACCCGCAAGATTTTCGCCGACGAGGATATTCAGGTAAACCCCACCTGTGTGCGGGTGCCGGTGTTTTTCGGCCACTCTGAAGCGGTGCACCTGGAGACCCGGGATCCCATAAGCGCCCTGGAAGCGCGGGAGTTACTGCAATCTGCAGCGGGGATTGAGCTGATGGATGAGCACAGCGATGGCGGATACCCCACGCCGGTAGGCGATTGTGCCGGCAACGATCCGGTTTACGTGGGTCGAATTCGGGAAGACATTTCCCATCCCCGGGGTCTCGATCTGTGGGTTGTCTCGGATAACGTCAGGAAGGGCGCCGCACTCAATAGTGTCCAAATAGCAGAGTGCTTGCTAAAAACATATTTATAAAAGATACTTACGTCCGTAAGTACAGGAATATTCTAGGTTTTACCGTTTTAAACCTAACAGGGACCTTAACCAGGTTTAACGTGCTTGAAGTAGTGGTTGGTGTAAAAACCGTTCTCTAGGGGAAAGCGGTGAAACGGGTTATTAGAATAATAAGGCGATTATATGAAGCGTAAGTGGGCGTCGGTGCTTCTCGTTCTCGGACTCTTGAGTCCGGGCGTGGGTTTAGCCGTGGGACTTGGCGACCTTACCCTTGAATCCTACCTCAATGAACCTTTCAAGGCTCAGGTGGACTTGCTGGAGACCGAAGAACTCGATCCCGGGCAGGTCAAGGTGCGTCTTGCGACCCGCGAGGACTTTGAGCGCGCGGGCGTTGCCCGTGAGTACTTTCTTACCAATCTGACATTTGAGATTGAAGTTGGTGAAGACGGCGTCAGTCGCCTGCTTATCAGCTCGGTCGATCCTGTTCGTGAACCCTACCTGGATTTCATCATTGAGGCGCGCTGGCCCACCGGTCGCCTGTTACGTGAATATGCGGTATTGCTGGACCCGCCTTTATTCGCCGGCCCCGGCAGCGGTATCACCGCACGCGCAGCGGCGCCGACAACTGCCAGTCGACGGGCAGAGGCCGAGGCACAAGAGCAGGCGCAAAAGGCACAGCAAACTGAAGAGGCGACTCGTGCCGCAATCAAGAGCCAACGTGAATATGGCGCCAATGCGCAGGAAATGCCTGCGGCGGGTGCCGAATACCTGGTTCAGCGCAATGACACAATGTGGCGTATTGCCAGTCGTTCGCGACCTGCAGGTGCCAGTGTTCAGCAGACCATGCTGGATATACAGCGGCTAAATCCGGAAGCATTTATTCGCGGCAACATTAATCGGCTCAAGGCGGGTTATGTGCTGCGCCTGCCCGACAGCGCCCAAATCTCCGAGCTGCCCTTTGAGCAAGCGGTAGCGAAAGTCGCTGACCACGAGCAGGCCTGGCAGGATAACCTGGCCGGTATTGATACGCGCATGGATGCTTCTGAAGGACGCGACAGTTACGGTGTGGCCGGTTCAGATGAAGAGGATGGCCACCTGCAGATTGCCGGCGTCGATAGCGGCGGTGAGGCTATCAGATCCGGTGACCTCAGTGCCCGCATGGAAGATCTGGACCGGGCCCGGCGAGACAATGATGACCTGGAAGCGCGCCTCGGTTCTGTTGAGCAGCAGATGCAAATGCAAGAGCGGCTGATTGCTCTCAAAGACGACCAGATCGCCGCCCTGCAGCAGGCTCTTGGTGATGCTGGTGGTGAGCTTGACATGCAAGCGATTGATCAGCAGGAAGGGGCTATTGAAGCACTTCCCGACCCGATTGCTGATGGCACTGAAACTGAGATCGTGGACAGCCAGCCAGAGCCTGAACCCGAGCCGGCGCCCGCACCTGCACCCGCTCCAATGCCCGAGCCGGGTATTGTCGACATGGTGATGGACTACCTGATTTATATCGTGGCTGCGCTGTTGTTGCTGGTGCTGGCCGTGGTCTGGATGCTGCGTGACAAGATTGGTATCAAGCTACCCGGACGCGGTGATCAGCCCCTGCCACTGCGGGGCGCCGCAGATGAAGATGACGAGTTTGCCGGCGTTGAACTGGTCAGCGATGATGACCTGGTGGTAGACGAGTTTGATGAGGATACGGAAGGAGCGGGGGAGCAAGAGGAACAAATCTCCACATTCTCCTCCGCACCTGACGAAGATGCCTATGCAGCCCAGTTCGAATCGGGTGATGCGCTGGCAGAGGCGGACATCTATATCGCCTACGGTCGATTCCCGCAGGCTGTGGACCTGTTAAAGGCAGCAATTAACGTAGAGCCACTGAATACGGACTACCGTATGAAGCTGATGGAGGCTTGCGTCGAAATGGTCGAGAGCGAGGAGTTCCAGCAGCAATACGCGGACCTGCAGGTTATTGGTGATGAGACCGTATTGCAGCGCGCGCGCTCCCTGCTTGATGCCGTCGACGGTGGTGAGGTGTGGCTGAACGATCTGCCGCCGCCGGCACTCAGTGCTGATGATTTGGCCTCTGCGCAGGAATTTGCCGAACCTATCTCTGCCGCGACGGATGTGGAAATGCCCGAGTTTGCCTCGGTTGACCTGGGTATGGATGAAGAGGGCGCGAGTGAGCCTGGTTTCTCCCTGGATGACGATCTCGGCGACGATTCTGAACTGGCGCTGGCGGATGATGGCCTGGACGCTGATCTGGATGCGGTTGACCTGGATCTGGACATGGGTCTGGATGATGTCGGTGAGCCCGGAGCGGACGATTCCGCCGCAGCAGGCCCGGCTGATGACTTGTCCCTGGATCTGGACGATGCAGATGGTGGGCTGGATCTGGAACTGGACGCTGACACCGATGCAGCTGGCATGGAACTGGAACTCGAAGACCTCGCGTCTGACGATGAGCCCGCCCCTGCAGAAGCCGGTCTGGATGAACTTGAGATCGAATCTGATCTCGACAGCTTCGATATGGATAACTTTGAGTCGACTGCTGATAACGCAGAGGATACTGACCTTGGAAGCATCGACCTGCCGGAACTTGAGCTGGAGTCGATGGATTCTGATGATGCCGATGGCGGTACTGAACTTGAGCTGGCACCGGCTGAAGAAGAACAAACAGCTAATTTCGGTGGCCTGGAGATAGAGGGAGATGAGTCGGAGCTGAGTTCCAGCCTGGATGACCTGAGTAAGGCCCTGGGTGACGATGAGGATAGCTTCGAACTCGACACCGGCACCGATGATGAGCCTGGCTTAATGGAACTCGACAGTGCCGCAGCTGATCTGGATGTGGTTGAACTGGATAGTGAGGCCGATCTGGAAGCCCTCGAGCTTGATGTGCCCGCAGGCGATTTGTCACTGGAAGGTGAAGCCCCGGCAGAAGGTGAGGACAGCAATGGCGAAGGACTGGTATTTGCCGCAGATGGTGACGAAATAGCCACCAAGCTGGATCTGGCCCGGGCCTACATTGACATGGGCGATCACGATGGCGCTCGCAGCATACTCGACGAAGTCCAGCAGGATGGTAGTGAATCCCAGCAACAGGAAGCCCAGCTTCTGCTAGACCGCATTGACTAAAGGCTCTTTATTGGCTGAGGGCTCTTCCCCAGCTGAAGGCTCTTCACCCACCGCTGAAGGCTCCTCCCCCCAACGTGTAGCTCTCTGGATTGAATACGATGGCAGTCGCTATAGCGGCTGGCAGTTGCAGCGTGGCAGTTCGGTAAGCAGCGTGCAGGGTGCGCTGGAGGAGGCCGCCGGCTTTGTTGCCGATCAGGCAGTGCGACTGCATTGCGCCGGCCGCACCGATGCCGGTGTTCATGCCACCAACCAACTGGTTCATTTTGACTCCACCAATGCCCGCGAGCCGCAATCCTGGCTGCGTGGCTGCAATGCTCGCTTGCCAAACTCCATTGCTGTGCGGCAGGCCCAACTGGTGCCGGCGGATTTTCACGCGCGTTTTAGTGCGCTGTCGCGCCGCTATCGCTATTTGATCTATAACCATTCGGTGCGCCCCGCCCTGGGTGACCAGTATCTGACCTGGGTGCGGCAGGCGCTGGATGTGGAAATGATGCACGAGGAAGCGCAGGCACTGCCGGGAGAGCAGGACTTCAGTTCTTTCCGGGCTTCCTCCTGCCAGTCGGCGACGGCCATGCGTTGCGTGGATTTTATCGAGGTTTACAGGCGCGGCAAGCTGGTGGTCATAGATATACAGGCTAATGCCTTCCTGCATCATATGGTGCGCAACATTGCCGGTACCCTGATAGCCGTGGGCAAAGGGGTGCTTCCTCGCGGGTGGGTAAAAGAGCTGCTGGGCTTGCGTGATCGCCGCCGTGCCGCTGACACCGCAGCGGCCAATGGCCTGTACCTGGTGGGTGTCAATTATCCGCCACAGTTCGGGCTGGAAACCCCGCCACCGGGGCCATTATGGCTGGAGCAGGAGATGCCCGCATGACCTGCATCGGACGATAGCATCTGATACTATAGCCGCCTTTTTTGTTAAGCCGATTCGCTGTGAATAGAACCCGGGTAAAGATATGCGGTATCACTCGTCAGGAGGATGCCAGCGCTGCTGTGGCGGCCGGGGCGGATGCTATCGGGCTGGTGTTCTATGCCGGCAGCAAGCGTGCTGTGACTATTGAACAAGCGCAGTCTATTGTCAGTAAGTTGCCACCACTGGTGACCGTGGTGGCCCTGTTCGTGGACGCCAGTGCGGAAGAGGTTGCCGAGGTTTGCGCGGCATTGCCAGTTTCCTTGCTGCAGTTTCACGGCAGCGAGGATGCTGATTTTTGCCAGAGTTTTGCTTTGCCCTGGATGAAAGCCATCAGGGTGGCTGGTGATACGGATATAGCTGCGGCCGCTGCCACTTATACCGGGGCGGATGCGCTACTGTTGGATACCTGGCGTGCCGGAGTGCCGGGTGGCACCGGAGAGTGCTTCGACTGGGACCAGGTCCCGACGGGGTTGCCGCAGCCGTTGGTTATTGCTGGCGGTCTGAATCCAGCCAATGTGGCCGAGCTTGTTGCGATCACCGGGCCCTATGCGGTTGATGTCTCTGGCGGCGTGGAGCAGAGCCCCGGGGTCAAGTCGGCGCAGCTGATAGATGAATTTATGGACGCCGTGCGAGCGGCTGATAGACGGAGTGTCGTAGCAAAATGAGTCAGATTACCGCAGAACTATTGGCGGCCACCCCCGATAAAGCCGGTCGCTTCGGCGACTACGGCGGCCGCTATGTTTCAGAAACACTGATGGCAGCCCTGGATGAGTTGGACAAGCTCTACACCCGGTTATCTGCGGACCCGGAGTTCCAGCGCGAAATCGACGAAGACCTGGCGCACTATGTGGGCAGGCCATCGCCACTGTACGAGGCCAAACGCTGGTCTGGGCAGCTCGGTGGCGCGCGCGTTTTTCTCAAGCGCGAGGACCTCAATCACACCGGTGCCCACAAGGTGAACAACGTGGTCGGGCAGGCGCTGCTGGCCAAGCACATGGGCAAGACCCGTATCATTGCCGAGACCGGGGCAGGTCAGCACGGTGTCGCCTCCGCGACTATTGCGGCGCGCCTGGGAATGGAGTGCCATGTCTATATGGGTGAAGAGGACGTACACCGACAGGCATTGAATGTGTACCGCATGAAGCTGCTGGGCGCAGAGGTTGTGCCGGTTACTTCCGGCACCCGCACCTTGAAAGATGCCATGAATGAAGCCATGCGCGACTGGGTAACCAATGTCGACGATACCTTTTATATCATTGGTACCGTCGCCGGACCTCATCCCTATCCCAAGCTGGTGCGCGATTTCCAGAGCGTAATAGGTCGCGAGGCCAGGCAGCAGTGCCTTGAGATGACCGGTAAACTGCCAGAGGCGCTGGTCGCCTGCGTCGGTGGCGGCTCCAATGCAATTGGCCTGTTTTATCCCTTCCTGGCAGATGCCGGCGTTGCCATGTACGGGGTGGAGGCAGGCGGACACGGTTTGGAAACCGGTATGCACGCCGCGCCCCTGTCAGCCGGCAAACCCGGCGTACTGCACGGCAACAAGACCTACCTGATGCAGGATGAGGATGGGCAGATCATGCACACCCATTCTGTTTCAGCAGGCCTGGACTACCCTGGCGTGGGTCCCGAGCACTCCTGGTTGAAGGATATGGGCCGGGTCGAATATGTCTCAGCCGATGATGATGAAACACTGGCGGCATTTCATACGCTGACGCGAGTCGAGGGTATAATGCCGGCGCTGGAAACCAGCCATGCGCTGGCTTATACAGCGCGCCTTGCGCCCACCATGTCTGCCGACGAAATAATTGTGGTTAATCTCTCCGGGCGCGGTGACAAGGACATCTATACGGTCGCCGAGCTTGAAGGCATAAAGGTTTAGGAATCGCTATTGTGAGCAACCCCCAAGGGCGCATTGCGCGCCGCTTCGCCGAGCTGGCTGCTGCCGGTCGCACGGCTCTTATTCCCTACGTGGTAGCGGGTGATCCCCAGGCAGGTATCACCGTCGGCCTGATGCACGCGCTGGTCGAGGCCGGCGCGGATATTATCGAGTTAGGCGTGCCCTTTTCCGACCCCATGGCGGAGGGTCCAGTCATTCAGCGCGGCCATGAACGCGCCCTGGAACTCGGTATTCGCCTGCGCGATGCCCTGGCAATGGTGGCAGAGTTTCGCCGGCAGGACGCGGACACGCCGGTACTGCTGATGGGCTATGCTAACCCGGTGATTGGCATGGGCTTTGACAAGTTTGCCGATAAGGCCCTGGCGGCGGGGCTGGATGCCTTGCTAACTGTAGACATGCCGCCGGAGGAAGTGGAAGCGCTTAATAGCGAGTTGAAGCGCACCGGACTCGACAATATTTTCCTGGTGGCGCCCACCACCCCGGTCGAGCGGATTGGCAAAATTGCAGAGGTAGCAACGGGCTTTGTTTATTATGTGTCGCTGAAGGGTGTCACCGGCGCCGGTCACCTGGATGTCGACGATGTCGCCGCCCACCTTGCACAAATCAGGGCCTGTAGTGATCTGCCGGTTGCCGTGGGCTTCGGTATCAAGGATGCCGCGTCTGCCGCTGCTGTGGCTAGCGTTGCCGATGGTGTGGTGGTGGGCAGCGCACTGGTCAAGATTATGGCAGACTGTGCAGAGCAGGGCGGTAGTACAGAGCAAATTCTGGGCGTCGCGACGCAGTTGCTGCGGGATATACGCGGTGGGATCGACAGCGTCGGACAGTAGCGCTGATAATGAATATGGGGTGGGTTTATGAGCTGGTATGACAAAATTCTTCCTTCAGGTGTGCGCATGCCGACCGGGGAGCGCCGCACCACCGTGCCTGAGGGCTTGTGGAAGAAATGCGTTAAATGTGAGGCGGTGCTGTATCGGCCCGATCTAGAGCGCAATGACGACGTTTGCCCCAAGTGCGACCACCATATGCGCATGGGCGCGAGGCGCAGGTTGGATGTGTTCCTGGACCAGGAGCAACGCGAAGAAATTTTTGCAGAGGTAGAGCCGGTCGACAGGCTCAAGTTCAAGGATACCAAGCGCTACCGTGATCGCTTGACGGCAGCGCAGAAAAATACCGGTGAAAAAGACGCCTTGATTGCCATGAGTGGTCATTTGCAGGGTATGCCGCTTATTGCAGTGGCCTTTGATTTTGGCTTTCACGGCGGCTCCATGGGCTACGCGGTGGGAGAGAAATTCACGCGTGCCGCCCAGTTGGCACTTAGTGAGCGCATTCCCCTGGTCTGCTTTTCTGCATCCGGTGGCGCGCGTATGCAAGAAGCCCTGATTTCATTGATGCAGATGGCCAAGACCAGCGCCGTGCTTGAACGCCTGCGTGAAGCGGGTGTTCCCTATGTGTCAGTAATGACCGATCCGATATACGGTGGTGTTTCTGCCAGCCTGGCCCTGCTGGGTGATATCAATGTGGCCGAGCCGGATGCTCGTGCCGGCTTTGCTGGCCCCAATGTCATTGAACAGACTATCCGCCAGAAATTACCCAAGGGTTTTCAGCGCAGCGAGTTTCTGCTCGATCATGGCGCCATCGATATGATCGTGCACCGCAATGACATGCGGCCGACCCTGGGTCGGCTCCTGGCCAAACTGACAGGACAAAGCGCGCTGGCCGCAATGGCTTAATGTCGGCTGCCGAGCTCAATGGCTGGCTGGCGCGACTGGAGTCGCTGCATCCCGAGGAGATAGAACTAGGCCTTGATCGCGTCGCCGAGGTGGCCGGGCGGCTCTCTGTGCTGCAAGCAGCTTGCCCGGTGGTGACCGTGGCCGGCACCAATGGCAAGGGCTCTACCGTCGCTGTAATCGAGGCCCTGGCCCTGCACGCGGGCAAGTCGGTCGGCAGCTACACCTCACCCCACTTATTGCGCTATAACGAGCGGGTGCGCCTCAACGGTCTACCCGTGTCAGACGCTACCCTGGTCGACGCATTCACTGCTGTCGAATCGGCCCGGGGCCAGGTGCCCTTAACCTACTTTGAGTTCGGCACCCTGGCGGCCCTGGCTATTTTCCGGCAGGCGGCGCCGCAACTCGTCATTCTCGAAGTGGGTCTTGGCGGCAGGCTGGACGCGGTTAATATTATCGATCCTGATGTAGCCGTCATCACCAGCATCAGCGAGGATCATCAAAGCTGGCTGGGAACAGACCGTGAAACTATTGGCCGCGAGAAAGCAGGTATTCTGCGCACTGGCATCAAGGCTGTGATTGCTGATCCCGACCCACCCGTAACGGTGATCGAGGCATTGACTGCGCTGCAGTGTGACTACAGCCTGCACGATCACGCCGCGGCGGCCTTGCTGCAGTCAGGGCCGCTGCGCCCGGAAAACGTTGCCGGGGCGCTCAAGGTGGCGGATCACCTTGGTTTTATGCCGCCGGCGGATGAGGTGAGCGCGCTGTTGGCAGAACTGCGGCTGCCGGGGAGACTCCAGCAATTGCGGGTTGCCGATCGTCGGGTGATTGTCGATGTGGCCCACAATCCGGCCGCTGTTGCGAATCTCGCCGACTGGCTTGAGAAGTGTGCCCCAGGGCGCTGTTTTGCTCTATTTGCAGCCCTGTCGGATAAGGACATACATGCTATGATTCGCGCCTGTCAGGGCTGCTTTAGCGGCTGGTACCTAACGGCTCTGCCGGAAGTCCCAAGAGCCCTGGAGGTGGGGCAGTTGGCGTCGATACTGGATAGTTGCGGAGTTGAGGCGGTGGTCTCCTGTGAGAATCCCGCGGCGGCCTGGCAGCGAGCCCAGGCTGAGACCGACGAGGCTGATACCCTGGTTATTTTTGGTTCGTTTTACACGGTCGCTGGATTTTTACAGTGTCTTGAGGAAGAGCAGGCTAAGGCTTGAACGATATTCTTAAACAGCGCCTTGTTGGTGCCCTGGTTTTGATTGCACTGGGTGTGGTGTTTTGGCCCGTGATATTCGTGGAATCGGAACGGCGCGAGGTGGACCAGTCCGCACAGGTGCCCGCAATACCGGTGTTACAGGATGCAAAGATCGCCGCGCCAGAGCCGCTGCCCGATATTGAGCCGGTCAGCGCCAGGGACGAGATCAGCCTGCACGATTCGCCCCCAACTATCCTGAAGCAACAGCAGGCCGAGCCGCCGCAGGAAACGGAAACTGTGCTGGCCGATGATGCCAGCGCAGCGCCCCAGCTGGATCCGGATGGCATTCCTGTCGCCTGGGTGCTGCAGGTTATATCTGTGAGCAAGCGAGAGAAGGCTGACGCCTTGACGGCGCAGTTGATCGAGCAGGGTTACAAGGCTTATCACCGGGCATTGCGCCGCAACGACGAAGTACTTTACCGGGTTTATATTGGCCCGGTATTCGAACGTGACAAGCTCGATCGAGTCAAACAGGACATCGACCGGGAGTTACATGTGAAGGCCATTATTACGCGCTACCTGCCCTGATCCCTATGAACTGGTTAGACTGGACAATTGTTGGCATTGTCGTGCTCTCCACTGCAATCAGCCTGAAACGCGGATTCGTCAAGGAAGCCCTGTCTCTGCTGGCATGGGTCGCCGCTTTTCTGGTGTCCACACGTTTTTCGGGTCGGCTGTCCCTGCAGCTGACGGACTATATAAGCAATGATTCCTTACGTAGTGGCTGCGCCTACGTGTTACTCTTTCTCGCGACCCTGATGCTGGGGTCGCTCTTGAATACCCTGTTGGCCCAGGTCATCAAAGTGACCGGCCTCAGCGGCGCTGATCGCATGCTGGGTACCGTGTTTGGCTTTGCCCGGGGACTGTTGGTGGTTCTGGTGATGTTATTCGTCGCGCAAGCGGTAGTGCAGCCGGAAGAACAGGAGTTTATGCAGGAGTCGAGCTTGTTGCCGCACCTGGAAATGGTAAAACAGTGGGCTGAACAGACTTTTGCAGACGCGGCCGTAAGCGGTCAGCTGCCCTGGCTGTAGCTTGGCCCTGGCTTACAGGAGAAGATTTGAATGTGTGGACTGATCGGCATTGTTGGCAAGTCCAATGTTAATCAGGCGATCTATGATGCGCTGACTGTATTGCAGCATCGCGGCCAGGACGCGGCCGGCATCATGACCTTCGCCAATGGCAACTTCCATCAACGCAAGAGCGAAGGCCTGGTGCGCGACGTGTTTCGCCAGCACCATATGCAACGTATACAGGGCAATATGGGCGTTGGCCATGTACGTTACCCGACCGCGGGAAGTGCCGGCCCGGCTCTGGCCCAGCCCTTTTACGTCAACTCACCCTACGGTATATGCCTGGGGCACAATGGTAACCTGACCAATTCAGAGGCTTTGACCGCAGAGCTATTCCAGACTGACCTGCGACATTTGAATACAGATTCTGATTCCGAGCTGTTGCTCAATGTGTTCGCGCATGAATTGCAGATGCAGGGCAAGCTCAAACCCACACAGGAAGAAATCTTTACCGCCGTTAAGGGCGTGCATCGCCGCTGTCGTGGCGGTTACGCGGCTATTGCGATGATCGCCAATTACGGTCTGGTGGGATTTCGTGACCCGCACGGCATTCGACCGCTGGTGGTGGGCAAGCGCAGCACCGAGTCAGGTGACGAGTACATGCTGGCTTCAGAAAGTGTGGCCCTGGATGTGCTGGGCTTTAGCCTGTTACAGGACGTGGGAGCCGGGGAGGCGGTATTCATTTCTCATGACGGTGAAATGCATGTGCGCCAGTGCGCCGAGAAGGTGGCGGTAACCCCCTGCATTTTTGAGCATGTTTATTTTGCCCGGCCAGATTCGCTCATGGATGGCATTTCTGTTTACAAAACGCGCCTGCGTCAGGGCGAGTACCTGGCCCGCAAGATCCTGGCCGAGCGACCCGATCACGATATCGATGTGGTTATACCCATACCGGATACCAGCCGTATCGCGGCACAGTCCATGGCCGGGGTGCTCGGAATTAAATTCCGCGAGGGCCTGATGAAGAATCGCTATATTGGGCGCACCTTCATCATGCCGGGTCAGAGCCAGCGCAAGAAATCTGTGCGGCAAAAGCTCAACACCATTGAGCTGGAATTCAAGGGTAAGAACGTCATGCTGGTGGATGACTCCATTGTCCGCGGCACCACCTGTCGACAAATTATTGAAATGGCGAGGGAGGCAGGCGCCAACAAGGTTTATTTTGCCTCTGCAGCGCCACCGGTGCGCTATCCCAATGTTTACGGAATCGATATGCCTTCAGCGACTGAACTGATCGCACACGGCCGTGATGAGGAAGAAATCTGTAAACTCATCGGTGCCGATTGGCTGGTCTACCAGGACCTGGATGACCTGGTCGCCAGTAGCCGGGAAGGCAATCCGGATATTGAGAATTATGATTGTTCAGTGTTCGATGGGCGCTATGTGACTGGCGATGTCGATCAGGGTTACCTTGATCGAATTGAAGCCTTGCGCAACGATTCGGCGCAGAGCGAACGCTTGCAGGCGTCGGTGGAAGAGGGCGCGGTCATAGGGCTGCATAACGAGGTTTCCTGAGACAAGTATGAGCACAGACAAGGACGAGGCGCTGCAGGGTGCTCACCTGGACACATTGGCAATACGAGCCGGTCATGAGCGCAGTTTCGAGGGGGAGCACGCCGAACCCATATTTCTCACCTCCAGTTATGTCTTCGATGACGCGGCCGACGCTGCAGCCCGCTTCGCCGGCGACCGGCCGGGCAACGTTTATTCCCGCTATACCAACCCTACTGTACGTACTTTCGAACAGCGTATCGCTGCGCTGGAGGGGGCAGAGGAGGCCGTAGCCACTGCTTCTGGCATGGCGGCAATTCTCAGCACCTGCATGGCCCTGCTCAAGGCCGGGGACCATGTACTGTGCTCACGCAGTGTCTTCGGCACGACCACGGTGCTATTCAACAAGTTCATGTCACGTTTTGGTGTTGAGGTGAGCTTTGTTGACCCGACAGATCACAGTGCCTGGACGGCCGGGCTGCGCGATAATACCGCGATGCTGTTCCTGGAAACGCCGTCCAACCCGCTGGCTGAAATAGCAGACATTGGCGCCCTGGCCAAACTGGCTCACGCGCACGGCGCGCTACTGGTAGTCGACAACTGCTTTTGTACCCCGGTCTTGCAACAGCCCCTGGCCCTGGGCGCTGATATTGTGACCCACTCCGCCACCAAGTACCTGGACGGTCAGGGGCGTTGTGTCGGTGGTGCGGTTGTCGGGAATAGCGAGCACATGGAGGAGGTGCTGGGTTTTCTGCGCGCCGCCGGTCCGACCATGAGCGCCTTTAACGCCTGGGTTTTTCTCAAGGGCCTGGAAACCTTGCGCCTGCGTATGGAAGCGCACAGTGCCAGTGCGCTGCAATTGGCGCGCTGGTTGCAACAACAAGAGGCGGTGGAGAAGGTTTTCTATGCCGGACTCGATGATCACCCCGGACATGAGCTGGCAAAAGCCCAGCAGTCTGCATTTGGTGGCGTGTTGGCTTTTCGTGTCAAAGGTGAGCGCAAGCAGGCCTGGCAGTGCATTGATGGCACCCGCATGCTCTCACTCACAGCCAACCTGGGTGACGCCAAGTCAACCATAGTGCACCCGGCCACCACCACCCACGGTCGTCTCAGCGATGCCGAGCGGGCCGAGGCCGGCATCACTGAAAACCTGATTCGTATCGCCGTCGGGCTGGAATATATTGATGACATTAAAGCGGACCTGCAGCGCGGCTTTGCTGCTATTGGTGCCGATTAATGCAGGATCGCATCAACAGGGCTGCCGCTGAGGTCGGTCGGGTATTGCTGGGCAAGGATGAACAAATTCGGCTCGCCCTGTGCTGTTTGTTGGCACGAGGCCACCTGCTGATTGAAGACCTGCCAGGCATGGGGAAGACCACGCTGTCTCACGCCCTGGCCAGTGTCCTCGGCCTGAGTTACAACCGCATCCAATTTACCAGCGACCTGCTGCCGGCCGACATCCTCGGAGTGTCGATATTTGACCAGGCCAGCAATGCCTTCAGTTTTCACCCGGGTCCGGTTTTTTCCCAGTTATTGCTGGCTGACGAAATCAACCGCACGACGCCGCGCACGCAGAGCGCCCTGCTGGAAGCCATGGGTGAGGGGCAGGTCACGGTGGAAGGTGAAACCCGGCCATTGCCAGATCCCTTTTTCGTGATTGCCACCCAGAACCCCGTACACCAGTCTGGTACCTATCCGCTGCCCGAGTCCCAGCTGGATCGCTTCCTGATGCGGATTGAGTTGGGTTACCCCGATCCCCGGGCCGAGCGTCAGATGTTTACCCGGGAGGGCGACGGCTTTAGCGCACAGGAACTCACGCCCTGCCTGAATGCAGCGCAACTGGCGGAAATACGAACGGCAGTCGACCAGGTGCATGCCTCCGACAACCTGCTGGACTACTTGCAACGGCTAGTGGCATATACCCGCAATGCTGCGGAATTTGCCTACGGCCTGTCTCCGCGCGGCGGACTGGCCTTGCTACATTGCGCCCGCACCTGGGCGCTGATGGCGGGTCGCAGCCACGTAGTGCCGGAAGACCTGCAAAAAGTTTTACCGGCTGTGGCGGCTCATCGACTGGTGCCTACCAGCGACTACGCCGGGGACAGTAATGCACTGGTGCGTGACATCCTCTCCAGTGTGGATGTGATAGCGACCTGAGGCTGTGAAGTGCTGAATATCGCGGCAACCGAACCCTGGCAGCGCTATCGGGAGCGGGCGCGGCAACGCTGGCGCAAGTGGATTAATCGGCGCATACCACCAGCCCGGCAGGTCACCCTGGACCAGCGGCGAATTTTCATTTTCCCCACCCGCATCGGTTTCTTTTTCCTGTTCACGCTGGTGATCATGCTGGTGGCGGCAATCAACTACCAGAACAACATGAGTTTCGCCCTGACCTTTTTGCTGGCTAACTTGTTCGTGGTCGCGGTGTTACATACGTTTGCCAATCTGGCCGGGCTCACTATCCATGCAGTGCGCGCCCAACCGGTGTTTGCTGGCCAGCATTCCGAATTTGAAATCATGTTGTCGCGCGGCAACCGTCGGGATTACTACGCCCTGTACCTGAAGTGGCCGGATAGTGATGGCGCGACGGTGAACCTGCAGGCAACTGATGAAGTGCACGTAAAACTGTACGTCCCCACCGAGCAGCGTGGCTGGCACAACCCCGGTCGCTTGTTGTTGGAGTCGGTCTACCCCCTGGGATTGCTGCGCAGCTGGACTTGGGTCGACCTGGAGATCCGCGCGCTGGTGTATCCCCGTCCGTTGGCCAGCGGTCCCTTGCCCGGGATAGCGACTGACAAACCGGACGGCTCCAGCGAGCCGATTCCCGGCACAGACGATTTTTACGGTTTGCGTGACTACCAGCGCGGTGACTCCCTGCGCCACGTGTTTTGGAAAAGCGTGGCCAAGGGGCAGCCACTGCAAAGCAAACAATATACTGCCTACGCAGATCGCAGCGTTTGGCTGGACTGGTCATTGTTCGAAGGTCTGCCCCCCGAGCAGCGTCTGGCGCACCTGTGTTATTGGGTGCTCGAATTCGATCGTTCGAATGAGGAGTATGGGCTGCGTTTGCCGGGGGTCACGGTGGAGCCCGATTGCGGCGAAAATCAGCGCTTGTTGGTGCTGCGTCACCTTGCACTGTGGGGGCAGCGCTCATGAAGCTGGAAGAGCAGGTACCGCGCAATGCACTGGTCTGGATTGTGCTGGCCCAGTTCGTGCTCCTGCTGCCTCACCTGGGCCGGGTGCCGTTCTGGGTCCTTTTTATCTACCTGGGCGCGGCGGCCTGGCGCATCATGGTTTACCAGGGGCGCTGGTCTTTCCCGGGGCGTTATACCAAGGCGGCATTGACCATCAGCTGTTTTGGCGGCGTCGCGCTTAGCTATCGCAGCCTGATTGGGCTGGAGCCGACGGTGGCGTTACTGCTGATCGCCTATGCCCTGAAACTGATTGAGCTGGCCGATAGGCGTGACGCTTACATGGTGATATTCATCGCCTATTTTGTCTGTGTCACGGAGTTCTTGTTTAGCCAGGAGCTGTTGATGACGCTGTATATGCTGTTCGCAGTGCTGGTCAATACCACGGCACTGGTAGCGCTGCACCAGCCTGGCCAGGATCGTTTCAGGCCGGCTACCCTGCGCGGAGCCAGTGTCATGCTGGCCCAGTCATTTCCACTCATGATATTGCTGTTCTTCGTATTCCCCCGTATCGGCCCGCTCTGGAGCGTGCCACTCAAGTCCAGCTCGGCCCGGTCTGGTGTCAGCGATTTTATGTCGCCGGGCGATATCGCCAATCTCAGTCTCAGCGATGAAGTCGCATTTCGCGTTCAGTTCGACGGCAATATCCCGCCTCGCAGCAAACTCTATTGGCGTGGACTGGTGTTTTCGCGGCTGGATGAGAATACCTGGCGCAGCTTGCGCTGGGCGGAGATACCCGGCGACGGCCGTCGAGCCACGCGGCCGCTGCTGGAGGGCGAGCCACTGGATTACAGCATCATCCTGGAGCCAACGCAGCAAAACTGGCTCTACGTCTTGCCCTATGCCGCGACCTCGGACCGCGGCATTATGGCCAGCAATGACTTCCGCCTGGTGTCGCCGGTGCCGGTACAGGACCAGAAACGCTACCAGGTCCGGTCATGGCTGCAGGCGCCACTGGAAACCAGCCTTGCAGAATGGCGTCGCTCAGCTGAGCTGCAATTGCCTGCCACTGGCAGTCCCCGCAGCCGCGCCCTGGCGCAAGCCATGTTTGACGATGCGGGGGGCGATGCCCTGCGCTACGCACAGGATGTGTTGTCGATGTTCACGCGCGACGAGTTTTTCTATACCTTGCAGCCGCCATTGCTGGGCGACGACCCAGTCGACGACTTCCTGTTTCAGTCCCGGCGCGGTTTTTGTGAACACTACGCCGCCGCATTTGGCTTCCTCATGCGGGCCGCCGGGGTGCCTGCCCGGGTTGTGGCGGGCTACCAGGGTGGTGAGGTCAACCCGGTTAACGGCACGGTGATCGTGCATCAGTTCGATGCCCACGCCTGGAATGAGATCTGGCTGCAGGGCAGGGGCTGGATCCGGGTTGATCCAACCGCGGCAATCGCCCCGGATAGAATTGAATTCGGTCTTGAGCAGGCTCTGCAGGGGGAGGGTAGCTTCCTCGCCAATACGCCTCTGTCGCCGCTGCATTTTCGCAACATCAACTGGATAAATTCACTGCGCTTACAGTTGGATGCAGTAAATTACAGCTGGCAATTGTTCGTTTTGAAATACGACAGTGACCAACAGTACCAACTGTTCAATCGACTCATGGGGCAGTTCAGCTCCAGGGGCCTGGTTCTGCTTATTGTTGGTCTCTGGGTATTGATATTGCTGCCAATTGTTGTTGCCACGCTGTGGCGCAGGAAGGGCTTGAGGCTGGACCCCGCTACCCGGGCCTATAGCGAGTTCTGTGACAAGCTGAGCCGCAGCGGCCTGGCCAGGGCGCGTCAGGAGGCACCGGGGGACTATGCCCGACGTGTCACAGCCAGTCGCCCCGAGCTGGCAGCAGAAGTGTCGGCGATTACCCGGACCTATGAGGCCATAAGTTACCGCAGCCAGACCAGCCCGGATGGACTGGCCATGTTACAGCGGCAGGTGCGTCGCTTCAGGCCGGCCAGCGGCTAGGCGCTGAGTTCCTGTATTTCGACAGCGGCAATACGGGCACCCTCATCGGCGCGGCTCTGGAACTCCGCGATCTGGTCGAAATTCATGTAGCGGTATATCTCGTCCGACATGGAGTCCAGCCTTGCTGCGTATTCCAGGTATTCAGCCGGGGTCGGCAATCTGCCGAGAATGGCGCCTACCGAGGCCAACTCGGCAGAGGTCAGGTAGACGTTGGCGCCGTCACCCAGGCGGTTGGGAAAGTTGCGCGTGGAGGTCGACAAAACCGTGCTATTGGCCGCGACCCGAGCCTGGTTGCCCATGCACAGTGAGCAGCCTGGCATTTCAGTGCGGGCACCGGCACGGCCGTAAATGTTGTAATAACCTTCCTCCATCAGCAAATGCTCGTCCATCTTGGTGGGCGGAACGATCCACATGCGGGTCGATATGCTGCCATTGTGTTGCTCGAGCAATTTTCCGGCGGCGCGGAAGTGGCCGATATTGGTCATGCAACTACCGATAAACACCTCGTCAACGGAATCGCCAGCCACGTCTGACAACAGGCGCGCATCGTCGGGATCATTGGGTGCACACACCACCGGCTCGGTAAGCTCATTGAGGTTGATTTCAATAACTTCCGTATACTCGGCGTCGGCGTCAGCCTTCATCAGCTCGGGTTGCGCCAGCCATTCTTCCATCTTGCGAGCGCGGCGTTCCAGTGTGCGCGAATCACCATAGCCGTCCGCGATCATGGAGCGCAGCAGCACGATATTCGATCGCAGATACTCGCTTACGGAGGACTCTTCCAGGGCGATGGTGCAGCCGGCGGCGGAGCGCTCGGCGGAGGCGTCGGATAACTCAAATGCCTGCTCTACGGTAAGATCACCGAGACCTTCAATCTCGAGAATGCGACCGGAGAAAGCGTTTTTCTTGCCTTTCTTTTCTACCGTCAGCAAACCCTGCTGGATGGCGTAGTAGGGTATCGCATGTACCAGGTCGCGCAGGGTGATTCCCGGTTGCATCTCACCGGAAAAACGCACCAGTATCGATTCCGGCATATCCAGCGGCATGACGCCGGTGGCGGCGGCGAAGGCCACCAGGCCGGAGCCGGCCGGGAAGGATATTCCCATGGGGAAGCGGGTGTGGGAGTCACCGCCGGTGCCGACTGTATCAGGCAGCAACATGCGGTTCAGCCAGGAATGGATGATGCCATCGCCGGGTCGCAGGGAGACACCGCCGCGGGTCATGATAAAGTCCGGCAGCGTATGCTGGGTATCGATATCCACCGGCTTGGGATAAGCCGCGGTGTGACAGAATGACTGCATGGTCAGGTCAGCGGAGAAACCGAGACAGGCCAGGTCCTTGAGTTCATCCCGGGTCATGGGCCCGGTAGTGTCCTGAGAGCCAACGGTGGTCATACGCGGTTCGCAGTAGGTGCCCGGCCGCACGCCGTCCATGCCGCAGGCCTTGCCCACCATTTTTTGCGCCAGCGTAAAGCCTTTGCCGGTATCGACCGGCTGCTCTGGCTTGCGGAACAGCTCTGACTCGGGCAGCCCCAGCGACTCGCGGGCACGCGTGGTGAGGCCGCGACCGATGATGAGGTTGATGCGTCCGCCGGCGCGGACTTCGTCCAGCAGGACCTCGGACTTGAGTTCGAATTCAGACAGGACCGCGCCGGATTCCGACAGGATCTTGCCGTCGTAGGGGCGGATTTCGATCACATCGCCCATGCCTAGTTCGTCTACCGGGGCCTCGAATACCAGGGCGCCGGCGTCTTCCATTGTGTTGTAGAAAATTGGCGCGACCTTACCGCCGATGCAGATACCGCCGCCTTTCTTGTTGGGTACTCCCTCAAGCTCATCACCGAAGAACCAGAGCACTGAGTTGGTGGCCGACTTGCGCGAAGAACCGGTGCCTACCACGTCACCGACAAAAGCCACTGGAATGCCTTTGGCCTGCACTTCCGCGACCTGGGCCATGGGTCCCCTGACGCCGGGCTCCTCGGGTTCAAGCCCGTCGCGGGTCATCTTGTACATGGCCAGGGCGTGGAGTGGGATGTCCGGTCTAGACCATGCGTCCGGGGCAGGAGACAGGTCGTCAGTATTGGTCTCGCCGGTGACCTTGAACACGGCGACCTTGATTGATTCTGCGACTTCCGGGTTGGAAGTAAACCACTCGGCGTTAGCCCAGGATTCCATGACTGCCTGGGCGTTTGCGTTGCCCGACCGGGCCAGTTCTTCCACGTCGTGGAAGGCATCGAACATCAGCAGTGTGTGCTTTAACTGGTCGGCGGCGATTTCAGCCAGCGACTCGTCGGCCAGCAGCGCCACCAGGGTTTCAATATTGTAACCGCCCAGCATCATGCCCAGCAGCCTGGTAGCGGCGGCGGCATCTATAATTGCGCACTCGGTTTCACCCTTGGCCAGGGCCGACAGGAAGCCGGCTTTTACGTAGGCAGCCTCATCCACGCCCGGGGGTACACGGTTCGTAATCAGATCGAGCAGAAACTCTTCCTCGCCAGCGGGCGGGGATTGCAGCAACTCGACGAGTTGCGCTACCTGCTCAGCACTGAGCGGCTTTGGTGGGATGCCCTGGGCCGCCCTTTCTGCGACGTGTTCACGATACGCTTCAAGCACAATAACTCTCCTGGAATGACGCTGAATTGGGGCGGCGATTATAGCCCAAGCCAGGCCTGCACGCACGATGCAGCGGGCAATACTGTGCATTCATCGTGGTGATACCTTACAATCCCGGCATGATTCAGAAGCCTGTTAAAACCCCTTGTATTGGTGTGTGTTCTACCGGTATTGGTGACCGTGTATGCCGGGGCTGCAAGCGCTTTGCCCACGAGGTCATTCACTGGAACACCTATACCGAGGAGCAGAAGCTGCTGATTGAACAGCGCCTGGCCGAGTTCCTCAGCCAATGCACCCGTAACAAGCTACAGGTGGTCGATGAGGTTTTACTGGAGCAGGCATTGCAGGCGCAGCAGATCGTTTATCCAGCCGAGCGCGACGCTTATTGCTGGGCCTATTGCCTGTTGAAGGCCGCCGGTAGCCAGATCAAGGACCCGGGCCGTTTCGGCCTGCTGGTCGAAGCGGAGTATAGAGATTTGCCGCTGTCAGCGTTGCGCCAGATCATCGATGAGGAATTCTTTGTCCTCTCGGACGCCTACTATGAGCGTTACCTGAGCGCCGCCGAGACAGCCTGAATGCCGAAGCCGGTAGACTTGCAGCCTATTCTAGATTTTCTACCCTGCGCGACGCCAGAGGCCTGGCTGGACTGGGCCCTGGAGTACCCGGAACTCCTGCTGATAGACCATGCAAATTGCGAAAAGAAGGCTGCCGCCACGGCGCTGAACTTGATGTTTCGCTATACCGAGCACCCGCAGTTACTGAACAAATTGTCGCGGCTGGCGCGGGAGGAACTGCGTCACTTCGAGCAGGTCACTGCGATAATGCAGCGGCGCGGCATTCACTATCAGGCCTTGAGTGCCTCACGCTATGCAGCGGGCCTGCGCGCCCTGGTTCGTGGCAACGAACCCGGGCGACTGGTCGACACCCTGGTGGTAGGGGCCCTGATAGAGGCCCGTTCCTGCGAGCGATTCGCTGCGCTGGCGCCGCGCCTGGACCCGGAATTGGCCAGTTTCTACCAGTCGCTGCTGCGCTCCGAATCTCGCCACTTCCGCGACTACCTGAGGCTGGCAGAGAGCCTGGCAAGCGCCGCTGAGGTCGCGACGCGGGTGGCCCTGTTTTGCGAATGTGAGGCTGATTTGATCACCACTGCCGATAGCGAGCTACGCTTCCACAGTGGTGTTCCGACTTAGAAGGTCATCTTAAGTTACTGAAAAATATAACTTATATCGACTTAAAGTAAATTCTATCCAGTGCAGTGACTAGTCTTCGTCGACGACTTCCACTGACTCGATCAGCACATCTTCTACCGGCACGTCCTGATGACCGCCAGCGCTGGTGGTGGCAACCGAACGAATAGCATCGACCACATCCATGCCGTCTACCACCCGTCCGAATACGGCGTAGCCCCAGCCCTGGCTGTTTGGCGCCGTGTGGTTGAGAAAGTCATTGTCCTTGAGGTTGATGAAGAACTGCGCAGTGGCGGAATGTGGGTCCATGGTGCGGGCCATGGCAAGGGTTCCACGATCATTCTTGAGACCATTGTCGGCTTCATTCTCAATCGGTGTGCCGGTAGGCTTCTGTGTCAGGCCGGGCTCAAAGCCTCCACCCTGGATCATGAAGTCATTGATAACGCGGTGAAAGATGGTGCCGGTGTAGAAGTTATCGCGAGCATAGGCAATGAAGTTGGCGCTGCTAGCCGGCGCATTTTCCTTGTCCAGTTCAATGGAAATTGCGCCGTGATTGGTATTCAGGATGATCATCGGGTAACCCTCGTGACAGAGTGATTTTTGGGGGATTTACAAAGCCGGGCATGATACGGACTTTTCCCGATGCAGGGAAATCAATTGTTCCCTATAATACGCGGCCTTTTACCAGGCCGATTAGCACAGACCATGACCGACACCAGCAGCCCCGGCAATTTCCTGCAACACCAGATTGCAGATGACCTCGACAGCGGTCGTGTTGAAAGCGTGGTAACGCGTTTTCCACCCGAGCCCAATGGTTATCTACATCTCGGCCACGCCAAATCGATCAGTGTGAACTTCGGTCTGGCGGAGCATTTTGGCGGTGTCTGCAACCTGCGCTTTGATGACACCAACCCGGAGAAGGAAAGCCAGGAGTACATTGAATCCATCCTGGCCGACGTGCAGTGGCTGGGTTACCAGTGGGATGGCGAGGTCAAATATGCCTCCGCCTACTTCGACCAGTTGTATGCCTGGGCGGTGCACCTGGTAGAGCAGGGCAATGCCTATGTCTGCGACCTGAGTGCGGATGAGGCCAGGGAGTATCGCGGCACACTGACCGAACCCGGGCGCAACAGCCCGTTTCGCGAGCGCAGCGTGGCAGAGAATCTCGAATTACTGGGGCGCATGAAGGCCGGGGAGTTCGACGAAGGCAGCCGGGTGCTGCGGGCCAGGATCGATATGGCGTCGCCGAATATGAATTTGCGTGATCCAATAATTTACCGGATCCGCAAGATCACGCATCACCAGACCGGAGACGATTGGTGCCTCTACCCGACCTATGATTTTGCCCATGGCCAGGAGGATGCGATCGAGGGCATTACCCACTCGGTATGCACGCTGGAATTCGAGGACCACAGGCCACTGTACGATTGGTACCTGGAGCACTTGCCGGTGCCGCATCGTCCGCACCAGTATGAGTTTGGGCGCCTCAATCCAAGTTATACGGTCACCAGCAAGCGCAAGCTCAAGCAACTGGTAGACGACGGCGTTGTGCAGGGCTGGGATGATCCGCGGATGCCGACCATATCTGGCATGCGGCGCCGGGGTTATAGTGCCCGCGCTATTCGGCGTTTTTGCGATATGGTCGGTACCACGCGCAGTGATGGCGTTGTCGACGTGGCGATGCTGGAACATGCAATTCGCGATGATCTCAATGAAAATGCGCCGCGTGCCATGTGTGTGCTGGACCCGCTCAAGGTCGTTCTCCACAACTACCCGCAGGACAAGATCGAGCAGCTGTCGGTGCCGGCGCACCCGAGTCGGGATGATATGGGGCAGCGGACGCTGCCATTCAGCCGTGAGCTCTATATTGATCGCGCCGACTTTCGCGAGGAAGCCAACAAGAAATTCAAGCGCCTGGTGATAGGTAAGCGGGTGCGCTTGCGCAATGCCTACGTGATAGAGGCGGAGCAGGTGGAGTTCGATGCCGATGGTGAGATCGTATCGGTCCTGTGTCGCTGCATCGAAGATAGCCTGGGTACGGACCCGGCCGATGGCATAAAGCCCAAGGGGGTTATTCACTGGGTGTCTGCTGCGCAAGCTGTGCCGGTGGAACTGCGCTTGTATGATCGATTGTTCAACGCCGAAGCACCTGATCGGGGCGATGCGGACTTCTTGAGTCATCTCAATCCGCAGTCACTGTTGCTCAACCGTCAGGCCCTGGCAGAACCGGGCCTGGCTTTGGCGCAGCCAGAACAGAACTTCCAGTTTGAGCGGGAGGGGTATTTCGTGGCCGACCGCTACGACCACAGCGCAGAACACCCGGTTTTTAACCGGACTATCGGCTTGCGCGACAGCTGGGCCAGGATGGAGCAACAATAAGCATGGGATTAATGGTCTATAACACCCTGGGTGGTGTTAAGCAGGAGTTTCAGCCGCTGAACCCGGAACGCGTGACCATGTATGTCTGTGGTCCGACCGTGTACAACCTGGCCCATATCGGTAACGCGCGACCGGTGGTTGTGTTTGACACCCTGTTTCGGCTTTTGCAAACGCAGTTTGACGAAGTCATATACGCGCGCAATATCACCGATATCGATGACAAGATCATTGCCGGTGCCAGGGACAGCGGGCTCAGCATGGCAGAGTTTGCGGCTGGCTATACGGAGCAGTACCGGCAGGACATGAGTGGACTCAATGCCCTGCCGCCCAGCCTCGAGCCCCATGCAACCCACCACATAGATGAGATGATCGCCCTGACACAGACACTGGTCGACAAGCAGCATGCCTATGAATCCGAGGGACACGTCCTGTTCGCGGTGGAGTCGATGCCCGACTATGGCAAATTGTCGCATCGGTCGCTGGAGGACATGTTGGCGGGCGCCCGGGTAGAGGTCGCGGATTACAAGCGCTATCCGGGCGACTTTGTGCTGTGGAAGCCCTCCAGCCCCGAGGAACCGGGCTGGGACAGCCCCTGGGGCCGCGGCCGGCCTGGCTGGCACCTGGAGTGCTCTGCCATGATCCACGCGCTACTTGGCGAGACCATAGACATCCATGGTGGCGGTCGCGACCTTATATTCCCGCACCACGAAAACGAGATTGCGCAGAGTCAATGCGCCCACGGTGGCGATTATGTGCGCTACTGGATGCACAATGCTTACCTGGATATCGACGGCGAGAAGATGTCGAAATCCCTGGGTAATTTCCGCATGGTGCGAGATTTGCTGGAGCACTATCCGGGAGAGGTCCTGCGTTTTGCGCTGTTGTCGGCTCACTATCGCTCACCGCTGAATTTTTCCGCTGATGTGCTCGAGCAGGCGCGGTCCTCGTTGGATGGCCTTTATGGCGCGCTGCGCGAGGTGCGAGATGTGGCGGTTGATAGCGAGGTGGTGCTGGCTGGAGAGGCATTTTATGAGGCGCTCAATGATGACCTGAATACCCCGCTCGCAATCGCGGAGCTGCACGCCCTGGCTAAATCCCTCAACAAGGCCGAGGCAGCGGACCAGGCGGGTTTGAAGGCGCGCATGCTGGCCGCGGGCGACCTGCTCGGTATATTGCAGTGTGATCCAGAGGACTGGTTTCAGTCCAGCCTAGAGACTGATGCTATTACACCGGAGCAGATTGAGGCGCTGATAGCCCAGCGGCAGCAGGCGAAGCTGGACAAGGATTTTCAAACGGCGGACAGCCTGCGCGAGCAACTCAAGACCCTGGGTGTCATCCTGGAGGACTCCCGCGAGGGTACCAGTTGGCGCCGGGAATAGTCCCCGGGCAGCGCTGAGGCCCTTCCATAGCAACTTAATTGCAGTCGTCGAGTGCAAAACCTGTTTTTGTGACACGCGTCGTTCACATTTTCCCAGAATCGCGTAGAAAGACCTCGTAAGCACCAGGTTTTCTGTAGCGCACGAGGGGAAAAGACCATGGGAGTAATTCGGCAGGGCCTGCTGGCCCCAAACCATAATAATGCCGTGGCGGAAGCACATCCGGAAAAGTATGCGATGATTGCAGGGCAGCAGATTGAACTGCCAGGTGATGCGCGGTTCTACTTTCAGGACAAACGCGGTTGTTGGTTCTGGTCCACGCGCAAGCCGCGTGTGAAAGAC
Source organism: Halieaceae bacterium (assembly GCA_039989475.1). Classification (GTDB taxonomy): domain Bacteria; phylum Pseudomonadota; class Gammaproteobacteria; order Pseudomonadales; family Halieaceae; genus JBDXHU01. The sequence continues at coordinate 668,366 of JBDXHU010000002.1, read as the reverse complement.
GATGACTGGACGCCAAACAAGAACCCGGTCCAAATCAACAATGAGCGCGGCTACCTCCGCTGCCTGATCACGCCCTCAAAAGACTCCCGGTCTGCGTCCTGGCAGGATACTGTTATGCGCGTGATTAACCCGGATCATATGCCCCTGGCAATGCCCTGAGGCGCTCGTCTCTAGCTGGCTGCCTCTTCCTGGGACTTGATCCAGCTGGCAATTTCTTTGCGGCTTTTTACAAGGGTCTTGATAACCTTGAGTGAAAATGTCCGGTAGAGAGTGTCCCACTCTTCCCGGGCCAGATACAGTACCACCGCACGCTTGGCATCAACGTCATCCGGTAATCCACCGGGGTCACAGACCTCGCCCTTGAGTCCGCAGGTCAGTAACTCCTGCACCATGGCATTCTTGGCATTTTCCTGAATATTTTGTTCCATCTGCTCCAGCGCGCTGGTCAGCTTTTCGCGCTTGGGGAAGTCTTCCGCGCGAATTATGTTGTGCAGGAACACGGGGAACAGAAACTCAAAGATGCGCTTGGCCTGGGTGTCAGATGCCTCATCCAGATCCATTTTCACCTTGGGCAGTATGGGTCCATGGGTGGCCAGCACATTGACGCTGTCCAGGTCCTGGAACATATCCATGCGCGAGCAAACCAGGGCCCGGTGGGTGAGTGGAAATGCAGATGCTGCCATGCGTGTTTTTTCCTATCTGTCCAACTTGAAGGTGATGGGTATAGACATTACAAAAATTCCACTGTCTTCGCTCGCAAATTCTTCCCGTGCGGCTGGCCCTGGTGCCGGGAAGGGTGCCGCTTTTTCCACCGCCTTTTGTGCGGCACGGTCCAGTGCGCCACGGCCGGAGCTAAGCTCAACACCGGCTTCCAGCAGTTCACCAGCGACATCCATACGCAATGATAACTCAACCCGACCCTCCCAGTCGTTCTTGATTGCTCGCTTCGGATACTTGACCTTGCCGTAGACCTTGCGCATAACCTGGGTGATATAGGCGCGCAGTTGCCTTTGATACTCACGGTCATCCAGTTCTTCCTGGGTGTCAACACTGGTTCCGGCAATGGGTTGCGCCACGGCGAGCTCCGTCGGCGCTGTGTCAGCGCTGGCCGCATTAGCTGTTGCGGTGGCCGCAGCTTCAGGCGCGCTCAGATCTGTTGCTGTGGCGCCCTGGGTTGTTTCCTGGGCGCTCTGGGCAGTTTCCTGGGCGCTCTGGGCAGTTTCCTCGGCGTTCTGGGCTGTTCCCTGGTCGCTCTGGGCAGTTCCTTCGGCGCCCGCAACAGTAGTCCCGGCCGCAGCCTCGGCGATTCCAGTGGCGCCTGCCGGGGCAGCCCCAGCTGGTATTTCGGCGGCTGCGGGGGTTGTCGCCGCCACCTGGGCAGGGGCAGGAACGGGCACAGGTTCCGGCTCCGGTTCGGGCTCTGGTTCTGGCTCCGGTGTCATCCAGTCAACAATCGTGGCGATTCTGGCCTCGGCGGGCTGCAGGTTGTTGAATCGATCCAATACAGCCGGGTCCAGTGTGCCGGACAATAGTCGCTGGCGAAACAGGGCGGAGCTTGAATCCCCGACCCAGCCGGCGAAGAAGAAATCAAAGACAGAGCCATCCGCAACCGCCAACAGTTCCACGTCATTCAGGAAAAAGGTGGTAACGTCTTCTTCGGATAAGTGGATAACAAAGTGGTCACCCTGCAGCAGGGAACCTTTTAACTGTTGCTTCAGGTCGGTCAGGGCTGTGATCACGACGTCTGGAGCTCGCTCGCCGGAACCGAGTTCGGCCTGCAGCAACAAAGTGCCGGAAAAGCCGCGGCCGCTGATGCGCCGGGTTGAAATCCGGTACTCCATGGCCTTGGGTGGCGGCGTGAACAGCAGATTAGCCGTACCGCTGCCGCTGGGTAGTAGCAGCGCGGCGACGTAAATATCACGCGCTGTTTCTGTGTAAACCGCCAGACCAGCCGGTTCCAGTTTCTCCTGGGCGCTAGCCCCACAAGACAACAGGATTAACACGGCGGCCACTCCCCTCAAGTAGCCTGGGTACCTCAACAACATCTCTAACTCTCTTTTATGGTCATATAACTGTGTTTTGCAGTAGTAAATTGCACAAGCAATGGCGGCTGTACAAGCAAAAACAACGGGAAACTGCAGAAAGTGGCAATTTCCGGATATGGGCGCAAATCAGTTGCAGCAGGACGATTGCATGGAAAACTCTGGGAAATGGGTCTCACTACGCAGCCTGAGGGCCTGATACACTCTCCCGGGTCCTCAGTTAGCACGGTAAAGGTTTGTCTGTTTTAGACGATAAAGCGTTAACACTCAGATGCTTAGACGCGTTATTTGAAATTCAGCGCAGCTATCTTGCGCCAGAGGGCTGCTTTCTACAGAAATATACACTTTTTTGTTTTCAAGACCTTGCCTTGGCAGAATACTGGGGCGGTGGTATGCGGCAGTCCGGTTCGTCCGGGTGCAAAAATTCATGCCTGGGTGCATAGGAGAGAATATGTCTCAAGAACAGGGAGAGAATATGTCTCAAGAACAAAACGGCACGAAAGGGCGGGTGATGCTCGTTGATGATGACAAAATCATCAGGATCAAGGGCACCAAGATGCTCGAGCAGTGCGGTTGCGAAGTGGTGACTGCTGAGAACGGCTGGGACGCAGTTACCCAGTTGGAGGATGTCAAACCCGACCTGGTCCTGCTGGACATCACCATGGAGCCCATGGATGGTTTCAAGACCTTGACCTTGATTCGAGCCAGTAAAGGTGAGTTCAAGGATACACCGGTCGTCATGCTTAGCTCTCATGACGATGTTTTTACCATGGGCAAGTCAAAGGATAGAGGCTGTTCAGCCTACCTTGAGAAACCCCTTGAGATGGAAGCGCTGCAGCAAGTTCTGCAGGAGTTCCTGACGGTACGTGAGGCCTCTTGATGGATCGCCAGAGCTTCGATTGTCTAAAGGATATGGCGGCGCACATCGACCGTCGTTCCGCTCCTGTGCCGCTGGCACACGAGTACATCGAATACTGGCACGGTGCTGCTTTCGAAGTGCTGGGTACCCGTTGCGTGGCCAGCATGAAAGAGGCGCGCAAGGTGGTTGACCTGACGCCGACAATAACCATACCCGGCTCGAAACAATGGGTCAGGGGGTTGGCCAACATTGGTGGCCGGGTATTGGCAATCGCCGATCTCTCGGCTTTTTTGTCGGCCGGCAGGAGCACATCCAATGGCAAGCAGGCCCTGGTAATCAGCGGACGAGGAATTGCAGCGGGAATGGTTATCGATGCCAGTTTCGGCGGTGTTCGCTTCCCTGTTAACGACTTACGCGATGATCGCGATGTAGTGGATGAACTACAGCCCTTTATATCGGGCATATTTTCATCCGAGAACGGAGATTACGCCGTTTTTAGTATTGAAAAACTGTTGAGCGATGCCGACTTCATGGAAGCCGGTGTCTCCATGATGAACTAGGCGAGGAGTGTGGCCATGAGTCCCTCAATAAAGAAAAATTCCGGACGCGTTGATTCGACGATGGTGCTGTTGGTGCTGGCATTGCTGGCTGGTCTGGCGGGTTTTGCCTACAACCTATGGCAAATGAACCTGGGTGCCGGTTGGGATGAGCAATACAGAAGTGTTGCATCCGGACTACGGGTTACCTCGCAGCAGATAAATGTAAGCTCCCGGGAGGCGTTTTCGGGTGATGAAGTGGCCTTTGGAGGCCTCGCCAATTACCGCACTCAGTTTCCTTCCGAACTGGACGTGCTGCGCAATGGCCGCGATGGCTTGCCAGCGCCTGGTCCTTCAATGGAGGTTTACGTTAGCCGCATCGATGAAGACTGGGCCGTCGTTAATGCTGGTGCAGAGGCGATATTGTTGGCTCGTGACCGGATTCTGTTCATTCGCGATGTATCCAACAACCTGAATACCAACATCAAGCAAATTCAAGCCTACTACGCCGATGTGGTAGACATTCTTGGCGATGCTCGGGTCTCCAATTCGACTTTGCTGGCAGCGCAACAGCAGCTGTGGTTGATTGAGCGCATCGGGCGCAACATTGACCGTATTCTGGAAGGTGGTGCAGCGGCGCCGCAGGCGGCTGATGAATTCAAGCAGGACGCACTGTTATTCCAGCGCAACCTTGAAGGCCTGCGTGATGGCGACCGCTCAAGAGACATCAATCGACTGACCCAGCCCGAGGCAATAGAGACGCAGAATCTGGCCGCAGAACTTTACGCACAGGTCAGCGAATCGGTGAACGAAATTTACAATGCTCACGCAGAGCTGATTGCAGCAGCGGAGGCAGCAGCGCTGATCGCCGAAAAGACTCCCTTGCTGAGCCTCAACGTGGGAAGTGCCCTGGTGCACGTTGACCAGCTTGCCGGTCAACGCCGCTTTTCTGTGGCGACGGCGACTTACCTGGCGGGCTTTAGCCTGCTGATTTTTGCCCTGATCATGTTCCGCCTCAACGGTGCGCGGGCCCAGGAGCGACAAGCCCAGGTGCAGGCCGAAGCTACCGAGGATGAAGTGCAGCAAAAAGTGTACGAGATTCAGCCGCTGGCGGAAGGCAACCTGTCCAAGGACCTGACCGTTACCGACGGTATTACCCAGCCCATTGCCGTGGCAATCAACCAGCTACTGGACTGGATCCGTTCGGTTGTGGCGTCGGTCAACAGCTCCAGTCAGCAGGTAAATGAAGCGGTTGAGGAATCTGCCAGAGCCTCCGGCGACGTGAAGCAAAGCCTGGAAGAGGTGGGCAGCATCGTGGCCGATACGGCATCTACCAGTAACGAACTTAGCCTGATCAATAATCACATGGCGGAGTTAGCTGAAACGACGGATCAGGCTTCTGATCAGGCGGTGTCCGCGGCGCGCGAAGGAGACGTCGGCATTCAGACACTGATGGTGTCGGTTGAAGAGATTCGTGAATCGCAGCAAACAGTGGCTAAAACCAGTAAGCGATTGGGTGACGATATTGAGATTGTTGCCGACCTGTTGTTCAAGATTCGTGAGGTGGCGAACGCAATTTCCACCCTCGCCATGAACACCAGGATCGAGGCGGCTTCCTACTCCGGTGAAGGCGGCCAGCGATTTGCCGGTATTGCCGACGAGACCGGTAAGCTGGCTAACCAGACCAACGATATTGTGCAGGAGGCTGACCGCGCAATCCGATCGGTAAGTAACCGCATGGCTGAATCGAACCGCAACATGGAGGGTGCCACCCAGTCACTGGTGAAGTTAACCGGCATCGCCTCGGACGTTAGAGAACGCTTCGAGCGCATTCTGTCCCTCAGTGAGCAGACCCGAAACTACATGGGCGATATGCGACAGCAGATACAGCAGTCCGGTAATTCATCGGGCCGGGTAACCGAGTCGGTGAGTGAGATTCTGGAACGGACAATGGGTACCCAGCGCGCTGCTGACCGAATGGACGCAGCAACAAACGATCTGCGTAAGCTGTTCGACCGGCTGCGCCAGGATACCGAGCGTTTCAAGCTTTCTGAAGAAGATCGGGCGTCCGAGGGTGGGGCTGCATCCGCGTCAGGCAAGGGTGGCGTACCGACGCTGCAGGCAGGGGATGAGCCGGACTACGATGCCGTGCCCGGACTTGGCGACGACAGCGATTTCGGAATGGGCGATGTTGAACTGCAGGACGACCTGGAGCAAAAAGCGAGCTGAATCTGATGGTGGCCGAATACCCCAACATATCTGACGAGGAACTCCCCCACTGGGAGAGTTGGATAGAAAATGCCACCGGCATTGTGTTGCGCGGGCGCAAGCAAGTGCTGGAGCAGGGCATTTATCCACGCCTGGTCGCCTGTGGGGTATCGAGCCTGGACGAGTATCGGCGCCTGATTGATGTGGGCCAGGGCGGCAGTCTGGAGAAGGCCGCGCTTATCGACCAGCTCACCGTCAAAGACACCCGGTTTTTTCGCAACGAACCGGCCCTGGGTGCAGTTGGAGAATACTTGCTGCGACGCTCACGGGAAGTAGACCGTGAGAGCCATGAATTGGCGATTTGGTCGGTTGGTTGTGCGCGCGGCCAGGAAGCCTATTCATTAGGCATGGTTGCTTCAGAGTTTTTCGATTACACCGATGTTAAATGGCGCGTACTGGGTACTGATATCAGCCCGACGGCGCTCATGCATGCAGAACGTGGCTTTTACGGTGAGGCCATGGTCAGGGGTATTTCATCCCAGCGCATGGCGCGGTTTTTCAAATCTGTGGACGAGGGCTGGCAGGTCGAGCAGGGCCTGCGTGACCATGTTCGTTTTGGCGCATCAAATTTGCGTCATATCGAGAGCTGCCCCTATACAGACCAGGATGTGATTTTTTGCCAGAACGTTTTGATCTATTTCAGGGAAGAGACGGTCAATCGGATAGTAGACCAATTTGTGGAGCGCCTGCGGCCGGGTGGCTTGCTGGTGCTGGGTGCTGGAGAGGCACCCGACTGGAATTCGTCCCGGGTGGTTCGTTGGTTGCCCGGGCGTCTCAATGCCTATCGCGTATGCTAATGGATACGAGCTATGACACAACACTTTGACTTCGTTGCACTCGGCTGGGTTGAAAAATACCTGCGCGAGGAAATGGATACCGCGAAATCGCACCTCCGTTCCTACGAGCGTGAAACAGACGAAGTGCAACATTTGCGAGAAGCGCAGCGTAATGTGCACTCAGCTTCGGGCGTACTAAGGCTCTGTGCGCTTGACCCGGCGGCGCTGCTGACCGAGGAGATAGAAAGAGTTATAGGTCAGCTTATTGAAGGCAAGATTGCTGGTGAGGCGCGCAAGCTGGCCATGACAGAGCTGGCCGCGGCTATGGAGGCACTGCCCGCATACCTGGCCAACGTACGCGCCAAGCGCGAGGTGTCCGCTGGCGCCATCGCAAATGTAATTAATGACCTGCGGCATTTCGGCAATCGGCCCTCGCTGCCTGATTCCCTGTTTTTCAGCCCGCCCATCAAACTTAATGCGGGCGTGACCCAGGGCCAGGCACCGGCACAGGAAGCCAAGCTAAAGCAGTTTGGCGCCCGCGCCATGCGGGTTTGTGCACAGTACTCAAAAGCTGCCCTTAAATCTGACCGGGAAGCTCTCAAGCAGCTCTACGCCGTTGGTAAGCACGCGACGCCGTTGCTGGCCGGCTCCAAGATGGAACCGTATTTCCGTTGCCATATGGGCATGATCGAAGCCCTGGCGCAGCCCTACCTCAATAGTGATGAGGTAGTCGTTGATGTATTCAAATATACCTTCGCATTTCTCAAATCAATGGCCCTCACCGGTATCGATGCGATCGACAATGCGAATCCGACACCCTATATCAAGAAGATGTTGTATTACATCGCGAAAACCCCTGCACCGACGGCGCTGCAGCAAGATTTGCGCGACACCTTTGATATTCAAAACGTCGATGATGTTGGTATCGACAGCGCCGGCAGGTTGATTCAGGAAGATGACCTGCTGGATGCCCTGGGTCACACCCTGGCACAGTTGCTGGAGGTCATGGAATTTATTACCTCTCAGCACCGGGAAATCAGCGCCAGCAATTCTGTGCTGTCTGCGACTATTGTGCCGTCCCTGCGCCAGGTTGGTTTGCAGCTAAAAGCTATCGGCCTCAATACCCACGCGGCCACGATTGCCGAACAGCATGAGGCGCTGGAAGCGCTTGCGCAGGCTGAGGAGCCCGCCGAGCAGGCCGAACTGCTAGACTTTGGCGGGGCGCTTATTGCGGTTAAGGAGAACCTTGAGCACAAGCTGAAGCACGGGCTGTCGGCTGAAGGCGATAGCATGGGTCACGACCTTGACTCCGCCATTATGGGCCAGACTATCCGCTGCCTGAACGATATGAAGAATAGTATTAACAGGGAGTTTTCGCGTCAGGAGTTGCTGCAGTTGAAGGCGGACCCGGACGCCTCCGAGCCCGTCACAGCAGCACAGCTGAGACCGGTAACGAGTGCCGCGGCCTTGGTTGACGAGTCCGAGCTTGAGTCCAGCATTGCTGCCTGGCAGGAGGGTGAGCTACCCAGCCATGCGGAACTGCTCGCGGCGGCGGACAGCCTGTTAGCAGCGATACCGGAAAATGCCTATGCCGAGCAGGCGGCGGCCGACATGGAGCAGGTGGTTTCGGTGCTTGCCCTGATGGACGAGAAGCAGCGAGAGTCCGGCATTCTCGGTCAATGTATTCAATATATACGTGATTCCATTGGCCTTGGAGGCCTGGTTAACGATGCGGGCATGGCCTGCTTTGCCGAGGCTATTGCCGCGCTGGAACAATTTATGGAGCGGCGCACGGAAGATCCGCTGGGCAACTCTGATGATCACCTCGACCGTGCTGAGGCCCGTGGCGCCATGTTGGCTTCTTTTGTCGAGCAGCGGGCCAATGCGCTGCCGACGGCAGATAACGTGCTGCAGTTTTCTTCTCAAGGTGAGGACGGCGAGATCGCCGATGAGCTGGTACTGGACGGCATGGGCGCCGAGGAAGACTCGGCCAGTGCACTGGAGCTCGATATTGAAGAACGCGAGCCGGTGCCGCTGACAGATTCGCCGGATCTCGCTCAGCCTGAAGCAGAGGACGCGACCACTGCGGCTGGCGCCGAGCCGGAAGCTGCGGCGGCGGAAACTGTTGCCGACGAGGAGGTGCTTAGTCCGACCCCCGCGGCTAGCAGTGGACTGCCCTGGCGCGAGGCGCTGGCACAATGGCTGGCGGAGGAAGTCGCCAGGGGGCCAGATGCGCCGCCGGAAGATCCATCTGCAGATGTCGACGAGGAATTGGTCGATATATTTGTAGAGGAGGCGCGAAAGTACGTTCGCAAGATACAGGATGCCGCGCCGCTGTTTGCGCAGGAACTGGATAATGAGAAGACCATTCTCGATATCCGTGCGGTATTTCACACCATGAAGGGCAGCGCACGCACGATTGAGCTAAATGAAGTTGGCGAATTCATGTTCGACATGGAAAAAATATTCAATGCACTGCGTGATGGATATATCAAGGGCACCCCAGAGATCGCTGAGCTGCTGGATGCTGTCACCACAAAGCTTCCCGCCTTCATCGAACTCATAACCCAGGGTGTGCCGCTCTACACCGTTGATTTCCATGTCCCCCATTGTGTGGCAGGGGCGATAAGCGAGAAGCGTTTTGATCCTGACAGCATGCTGGTCAGTGGCCCTGAGTCTGGAGCTGCCGCAGAGCCCACTGAGGCGGAGCCGGAGCCGGTGCCCGCAGAGCCCGAGCAGGTCAGCGCTGCAACAGAAGAGGTCAGTCTTGCTCCCGAACAGGCCTCGACCGACCCCTGGCAGGCGGGTACTGCAGACGCCGTTATCGAAGCCTTGTCGAGTTCACTCAATGCCGCAGACGCTCACGAGAGTGGTCTTCACTCCGCCAGCGCCTTGATTCTGTTGCATGCGGTCGTACCTGCACTGGTGGAGCTGAACGAAGCTGGCATGCTGGAATTGGGAGACGCGGCCCTGTCGCATTTCCTGCAAATGGCTGTGGTCAAGCAGGCAGCCCAGAATGAGGACAGTGGTCTGGTAGATGTTGGTACTGGAACGCCGGTTCTGATTGACCTTTCAGCCTCGACGATAGAGGGCCTGCAGCGTTACATGGAAACGCTTGAGCAGGGCGAGATGGATGCCAGGGACATGCATGCCAATCTCGAAGGCTTCATGCGAGCGGCCCTGAAGCTACCTGAACCGGAAAGCATGGTCCCGATGCCAGACGTGGCTGAGCCAGACTTGGGCAGCCTTGCAGATGAGGATGGGCTCGACGATATAGAGCTACTGACCGAGCCCTATGATGAGCAAACGGCAGGCGGCGGAGCTCCCAGTGCCGATTACAGTATTGAGGATATCCCCCTGGCCGAGCCGCCGGATAGCGGCGCGGACACGTTTGCCGAGCAAACGATAGGGGGGGACCCCCTCAGCCCAAAGCTCGATGGCGCCTCAGAACCAGAAGCAATTCTGGGGTCTGAGAGCGCCGCAACGGAAGACATTGCTGGGCTGGATGAAGATTTTTCAGGATCGCTTGATGATTTTGAGAGTGAACTGCCAGACCTGGAGAGTGGTGTAGATGGCATTGCTGGCCACTCCCTTGAACTCGATGATGTGCTTGCCGATGAGGTAGAGCCCTCAGCGGGTGAAGAGCCCTCAGCGGATAAAGAGCCCTCAAGCACTGAGGAAGCTGCAACAGAAGCTGATCCCCTCGCTGCGCAGGAGCCACGGGAAGCCATCGTCGGTGCAGAAGCGCACGATGACATTGATGCCGAACTGCTCGAGGTTTTGCTGGAGACGCTGGACGAAACCATGGAGTCGATCGACTCCATGGTAGCCGGGCTGGAGAGTGACACCGCAGCGGCCACCAACAAGCTGAAGAATATCTTGCACACACTCAAGGGTGGCGCGAACTCCGTTGGTCTCAGGAAATACGGAGCGCTGGTACACGATATCGAAAGCCATGTTGTCGATTTGGAACGTACTGGCACGCTCTCCTCGGCCGAGTCCCAGGCCAGCGTCTATGCCCGGGTTGACACCTTGAGCGATGCCTCGCGCTTCGTCGCTCAGTTCCACGCGGATTGGGATCCTGACAAAGCCGCCAGCGGCGCTGGGCAGCTCGCAGCTGGTGGTGACGAGGAAGAGGAAGGCGACGAAGCGGATGACACGCCGCAAGCCAAGCGCGTTGATTCGCTGCGTGTCGCTACCAGCAAGATTGACCGCCTGCTTGATATGGGCCTGGAAGTGAGCATGAGTAATGTTCGCAGCCGGCGCGCGCTGGACAAGGCGTACCAGGACCGGACCTCAGTGCAGGCGCTGGCGCGGCGGGTCGAGGAATTGGTAGACAAACTGTCATTGCAGCTGGACACCGAAATTCAGGCGAAGACCGAAGCAATGCCCGAAGGCGAGCAGTTTGATCCGCTGGAGATGGACCGATTGACAGAGAAGCAAGGTCTTGCCGCTATTCTGCGAGAGGCCGCCTTTGACCTGCACGCGGAAGCCAGGGAGCTTGGCGACCACGTGGATACCGCGATGCGCGAGGCGGTGCGCTCCGGCCGGCTGGTAGAGGGTAGCCAATCGGAACTGCGCTTGCTGCGGCTGGTTAATTTTTCTCGCCTGGGCCCCGGCTTCCGCCGTCTCGTGCACCAGGTGAGTCGGCAACTGGGCAAGAATGTCGACTTCGATATGACCTGCGACGATGGTGGTCTGGATGTTAGCGTCTTTGAGCAGGTAAAGACGGCCCTGGAGCACATGTTGCGCAACGCAGTTGACCACGGCGTGGAAATGCCGGAGGACCGGCTCAACCGCGGCAAAACAGGTGCCGGCAAGGTGTCTTTGATCATTTACCGCCAGGCAGCGGAATTTGTTATTCGTCTGATGGATGATGGCAAGGGGCTGGCGCCGGAAACCCTGCGCCAGAAAGCCGTTGAACACAACATTCTGAACGAGGGTGAGCGGATCTCCGAAGAAGATGCGCTGCAATTGATTTTCCATAGCGGTCTTTCCACTGCATCCAAGGTAACCGGTATATCTGGTCGCGGTGTTGGTATGGACGTGGTGCAACAATCGATTGCACAGATTGGTGGCACAATCGAAGTTGATTCCAAGCCTGGATTTTATACCCAGTTCGACATTCGCGTGCCGGCCAGCATTATGGTTAATGGTGCCTTGCTGGCGACCATTGGCGAAGAGCAAGTGGCAGTGCCATTAACATCACTGGATGGCTCTGATTTCCGGCATCGCGATGAAATCATTCGCTTTATGGGCAATAACGACGAATGGATAGAGCATCGTGGAGAGGAATACGAGTTGCGTTATCTTGGAACTGTGCGCGGCACCTTGCCACCACCGCCACCGGAATCAATGCCGGAGTTTGTTCCAGTATTGTTTGCCCGACACGACAGGCGCCTGGTTGCGTTCTATGCAGATTCTGTCACTAACGCCGAGGAACTGGTCATTCGTACCCTTGGTGCGCAGTTCACCAGCGTGGCTGGAATAGCCGGCGGTTCACTTAAGTCTGATGGCCAGCCGGTGTTGGCCCTGGATCTCAACGAGCTGATTCGCCAGGTTGATTATGCCGACGCGCAGTCTGGGCTAAGCGCGGTGCGCGGTAGTGCGCGATTGCTCGTACTCTGTGTAGATGACTCCGTGATGATGCGCAGAACTTTCGAGAAGAGGCTGGAAAGCCTGGGGTATGAAGTGGTAACTGCGGAGGACGGAGAGGCAGCTCTTGATTACCTCGCCGCCGCGCCCAGAATACCGGATTTCATTTTCACTGATCTCGAGATGCCAAATATGAACGGTTTTGATTTTATTAAAAATCTGCGTCGGGTACCGAATTTCCAACAAATCCCCACAGTAGTGGTGTCTTCGCGCGACGGGGATAAGCACCGTGTGGAAGCGACCCGGGTCGGGGCTACCGACTTTATGGCAAAGGGTGCTAACAGTGCCGAAGCCATGCAGGCCATTATTGAGAAATACCTGCCTTCGACGGCAATGGCGAGTTAAGGGGGCGGGCTAATGGCACAGGTTGGGCCAATTGAATCACTTGATGTTGCCATGCTGACATTGGCTGACGGGCGCCAGGTAATGGTGCCACTGCAGGTGCTTGCCGAGGTGCAACAGGTGCCGCTGGCGGGCCGTGAAATTGGTCAGCTCGGTGAGTTTGGCTGGCGTGGCTACACCCTGGCTATTAGTTCGCTGGAATCACTCTGTGGACTGCCTGAGCCGACACCGGAAAAACTCAATACTGTCGGAATTTTTAAAGCGGATAAAAATGCTGAAGTCCCGTTTCGAGCGATCGCCTTTGCCGGGACGGCATCGCCTGGCCGGGTAGAGCCCTCCTGGTTAAGTAGTAAACAGCCGCCTGAGGAAGGTGACTTTATCGCCGCTGCGATTCTGCATGAACAGGAGTTTTTGATTCCCGATTTGTCCAGGTTACTGTTTGGCGGGAAGTAAGCAGGTATTGCCTGGCTTAGCCCTGGCTATCGTCGCCGCTAAAGCCCCTGGCCTGGCGGGCCAATTGCTCAATATGAGCATATCGATTGGGGTAGTGGCGTTTCATCAACTCAGCCACCCGCGCTAAATCCAGCACGCCTGAGTGAATAATCACATAGCGCCCGGCGCTGCGATCATAATTGATGATGACGCCGTCGTGTTTGCAAAGCCGACTCTTCACGTAGTGAAAGGTGCGTTCACTGCAATCAGTTGCCTGGCTGAGTACCCTGGGGTCATCGGTGTGCACAGTGTGCAAGGCCAGTAACACCAGGTATTTCCGGTGCGGACTCTTGGCGGGCACCGGCTCCAGGGCCGGTGGGCTCTGCTCGGGATGCGCCTGCTGTTGGTCCTGCGCTGGGTGGGCAGTAGGGCTGTAGGTTTGAGAAGACATCTTTGCTACCTCTATTAGTACTGCTCCGCTATTATTCTGGCTGATCCGGCCGCTGCTGCTCCTGCCCGTCGCCATGGAGCTTGTGACAAGTACTAATCTGCTAACCATAACCCCGGCGCCACACAGGTCAAGGCATTTTTGTGTTCTCGCCGCAATTATCTTTCGCTGAATAGCTGTTTTTGCCTTGTCTTGCGCGGTTTACAGGGCTTATGGAAAAACTGCACATTTTGCAAGAAATTGCGTGAAAACCGCATATTTGCTGTGTCATCCTCACTATCAAGCACAAGTTTCTGATGCTCCTGAGACCCAGAGATGACATGTTATTAACTGATGTGAATGCGCTGCCTCCGCGACTGCCCATGCCCGAACCCGCTGTTCGGGACGCGGTCAGTGAGGGTCGCTTGACCCAAATTACCCTGCGAGGTAACACGCCGCTGGGATTCTGTGTCGAGGGTCTCTACCGGTCTGACTCCGGCATGCCGGTGCCTGCGGTATTGGTTAATCGATCTGGCTCCATGAAGACAATAAAGTGCCCGGAACGGGCGCTCAAATACCTGGGCAAGCTCGGCGTGAGAGAATTCGAAGTCGACGTCAGCGACTGGGATCCAGCGCAGGCATTCAATCCCGGGCGTGGTTCTTACCTGTCGCGTGAACGACGCAGGCACTACCAGCGGACGATGTCACACCTTCGCTCCTTGTTCCCCGGTGCGATGCCGGACTCGGCGGCGGCTCGCCTCGAGCAGGTAGCAAACTGCCTGGCCGGCCGGCATCTGTCAGAAACGGATATTCGTGCCCTGGTGTTGTGCTGGGCTGATGTTCACCTGGCGTCTTTTCCGCAGCCAGGGAGCGCCCAGGCGGCACTGCGACGATTCGCGGGTGAAGCCGGCTTGTTAGGTGAAAACCTGGGTGCTCGGTTGGTAGCCTGTTGTGACGAGGAGTTCAAGCGGCGCTGCAAGAATCAACACCTCGCCTCGCTGGCGCTGGAGTGTGGCGATTAAGCCACGCCAGTTGGGTAGCGCTGCATGAACATAGCGGCCATTGCTTCCGGAGTGGCAATAGTTGATGCCAACTCATCGTCGATTGCTGCCTGGGGCATGGAAGGTGCTTCGCAACTCTCGGGACTCTGGGCCCAGATTTCAGTACCCACTGCCTGCAGAGCGTGTAAGCCCAGGCAACTGTCGCGACCTGCGCCGCTGAATATGATGGCGCCACTGGGAGCTGGCTTCAGGCCGGAGATTGCCAGCATCAGTTTATCGATACAGGGCGTTTCGCTGGTTTCCCATTGATCACGAACACTGAAGACTTCACCAAAGCGAGAGAAGCGCAATTGACTTGTAGCTGGAGCGATCAGCACATGCCCGGGGTTGAGCCAGTGGCGGCCAATCGCCAGGTTGCAGACCAGGTCTCTGTTGGCGTGACCAATGGCTTTAAGGCTGGCTTGCTGGCTGTGGTGAATGTGCTGCGCATAAACGAAGGCGACCGGGGGCACGTGAGTGAAGGCCCCCAGGAAGCGACTGACGGCGGCCACAGCGCCGGTGGAGCCGGCCAGTACCCAGACGCCTTCGACCGCTGCATAGGCGGCAGCGTCGGAGCGGCTTTGCTCAAGATGCGCGTGACGTATATCCGCTGTCCACTTATCCAGCGTATGAATGATTTTGTCACACCAGGCCCGGTAATCCTCAAGCAGCGCAGGCTTGGGGCGGTTGCTGATGGCAAGTACCTGTGGTTCCAGCCAGGCGGCCGCATCAGCGACTACATTGCTGTCTTCACAGTCAATAACCCAGACATCAACCGGCGCCAGGTCCTGGGGCGACAGTTTGTCCGGCATCACCCTGACAAGGCGATAACCGGCAGCACCGATATAGCCTGCCAGCACCGGCGAGCTGTGGTCACAAATAAGCCCGATAAGGGGTTCATCCTGCATGTTGCTCATCACTCAATTCTCACAGTGTCAGGAGAGCAGCAAGCGAGGTCCCAGGCAATAAAAAACTGTCGAAAAGTACCGGTTTTGTCTCCGCTCAATCCCGGATGCGGCGCACAGGCCTCCCGGGTGGAACTCCAATTACGCGATCAATACGTGTATAGTCAAATTTTCCGGAAACAGGAATCAAGCTTATGACGCGCCCTGTAGACATGGCCTGTTTCAGCGCTCGTTATCTGGCACTGCTCAGGCGCTTTCCCAACCAGGTGCAATCCCACAGTGTGCTGGTGTTGCCCGCGCCTGATGCTGAAGGTGTGCTGATATTTGCAGTCAGCCACAACGGACGCTTCCTGCTGTTCCACGACGCCACAGGTTTTAGTAATGGCGTTTATGAGTTCGGATTACCAGAAGATTTTTTCAGTGCAATAGCGCCGCGACATTTCGCCCGGCCCCGGCAGCCAGCGGATACAGAGTTCCGCCTGGCCCTGTCTAACGGCGAATATCGCCTCTATGAAAACACCCCGAATGAAATGGTGTTTGAAAATTCCCAGGATGAATCCGTGGTGTTCACCTGGGCGGGTCGAATCGCGATGCCGGGAGAGCATTTGCAGGATGCGCTGGATAAAGTACTACGCTTGCACCAGTCGGATTCGGTCGAACCCTTGCCGCACGCGCTGGCTGGCGCTTATGCCTCCGAGGCTGATTTCATCTGCGATCAATTGGCTGGTGAAGGCACTATTACAGCAAATCATGTATGGGTCAGGGAGAAAGACGAGACAGCCAGGGTGTTGTCTCGCTACACCGATTCCACCGAGCACACCGAGGCTCTAATCTGCGTTGCAGCAGAGAATGCCATAGGCTGAAGCTGAGCGTTAATTCTGTGAGCTTCGTCAAAGAATAGCGCCCCTTCAATAGACAGCATCATTACCCCCGATTACGGTTTAAGTTGATCATTGCCAGCAGTGGAGTGAGACGTGCGGGGCTTCAATGAACAGCAATTGAAACAGCTCGTTGACGAGGAGCAGCTCAAGCGTCCAAGGGTGGAATCCCGGGGGCAGGGCTACGAGGTCAGTTTTGATCTTGATAGCGGCTTGCGCGATGTAAATGTCGAGGATGTGGCCGATGGCAGACTGACCACTTTCCGTGGCCAGGTTAAGCGCTTTCGTACCCACCGAACCCTGATTCAGAATATGAAGAAAATGGGTATCGGTCGATGGCGCTGCAGGCTCGACCCCGAGGATGCCTGAGCGAAGCTCCCGTAAGCCCCGATAGTGCTAAAGTCAGCCCCAATGCCGTCGATATAGAACCAGAGTAGCCTGAAACGGGCGCAGTTGGATCTGTCAATGTTATTTACATCACAAGCGCCACACCCCCGGCAAGCTGGTCGCGCGTAATGACTGGGCTTGTTCTGATACGGCAATCCTTACAGCGCCAGATTCTGGTAGTGTTTCTGCTACTGGGCGCCGCTCTTATGGCAGGTGCCTGGTTGTCCCTGCAGATCTTCGTGGTCCCGGCTTTCCAGGAATACGAGTGGGAGCAAAGTGTTACCAATCTCTCCCGAGCGTCCCGGGCACTGGCTCATTACCACGATGAATTAAACACTCTCGGGCTTGAATTTGCGCGCTGGGACTCGACATACCAGCACATTCAACAACCGGAAAGATTCGCCGATTTTGCCGCAGACATTAGTCGCCCCGCCTATTGGTCGCGTGTGGGAATGGACGCAATGCTGTTCTACGATCGCGGCGGTGAATTGTTATGGGGACAGCGAATTGACCCCTATAGCGCCGAGTTGCTGCCAGTAGATCAGCTTCAGACCGGGTTACTCAGCCTGGGAAGTCCGCTGCTGGTTAATGACACCAACACGGTTTCACGCAAGGGTTACCTGGTAGTGGGCGATGCGAACCTGCAGCTGGGTTTTTTCCCGGTGCTCAGAAGTGATGGCAGTGGCCCGGCACTGGGAACTCTTGTGGTCGGGCGCGAGTTGACCCCGGAGAGACTGGCGGGAGTGGCCTTGAACGCGGGGGTCGAGCTTGCTCTTAAAAATATCAAGCCAGCGGTCGCCGCCACTGGGCCCCCAGCATTATTGAGCGACCAGGTGCCGGGTGCCCCACGCGGTAATTCCGGCGGTACCACTATTAGCCGAAAACTAATTGATGATCTGTCAGGCCGGCCTGCGTTGGCACTCGAAACCCGTACCTTGCGCAGAATCAGTTTTATCGGAGAGGATGCGGTAGCGACTACCCTGTTGTTTCTCTCCCTGGGAATTGGCCTATTTGTGCTGGCCGGCTGGTGGACCTCGCGCGAATTGATGCTGGGACCGGTCTTCGCTATGAAGCGGCATATTGTGAATTTGCGCCGTACCGGCGACCTGGGTCGCCGCTTTCACAGTTCTCGCCTGGATGAGTTTGGAACCCTGGGTAATGAATTCGATCGACTGACTGCGGAACTTGAAATCTCGCAAAAACAGACGCAACTGGCCAGGGAAGAGGCGGAAGCTTCATCGCGGGCCAAGAGCGACTTCCTGGCCACTATGAGCCATGAGATTCGTACACCCATGAATGGTGTTCTCGGTATGACCGAGGTGTTGCTGCGGACCGATCTTAATGACAGGCAGCGACGTCTCGCCGGTGTGGCGCGCGCGTCGGGTGAATTGCTGCTCAATGTGATCAATGACATTCTGGATTTCTCCAAGATCAGCGCCGGCAAGATGTTGATAGAGCAGCGTCCGTTTCGGCTGCGCGATCTGGTTGCTGACCTCTCGGACATGATGGCAGGTTCCGCCCAGGATAAGGGCATTGAGTATCTGTGCCAGATCGATAGTGAGCTGCCGGAGATGCTGGTTGCTGATGATCAGCGCCTGCGACAGGTTCTGGTTAATCTAATAGGTAATGCGATCAAGTTTACCGAGAAGGGTGAAGTCGTATTGACGGTGGAGCCGGTTGTTGCCGGGGATAAAGACAGTGAGGCCGGGCAATATTTTGTATTTTCTGTCAGTGATACCGGGGTGGGCATACCCGGCGAGCTACAGGAGCACATTTTTGATGCGTTTTCCCAGGCAGATGGAACCACGACACGGCGTTTCGGTGGAACCGGACTTGGCCTGGCAATTTGCAAGCAACTGGTTGAAAAAATGGGCGGCAATATAAGCGTCGAAAGCACGCCCGGCCAGGGCGCTACCTTCCGCGTGGCATTGCCAATGTTGGTGCAGCAAGAGAATGCCGGTGCGGACAGAAAACCAGAGGCCTCAAACCTGGAGGGGCTGAAGGTGCTGGTGATCGATGACAGCGCCACCAATCGTGACATCCTGCGATCACACCTGGCCCATTGGCAGACACACTGCAGTTGTGCCAGCGGCGGCGAAGAGGCACTGGAGTTTTTGCGTGCCGCAGCCGAGCGAGGTAATTGTTATGACCTTTTGCTGATCGATTATCACATGCCTGGCATGGATGGATTGGAGCTGGCGTCACTGGTGCGTGAGCGAAGTGAACTTGGTAGTCCCATGATGGTGATGCTCAGCTCTATGGCGGATCAGTTCAGTACGGTTGATCTTGATGAGCGAGGCATATCAGGCTGCTTGAGCAAACCCGTGCTGGAATCGGATCTTTACCAGCACCTGGTGCAGACCCTGGGGCGTAGCACCGTAACAGCTGGGCGGCCGCCGATTGACTCTGCTAATGATGAAAGCGCACCGCTGATAGATGCGCTCGACGTGTTGGTTGTTGAGGATAACCCGGTTAACCAGGAGCTTATTGTTATGCAGCTTGAGGACAAGGGCTATCGCGTCGATCTCGCGGAAAACGGCGAGCGTGCCTTGGCAATGCTGGAGCAGCAGCAATACGACATGGCGATAATGGACTGTCAGATGCCGGTCATGGACGGCTACGAGGCAACGCGCTTGATTCGTGAGATTGGTTATACTTCAAGAGACGGCTCTCCGCTGCCAATTCTGGCAATGACTGCGAATGTCAGCGAAGAGGATCGCAATAGTTGTCTGGATGCCGGGATGGACGCCTATATACGAAAGCCCTACCAGCAGGAGGAGTTACTGCAAATCATGTGCCGATTAGTGCCCCATAGAACCAGCCAGACACAACTCGACCGCGAGGCGCTGGCTAATGTCTCGGCCCTGCAGCGAGAGGGTGCTCCAAATATCCTGCATCGGATGATCGATCTTTACCTCGAAACTTCGCCCAACCTGGTGGACGAAATGACTGCCGGTGTGACAGAGGGTGATGCCCGGGTAGTGCAGATGAGTGCTCATACACTCAAGTCATCAAGCGCGGTGCTGGGCGCGAGTGAGCTGGCGGAGCTGTGCCGGCAATTGGAGGAAATGGGGCGCAATGCAGAGCTGGATGATTGCCAGAAGTTATTGAGCGGTTTGGCTGAAGAATTTGCGCGAGTTTGTGACGCGCTTGCCCTTGAAAAAGTTAAGAGCTAGCCGGGAGTTAGCATGAAAGAAAGAACCATACTCGCCATTGATGACGATCCCGGCACACGAATGCTGGCACAGGCAGCCTTCGCCGGCGAAGATTACGAAGTCGTCCTTGCCGACAGTGGCAAAGCGGGGCTGGCTATGTTGCAGCGGGTCAAGCCTGATGTGATCTTGCTGGACATCATGATGCCGGAAATGGACGGCTACCAGACCTGTAGTGCGATAAAGCAAACGCGCGGCTTCGAACACACCCCGGTAATCATGCTGACCGGCCTGGACGATATCGATGCTGTGGAGAAGGCCTACGACTGTGGCGCCTGGGACTTCACGTCGAAGCCAATTAACTGGCCGATTATTCGCCATCGTGTGCGGTACGCTCTGCGCGCGGCTGAGGCCTTCGCGAATCAGCAGAAAGCAGCCCGCCTTAGCCGGACCATCGATAACTCTCATAGCGAAGTCATTACTTTTAATTATGAAAGCAGGACAATCGTCGGGGCCAATGCCAGCGCTTTAAGAAATCTTGGCTACGACCTCGAGCAGTTACAGGCCATGGCCTTTACCGATATTGCTATCGAGACTGAAGAGCAGCCTATTGTGCAGAACCTGGAGGACCTGGTTGAGAAGCAACAGGCTAACCTAAGTTTCCAGTTGCGCCGCTCCGATGACAGCACTTATCCGGCTGAGGGTATTTTTCTCTACTCTGACGATGAAGATCCGCATGTTTGCATTGGCGTATTCCAGGATATGTCCGAACGGCGACGAGTCGAGGCTGAATTGCATCGACTGGCTTACTACGATGAGCTGACTAACCTGCCTAATCGGCGCCTGCTGCAGGAGCAGGTAGAGCAATCGCTGAAAGTGGCCAAGCGTAAAGGTAGTCGCACGGCGATCTGCATGCTGGATCTGGATGGCTTCAAGCGGGTCAACGACACGCTGGGGCACTCTGTTGGCGACATGTTGCTCAAGGAAGTATCTGAGCGTTTGGTTAGTGTGGTCAGGCAGCGGGACCAGGTGGCCCGTGGCGGGTCGGAAGATGAGCCCCAGTCAGGTGCCAGGCTGGCACGGCTGGGTGGAGATGAGTTCCTTATTTTGCTCAGCGATTACACAGACGGTGATGCACCGGCCAAAGTCGCGGCGCGAGTGCTCAAGCAACTTTCCATGCCCTATTATGTCCACAAGACCGAGCTTAACCTGACTGCCTCTATCGGGATCGCCAGCTACCCGGATGATGGCGACAGTCTTGATGCCCTGATGATGCGAGCCGATGCTGCCATGTACAAGGCCAAGCACTCAGGCAAGAATAATTATGCTTTTTCCGCCGACGATGCTGGTGAGAACTCCATCGCGCGCCTGACCCTGGAGGCGGATCTGCGTAATGCCATTAGTAATAATGAGCTTGAACTCCATTACCAGCCCCAGTTGGATGATGGACTACAGCACATCATCGGTGCCGAATGCCTGCTGCGCTGGCGCCATCCTGAGCATGGCCTGCGGCCGCCAGATAGTTTTATCCCGGTGGCAGAGGAAACCGGTTTGATTCTGCCTATTGGTGAGTGGGTATTGCAAGAGGCGGTGGCCCAGCTAAATCGCTGGGACCGGACCCTGCAGGAAAACCTGAAGATGTCGGTCAACGTGTCTGGCATTCAGATGCGTCAGCCGGGCTTTTTGGAGTCTACCCAGCTGTTGATGCAGGGTTTCCCCGCGTCTCGTGGTCAGCTTGTCATTGAGCTGACGGAGAGCGCGTTGATGAGTAATGCGGCGGGGCACGTTGAGTGGCTGCAGAAGCTAAAGCAGGCGGGTGCGGAAATTGCGATTGACGACTTTGGAACCGGCTATTCCTCGCTCAGCTATTTGAAGAAATTTCCCATTGACTATCTCAAGGTGGACCGAAGTTTTGTCCAGGACCTTGAGCATGATCGTGAGGATGCAGCGATTACCCGGGCTATCTTCCGCATGGCCCAGGAGTTGGGCCTGGAGATTGTTGTAGAGGGCGTCGAGACCCAGTCACAGCTGGAAATCGTCAGGGCAATGGGTGATTGCCAGGTGCAGGGCTGGTTGATCAGCAAGGCTCTGCCGGCACTGGAGTTTGAGGCCTTTGTGCGCAAATTCAACCAGGACCAGGCAGGGCGTTCGCCAGCGCGACAGGGGAAGGTCAGCTTGCTGTGAGCCACCCAGTGGAAGGCACAATCGCAGACGCTGAAATGCAGCAGCGCGTAGACGCCGAGCTGGGACGCATGGTGTTGGACAATGGCGTCCCATCTGCTGTTGCCTCCGCTGTCGCTGCGGCGCTGATGACGCTGGTGCTGTATACACGCTCTGCTAACACTGCTTATCTCTGGTGGCTGAGCGCAATGCTGGTAATTTCTGCGCTGCGCATTGCTGTAATACAGGTCTATTCCAGGTCCCGCGCCGCGCAGGAGCAATGGCGCTTGTCCCTGCGCGTTTATGCTGCTCTTTCACTGCTGATGGGTGCTGGCTGGGGTCTGGTGGCAACCTTGTTCTATGGTGTTCTGGGGCCACAGGAGCAGACCCTCATGCTGCTGGTGCTTGCTGGGGTTGCCGCGGCTGCAATTCCGCTCATGGCACCGCATCGAGGGATTTATATTTGCTACATAGCCCCGATTATCCTCGGTGTGTCTGTCTCGTTACTTGAAATTGGGGGCTTCACCAACACCACCCTGGTAGTATTGTTAGTGCTGTTTATCGTCTTGCTGTGGTCCTCCGTGACCAAAACCCACGTGGCGATCAAGAGTGCCATGGAGCTGCGCTTTAGCAACCTGGACCTGATCGATTCGCTGCAGGCAGAAAAGGAATCAGTTGAAAGCCTTAACCTTGAATTGAAGCGGGAAAATGCCGCCCGGCAACTGGCGCAAAAACAGCTGGAGGCAATTCGCGACGGCCTGGAAGCAGAGGTAGGCCATCGTACCAGCGCCCTGGCCGAAGCCAAGGACGCTGCCGAGTCAGCCAATAGTGCGAAGAGCGATTTCCTGGCCATGATGAGCCACGAGATCCGCACGCCGATGAACGGAATCATCGGCACCGCTGGATTGCTGTCGCGGACAGAACTCGATGCTACTCAGCGCGGCTATTTGGAGACCTGCCAGAATTCGGCTGCCAACTTGCTCGAGCTGATCAATGAGTTGCTGGACTTGAGCAAGATTGAAGCCGGGCACATGGAAATCGAATTACAGCCCATTGAGCTACGCGACTTCTGTGAGGAACTCTTCAAGCCCCTGGTCGCATCCCTGCGCAACGCCGCAGTCGACATCAGCCTGGAGCTGGCGGAGGACGTACCGCAATGGGTACAAAGTGATCGCGAACGCTTGCGGCAAATACTTATCAACTTGCTGGGTAATGCGATCAAGTTTACCGAGCAGGGACGCGTGTCTTTGATCGTGCGTAGCGCCGGATCGCAGGAGCTGAGATTTGAAGTAAGCGATACCGGCCCCGGGCTGTCAGCTGCAGCTCAGCAGATTGTTTTTGACCCATTTACCCAGTTGGATTTGTCTACCTCGCGCAAGCATGATGGCACCGGGCTGGGCCTGCCTATTTGCCAGCGGTTGGTGCAATTGCTGGGTGGTGAAATTGGTGTAATCAGTGAGCCGGGTGAGGGCGCCTGCTTCTGGTTCAGCCTGCCATGCGAGGCCGCCAGTGTCCCGGTACCGGATTATGTGCCCGATCCAGATGAAAGTGCGCAATCGCAGAGCCTGGGATTGAAAATTCTGTTGGTAGAAGACAACCCGGTTAATCGACTCATCTGCGAAGCCATGCTGTCCGAGCTGGGTTGCAGCAGTGAGTCGGCCGAAAATGGAGAGCAGGCCCTGGAACGCTGGAACGCGGGGCAATTCGATTTAATCCTTATGGACCTGTCCATGCCAATCGTCGATGGATTCGAGGCAACAACACGCATACGGGCGCAGGAGCAGGCCGGCACTGGTGCTACCGAGGTGCCTATTGTTGCCTTGACGGCGCACGCCTTTGAGCAGGATCGAGATCGCTGCTTTGCCGCTGGCATGAATGGCTTTCTCACCAAGCCATTGTCGCTTGAGGAGCTTGCCCGCGAGCTGGGGAAGTTGAAGCTGCCGGTAGCCGTCTAGAGCTGGCTTTCTATCGGTAGAATACCGTAGAAACCCGCCTTGAATCGTCGCCACCAGTGGGTGTCCGGATCTCGCCGGTAGACCCTGGCTGGTGTCACCGAGTCGTCTACCCATGCGACGCGACCTTTCTCGTCAAGCTCCAGGCGATAGGTATAACGCTTAAGGTCGCGGGTTATGCCGTCGTAGAACGCGTCTGCAGCCGTTGTGCCCTCGAGGAACAAGCCCAGCTCGGTGTTAATCACCACCGAGCGTGGGTCAAAATTCATTGAGCCAATATACAATTCCTCGCGATCGATCACGGCAGCCTTGGTGTGCAAAGTGCGACTCTCGGCATCCTCGCTGGTGTCCGTGTAGTCCGGTATTTCATCCAGTTTGATTTCATAAAGCGAGACTCCCGCCTGTAGCAGGCGCTTGCGATAACGAGCGTAGCCTGACTGGGCGGCGAGGTGATTGTTCGATGCCAGTGAATTGGTAATCACGGTAATCTCAATGTTACGTTCGCGCAGCTTGTTAATCCATTCCATCCCCACCTTGCCTGGTACGAAGTAGGGTGTTACCACCAGGATCTCTGATTCCGCTGCGAAGAAACGACGCAGCATTTCGTCTATGAGGATACGGTAGCTGGAATCGGCAGGCTTCGTTTGCAGTTTCTCCGGAGGGTCGTAGACCAGCACCGCGGGCACCGGCAGCGCTTGTCGCTTGCCGCTGCGTATGTCGGCAATGATTGGCTGGTTGATTGCCGCCGCATAGGGCGAGCTGAGCTCACCACTGACCACCTTATCCATCAGCCCACGCCAGTCCTGCAGTTTCTCATCGCTTTGTCGCCGACCGAAAGCGGCGGCAGGCACGGATTTAGGGCTATTCCAGAAATCATCAAAACTGGCGCTGAGCTGCGGCACGATTTCACCGATCATCAGCAACTCAAAATCATCGAAGGCTTGCTGGGGTTTTAGCTCGAAGTATTCAGCGGCGATGTTTCTACCCCCGACTATGGCGAGGCTGCCATCACCCACAAAGACCTTATTGTGCATGCGTCGATTGATGCGTTGAAAGTCGATAAGGAAATTCCAGGCGTAGAGGCTGTTGCGAGAGACCGGGTTAAACAGGCGAACTTCGATATTGGGATGACTGTCTAGCAGGCTCAGGGTTGAATCCATGCGGGGCGTAAAAATATCGTCCAGTAGCAATCTCACCCTCACACCACGGTCAGCTGCGCGCAACATCTTGCCCAGGAAAAGCTCGCCCGCGGCATCCGGTTTGAGCAGGAAATACTGTGCGTCGATAGACTGTTGGGCGCGCTCCAGCATTGCCAGCCGGGCGGCGAGGCCGTCGATGCCGCTGCGCAGCCCGATAAAGCCGGAGATATTGCTGTCACTGTGTGTTTCCAGCCAGGCCTGCTGCGCCGCTCCAGCGCGAGTATCACTGCTTGCTGGCAGCGCGTAGGAGGCCTCTTTGGGGTAATCAAACGGAACGCTGGTGCAGGCTGCCAGCAGCGCCGCCGCGATCGCGAGTAGAGCTCGCAGCGGCCTCACAGCTTTCCGGGGCAATCTGGGGTCAGCATCAGCCGAGGCTCTTTTCCGCCGATTCCACACTCTGGTAAATCAGTGTGTTGATGGTCATCGGCCCGACACCGCCAGGCACCGGCGTATAGGCCGCGGCGCGGTCAGTAATCTCAGAAAGCTCGATGTCACCGAGGCCGCCCGGATGGTAGCCCGCGTCGATCACTACCGCGCCGTCTTTGATCCAGTCGCCCTTGATGAACTCGGGCTTGCCCACGGCGCCCACCACGATATCGGCCTGTTTGACCAGATCGGCCAGGTTCTTTGTGCGTGAATGGCAGATGGTTACCGTGGCATTTTCCTGCAGCAGCATCATTGCCATTGGCTTGCCCAGTATCGGCGAGCGCCCTACAACCACCGCATGTTTGCCTTCAATGGCGACCTGGTAATGAGACAGAATGCGCATGATGCCCTGGGGTGTTGCGCAGCCGTAGGCAGCCTCGCCCATGGCCATGCGACCAAAGCCGAGGCAGGTAACGCCGTCAACGTCCTTGGACAGGTCGATCGCATCAAAACAGGCACGCTCGTCGATCTGGGCGGGTACAGGATGCTGCAAGAGTATGCCGTGCACGTCCGGGTCTGCGTTCAATTCAGCGATCTTCCGCAGCAGTTGCTCGGTCGTGGTGTCGTCCGCGAGCTCTACCGCGAGAGAATCCATGCCCACGCGGCGGCAGGCATTGCCCTTCATTTTCACGTAGGTGGCAGAGGCGGGGTCATCCCCGACCAGGATAGTGGCAAGTATCGGTGTTTTGCCGCCGTTGGCGGCCTTGAGCGCATCGACCCGCGCCAATAGTTCTGCCTCTGTTTCAGCGGCCAGGGTCTTACCGTCCAGGATTTTTGCTGCCATTTTGGGATGAATCTCAGGTGAATTGAGTGGAGGCGCGATTATGGCATGCTGCCGGCTGCCGGTAAAAGAAAGTGGCCAAAATCGCCGCATTCGTCGATTGACGGCTTTCGGGGGCGCGGGTATCATTCGCGCTCCTGAAATCTGGTCGCCAAGAACGATTGATCACGGGAATGTCGGGGTATAGCGCAGTCTGGTAGCGCGCCTGCTTTGGGAGCAGGATGTCGGGAGTTCGAATCTCTCTACCCCGACCACTTTTTGATTGCAGTGGTGGCTGTAGCTCACCGGGTAGAGCACCGGATTGTGACTCCGGAGGTAGCGGGTTCAAGACCCGTCAGCCACCCCATTTTCTGCAGGACCTGACTATCCGCCCGTAGCTCAGCTGGATAGAGCAATGGCCTTCTAAGCCATCGGTCCCAGGTTCGAATCCTGGCGGGCGGACCACTCTTCCATTACTGCTTGATCGATGAATCCAGGGCCGCGTCAAAATCGGCACTGATCTCGCGCAAGCGCAGCGACAAGTCGGCTACAACCGGGCTACCCGTATCCATGGCTCCCTGCCAATACTCCACGGCCAGTGACAGCAACTTGGCTTCGGTCTCGGAGATGAGTACCGAGGCGGAAATTTCAGATTGTTTGAGGACTTCCATAGCTGCTATCTCTATTTTTCGCGTGCTGATGCAGTGTAGACCACTATCGGCAAGGCTGCGTAATACTTGAATTCACTGGTCTGGACCCGTTTACAGAACCAGCTCCGCCATCTCGCGCATCAGTGCCTCGTCGCCATGAAACAGCAGTGAGGTGACAGGCGAATTGCGCCAGTCCTGCAATTTCTCCTGGATACGCTCGCGCGGTCCGCACAGGGATATCTCATCCGCAAACTCATCGGGCACCATTGCTATGGCTTCATCTCGTTTGCCTTCAAAGAACAGGTCCTGGATTTGCTCGGCCTCGCCGGCAAAGCCCATGCGTGCCATCAACTCCTTGTGGAAATTGCGTTGCTTCGAACCCATGCCGCCAATATAGAAGCCCAGCATGGCCTTAACCGGGTACAGGGCTTCCTGCAGGTCCTTGTTAATACTCACCACAACACCGGCCGCGATTTCAAAGCCGCCGGGAGCGCCGGCGATCTGGTCCGCGTAGACTTCCTGTCGATAGGGCGAGTAATAAAGCGGCAACCAGCCGTCGGCAATTGCAGCGGTCTGGGCCACGTTTTTCGGGCCCTCTGCGCCAATGAATATCGGCAGGTCGGCGCGCAGGGGATGGGTAATGGATTTCAGGGCTTTGCCCATCCCCCAGGCACCCGGGCCCTGGTAGGGCAGGGGGTAGTGTTCGCCGGCATTGGTCACCGGTTCCTCCCGGGCCAGGATCTTGCGGATAATGCTGACATACTCGCGCGTACGCGACAGCGGCTTGCTATAGGGTTGGCCATACCAGCCTTCCACCACCTGCGGGCCGGATACACCCAGGCCCAGTATCATGCGGCCGTTGGACATGTGGTCCAGCGCCAGCGCGGCCATCGCACAGGAGGCCGGCGTGCGGGCGGAGAGCTGCGCCACGCCGGTGCCGAGCCTGATTTTCGAGGTCTGTGCGCCGATCCAGGCCAGTGGCGTGAAACAGTCGTTGCCCCAGGACTCGGCGGTCCAGACAGAGTCAAAGCCCAGTTTCTCCGCGGCCTGTGCCATCTCCACGTGCACCTGGGGGTAGAGTGCACCCCAGTAGCCCAGTTGCAATCCGAGTTTCAAATCACCCATAGTTTCGCCCCTTCCACGACAAGCCGCAGTATAATGCAGGGCATCGCTGGTGGAACAAAAAGCAGAGAAGGAAGCGGAACAAGACGCAATGGCTAAATTGACACATATTGATGAGCAGGGCCGGGCCAAAATGGTGGATGTAGGCGCCAAGCCGGTGACAGAACGAGCCGCCCGCGCACAGGCTGTAGTGCACATGCAGCCCGCCACCCTGGAGCTGATCGAAAGCGGTGGCCACAAGAAGGGCGATGTTTTCGCCATCGCTCGCATTGCAGGCATCCAGGCGGCCAAGCGTTGCGCCGAACTTATACCCCTGTGTCATCCCCTGTTATTGACCGGTATCGAGGTAGAACTGAGCGCGGACCACGACGCTGCCTGTGTCAGGATAGCGACCCAGTGCAAGCTGGCCGGGCAAACCGGCGTGGAAATGGAGGCGCTGACCGCCGCCTCTGTGGCCGCCTTGACGATTTACGACATGTGCAAGGCAGTCGATCGCGGTATGCGTATCAGCGACCTGCAGTTGCAGGAGAAGCACGGTGGCGCTTCCGGTACCTGGCAGCGAGATGCGGAGCGATCGTGATTAAAGTTCTGTTTTTCGCACGGCTGCGTGAGCAAGTGGGCGAGTCCTCCCTGCAATTGAGCGCGGCGGAGGCGCCGGCTACCGTGGGCGAACTGCTCACGCAATTACGCCAGCGGGGTCAAGGCTGGGATGCAGCCCTGGCCGATGACAAGTTGTTGTGCGCGGTCAACCAGCAGCAAGTAGACGCCGGGCAAAGCATCGCAGATGGGGACGAGGTAGCCTTTTTCCCGCCGGTCACAGGTGGCTAGGGTGGGATCACAGCAGGCATTGGCACAGGTACGTATCCAGCCACAGGACTTTGACGCCGCCGCCCTGCAGGCTGAATTGCTCAGCGGCGACCCGGTAGCGGGAGCGGTTGCCAGCTTCACCGGCCTGGTGCGCAGTGATCCCGCTGAGCCGGTGCTGACCCTGGAACTGGAGCACTACCCGGGTATGACCGAGAGCAGTATCAGCGAGATAATTGCCGAGGCTGAGAGCCGTTGGTCCTTGCTCGCTGCGATTGTCGTACACCGGATCGGCGTGCTGCAGCCGGGTGAGCAAATTGTCTATGTTGGGGTGAGTAGCGCTCACCGCGGCGAGGCCTTCCAGGCCTGCGAATTCATCATGGACTATTTAAAAACCCGGGCGCCATTTTGGAAAAAGGAAACCACGGCAGCAGGGCGGCGCTGGCTTGATGCCCGTGACAGTGACGATGCAGCGGCGCGGCGGTGGTAAACATCGCCCAAATAAGGGATGCCCGGCCGGGGTGGCAGCTGTGTATAATCCGCGGCGTCTGTGAGAAATGGAAAGCACTATGAGTTTTGAGAGTCGCGATTTTCGCGATGCCCTGGGCGTTTTCGCCACCGGTGTCTGCGTCATCACCGCCAGCCCGGAAGGCGGTGCGCCGTTTGGCTTGACGGTAAATTCTTTTGCCTCGGTGTCGCTGGACCCACCGCTGATCCTGTGGAGCCTGCAAAACGACTCCGACATGTATGGCGCCTTCGAACAGGGTCGGCACTGGGCGGTCAATATTTTGCGCGGCGACCAGCAGGACTTGTCCAACCAGTACGCCCGCAAGGGCGATCACGCGCTGGACCCCGGGCACTTTGAGATCACCGCCAGCGGCATGCCTGTCATGCCCGAGAGCCTGGTCAGTTTCGAATGCGAGGTCGAGGCGCGCTATCCGGGTGGCGACCATGTCATCCTGGTGGGCAGGGTGCTGGAAATGCATCACCGTGCCAGTGATTCCCCACTGGTATTCTGCGCCGGCAGTTATGCAGAGTTGGCCAGCTAAGACATGAAGTATTGCAGCTATTGCGGCAGCGAAGTCAGCCACCGGGTTCCAGACGGCGACGACCGGCCACGGCATATTTGTGATAGCTGCGGCAGCATCCACTATTCCAATCCGCGGGTGATCGTCGGTTGTGTCCCCGAGCACGAGGGCCGGATCTTGCTCTGCAAGCGCGCCATTGAGCCGCGCCTGGGCTACTGGACCTTGCCGGCCGGTTTCATGGAAAACGGTGAGACCACGGTGCAAGGCGCCGCCCGGGAGACCTGGGAAGAAGCCCGGGCAGAAGTCTATGAACAGCAACTCTATCGGCTGTTTGATATACCGGGAATCAACCAGGTGTATATGTTTTATCGGGCCCAGATTGTTGATGGCGCCTATGGTGTAGGCCCCGAATCTACCGAGGTGGAATTGTTTGAAGAGGCTGACATTCCCTGGCGCGATATTGCCTTTCCAGCCGTTTATCACACCTTGCGTGAATACTTTCACGACCGCACCCAGCAGCTCTGGCCGGTGCGGGTGTCGGCGATCCAGCGCTAATGGATAGCGCTAATGGATAGTATGGCCCTGGGCTTGTTGCTACTCGGCTTGTTACTGGGTGCCGTCGCCGGATACCTGCTGGCTCATTTGCGCTCGCAGAAAGAGTACGCGTCGCGCCTGCAGCAGCACAACAGTGAGTTGGCCTCGCTGAAGGAAGAGCACGCGCGCTTGCAGGAGCGGCTCGATAACGAGGCGCGCAGCGCCGCTGAAAAGCTGGACTTGCTCAAGGGCGCGCGCAAGGAGATGGGTGATGAGTTCGCAAACCTGGCCAACAAAATCTTCGATGAAAAAAGCCAGCGCTTCGTCAAAACCAACCGGGAGACCTTGCAGGCCACCCTGGATCCGCTGAAAACCCAGCTTAAGGATTTTCGCACCCGGGTCGACGATGTACATGACAAGGAAACCCGTGACCGGCTTTCCCTGCTGCATGAACTGGGCAGTCTCAAGCAACTCAACCAGCGCATGTCAGAAGACGCCGTCAATTTGACCCGGGCGCTCAAGGGCGACAAGAAAGCCCAGGGTAACTGGGGCGAGGTGGTATTGGAGCGAGTACTGGAAGAATCCGGGCTGCGCAAGGGTCACGAGTATGAGACCCAGTTCAGCGCGGTTTCCAGCGATGGCGAGCGACGCCAGCCGGATGTGGTGGTGCGCTTGCCGGAAGGCAAGGACATCATCATTGATTCCAAGGTTTCCCTGGTCGATTACGAACGCTATGTCAGCAGTAGTGACGAGGAGGAGCGACGCCAGTTCCTGGCTGCCCATGTGCAGGCGATCAAACAACATATCGCCGGCTTGAGTGGCAAACAGTATGAGCACCTGGAGGGTCTGCGCAGTCTCGATTTTGTACTGCTGTTCATTCCTATTGAGTCCGCTTTCATGGCGGCCTTCGACAGTGATCCGTCCATGTTTAAAACCGCCTATGACCAGCAGATCATCGTGGTGAGCCCGACTACCTTGCTGGCGACTCTGCGCACGGTGCAAACAATCTGGCGCTACGAGCACCAGAACCGCAATGCGGAGAAAATCGCCAGCCAGGCCGGCTCATTGCACGATCAGTTTGCGCGGGTGCTGGAGTCACTGGAAGAGGTAGGCAAGCACCTGGATAGAGCCCAGGCGTCCTGGGACAAGACGCGCAATCGTATTAGCAGTGGCCGCGGCAACCTGGTCAAGCGGGTGCAGGACCTGGAGAAACTGGGTGCCCGCACCAAGAAGAATTTGCCGGCGGCGATGCTCGATGAGCAGGACAGCGAAGATGGCGCTGAACAAGACACTGAACAAGACCCACAGGAGTAAGTAATGGCATTTCCAAAAGTCGGCAACCTGGCCCCGGCATTTACCTTGCTGGACCAGGACGGTAACAAGGTCAGCCTCAAGGATTTCAAGGGCAAGAGTAATGTGGTCCTGTATTTCTACCCCAAGGCTATGACGCCGGGCTGTACCACCCAGGCCTGCGGTATCCGCGACAGCAAGGCGGCTTTGAAGAAAGCCAAAACCGTGGTACTCGGCGTGAGCCCGGACCCGGTCGCCCGGCTTGGCCGGTTTATCGACAAGCAGGAATTGAATTTCACCCTGTTATCCGATGAAGATCACGCTATCACCGATAAGTACGGCTGCTGGGGCCTGAAGAAGTTTATGGGGCGGGAATTCATGGGTGTATTGCGCACCAGCTTCATTATTGGCAAGGATGGCCGGCTGAAACACGTCATGGACAAGGTAAAAACCAAGTCCCACCACGATGATGTGCTGGCACTGATCAAAGAGCTGGGCTTGTAGGCAGGCGCCTGTGAGGCCCCATTGGCGGGCTCGCAGCCGGATAAATTGGCAGCAGGCAGGTTTCCATCACGGGGAACTAGTAATAATACCCCTTTTTCTGCTCATGTAAAACATGGGATTATCGCCTAAGCCCCTGTAAACTCGATACAAATTATTAGAGCAAGTGGTCGTTAACGGGCCGTTTGGTGAGGGGATCATCGGGCGGCCGTTGCGCTGTACCTGATTCGACAGCACTTGCATACCAGACCAATGATAATGCGCCGATGCGATCGGCCGGGAACGAGAACATGAAGGATATGCGGCTTTCCAGGATTTCTTCTCTGCTGTTCGCAGCATGCTTGGCGCTGACGCTGGCGGCCTGTGGCGGCGGCGGTGGCACCAGTGATCCGGGCTTTATCGGCGGAGGCGTCGATGATCCGGGTGGCGGCACAGATCCAGATGCACCGCTGGGTGCCGGTACGCTGTCACTGGCGCTGACGGACAGTGCCGGTAACCCGGTTACCAATGTCACCAGTATCACGCCAGGTATTTTAACCGTTACCGCCAGGGATTCAGCGGGTCAACTGGCAGCAAACGAAGTGCTGACCGCGACCAGCACGCTTGGGATAGTGTCACCGGAATCCGGCACGGCGCTGACCGACCTGAACGGTATAGGCACTTTCACGATCGCCGCCGGTGATATCCTGGGGGCTGGCACCGTTACGGTTACCATGGATACGGCAACCGCCAGTGTTAACTTCCAGGTCGGCGAGGCCAATTTACGTATTGGCCGGCTGTCGGGCACAAGCTTCATTGAGGGCGAGATTGAAGCCGGGGCAACCTCGCTGCCGGCGGCGGGTTCTACGCCCCTGACAGTGGCGGTGGTTGACGCCAATAACAACCTTGTCACTACGGTGGTGCCGGTACTGTTTGGCAGCGGTTGTGCCAATCTTGTGCCGCCCCTGGCGAATATTTCCACCGAAGTTAATACCGTCAATGGCCTGGCCACCTCGACTTACACCGCCAATGGTTGTACCGGTATCGATAACGTGACAGCGGCGATTGTGCAAGGCAATACCCAGGCGGCTACCGTGGCGCTGAGTATCGCCTCGGCCGATGTGAACTCCGTGGCATTCATTGCCGCTGAGCCGAGCACCATAGCCCTGAAGGGTACGGGTGGTCAGGGTCGTGAAGAAACCTCCCAGGTGTCTTTCCAGGTTTTGGATACCACCGGAGCAGCTGCCACTGGTGTGGATGTGACCTTTTCCCTGTCTACCAGCATAGGTGGCCTGGCCCTGACCAATGCGGTGGCTACCACCAACGAAAACGGTATAGCCAGTGCTATCGTCCAGGCGGGCAATGTGTCGACCTCGGTGCGGGTGACCGCGACGATCCAGGTGGATGATCCGGCTAATCCCGGTACGCTCAAGGAGTTGAGTACGGTGTCTGACAAGTTGATCGTGAGCACTGGCCTGCCGGACCAGGATTCAGTGTCTCTCGCCGCGAGTCTGCTGAACCCCGGTGGTGGTAATGTCGATGGCGTTGAGTCAACGATCACGGTGCGCATGGCAGACAAGTTTAACAACCCGGTTCCGGACGGCACGGTGGCCTTTTTCACCACTGAGTTGGGCGCGATCGAAGACAGCTGTGAGACGGTAGAGGGTGTCTGTTCGGTAATCTGGAACAGCCAGGCACCAAAGCTGCCCCTGGAATATAACACCGAGCTAGACGGCCCCATCCCCGAGTTGGCGTATGTTAGCCGGATTGACAACCGTGACTGCCCGGGCACGGGCTTGCAGGGCTATCCCTGTGTGCAGCCCCTGGGTTCGATTTATGGTGGTCGCAGCCAGATTACCGTGATCGCAATTGGTGAGGAGAGCTTTGTCGACAGCAACGGCAATGGCCTCTATGACCCGGGCGAAATATTTGAAGACCTCCCCGAGGCCTTCCTGGACAAGAATGAAAATGGCATCTTTGATAACACGCCGCCCTTATGCGCGGCGGATTCCACCATTGAGCCGGGTCGCGCCTGTGCCCAGGGCCTGGAAGAAATATTTTTCGATTTCGATGTCAGCGGCGGCTACAACCAGGGTAATGGAATCTACAATGGTTCGCTGTGTACAGAGGCGCTGGAAGCGGCCAACCAGTGCAGCCGGGAATTGTTGAACGTACGCAGGGATATAACAATTGTTATGGGCGGCGTGGTGGACTTCCAGCTGTTTGACGGTGCGACACCAGAAACCGGTGGCATCAGTATCGGTCCGGGTGGTTCTGGGCGGGATTATGTTGTGGCGGTTTCGGATATCTACAATAACGTGCCCTCAGCCGGAACCACAGTGTCAGTGGCAGCCGAGGGCTGCAGTATACTGGGTGGTACTTCCACCGTACCCAATACCTCCGATAAAGGCGCCTTTGAGCTGGAATTTCAATTGGAGAGTCAGCTTGATAATGTCGCCGATGTCAATGGCCAGATTTCGATTACTGTGGAAGGCGATGTCAACACGGCGACACAGATCGTCACCTACTCATGTATAGACCGCGCTCTATAGGCGCACGCTCACGCAGAGAGAGCCACACTCAAGCAGTCAGTCTTGACACCTTCCCCTTGGAGGGGAAGGTGTATCTCTCAATTATGGAACCGACCTGGGCAGGAAGGCCTTCTGGCCGGCGTTTCTCCCCCTCTGTTTTGAAACTAAAAACTAATAGGCTATAGTCCTGTCCTTCTAGCAGTGCATCGCACTCACGATGGGAGAGACTCATGGCTGGCTGTCCGCATTTTGACCTGACTGCCCCGGAAACCTTTAAGGGCGATATGCCGCGGGATGCCTTCAAATACCTGCGCAATGAGCAGCCCGTTTACTGGCATGAAGACCCGGCCCAGGGCCGCGGCTTCTGGGCGATTAGCCGCCAGCGCGACCTCGACTATATTTCCAAAAACCCGCAGCTGTTTTCCTCGGAAGTGGAAACCTGCTTTCTGCACGAACATGACCCGGAAACCCTGGCGATGATGCAGCTGCAGCTGATCAATATGGACCCGCCCAAGCACCTGAAATACCGGCGCCTGGTGCGCAATGCGTTTACACCCAAAAAAGTGGACTCCTACGAGGCTCGCTTCCGGGAAATTGCCCGGGATATTCTCGATCGCGCCGTGGTGGGCGGGCACTGTGAGTTTGTGGAGGATGTTGCGGCCGAGTTGCCCCTGATAGCCATCTGCGAGCTGATGGGCGTGCCGCTGGACAAGCGCCAGCGGCTGTTTGAGCTGACCAATATTATGATTGGCATGGATGACCCTGAGCTCCACACCACCGAGGATGAGGGCATGATGGCAATGATGGAAATGTTCATGCTGGCCCAGGAGCTTGCGGCCCAGCACAAGCAGCAGCCGCAGGACGATATCGTCAATGTTCTGCTTAATGGCACTGTTGAAGATGAACCCCTGACGGACGATGAATTCTGCTATTTCTTCATGCTGCTGATCGTCGCCGGTAATGAAACCACCCGCACGGTTACCAGCCACGGTATGCGATTGCTGATCGAACACGATCAGTACCAACAATTGGTAGACCACCCGCATCTGCTGGAGGGTGCCATCGAGGAGTTTCTTCGCTTCAACCCGGCCGTGATTGCCTTTCGTCGCACCGCCACTGAAGACGTAGAGCTGGATGGGCAGCTGATCAAGCAGGGCGACAAGGTACAAATGTATTACGCTGCGGCCAGTGCCGATGAAGCGGTGTTTGAGGACGGTGATCGTTTTGATATTACCCGCGCCCAGCGTGAAGACGTCAAAAACGGCCATCGCGCCTTCGGCATCGGCGAGCATTTCTGCCTGGGCTCGCACCTGGCCCGGCTGGAATTGCGGGTCATTTTCGAGGAGATCCTGGCCCGTATCCGCAATCCGCGTTTTGATGGTGAGATAAACTGGCTGCACTCCAACTTTATTAACGGCATCAAGCGCATGCCGATCAGCTTCGATGTAGTGGATAACTGAGGACCCCCTGATGCAAATAGTCGCGATTACAGAGCCAGGAGGCCCCGAGGTATTACAGCTTGCTGAGGCCGGGCAGCCCCAGGCGGGACCCGGCGAGGTGCTCATCAAGGTAGCGGCGGCCGGGGTTAACCGCGCCGATATCGTGCAGCGGCAGGGTTTTTATCCGCCACCCCCGGGCGCATCTGAAGTGCCTGGCCTGGAGGTTGCCGGTGAGATCGCGGCATTGGGTGAGGGCGTCGATGACTGGGCCGTGGGCGATGCGGTTTGTGCCCTGTTGTCCGGCGGCGGCTATGCGCAATACGCCCTGGCGGCTGCAGCGGAGTGTCTGCCGGTGCCGGCCGGTATGTCCATGGTCGATGCCGCGGGCCTGCCGGAAACCGTATTAACTGTCTGGTCCAATGTCATGCAGCGCGCTGCCTTGCAACCCGGCGAGCGCTTCCTGGTGCACGGCGGCAGCAGTGGAATAGGCACCACCGCCATCCAACTGGTTAGCGCTTACGGTTGCCCGGTCTATGCCACCGCCGGTAGTGATGAAAAAGTGCAGGCCTGTGAACAGCTGGGTGCGGAGAAAGTGGTGAATTACCGGGAGCAGGATTTTGTTGAGGTATTGCGCGAACACACCGGTGGCGCCGGTGTCGACGTGATCCTCGACATGGTTGGAGGTGATTACGTGGATCGCAATATCCAATTGGCGGCGGCGGACGGGCGCATTGTTAATATCGCCTATTTGCAGGGCTCACAGGTGCAGGCAAACCTGATGCCGGTGATGCTGAAACGCTTGCAGATTACCGGCTCGACCCTGCGCGCACGGCCGGCACAGTTCAAGGCGCAACTGGTGGCGGCGGTGCGCGAGCAGGCCTGGCCCTGGATCGAGTCGGGCCGGGTCAAGCCGGTCATTCACCAGGTGTTTCCCTTCGCCGAGGTGGCGCAGGCGCATCGGGTGATGGAGGCCAGTACCCATATCGGTAAATTGATACTGAGCTGGGACTGAAGACGGCGGTTCGCCTGATCGCCTTTGGGGAATAAACTGATGGACTATGCAAGCGTCACAGAAGCCCGGCACATGCCCGGCTTACGGCTGGTTCTCACCGCCGGCGTGCCTGGGCCCTGGGGTGAGGCAATCAAGTCCATCCTGCAGCACAAGCAGCTCGACTATATCCCGGTAAAGCAGTTGGCCGGCGAGGAGAATGCCGAGCTGTATGAGTGGACCGGGCAGAGCAGTGCGCCGGTAGCGCTCTACAACGAGGAACCACCGCGTAGTAGTTGGCTGGACCAGTTGCTGTTGGCAGAGAGGCTGGCGCCCGACCGGGCATTATTGCCTGCGGACCTGGAACAGCGGGCCCTGGTTATCGGTCTCAGCCGCGAATTGGCCGGGGAGGGAGGGCTCGGCTGGAACCGACGTCTGCAACTTCTGGGTCTGACCATGTTGAGCGGGGACGCACCCGCGGGTATACAGCGCATGGCTGCAAAATATGGCTGGTCGGAATCTGCACACGCCACCAGTGCCGGGCGCATAGCGGAGTGCTTGCAATATTTCGCGACCCGCCTGCGCATGCAGCAGCGTTTACAGAGCGATTATATCGTCGGTTCAGCCCTCACCGCTGCTGATCTCTACCTGGTCAATTTTCTGGGTATGCTGCAACCCTTGCCCCCTGAGCTCAACCCAATGCCGGATTATCTGCGCCAGGTCTATGAGTACACAGACCCCGCAATAGCTGACAGCCTGGAGCCCCTTTTGTTCGAGTACCGGGACCAGGTCTATGCGCGGCACATAAGTACACCATTGGAGTTCTAGGCATGTTGTCGCAACAGGAAATATCAGATCGATTCGAAATCCAGGACCTGTGCTATCGCTACGCGGAGATTATAGACGCCAAGGATTTCGATGCCCTGCGCAGTGATGTGTTCACGGCAGACGCCCACATCGACTACAGCGTTTTTGGCGGTAGTGTCGGCAATCTGGAAGATACCATCAGCTTTCTCAAGCAGGCCCTGACCACTGAATTGTTTCCTGCCCACCAGCATCTCAACGCGAATATCCAGATCAGGGTCGACGACGATACGGCGACCGGGCGGGTGATGTGCTTCAACCCCCAGGAAATTGTGTTGGAAGGGCAAAGCCAGCTGTTCATGCTGGGCTTGTGGTATGTGGACAAATACCGGCGCACCAGCGATGGCTGGCGCATGAGTGAACGCATTGAAGAGAAGAGCTGGGTCTTCAATACGCCCGACTTTATGGAGCTCTAGATTTTACAGAGCTCGGGGCATTACTCACACAGGCTAGGCAGTCTTCAGCGATCCGCTGCTGTCGGTCCAGGCGCTGGTGAGGCTGGCTATTTCCATGCGGCCCACGCACTCGGCCAGGGAGTTTTCCAGTTCCTGTAAGGCATCCTCACCGACCTGCGCAGCATAGTACTGCCGCACCTCGTCAGCCGCTTCCATGCTGTCGCGCATCAAGTCCAGGCCGCGCTGGGTGGCCCTGATCTTTTTGGCCCGACGATCACTGCCATCAATGTCTCGGACAATGTAGCCGATTCGCTCCATTTCCTTGAGCATTTTCCCCATCGCCTGCTGGGTAACATGTGCGCGTTCAGCTAATTCGGTGACGCGTACAGCACCATCACTCAGG
The DNA here is from genome assembly GCA_039989475.1 of Halieaceae bacterium. Classification (GTDB taxonomy): domain Bacteria; phylum Pseudomonadota; class Gammaproteobacteria; order Pseudomonadales; family Halieaceae; genus JBDXHU01. The sequence goes on along the minus strand of JBDXHU010000002.1, from coordinate 629,642 downwards.
TTGGCAAAAACGGTGGCGTGAGAAGGTCTGATCAGGCTGTGTCCGCGCCGGTGTAGCACGTCCATGACGCGACGCTCATAATCCCGGCCAAACTCAAGTAACAAGCGGCTGAGATTGATAGAGAGTCTGTCTTGCTGTGGTTCCATCTGTGGATTATCACTCATGGTATTACGCCTAAATCTAGCTAATACTAATGTTTACGCCAACCTGCAGATTCTATTGTTATAGGTGAACTGTACAATCGCTGCGCCAGAAATGCCAACTTTGATGACCCTCTAATCCACATCCAGTATCATGCCCGACCGCCTCATCATGGATAGATATACTCAATGGCCAGGATAATTACCTGTAACACCAATGGTATTCGCGCCGCCAGCCGCAAAGGTTTTTTTGACTGGCTCTCGGAGCAGGATGCTGACGTTGTTTGCATACAAGAGACCAAGGCACAGCTGGACCAGTTATCTGACCCGATGTTCCACCCGGCCGGTTATCACTGCAGTTACAACGATGCTATCAAGAAGGGTTACAGCGGTACGGCCCTGTACAGCCGGGTAAAACCGCGCAAAATCACTACCCGACTCGGCTGGGAGCCACTCGATGGAGAGGGCCGCTATATCCAGGCGGATTTTGATCGCTTCAGCGTAATTTCCCTTTATGTGCCATCCGGTTCCAGCTCTGAGCAGGCGCAGCAAAGGAAATACCAGTTCATGGACCATTTCTATGAGCATCTACGCGGGTTGCGCCGAAAGCGCCGTGAGTTTGTGATCTGCGCCGACTGGAATATCTGCCACCGGGAAATCGACCTCAGGAACTGGAAGCCCAACCAGAAAAATTCCGGTTTCCTGCCCGAGGAGCGGGCCTGGCTGGACCGGGTTTACACTGAGCTGGGCTACCTGGACTCCTTCCGACTCATCAACCAGGAGCCGGACCAGTATACCTGGTGGTCTAACCGCGGCCAGGCCTGGGCCAAGAACGTGGGCTGGCGGCTGGATTACCAGGTGATCAGCCCCGGACTCAAGAACCGGGTCAAGGCCGCAGAGATCTACACGGAGCAACGCTTTTCTGATCATGCTCCCCAGATCATGGAGTTTGATTGGGACATTCAGCCCTGATACATTAGCCGCCCATTTTTTGAAGAGTTTCCCTATGAGCTTTTTTGTCGCAAGTGCCCACGCCCAGGCCGCCGCTCCCTCCGCACCACCGGGTGGGGATATGTTTCAGATATTCTTCCTGATTGGCCTGTTTGTGTTGTTTTACTTCATCGCCATCCGCCCCCAGCGTAAGCGCCAGAAAGAACATTCTGACATGGTGTCGGCGCTCAATAAGGGCGATGAGGTGGTGACCAGTAGCGGCATCCTCGGGAAAATCACTCGCCTGGAGGATAATTTTGTGGTCCTGCAGGTGGCTGACAATGTCGAGCTGAAGTTCCAGCGCAGCTATATTGGCGCCGTCTTGCCCAAGGGAACCCTGAAATCCATCTGAGATGGATCTAGCCTATCCGCCACGCATTCCATTGGCGCGGTTGCCGACCCCGCTACAAGCCCTGCCGCGTATCAGCGCAGAGTTGGGCGGTGGCCATCGTCTCTGGGTAAAGCGTGATGACCTGACCGATGCCGCGCTCAGCGGCAACAAGCTGCGCAAGCTGGAGTTTGTCACGGCGGCCGCCCAGCAGCAGGACTGCAAGGTCCTGATCACCTGCGGTGGGGTGCAATCCAATCATTGTCGCGCTACCGCCCTGGTCGGCGCGCAGCTCGGTCTTAAGGTACACCTTATTTTACGTGGTGAGCAGCCGTCGGATATTGATGGCAACCTGCTGCTCGATCACCTGGCGGGTGCTCATATCAGCCATTACCCGGCCCGCCAATATGTCGATGAACTGGACCAGCTGTTCGAGTATTGGCGCGCGCATTACGCCGGGCAGGGCGAGCGGGCTCTGCTCATTCCCACCGGCGCCAGTGATGGCATTGGAATCTGGGGTTATATCGCCGCCGCAGAAGAGTTGCAGCAGGACTTCCGCCAGGCCGAAATCGAGCAGGCCGAAGTCATCTGCGCTACCGGCTCGGGTGGCACCCAGGCCGGCTTGACCCTGGGGGCTGCTCTGCACCAGGTGCCGATGCGGGTCTGGGGTATCAACGTCTGCGATGACGAGGCCTGGTTTCTGAACAAGGTGGAGGAGGACGTGGCTGACTGGCAGCGTCGCTATGCACCCGCTGAGCCCTTGCCCGAGATACAGCCGGCGGTGATCGACGGCTACGTTGGTCCCGGCTACGGACGCGCCGATGCGGAGGTATTCGACACCATTGCGCGGCTGGCCCGCCTGGAAGGCCTGGTGCTGGATCCGGTTTATACCGGCAAGGCCTTCCATGGCTTGCTGCAGGAAATCGCTGCTGGCCGCTTCAGCGGTTGCCGCGATATTGTATTCATCCACACTGGCGGAATATTCGGCGTCTTCCCCCAGCGCGATCAGTTTGGTTTTCAGGCATAGCGCCGCAGCACCGCCTGGACCTGTGCCAGGTAGCTGGCACCAAACAGGTTTAGATGATTGAGCAGGTGGTAGAGGTTATACAGGGGCAATCGCTCCTGCCAGCCACTCTCCAGTGGGCGCTGTTCCAGGTAGGCCTGGTAAAACTCCGCCGGGAAGCCACCAAACAACTGTGTCATCGCCAGGTCAGCCTCGGGCCAGCCCCAGTAGGCAGCCGGATCAATCACATAGCCCATACCATCGCTGTGAAAGACCACATTGCCCCGCCACAGGTCGCCGTGCAGCAGTGCTGCTTGTTGCTCGGGAATCCATTGCCGCAAATGCCCACAAAGGCTTTCCAGGCGGCCGGCGTCACTGCTCGATAGCAGGTTTCTATCCCTGGCCAGCTGAAGCTGGTGCTGGAGGCGCCGGCTGGCGAAGAATTCCCAGCCATCTGTGCAGACCGGGTTTGGCTGTGGAGTAGCGCCGCAATAGTTGTCGCTGGTAAAACCAAATTGCGGCAGCGCTTGTGCATGCAGTGCCGCTAGCTGCCGACCCAGTGATTGCCAGCCGGCAGGGCTCGCTGCACCATCGCCTACCCAGCGGGTTAGCAGTTCTTGCGGGCTGAGGCTCAGTATGGCGGGCGTGGGCAGTGTGCCGGTGTCGGCGATGGCGGCAAGGCCCGCGGCCTCCGCCTCGAGACTGGCCGCAGGCGCTGATTTGCGGAAGCCGAGGGAGCCGTCCTCCAGCCTTACTCGTCCAAGCCTGTTCACTGCCTGTTCTTCTCCGGCGGTTCTGGTTATGCTCATAGCTTAACCAATACAGAAGGAATGTGCCGCCATGGGCGACAAGCTTGGCGACAAGCTGGTAATCGCGATTTCCTCCCGTGCCCTGTTCAACCTGGACGCCAGCCATGAGGTTTATGAGCGGGACGGCTTGCAGGCCTACTCGCACTACCAGATAGAGCGCGAGGAAGAGCCGCTGGAGCCTGGCGAGGCCTTCCCCATGGTGCAAAAGCTGCTGCGCATTAATGAGCTGCTAAAAGGGGACACGCGGGTAGAGGTAATCCTGCTGTCTCGCAACAGTGCCGACACTGGCCTGCGAATATTCAATTCCGTTCAGCACTACGGCCTGCAAATTCAACGTGCGGCTTTTTGTGGAGGCGAGAGTCCCTACCGCTACATCGCCGCCTTTGGCGCCCATTTGTTCCTTTCCACCGAAGCCGATGATGTTCGTAATGCCCTGCATCATGGCGTGGCGGCGGCGACCCTGGTGTCCAACAGGGGCAGTGGCAATGACAGTGAGCAACTGCGCTTCGCCTTTGATGGTGACGCGGTATTGTTTTCTGACGAGGCCGAGCGGGTTTATAAATCGGAGGGCCTGGAGGCCTTCCAGGACAGCGAGCAGGCAGCCGCCCACCGTCCGTTGATGGGCGGGCCTTTCAAACCCTTCCTGGCCGCGCTGCAGAAGCTTCAGAAGGAGTTTCCCGCGACTGAGTCGCCCATCCGGACCGCCCTGGTCACGGCGCGATCAGCGCCTGCCCATGAGCGGGTGATCAGAACCCTGCGGGCCTGGGAGATACGGATCGACGAATCCATTTTCCTGGGCGGCCTGGACAAGGGCGAGTTCCTGCGAGCCTATCAGGCCGATGTATTTTTTGACGACCAGGAGTCTCATTGCGACGATGCCAGCCCCCACGTTGCCACCGGGCACGTGCCCCACGGGATCGCCAATCAATAGCTGCAAGCCGCCGCTGAGAACAAAAGCCGTTATTACTTTTTGAAGTTGGCAATGTCTCTGTTAATGGCTATTCTTTATAAGCGACTTTAGCGTCGCAGCGCCCGTCTGCGGAGACAGCAATGAAATTACAACAACTTCGATACATCTGGGAAGTTGCACACCACGAGCTGAATGTCTCCGCGACAGCGCAAAGCCTCTATACCTCCCAGCCTGGAATCAGCAAGCAGATTAGACTGCTGGAAGATGAACTGGGCGTGGAGGTTTTCGCCCGCAGTGGCAAGCACCTGACCCACGTGACGCCGGCCGGCGAGGCCATACTGAAGACTGCCGGCGAAATCCTGCGAAAGGTGGAAAGTATCAAATCGGTGGCCCAGGAGTTCAGTAATGAACGCAAGGGCAGCCTGTCCCTGGCTACGACTCACACCCAGGCCCGCTACGCGCTGCCGGATACCATCAGCACCTTTATTGAACGCTACCCTGATGTGTCCCTGCATATGCACCAGGGCACGCCCATGCAGATTTCGGAAATGGCAGCGGACGGCACCGTAGAGTTCGCCATTGCCACCGAGGCGCTGGAACTGTTCAGTGACCTGATCATGATGCCTTGCTACCGCTGGAACCGCTGTATCCTGGTGCCGCGCAACCACCCGCTGACCCAGGTGTCGCGGCTGAGCCTGGAAGACGTGGCCGAACACCCGATCGTTACCTATGTGTTCGGGTTTACCGGTCGCTCGAAACTCGATGAGGCGTTTCTGGAGCGTGGCCTGGTGCCCAAGGTGGTGTTCACCGCGGCGGATGCGGACGTGATCAAGACCTATGTCAGACTCGGTCTGGGCATCGGTATCGTGGCGCAGATGGCCTATGACTCAAGCATTGACTCGGACCTGGTGACGCTGGATGCCAGTCATCTGTTTGCACCCAGTGTGACCAAGATTGGCTGTCGCCGGGGCACATTCCTGCGCGGATACATGTACGAGTTTATTGAACTGTTTGCGCCACACCTGACCCGGGACGTGGTCGACGCGGCTTTCGCCCGCCATAGTAAAGCCGAGCTCGATGAGCTGTTTTCCCAGCTCGAATTACCTACCTATTAATCTGATTGGAGTAAGTACGTGGAGTTAGTTTGCCTGGACCTGGAAGGTGTGCTGGTGCCGGAAATATGGATCGAGTTTGCCGAGCGCACCGGTATTGATGAGCTAAGGGCCACCACCAGGGATATTCCTGATTACGATGTGCTGATGAAGCAGCGCCTGGGCTTGCTGGATCAGCATGGACTCAAGATCAACGACATCCACGCGGTCATCGATGAAATGTCGCCGCTGCCCGGGGCGGTGGAATTCGTCGCCTGGCTGCGAGAGCGTTTTCAGCTGGTAATCCTGTCGGATACCTTCTACGAGTTCTCCCAGCCCTTGATGCGGCAGTTGGCCTGGCCGACCTTGTTCTGTCATCGCCTGGTAACAGACAGCTCGGGCCGGGTCACCGATTACAAATTGCGCCAGGTCGATCCCAAGCGCGCCTCGGTCAAGGCCTTCCACAGCCTCAACTATCGGGTCATAGCCGCCGGGGACTCCTACAACGATACCACCATGCTGGCCGAGGCGGATGTCGGTATCCTGTTTCATGCCCCGGATAATGTGATCGCAGAGTTCCCGCAGTTCCAGTCAGTGGACAGCTACGATGCGCTGCGCCAGGCCATTGTTGATGCCTCAGAGCGGAATATCGACCTCGGCTGAAGCAGCGCCTGTCAGCCCGGCCTCGAGGCAGTCGATAAAGCGCCCGACCTTGTCCCAACCCTCCTGGTACTCCAGTTCCCACTCTGAGTCCGCCACGATTCCGCCACCGCCCCAACAGTGGATTTCCCCCGCCTGGCAGAGCAGGGTGCGGATCGCTATGTTGCTATCCATACGCCCATCGGCGCTGATATAGAACATCGAGCCGCAATAGGACTGCCGCGAGTGCGGCTCCAGTTCTTCGATGATCTCCATGGCCCGGCGCTTGGGCGCGCCGGTAATTGAGCCGCCCGGGAAGCTGTCGCGCAATAAGCCGGCGGCCTCCCGCTCAGGCAATAGCTCACCGCTGATGGTGCTAACCAGGTGATGCACGGTGGGATAACTTTCGAGCTCGAACATGCGCTCGACCTGAATGCTGCCCGGCTGGCAGTTGCGCCCAATGTCATTGCGCAGCAAGTCGACAATCATCAGGTTCTCGGCCCGGTCCTTGGCAGAATGGCGCAGTTCTTCCGCCGCCAGATGATCGGCGGCCGGGTCCTGATGTCGTGGCCGGGTACCCTTGATCGGCCGGGTTTCGACCCGGCGTCCGGCCAGCCGCATAAAACGTTCTGGCGACAGGCACAGCAGCTGCTTGTCGGGGTACTCCAAATAGGCGCTGAAGTGGGCGGCGGCTACCGGTCGCAGTTTGCGATATGCCTGCCAGGGGTCGCCCTGGCAGGGTGCGGAGAAACGCCGCGCCAGGTTCACCTGGTAACAGTCCCCGGCCTGGATATAGTGCTGGATTTGCTGAAACGCCTGGCGATAGGCGTTGCGGTCCATGTTGTCGCGAAAGCGGTCCTGCAGCTGAAATGCGGCCGGGGATGGTCCACGCACCGCGTGAGGCTCCTGCAGTCGTTCCAGCAGTTGGCGACGGCGCGCGCTGGAAAGCCCGGGTAGGGCGACAAATGAGCAACGCTGCCGCAGGTGGTCCTGCACCAGGGCCCAGTCATAGAATCCGACCCGGGCGCCGCTGCCGGCCTCAGCGGGCAAGTGCTGCAAGAGCTTGCCCAGGCCATAATCCAGGTGGCCGGCGAGGCCACCGCAGAAGGGCAGTTCCTCGGCCGGGGCGACCAGCCCTTCGCAATGCTGTTGGTGGAGTCGGCCAAGTTCTCCAAAGTACTTGAGAATATCTTCGTTAGGCGTTGTATTTAAACAACTAAATGAAATATCCTCTGCCGGGTCTGCCGACAGGATGTCGAAGCGCCCGCTGCGGGAGTAGGGGTGTGCCGAATCGAACAGCAGGGCGCCCGGCAGGCCACGCAAACGCTCGAACAGTTCACAGCTGTCCGTCTGGTAGGGTAGCTCCTGGATAAATACGGCTCTATTTTTCACTATTCGTAATCAACCGATAATTTGTTTACGCAAACTGCTGTTGTCACTGCTCACATCCATTGTAAAACCGGCCGTCAACGGGGGTAGCAAATTGACTTTCACAAGCGTTGATCGTATCTTTATTCGCCGTTTGACTGACAGCACGGCATCCTAAGCGTAGCGCTACTTTCAAGCAAATTTGCGTCTGTGGAAGAGTCCTGTTCGGGAGCCTCGCAGGCCCCGGTGAACTGAGCAACCTGACCTATGGCGAACGACAAGCTGTTACACCCCACACTGACCAATCCTTTTGCCCACAAGGCCGACCTTGAATTCAACGTACCGGGACAGATAGCCACGGAACCGGGCCTTTACGAGGAGGCGCTCAAGTCCGGCTATGAGCTGCAACAGCGCCCACGGCTGACTGCCGGCATCAAGAATATCGAGCGCCAGCACCAGAAGCAGCGCATGACCATCTGGGAGCGCATCCAGGTGCTGACCGATGAAGAACCTACCATACTCTTCCAGAATTGGGGGCCCAACCTGGACGGGGCTTCGCTGGTCACCGCGATTATTCGCGTCAACGGACGGGATGTGGCGCTCTACGGTCATGATTTCACCGTACGGGCCGGCTCCATGGATGCCACCAATGGCAAGAAGCTTGCGCGTCTGTTTGAACTTGCAGCCAAGCGCCGCATTCCCCTGGTGGGGCTCAACGACAGTGCCGGCGCTTACATTCCCGCCGGGGTTGGCGGTCTGGACGGTTATGCCGATGCCTTCACCGCCCTGCGCAAAATCTCCGGGGTGGTACCCAGCATTATGTGTATGTTCGGCTTCAACGCCGGCGGTGGCTCCTACCTGCCCAGGCAGGGCAGCTTCCTGATTCAGCCCAACGACACGTTTTTTGGCCTGACCGGCCCCGGTGTCGTTAAATCAGTACTGGGTGAAGATGTGACCCCCGATGAACTGGGCGGGCCGGCGGTACACAGCCAGAGTGGCGTCAATGATTTCGTGGTACCTGACGAGGTGGCGGCACTGAAGAAGGTAAGGGAGTTGCTGAACTACCTGCCCAGCTACAACGGTGAGTTTGCGCCACACCAACCCTCTTCCGATCCCAGTGACCGCAAGACCTGGGATATCGATCTCCTGTTGAAAAAAGCCTTCAATTCGCCGACGGGCTTCAATACGCCGGTCGATATTTCAATTCTTATCCAGCAGCTCTGCGACCATGGCGACTACCTGGAGATACAGGCTGAGCGCTCACGCAATACGATTACCGCACTGGGCCGTATGGGCGGAAACGTGATTGGCTTCGTCGCCAACAACAGCTCTGTTGCCTCGGGCCAGATTGATATCGGGGCGGCTTACAAAAACGCGCGATTTATCCGCTTCTGTAACCTGTACAACATTCCGGTGATCTTCCTTGAGGACACCACCGGCTTCCTGCCGGGCAAGGAGCAGGAGACTGGCGGTATAGTGCAGGCCGGTCGCGCAATGCTGGATGCCATTGTCGACCTGCGCACACCCCGCTTCCTGGTGCTGGTGCGCAACGCCTTTGGTGGTGCATACGCCTCGTATAACAACTACCCGACCGGTGCAGACCTGGTGGTGGCATTGCCAACCACACGCCTGGCCGTCATGGGGCCGGCGGGAGTCGAATATGTCTACAAGGATGAGCTGCGCAAGATTCGCGGCGCCGTAGCAGGCAAGCTGGCTGAAGCAGAGAAGCAACAAATCGCAGCAGGCCTGGACGCAGGACAGGCGAGAGCGGCAGCGGAAGCGCTGGTCGCTGATTGGGTCAAGGCTGAAGAGGCCGAACTGGCGGTGCGTTATGAACGCGAACTCATGAACCCGAAGGAAGCCCTGGGCCTGGGGTCCATCTCACAGATCGTGATGCCCTCGGAGCTGCGCCAACTGCTGACTGAGAACATGGAATTTCACTTGCGGCACTACCAGCCTGAGCCCATGGCGGGTACTCAGCGCGAATTCCACTGACGCCCGCCCGATCCGGTAGAACAAGGAACACAATGTGTCGAATGATTATTACCTGAGCAACCCCTTGATACACCGCGATCGGCGCCTGGGGCGACGACCATCTAACTGGGTCAACCAGTTCGCCTGCGATCACCTGCGACCCTTGATCATTTGCCGTGGCCCGATACGCAAGGAAGCCATGGACGTGTTCGAGGAAATGGGTATCGACGGCTACGGTATCCTGCTGTCCGAAAAGGACTCCATTGTTTATCGCAATGCACTGGCGCCGGAGTTGCGGCAACTGACTCATCCTGACCGGGTGCACCGCGTTCCCGATTACACCGGCGCCAACAAGGAAGAACGCAACGCTCGTATCCAGCAGATCATTGCCATAGCCAAGGACAATGGTTACGACTCGGTGTTTGCCGGCTACGGTTTCATGGCGGAAGACGAAGCCATGGTTGCCGCGCTGGAAGGCGCCGGGCTCAATTTTATCGGCCCCTGCTCCAAAACTGTTCACGATGCCGGCTTGAAAGACGAGGCCAAGCGCACCGCGCTGGCCGTTGGTGTCAGCGTGACACCGGGTATCGACAACGGCACCGCCTTGACCCTGCTCAAGCAGTACCCGGATGAGACGGCACTCCAGACTCTGTGCAAGGAGCAGGGCCTCGAAGTCGACCTGTCAGCAGCCGAGGCACTGGAGGACAAGGCGGACCTGGTACTGGCTGCATCCTACAAAAAGGGCATAGACATCTATACGGTCGACCAGCTCTGCGAAACCCTGACCGAAGCCGTGGAGAGAATGACGGCGGAGTACCCGGAAAACCGGGTCCGACTCAAGGCGATCAGCGGCGGTGGTGGCAAGGGCCAGCGTATCCTGGCTATCGGTGAGGCTGCCCGCACGCCGGAAATGGTGCGCGAGATCCTCAACGAGGTGAAAACTACCGGGGTTGGCGACAACAAGAACGTATTGGTTGAACTCAACATTGAAACCACGCGGCACCAGGAAATCCAGGTGATAGGCAACGGTGAATGGACCCTGGCCATGGGTGGACGCGACTGTTCGCTGCAGATGCACGAGCAGAAGCTGCTGGAGGTATCTGTCACGCAGGAGTCCCTGAAACTGGCCCACAAGGCCGCGGAGGCTTCCGGGCAGGCAGAGGAGACCCGCGTGCTGGCCCAGGATATCAAGACCCTGGCGGCCATGGAGGATGAATCCGAGCGCTTCGGCGAAGCGGTTGGCCTGGATTCCGTGTCTACCTTCGAGTGTATTGTTGATCGCGACAAGCACTTCTTCATGGAAATGAACACGCGTATCCAGGTGGAGCACCGGGTGACCGAGCTGTGCTACGCACTCAAGTTCACCAATCCCGAGCAGACCGATGACAGCTTCGTGGTCGAGTCGCTGGTCGAGGCCATGGTCCTGCTGGCCGCTCACGGACCAAAATTACCGAAGCCCGAGCGGGTTCCCCGCTACAAGGACAGCGTCGAAGCGCGCCTGAATGCCACCAACCAGGCATTGCAGCCGCATGCGGGTGGCGTGGTCGAGTTCTGGTCAGATGCCATTGAGGGCGAGATTCGCGACGACCAGGGTATCAGCCTGCACAATCCCGACACGGACGTGTTCATGAAGTACACGCTGGCCGGCGCTTATGACTCGAATATTGCGCTGTTGCTTACTGTGGGTGAGACGCGCCTGGACACCTACCAGCAGATGGCGGAGGTGATTCGACGCACGACGATGAGCGGCCGCGACCTGTCCAGCAACCTGGAGTTCCACTATGGCCTGGTGAACTGGTTTATTGGCAACAATATCAATGCCCGCCCCACCACGCGTTTCATTGTTCCCTACCTGACCGGGGTGGGGGAATTAAAGCAGCGCGCCAACCAGGTCGACCTGGTCTACGCCTACGATCAGATCATGCAAAATGCCCTGGCGGCTGCGGACGAGGCCGGCGCCGTTCGCGATGCTTTTGAGCGCAAGTACTCGTTGTTGCGCAGGCCCCTGCAACGCTTGCTGGAACAACCGCAGCTGTTGTCCGGCTGGCTCAGCGTGAACCGCGATTGCTACACGCTGATCGATGGAAAGTTGTGCTGGAATGAGAACCCGGTGCAACTGTTGGCGGACACCTATCACTACCTGGACATGAACCTGCAGCAAGGCGAGCCCGCTGCCAATATGATCTGGGACCACGATCATGAATTGCTCGAAGCTGCTATAGATTTCTATGACGAGCTCAATAACCGGGTAAATGCAGGTGACTGGGTAGAGCTGCAGACCCTGCTCGATAACGCGGATGCACCGGAAGGCTTCGATCCGCAGCTATGGGTGCAAGCGCGCAATGCCCATGCCGGCTTCCAGGCCGGGATGGACGTGATAGCCGTGCTGCCCGCCATAGCCGAAGCGACCGGCTTCTTTGAATTGAGCGTAAATCCAGACCTGACTATCCATATTCCCGAGCGGCTTACCGACGCGGAGTTGCAGGAACAGATGGCGAAAGTGCTCGTGCCCCCGCCTGTGGCCAAGAGCGATGAAATACTCGCCGAGAGCGGCGGCATGTTCTATTCCCGTGAAACCCCGGATCATGAGCCCTACCTGGTTGACGGCAGTCACTTCCAGCAGGGCGATCCGCTCTACATTATTGAAGTGATGAAAATGTTCAACAAGGTGTACGCGCCGTTCTCTGGCACGATTGAGAAGGTGTTGGCGGGCGAGGATGGCACCATCATCAGCAAGGGACAGCCCCTGTACAAAATCACACCGGACGAAGTTATCGTGGAGGAGTCGCCCGAAGAAAAGAGGGCCAGACGCCGCCAGGTGACGGATGAATTCCTGCAACAGATAGCCTGAGGTAGCTCCATGATTACTGCGCTGGACCATATCGCGATAGCGGTACCCGACTTCGACAAAGCCATTAAGCGCTTCATGGAAGACTTCGGGCTGGAATTCGAAGGCACCGAAGACGTGGAGCCCGCAAAGACTTCCACGGCTTTCTTCCCCTTGCCGCCGACCAACATCGAGTTGATCCACCCGCTGCGCGGAGAGGGCCCCGTTGCGGCCTACCTGGAAAAGCGCGGTGGCGGATTACACCACCTGTGCTTCCGTTCGGATAATATCGAAGAAGACATCGCGCGGCTCAAGGAAAAGGGTTACCAGTTCCTGGCCGATGAGCCGAGCCCCGGTGCACACGGCTCCCGGGTGATATTCATTCACCCCAGAAGCTGTGACGGCGTGCTGATTGAAATCAACCAGCCGGGTGAAGACCACTAGTTTTCACGTCATTCCTGCGTAGGCAGCGTTCCGGAATTCAGATCTCCGCCTGGGCGGGGAGGACAGGACAGAGATATGAGCGACAAGATTTACAAGAAATCCGATTCCACCCCTGAGAGTTGGGAAACCCTTGCCACCGCGCAGATGAAGGGAAAATCTCCCCAGGAGTTGACCTGGGAGACGCCGGAAGGCATACCCGTCAAGCCGCTCTACACGGCGGCGGACACCGCGGGCCTGGAATACACCGACACCATGCCGGGCATGTCACCCTATGTGCGTGGCCCCCAGGCCACCATGTATGCGGGTCGCCCCTGGACCATCCGCCAGTACGCGGGTTTTTCCACGGCGGAGGAATCCAACGCCTTCTACCGCAAGGCGCTGGCCGCCGGTGGGCAGGGCGTCTCCGTGGCGTTTGATCTCGCCACGCACCGGGGCTATGACTCCGATCATCCGCGGGTGACTGGTGACGTGGGCAAGGCAGGTGTTGCAATCGATTCGGTCGAGGATATGAAAATCCTGTTCGACGAAATTCCACTGGACAAGGTGTCAGTTTCGATGACCATGAACGGCGCCGTACTGCCAGTGCTGGCCGGTTATATTGTCGCCGCAGAAGAGCAAGGCGTGGAGCAGGCGCAACTGGCCGGTACCATCCAGAACGACATCCTCAAAGAGTTCATGGTGCGCAACACCTATATTTACCCGCCGGCACCGAGTATGAAGATCATCGGCGATATCATCGCCTACTGCTCCGAGCACATGCCGCGTTTCAATACGATTTCCATATCCGGCTATCACATCCAGGAAGCCGGTGCGAACGCCGCCCTGGAGTTGGCCTATACCCTGGCCGACGGCAAGGAGTACATACGCACGGCCATCGCCGCGGGTCTTGGCATCGACCAGTTTGCACCGCGCCTGTCCTTCTTCTGGGGCATTGGCATGAACTTCTACATGGAGATCGCCAAGATGCGCGCGGCGCGCCTGCTCTGGGCCCGCATCGTGAGCGAATTCAAGCCGGAGAACCCCAAGAGTTCCATGCTGCGCACTCACAGCCAGACTTCGGGCTGGTCGCTGACCGAGCAGGACCCCTACAACAACGTCGTACGCACCACCATCGAGGCCATGGCCGCCGTTTTTGGTGGCACCCAATCCCTGCACACCAACGCCCTGGATGAAGCGATTGCATTGCCCACGGAATTTGCCGCGCGCATTGCCCGTAACACCCAGCTGATCATCCAGGAAGAAACCGGCATCACCAAGGTAGTGGATCCCTGGGGCGGTTCCTACATGATGGAGAGCCTGACCCAGGATATCGCCGACAAGGCCTGGGAGCTGATCGAGGAAATCGAGGAGCAGGGCGGTATGGCCAGGGCCATTGAAACCGGCTTGCCCAAGCTGCGCATCGAGGAAGCAGCGGCCAAAAAGCAGGCCCGAATTGATCGCGGCGACGACGTGATTGTCGGGGTCAACAAATATACACTGGACTCCGAGGAAGAGGTGGATGTCCTCGAGATCGACAACGAGGCAGTGCGGGAATCACAGCTCAAGCGCCTGGCCGATATCAGGTCCAGTCGCGACCAGGCTGCGGTGGACGCGGTGCTGGAGCAGATTAGCCAGTGTGCTGCCAGCGGTGAAGGTAACCTGCTGGCAATGTCGATTGAGGCTATTCGATTGCGCGCAACTGTCGGGGAGGTATCTGACGCGATGGAGAAGGAGTTCGGTCGATTCAAGGCCCAGGCCCAGACGGTGTCTGGCGTCTACGGCGCTGCCTTCGAGCATGACTCTGACTGGCAGGGTATCTCAGGTGACATCGAAAAGTTTGTCGACAAGCACGGCCGCCGGCCGCGCATGCTGGTGTGCAAGATGGGCCAGGACGGCCATGACCGCGGCGCCAAGGTTGTTGCGACCGCTTTCGCCGACGTCGGCTTCGATATAGACCTGTCACCCATGTTTTCCACTCCGGAAGAAGTCGCCCGCCAGGCTATCGAGAATGATGTGCATGCGGTCGGCGCTTCATCCCTCGCGGCCGGTCACAAGACCCTGGTACCGCAACTGGTAGAAGAGCTTGAGAAGCAGGGCGCCGGTGACATTGTTGTCATTGCCGGCGGTGTAATCCCGCGCCAGGACTACGACACGCTCTACAGCGCCGGCGTAAAATGCATCTTTGGCCCCGGCACTCCCATTCCCGAAGCGGCGCGAGACGTGCTCGACGCGATCAACGCGCTGTCTTCGGACTGACAGCTGATTGACGGGCGCCCTGGTGACCGAGTTCAAGCTGGCTGCACTGCGTGAGGGGAACCGTCGGGCCCTGGCCAAGGCGATTACCCTGGTGGAAAGTCGCCTGGAATCGCACCGGGAGCAGGCCCAGAAAATCCTGGAACAATCACTGCCCTACACCGGCAACAGTATTCGTATTGGTATTACCGGCATCCCCGGGGTGGGCAAGTCCACCTTCATCGAGGCATTCGGACTGCACCTGATTGAACAGGGGCACAAGGTCGCGGTGCTGGCGGTGGACCCCAGCTCCCCGATTGCCGGCGGCTCCATTCTCGGCGACAAAACCCGCATGGAAGAATTATCCCGCCGAGAGGAGGCCTATATTCGGCCATCGCCGGCTGGCGGCGCCCTGGGCGGCGTCGCCCAGAAAACCCGCGAGACCATGCTGCTGTGCGAGGCCGCAGGTTACGACGTGATACTGGTAGAGACGGTCGGTGTCGGCCAGTCGGAGTATCAGGTAGCCGGTATGGTCGATTTCTTTATGGTGCTGATGCTGCCCAACGCCGGCGACGAATTGCAGGGTATCAAGAAGGGCATTATAGAGCTGGCCGATGCGCTGGTGATCAACAAGGCCGACGGTGAAAGCATTAACCTGGCCAACATGACCAAGAAGCATTACACCGCGGCCATGACCCTCATGCGCCATGCACTGCACTGGTCACCCCAGGTGCTGACCTGTTCATCGACGGAGCTTAGCAACATCGATACGGTCTGGGACATGATTCGTGCATACGAGGAGAAGGCCCGGGCGGAGGATGCTTTTGAGAGCAAGCGTAATCGCCAGGCCCGGGACTGGATGCACCAGTTGATCGACGAAATGCTGCAGATGAAGCTGTTGCATAACCCGGAAGCCGCGGCCTTGATGCCCGAACTTGAAGCCCGGGTCATTGCCAGGGAAATGACGCCTCTTGCCGCAGCGCGGCGCATTATGGATTGCCTCTGAGTCGGCTGCCATGCGCTTTGTTGCCCTGGACAAGCTCATCAACCTCCACGACGATTACCGCCGTGAATTCCGCATAGATTTCCACAGCCTGTTGCTGATTCAGCACAAGGGCGAATGCTACTTGCTGGAGGCCCTGTGTCCCCACCAGGAGCACCCACTCTCGGAAGGCTGGATCGAAGACGGCGAAATCTGGTGCCCGCTACACGGCTATCGCTTTTCCCTGCTGACCGGGCACCTCATTCACGCCTCCAATGAGGCCTGCCGTCCACTCAAGGTCTGGCCAGTCGCTTATGAAGGTGCCGATATCGGTGTCGCCTGGGAGAGCGACCCGGCGTGATGGCTATAGTCTGAGTAACCTTAGCCGCGGATCGACTTCCGCCCAGCGCCATAACTGGTCAAAGCCATCCACGAATCGCTGTGTCGATGCACGTGAGTCGGGTTCGTAAAATCCCGGCCTGGCACGCTCGTCGGGTTTGAAGACAACCCCGTCGCCGTCGCGGACCAGGTAGGTCGCATCGGGCAACTCGGGATGTTCTGTCAGCACCCGGATGCTGATGGTGGAAGACAGGCGCCGGGCCAGAGACAAGAGGCGGTGTCCCTGCTGAGCCATGGGCTTTGCATCGCTAATCAATATACGAATCTCGCTGAAGCGCCCGCGTCTCGCCAGGGCGGTCAGTGCCGAGACCATCTCGCCGTTATCAAATACATCCGGGTCCAGCCGATAGCTGTATATGCGTAAGTGTCGTCTTGCGGTTCGGGCCAGTTCCAGTGCCAGTGTGGCAAAGGGCTCGGGGTAACCGACCCCTGTGATGAACTGGTCGGAGCCGCTGTAGTCGATCAGCATCTCCATGGCGGCGTGGGGAATAGCGGCTTCCTCGAATTCCTCGCCATAGACCTGGAAACCAGCATCTTCGTAAAACTTGAGGGCGTGGGTCTGGGCGTGGAGGTAGAGTCTTTTCACGCCGTTCTGCCGGGCGTGCTCAACAATGAACTGCAGTAGCTGCCGACCCAGTCCCTGTCCCCGGTGCTCGGGTAACACCGCCATGCGGCCTATCTTGCCGTCCGGTAGCAGGCGGCCGCAGGCCAGTGCAAGAGTGTCGAGGGTAATCAGGAAATGATTGGCATCCTCGTCGTGGTCATCCCATTCGATTTCCTGGGGCACCTTCTGCTCTTCGATGAATACCTTGCCGCGCAGCGAGCGCAGCGTTTCCCGGTGTACGGTCCAGCTCACATGTTCGATCAACACCGGCTCATTCATGGATAAGGCATCCTCGCCGGGCCAGTTCGCCCAGCAGTTCCAGTGAACCCGCTTCGAGACCGCTGGTCTCAAGTGTCTCGCCGCGACACAGTGCCTGCAGCAGGGCCGCCTGCTCTTGGCCCGCTGCCAGCGACTCGCCATTGGCGAACACATTCAGCTCTTCCCCTGAGTGCATCCAGGCGAGTTTAGAGGCGGGATCCAGTGCGATACAAGCGGGTAGGTCTTCCAGCGGCTCAGCGGCGTCGGGATAGCGCGGCTCGGTCACCAACTCACCAAACCAGCTGCCATCGACCGGCGTATCCTGCAGCAGTTGCCTAAGCTGGACCAGTGCCTGTTCATAGGCTTCGCCCGTGATTTCCCCCGGATTGGAGGAGGCTTGAAGCGAAGGGTCAGCGTAAAAAGATTCCGGGGTTACTTTTGCCAGCAGCTCATCCAGCCAGCGCGACAGCATATCGTTGGTCCGGGGCGCCCTGAGGCCAATAGAGTAAGTCATGCAGTTGCCCAGGGCTTCACCCCAGTGAGCCAGTCGCGGCGGCACATAGAGTATGTCACCCGGCTCCAGCACGTACTCTGCCGTGGTCTCAAATTCCTTGAGTATCCGCAGCTCATCGTTGGGCAGGAGTTCACTGGCCTCGTCACAGCGCTGCCCCAGTCGCCAGCGTCTGCGGCCGGCGCCCTGTAACAAGAACACATCGTAGTTGTCGTAATGCGGTCCTACGCCACCACCGTCTGTGGCATAGCTCACCATGACGTCATCCACCCGCCAGGTCGGCAGGAAATTGACCAGGCGGCGTAATTCGGCAACCGCGGGCAGGTAGTGGTCAACGGCTTGCACCAGCAGGGTCCAGGCGGTGTCGCCGTCAAAGCTGGATTCGTCAATGGGACTGCTGTCCAGCTTCCAGTTATCTTCAAGCTGCCGAATGATACGTGCCTCGACAGCGTCTTCCAGCGCCAGCCCGGCAAGCTCCTCGGCGCTAAGCGGGTCCTCGAAACCGGGCAGGGCGCCCTTGATTAACAACGCCTCGCGCTGCCAATGCTGCTGCAGAAATTGCTCCGCCTGGAAGTTGGCCAGCCCGGTCAAATGTCCCTGGCCTGCGTTTCGGCGTTGCCGGTGTATGTGGCGGGCGAGAGCTCCAGCAATGCCTGCCTGGCCTCCTCTGGTAGGTCCAGGCCCTCGACGAAAGCCTGTATCGTGTCCCGGTTCATATCCTGGCCGCGGGTCAGCTCCTTCAGCTTTTCGTAGGGTTGCTCAATACCATAGCGACGCATCACGGTCTGGATGGCCTCAGCCAGCACTTCCCAGCTGCTATCCAGGTCGGCCAGCAGGGCGCTGCGGTTCAGTTCCAGCTTGCCGACGCCCTTGAGCGTGCTCTGGTAGGCAATCAGGCTGTAGCCGAAGCCGACACCCATATTGCGCAGCACGGTTGAGTCCGTGAGGTCGCGCTGCCAGCGCGAGATCGGGAGCTTGGCGGCGAGGTGGGAGAACACCGCATTGGCGAGGCCGAGATTGCCCTCGGAATTCTCGAAATCAATCGGGTTAACCTTGTGGGGCATGGTGGAGGAGCCGACTTCACCGGCGACCGTCTTTTGGCGGAAGTAGCCAATGGAAATGTAAGACCAGATATCCCGGTCAAAATCCAGCAGGATGGTATTGAAGCGGGCCGTTGCATCAAACAACTCGGCGATATAGTCATGGGGTTCAATCTGGGTGGTGTAGGGATTCCAGGTGAGCCCGAGACCAGAGACAAAACCGGAGGCATGCCCGGCCCAGTCAACATCGGGGTAAGCGCACAGGTGCGCGTTGTAGTTGCCTACCGCGCCGTTGATCTTGCCCAGGTACTCAATGCTCTCTATCACGCTCAGCTGCCGGCGCAGGCGTGCCACCACGTTGGCGAATTCCTTGCCCATGGTAGTGGGACTTGCGGTTTGGCCGTGGGTGCGGGAGAGCATGCTGGCGTCGGCGAACTCATGGGACAGGGCCGCAAGGCGATCGACAATCTCCTGCGCTGCCGGCAGCAGGGCCTGCTTGACGCCATCACGCAGCATCAGCGCGTGGGAAAGATTATTAATGTCCTCCGAGGTGCAAGCGAAGTGCACGAATTCCGAGATGGCCTCCAGCTCGGGGATGCCACTGAATTGCTCCTTGATGAAGTACTCAACCGCCTTGACGTCGTGGTTGGTCGTGGCCTCAATGTCCTTGATGCGCTGAGCGCCTGCTGCATCAAACCCGCTGGCGATTGCCTCCAGCTGCTTGCGCGCCGCATCGCTCAGTGCGGGCACCTCGGGCACGCCGGGATTGTCTGCCAGTGACTGCAGCCACTGCACCTCCACCAGCACCCGACGCTGCATCAGGCCGAACTCGCTGAATACGCCGCGCAGGTCTAGGGTTTTGCCGCCATAGCGGCCGTCGATAGGTGATACGGCTGTCAGCGCCGATAAATCCATTTAATGTCTCCAGGAGCGATCAGGAAGGCGCAGATTTTACACTGAAGCCAGTTGTCGCGACAGGTTCTGTGCCACTTGCTGTATCTTGCGTCGTCGCATCAATAGCTGCCAGCGGCGCCCACCCAGTTGCCGCCACAGGAACGCCGAACGAATGCCAGCCAGGAGCAAGGCCCTGATCATGTCCGCGTTTTTCTGTTGGGACAATTGCTTCATGTTACCTGTCACAGTGACGCGGAAGCGGAAAGTACTGATAGTGTCCTGGTAAATCCCCGCCAGGCTGTGACTCACCTCCTGCACATGAGTGGAGAAATACTCAGATTTGAACTGCGCGTGCTCGAGTCGGGAACGCACGATAGAAACCATCTCGGGTGTGGAAGAGAAGCGCTTCTCCAGATGCAGCAGGCCAAATACGTAACGTGCCATTTCCCGGTTGTTGTCCGCATCGCGGCTGGCGAGCATGGCGGCGAGATTTTGCAGTCCCAGTTTGACTCCGCCAACGCCGCCATAGACATCCGCGGTATCGGCGGCGTCGAACTTGAACAGGCTGTTGATAGTGGGGGAAAGAAACTCTTCGGGATAGCTGCCGGTACGGGATATCTCGTCTACCAGCCTGGCAGCCTGCACAACCCCGGCCAGCGCCAGCACCTGTTGCTCCTGCTGGTTCATGCTGCGGACTCTATAACGCCGCCGCCCAGGCAGAGCTGGTCCAGGTAAAACACCACAGATTGCCCGGGTGTAATGGCGCGCTGGGGCTCGTCGAAATCCACCGTATAGCCTTGTCCTGTGCTGCGCACCGTGCAAGCCTGGTCCGGCTGGCGATAGCGGGTCTTGGCGACGCAGCGCAACGGCAGCCCGGGTGTCTGCTCGGCGACCCAGTGTATGTGGCTCGCTTCCAGGCTCTGCTTAAACAGTGCAGGGTGATTATTGCCCTGGGTTACCAACAACTTGTTGTGTTCCAGATCCTTGTCTACCACGTACCAGGGCTGGTCGCTGTGACCGGCCATGCCGCCTATCCCGAGGCCCTGGCGCTGGCCGATGGTGTGATACATCAAACCCTGGTGCTGCCCCAGTTCATTTCCCTCGAGATCGACAATCAGGCCAGGCTGCGCCGGTATGTACTGTTGCAGGAAATCCTTGAAGCGGCGTTCGCCGATGAAACAGATACCGGTACTGTCCTTTTTGTCATGGGTGCGCAAGCCCGCTTGCTCGGCCAGCCTGCGCACCTCCGGTTTCTCGATATCACCCAGTGGGAACAGGCTGCGCTGTAACTCCCGGTAGCCCACCGCGTGGAGAAAATAGCTCTGGTCCTTGTTCTGGTCCAGGCCCTTGCACAGGGTGGCGCGATCCTCCGCTTCGCCACGGCGAGCGTAATGCCCGGTGGCAATCAGGTCGGCGCCCAGCATCACGGCGTATTCCAGGAAGGCTTTAAACTTGATTTCGCGGTTGCAGAGAATGTCCGGGTTGGGTGTGCGCCCGGCCCGATATTCGGCGAGAAAATGCTCGAACACATTGTCCCAGTATTCGGCTGCAAAGTTGGCGCTGTGCAGCTTCAGGCCCAGTTGATCAGCCACCGCCTGTGCGTCGGCAAGGTCTTCCATGGCGGTACAGTATTCGGTGCCGTCGTCCTCCTCCCAGTTTTTCATGAACAGGCCTTCCACCTGGAAGCCCTGCTGCTGCAGTAGCAGCGCGGCGACAGAGGAGTCGACACCGCCGGACATGCCAACGATGACTTTTTTCGATGCGTTTGTAGTCATGAGCCGTAGTAAATGAAATCCAGGGGCCAGCGCCGGCCAGTAAGGTATTGCTCCACCGTGGCCAGCACCAGCGGGCTGCGCATTCTATCAGAATTGGCGAGCATTTCCCGATGAGTCAGCCACAGCGACCGCTGGATATCGCTGTCCAGTTCGGCGGCTGGGTCAAAGGACCGAACCACACCATAGAAGCTGGTTCGATAGTAGCTCACGCCGTTGTCTGGGGAGTGGTAGAGGGCGCTGCCCAGCACCCCCTGTAGCTCGATGTCGTAGCCGGTTTCTTCCCGGGTTTCACGGATAGCGGCCTGCGCCAGGCTTTCCCCGGCTTCCAGGTGTCCGGCGGGCTGGTTGTATACCAGCCCGTTGCCAGCCTGTTCCTCGACCAGCAGGTATTTGCCATCGCGCTCAATAACAGTGGCGACGGTGACGTGGGGATACCAGTCAGTCATGGCGTTTGCCTGCTCGTCGCCTGGGCATATGAATCTCCTGTCGCTGCCAACTGCCACTGGCCAGCCCACCCAGCTCCCAGTCGCCTATGGCGACACGCACCAGGCGCAGGGTCGGATGGCCGACAGCGGCTGTCATGCGCCGCACCTGTCGATTGCGGCCCTCGCGGATTTTCAGCTCCAGCCAACTGGTCGGCTGTGTGGCCCTGGTTCTTATTGGCGGGTCCCTGGGCCACAGCTGTGCAGGCTCTGGCAGGACCCTGACCTGGGCAGGGCGGGTCAAGCCGTCCTTTAGCTTGAGGCCCGAGGCCAGTTGCTGCAGGCTGTGAGCGTCCACCAGGCCCTCAACCTGCACCCAATAGGTCTTCCAGGTTTTGCTCCGCGGATTGGCGATCTGCTGCTGCAGGCGACCATCGTCGGTCAGCAGTAACAATCCTTCAGAATCGTAATCAAGGCGCCCGGCAACACGAAAACCGGGCGCCTGCAGGTAGTCCGCCAGGGTTCGGCGGGGCACCGCTGACTGCTCGTCAGCACGCTCCCGGTCAGTGAATTGACTGAGTACCTGGAACGGCTTGTTGAATAAAATCAGGCCAGCCATGATTAACTCGCAGAATCTGCCCTGGGCAGCCGCAAAGTACAGCACTGCGGATATTCAGGTGCTATAATTTGCGCCGTTTTTCCCTCCAGTTACTAACATAAGATACGGAGCAGTTTATGGGTTACAAGCACATCAAGGTACCTTCACAGGGCGAAAAGATTAAGGTCAATGACGATTTTTCCCTCAGCGTACCCAATAATCCCATCATCCCGTTCATTGAAGGCGACGGCATCGGGGTTGATATCAGCCCGGTAATGCTGGACGTGGTCAATGCCGCGGTCGAAAAAGCTTACGGCGGTGACAAGGAAATCTCCTGGATGGAGATTTACACCGGTGAAAAAGCCGCTGAGTTATACGACGGTGATTGGTTCCCCGAAGAGACCCTGGATGCCATCCGCGAGTATTCAGTAGGCATCAAGGGCCCCCTGACCACGCCGGTGGGCGGCGGTTTCCGCTCTCTTAACGTGGCCCTGCGCCAGGAGATGGACCTCTACGTCTGCCAGCGCCCGGTGCGTTGGTTCGAAGGTGTGCCTTCACCGGTCAAAGAGCCCGGCAAGTGCAACATGATTATCTTCCGCGAGAACTCCGAGGACATCTACGCCGGTATCGAGTACCAGGCGGGTACCGATGAGGCCAAGAAAGTCGTCGACTTCATCATCAATGAGATGGGCGCCACCAAGATGCGTTTCTCCGAAAATGTGGGCATTGGTATCAAGCCGATCTCCGAGGAGGGCACCAAGCGCCTGGTACGCAAGGCGATTCAGTACGCAATAGACCAGAACCAGCCTAATGTCACGCTAGTGCACAAGGGCAATATCATGAAGTTCACCGAGGGTGGCTTCCGCGACTGGGGCTACGAGTTGGCCATGGAAGAGTTCGGCGGTGAATTGCTGGATGGCGGCCCCTGGGTTTCGGTTAAGAACCCCAATACCGGCGCTGAGATCGTGATCAAGGATGTCATCGCTGATGCCATGCTGCAGCAGATCCTGACCCGCCCCGAAGAGTACAGCGTGGTTGCCACCATGAATCTGAACGGGGATTACCTGTCAGACGCCCTGGCCGCACAGGTCGGTGGTATCGGCATCGCGCCGGGTGCCAACCTGAGTGACGATATCGCCCTGTTTGAGGCGACTCACGGTACCGCACCCAAGTATGCCGGCCAGGACAAGGTTAATCCCGGCTCGCTGATTCTTTCAGCGGAGATGATGCTGCGTCACATGGGCTGGAACGAGGCCGCAGACCTGATCATTACCGGTATGAATGGAGCTATCCAGGCGAAGACGGTCACCTATGACTTTGAGCGCCTGATGGATGGTGCCACCCTGGTGAGCTGTTCCCAGTTCGGCAAGGAAATAGTCAAGCACATGTAAACCGTGTGTTGTTATTTGGGAAGCCGGCCGAACAAGCCGGCTTTTTTTATGTCCAAGGAAGGACGGTATCCGCGAGAGCCATGGAGGGCCTGCCCCGCTTTATCGGGTAGAGCCTGCCCCGCTATATCGGGTAGGGTGGCAGCGGGCATGTCCAGCAATTTCAGATATAATGGGCCACATGGCAATAAAGTACGTACCAGGCATCGTAAAGATGATGAGTGATGAAGAGCAGGGCGACCAGCACCTGGACGGTGATCTGGCGCTGCAGGAAAGCAAGCCCAGTCTCAAGAAACCACCGTTGTTCAAAGTGGTGCTGTTGAACGATGATTACACGCCCATGGAATTTGTGGTCGAGGTACTTGAGGTATTTTTCCGTATGAACCTGGAGCAGGCTACGCATGTCATGCTCACGGTGCATACCCAGGGCAAGGGCGTATGTGGTGTCTATACCCGCGACATTGCGGAAACCAAGATGACCCAGGTGAATCAATATTCCCGTGAGCACCAACATCCGTTACTGTGTGAAGTAGAGGCCTCTGATGGCTGATGCCGGTACGGCCAAACAGGTTCGCAGGTGGAGATATAGGCAATGCTGAACAAAGATCTTGAGACCACCCTTAACGAGGCATTCAAAGGGGCCCAGTCCAAGCGTCATGAGTTCATGACGGTTGAGCATTTGTTGCTGGCCCTGCTGGATAACGTCGACGCGGTGCGCGTGCTCAAAGCCTGCGGCGGTGATCTTGGCGGCCTGCGCGGCGAGCTGACGGAATTTGTCGATGCCACCACACCCCTGATCCCCAGCGAGGAGACGGATCGCGATACCCAGCCCACACTGGGCTTCCAGCGGGTGATACAACGTGCGGCCTTTCATGTGCAGTCCTCGGGCAAGGCGGAAGTCACCGGGGCCAATGTACTGGTAGCGATTTTCAGCGAACAGGAAAGCCAGGCAGTCTATTTCCTCAAAATGCAGAATATTGCGCGGCTGGACGTGGTCAACTACATCACTCACGGCATATCCAAGGTGGCCGGTGAGGATGACGGTAGCGACGCGGGTAGCGACGCTGGCGAGGAAGTGCTGGGCGAGGAGGGCGAAGCCAATCCGCTGGACAGCTTCGCGACCAACCTCAATACCGAGGCCGAGGAGGGTCGTATCGACCCGCTGATCGGGCGTTTGCAGGAGGTTGAAAGAGTCTCCCAGATCCTCTCGCGGCGGCGCAAGAACAACCCGCTGCTGGTCGGTGAGTCCGGTGTCGGCAAGACCGCAATAGCCGAGGGCCTGGCCAAGCTGATTGTCGATGGCGAGGTGCCGGATGTACTCAAGGGCAGCGTGGTCTATTCACTGGATATGGGCTCGCTGCTGGCGGGTACCAAGTACCGGGGTGATTTTGAGAAACGCCTGAAGTCCCTGCTGGCCGAGCTCAAGCAGCGCGATGGTGCCATCCTGTTCATAGACGAAATCCACACGATTATCGGCGCCGGTGCCGCATCGGGTGGCGTTATGGACGCCTCCAACCTGTTGAAGCCGATGCTGGCCTCGGGCAGTTTGCGCTGTATTGGCTCCACTACCTTCCAGGAATACCGGGGCATCTTCGACAAGGACCGCGCACTGAGCCGCCGCTTCCAGAAGATTGATGTGCTGGAGCCATCCGCCGAAGACAGCTATCACATTCTGCGCGGCCTCAAGTCCCGCTTTGAGGAGCACCACGGCCTGCGCTACACCAACAAGGCGCTGAAGGCAGCGGCGGAGCTGGCGGAACGCTATATCACAGACCGCTTCCTGCCTGACAAGGCCATTGACGTAATTGATGAGGCCGGCGCCTTTCAGCAGCTGCAGTCGCCGTCCAAGCGCAAGAAGGTGGTCGGAGTCGGCGATATCGAGGCGGTGATCGCCAAGATCGCCAGGATTCCGCCAAAATCTGTCAGCGCCTCAGACAAGGAGGCCTTGCAGAAGCTGGAGAGCAATCTGCAGATGGTGGTATTTGGCCAGGATAAGGCCATTTCCAGCCTGTCCACGGCGATTAAACTGGCCCGGGCAGGACTGAAGCCCGCTGAGAAACCTATTGGTTCATTCCTGTTTGCCGGCCCCACCGGGGTTGGTAAAACCGAGGTTAGCCGGCAGTTGGCCAGGGTTATGGGCCTCGAGCTGGTGCGCTTCGATATGTCGGAATACATGGAGCGCCACACGGTGTCTCGCCTGATCGGCGCGCCTCCCGGTTATGTGGGCTTTGACCAGGGTGGACTGCTTACCGATGCTGTGACCAAGCACCCGCATTCGGTGGTTTTGCTCGATGAGATTGAGAAGGCGCACCCGGAGGTGTTTAACCTGTTATTGCAGGTGATGGATCACGGTTCCCTGACCGACAACAATGGTCGCCGCGCCGACTTCCGCAATGTCATCCTGATTATGACCACCAACGCCGGTGCTGAGAATATCAGTCGCCGGAGCATAGGCTTTTCCGAGCAGGATCACAGCACCGACGGCATGGAAGCGATAACCCGTGCATTCACGCCGGAGTTCCGTAACCGCCTGGACGGCATTATCCAGTTTGAGACTCTTGGCACCGAAGTGATTCTGACCGTGGTTGACAAGTTCCTGACCGAATTGCAGTCGCAACTGGATGAGAAGCGCGTCATGCTGGAAGTGGATGAGGAGTCCCGGCGCTGGCTGGTGGAGCGGGGCTATGATGCCAATATGGGCGCCAGGCCCATGGAGCGGGTCATACAGGAGAATATCAAGAAGCCGCTGGCGGAGATGGTGTTGTTCGGTGAGTTGTCCCGTAACGGCGGCACAGCCCTGGTGCGGCTGGACAGGAAAACAGATGCGTTGGTGGTTGAGGCCGAGGTGCTGGAGCCGGAAACCGCAGAGGTTTAGGCGCGCAAATCAGCGGGCGCGGTAAGTGATACGGCCCTTTGTCAGGTCGTACGGGGTGAGTTCTACCTTGACCTTGTCGCCAGTGAGGATGCGGATGTAGTTCTTACGCATCTTGCCGGAGATGTGCGCGGTCACGACGTGGCCGTTTTCCAATTGAACCCGGAAGGTGGTATTGGGAAGCGTATCGATGACTTCGCCTTCCATTTCAATTTGATCTTCTTTGGCCATTAAGATGGCTGCCTCTCTAGTAAAACAGGCGCGCATTTTGCCCTAAAAGCGTCCCCAGTGCTACAGCAATTCTACCCAATTACCGTTGACGTATAGCTCCAGAGGGCGGAACTGAATCTTGTAGGCCATCTTCTGGCACTGTTTGATCCAGTACCCCAGGTACAGGTAGTCAAGGCCCAGTGCGCGGGTCTGCTCTATCTGCCATAGCACGGCGAAGGTGCCAAGGCTGCGATCCTGTGCGGCAGGGTCATAGAATGTATAAATCGCGGACAGGCCGTCATCCAGTTGGTCGGCGACGGCCACGCCCAGCAGCCTGTCCTCCAGGTACATGCCAAAGAAGCGAGTCACGTCCCATTCCGAACTCAGGAAGGACTGGTATTGCTCCCGGGAAGGCGGGTACATGTCGCCATCACGATGGCGCGCCTCGATATAGCGCCGATACAGGTCGAAGGCGGCATCGGTATCAATGCCATCCAGTGGCTCCATGCGAATATCCTGGTTGCGACGCCAGGCGCGTTTCTGGCTGCGGCTGGCTTCAAAGCCCTGAACCGGCACCCGTGCTGGAATGCAGGCTGAGCAAGTGCCGCAATTGGGGCGGTAAAGATGAGAGCCAGAGCGGCGAAAACCGAGCAGGGATAGCTGGCTGTAGAGCGTGCCGCTCATTGCCGTGCGCGGATCCACGAACAGCGTTGTGGCCTCCTGCTCGGGCAGGTAGCTACAGCTGTGAGGATAGGTTGTGTAGACCTTCAGGTCTCGCAGCGACGAGGTCAAAGCAGCTCTCCCGCACTGAGATCAAGGTGCCAGGCACCCTGGGTGTCGTCAAAGTTTGCAGTTTGCGCAAGGTAGGCCTCAAAGTCCAGACGGGGAATATTGCGAGCGCCCATGGAGTTGAGATGCGAACTCTCAACCTGGCAGTCGATTAACTCAATACCCTTCTCCCGCATGAGTCGCGCCAGTGCCACCAGGGCGACCTTGGAGGCATTGGTGCCGCGGCTGAACATCGACTCGCCAAAGAAGACCCTGCCTATGGCCACCCCGTAAAGCCCGCCCTGTAGTTGCTTCTGTTCGTCCCAGACTTCAATCGAGTGGGCGTAACCGGCCCGATGCAGCTCCATGTAGGCCCTGGCCATGGAGTTGGTGATCCAGGTGCCGCGCTCCCGTGCCCGTGGTGCGGCGCAACCTGAGAGAACCCGGTGGAAGGCCTGGTCGGCGCTGAGCCGGAATTTGTCGCGGCGCAGGGTCTTGCCGAGACTGCGTGATACCCGGAGCTCGTCGCGAAACAGCACCGAGCGCGGGTCAGGGCTCCACCACAGGATCGGTTGCGGGTCTTCGTACCAGGGGAAGATGCCGCGCTGGTAGGCCTGTAACAAGCGCTGCACACTGAGGTCACCACCCACCGCCAGCAATCCGTTAGGATAGCTGAGAGCCTGCTGGGTGTCTGGGAACTCCAGGCTGTTTCGCTGAATGCGCTCAATGGTCACCATGGCAATATGGTGTGCGAATCAAGCCAAATTGTCGAGATAGCGCTCCGCATCCAATGCGGCCATGCAGCCAAAGCCAGCCGAGGTGACGGCCTGCCGGTAGACGTGGTCGCCGACGTCACCGGCGGCAAAAACGCCAGCTGCGCTGGTAGCGGTGGCGTCACCCTCAATGCCGCTGCGGATTTGTATGTATCCATCTTTCATATCCAGCTGCCCGGCGAAGATATCAGTATTGGGTTTATGCCCGATTGCGATAAATACCCCGGCTACATCGACCTCACTGAGGCTGCCATCAAGCGTAGACTTGACCCGCATGCCGGTGACGCCGCTGTCGTCGCCGGTAATCTCGTCCAGGGTGTTATCCCACATGATACTGACGTTGCCGGACTTTTCTCTCTCAAACAGCTTGTCCTGCAGCATCTTCTCAGCTCGCAATGCATCGCGCCGGTGCACCAGGATGACCTCGGAGGCAATATTGGACAGGTACAGGGCCTCTTCCACCGCTGTATTGCCGCCACCGATTACCGCCACCCGCTGGCCACGGTAGAAAAAGCCATCGCAGGTAGCGCAAGCACTGACACCTTTACCCATGAAGGCCTCCTCTGATGGCAGCCCCAGGTACTGGGCCGAGGCGCCAGTGCTGATAATCAGGGCGTCACAGCTGTAGTTGTTGCTGCCCTTGAGCTGCATGGGTCGTGCATTCAGGTCCACTTCTTCGATGTGATCAAAAATCACCTCGGTGTCGAAGCGCTCGGCGTGGTTGAGCATGCGCTGCATGAGGTCAGGCCCCTGCAAGCCTTCAGTGTCGCCCGGCCAGTTGTCGACGTCGGTGGTGGTAGTCAGTTGACCGCCTTGCTGTATACCGGTGATGACCACGGGCGACAGATTGGCCCGGGCCGCGTAGATGGCAGCGGTGTAACCGGCAGGGCCGGAGCCGAGGATGATTAGTCGGTGATGCTGGGTGTCACTCATGAAGTCAGTCCTGAATTTCGGGTTAGCTATAGTGAATAGGGGCGTTTATGATAATTTAAAGTACAAATGTGCGCTAAGTTTTTGATATAAAAAATAAATATAAGCATAATTAGTAGCTTGTAAGCGGCCGCCAGGGCCCCAACCACACTGACAAGAGGCACGGCGTTGGCAGAAACCACCACCACTGCGACAGCGAAGAGCTTTCTGGGCCCAAGGCTGCGTGAGGGTGCCTTTATCGGCATCACAGCGGCCTGCCTGTACCTGCTGCTGGCATTGGTGAGCTATACCCCGGATGACCCGGGCTGGTCTGCGACCGGTAGCAAGGATTTTGTCAGTAACGCCGGCGGGCCGGCTGGTGCCTGGCTGGCTGACGTGTTCTTTTCCCTCATCGGCTACATAGCCTATCTATTTCCACTGATGTTGGCGGCTCGTTCCTGGATCCTGTTCCAGCATCGCCACGAAGAGAGTGGCTTTGACTGGGTCACCTTTGCCATCCGTACCCTGGGCCTGGTGCTGGTTATGATTTCCGGTACCGCCCTGCTGGCGATGAACGACCTGGGCAGCTCCAGCTTGCCGCAGGGCCTTGGCGGGATTCTCGGCCAGGCCGTGGGCGTGTCCTTTACCGATGCCTTCAGTGTCACAGGCAGTCGATTGATCCTGCTGTCAGTGCTGCTATTCGGAATGACCGTATTCACCGACCTCAGCTGGATCAAGCTGATGGATGATGTGGGCTACTGGACCATCAATGGAATCGCCCGCAGTCGGGAGCTGCTGTCGCGACGCTGGCAGCAATACCGGGAACGGCGAGCGCAGCATAAGGTGCAACAGGAGCGCAAAGTTGCCATTACCCAACATGTTGAGCGAGAAAAGAAGCGCAAGCCGCCCAAGATCAAGCCCCAGGTAAAGGCGATAGAGAAGAGCGAGCGGGTCGAAAAAGAAAAGCAACAGCCACTGTTCGACGCGCCGGTTACCGGCGATCTACCACCGCTGGAGTTGCTGGATGAGCGGGTCAAGGATCCCACGCGCGGCTATTCAAAAGAGGCGCTGGAAGCCCTGTCAAAGCTGCTGGAGCTGAAATTGTCAGATTTCGGCATCACAGCGGAAGTGGTCGCAGTGTACCCGGGCCCGGTTATCACTCGCTTCGAGATTCAGCCAGCCGCCGGGGTCAAGGTCAGTCGTATATCCAACCTGGCCAAGGACCTGGCGCGGTCCCTGGCGGTCATCAGCGTACGCGTGGTGGAAGTGATAGCCGGCAAGTCGGTGGTGGGTATCGAAATCCCCAACGAGGACCGGGAGATCGTAAACTTCCGCGAAGTGCTCTCCGCTGCGGTATTCGAGGAGGCTCGTTCGCCCCTGACCCTGGCCCTGGGACACGACATCTCGGGCCAGCCCGTGGTGGCCGACCTGGCGAAAATGCCGCACCTGCTGGTGGCCGGTACCACGGGTGCGGGTAAGTCGGTTGGTGTCAACGCCATGCTGTTGAGCTTGCTGTACAAGTCTTCGCCGAAAGATGTGCGCCTCATCCTGGTCGACCCGAAGATGCTGGAGCTTTCAATTTATGACGGCATTCCACACCTGCTGACGCCGGTTATTACCGACATGAAGGACGCGGCAAACGGACTGCGCTGGTGCGTCGCGGAAATGGAGCGCCGCTACAAGCTTATGGCCGCCCTTGGGGTGCGCAACCTGGCCGGCTTTAATCGCAAGGTAGAGGAGGCCGACAGGGCTGGTGAACCCCTGGAAGATCCCATGTGGACACCCGAGCCACTGCTGGATGTGGCAATTGAGGACCAGGTTCCGCCGAGCCTGGAAACCTTGCCCGCCATCGTGGTGGTGATTGATGAGTTTGCCGACATGATGATGATTGTCGGCAAGAAGGTTGAACAGTTAATTGCCCGTATTGCGCAGAAGGCACGCGCTGCCGGCATCCACCTGATTCTCGCCACACAGCGCCCCTCGGTGGATGTTATTACTGGCCTGATCAAGGCCAATGTACCTACCCGGATTGCCTTCCAGGTCTCGTCCAAGGTTGATTCCCGCACTATTCTCGATCAGGGCGGGGCGGAGCAGTTACTTGGCCACGGTGACATGCTTTACCTGCCACCCGGCACGGCCATCCCGGTGCGGGTCCATGGAGCCTTCGTCGATGATCACGAGGTACACCGGGTCGTCGGTGACTGGAAGCGTCGTGGTGAGCCGGCCTATATCACGAGCCTGTTGGAAGAGGGCAGTGCGCCGGGTGTGATGCCCGGGGAGAAACCCGCCGGGGAAGACGATGAAGAGGAGAGCGACGCTCTCTATGACGAGGCGGTGCACTATGTCACCAAGAGCCGTCGCGCATCAATATCATCGGTGCAACGCAAGCTGCGTATAGGCTATAACCGCGCGGCTCGCTTGATTGAAGCCATGGAGAATGCCGGGGTCGTTAGCGAAATGGGAACTAACGGGCAGCGCGAGGTCATCGCGCCGGCGCCGGTGGAAGACTGATGCGCTTGCTTCTCGCACTATGGCTGAGTGGCTGTGCGACGTTGATCATTGCCGCTGAGACGGTCACGCAGGATGTGGCAGACAGCAGTGCGGCGCTGGAGGCTCGCCTGGCCCAGGTGCGCAGCCTGGAAGGCGATTTCGCACAGGAGTTATTCGGTGATGATGGCAAACTGTTGGAGCAGAGCAGTGGCCGTTTTCGGCTGCTGAAGCCGGGCTTCTTTTCCTGGCATATCTTTCAGCCCGACGAGCAGTTGCTGGTCGCTGCTGGCCCCAGTCTCTGGCATTACGATGTAGAGTTGGAGACCGCAACCCGTCGCGATATCCCCGCTGGTAACCCTACCAGCCCACTGACGATACTGGGTGGCGACAGCGCCGAATTGGCGCAGCACTACCTGGTGCAGGCACTGGGCGAACAGAGTTGGCAGCTGCGGCCACGCTCCGCCGACGCTGAATATAGTGCCATTGCTATCGTGTTTGACGGAGAGCTTCCAGCGCGCATGGAAATCGAGGATGTGCTGCAACGCAGAACAGTCATTCACTTCAGCGCTGTGCAAGCCGACACGGCCTTGCAGCCCGCCGATTTCGACTTCCAGCCGCCGCCTGGAGTTGATGTTTACGATAATGAGCGGTGATCTTTTTTCCGCCGGAGAGTCAGGCTATCAGCCCCTGGCTGCACGTCTGCGACCTGCCAATCTCGATGAATTTATCGGCCAGGGACA
Organism: Halieaceae bacterium; assembly: GCA_039989475.1. Classification (GTDB taxonomy): domain Bacteria; phylum Pseudomonadota; class Gammaproteobacteria; order Pseudomonadales; family Halieaceae; genus JBDXHU01. Next base: position 597,275 of record JBDXHU010000002.1, on the reverse strand, counting down.
TCTGCTCGCCGCCGGCAAGCCTCTGCGCGAGGCTATTGAGCGTGGCCAATTGCACTCCATGGTCTTGTGGGGGCCGCCCGGGGTTGGCAAGACCACCCTGGCGCGCCTGCTCGCGGCACGTGCCGATGCGCATTTTCTGAGCCTGTCGGCGGTTCTATCCGGGGTTAAGGATATTCGCCAGGCGGTAGAGCAGGCTCGCGTCCAGCGTGGCCAGGGACGCGCCACCTTGTTGTTCGTCGATGAAGTGCATCGATTCAACAAATCCCAGCAGGACGCATTCTTGCCTTATGTGGAAGATGGCACGCTGATTTTCGTTGGCGCCACCACCGAAAACCCGTCTTTCGAGTTAAATAATGCACTGCTATCCCGCTCCCGGGTCTACAAGCTGCGCAACCTCGATGTGGAGGAGATTGTCTCGGTGCTGAGCCGGGCGCTGGAGACCATGGAGTCGGTGGCGGCAATTGAAGCCGATTTATTGCAGAGCCTGGCCCGCAGCGCTGACGGTGACGCGCGGCGCGCGCTTAACCTGCTGGAACTGGCCCTGGACCTGGCGGTAGCGGATGAGTCCGGTCACAGTGTGCTGGACGCGGCTGTTATTGACGAGGTTCTGCAGGGTACCCTGCGCCGCTTCGACAAGGGCGGGGATAGCTTCTACGACCAGATATCGGCACTGCACAAGGCTGTGCGCGGCAGTTCCCCGGATGCGGCCCTGTATTGGTTCGCACGAATGCTGGACGGCGGTTGTGATCCGCTCTATATCGCTCGTCGGGTAGTGCGTATGGCCAGCGAGGATATAGGCAATGCGGATCCACGGGCATTGTCTATCGCCCTCGATGCCTGGCAGGTACAGGAACGGCTGGGCAGCCCTGAGGGCGAACTGGCGATTGCCCAGGCGGTGGTATACCTGGCTTGCGCTGCCAAGAGCAATGCGGTCTACACGGCCTTCAAGTCGGCCCGGTCCGATATCGAGGCATCACCCAGTGAAGAGGTGCCGCTGCACCTGCGCAATGCGCCAACCCGGCTCAGCAAGGAACAGGGGCATGGTGAGGAGTACCGCTATGCCCATGATGAGCCCGGTGCCTATGCCGCGGGCGAGAATTATTTCCCGGAGTCCTTGCGCGATCGTTGCTATTACCATCCCACTGAGCGGGGCCTGGAGCAAAAAATCGCCGACAAGCTGGCGCACCTGCGCAATCTGGACAAAAACAGTACAATACGCCGCTACGAGTAATACACCCTCTGTACCCATGAAACACATACTGTTTATCGCCCTGGGCGGAGCCGGCGGGGCTCTGGCGCGTCACTGGATGTCCACTCTGGTGCACGCCTCTACGCGCAGCCATTTCCCCTGGGGCACGCTCAGCGTCAACCTGATCGGTTCTTTTTGCATCGGTATTGCCTATGTGATGATCATCGAGCGGGGTATGGTGCACCCGGATTGGCGCAGTGTGACCATGGTTGGCTTCCTTGGCGCGTTTACAACGTTTTCGACTTTCTCGCTGGAAGCCCTGGCGCTTATAGAGAACGGTCAGGCCGGACTCGGGCTGGCCTATGTAGGCCTCAGCGTGGCGGTGTGTTTATTTGCAGTTTGGTTAGCCATGACATTGATGCGCATGGTCTAGGTCAGCTCTGGAGTAATAACGGAACAAAATTATGCTGGATGTAAAACTGGTGCGGCAGGATCCGCAGGCAGTCGCCGCGCAGCTTGCGCGCCGCGGTTTTGAGTTTGATGTGGCTGCGTTTGAGGCCCTGGATGCCCAACGCAAGGCGGCCGATGTTGAAAGCCAGAACCTGCAGGCGGAGCGCAAGTCGGCGGCCAGAAAGGTAGGTGAGTTGATCCAGGGCGGTATGGCTGTGGATGAAGCCAAGCAGGCGGTCAATGAAACGCTGGAGAAGATCGCCAGCCAGATCGATGCTGCCACCAGCAGCGCCAGGGCCTTGTCGGAGCAAATGGACGAGCTGATGCTGGGTGTGCCTAATATCCCTGCCCAGGCCGTTCCCGAGGGGCAGAGCGAAGAGGATAATCAGGAATTACTGCGCTGGGGGGATATCCCGGTATTTGATTTCAGCCCCCGTGACCACGTTGACCTGGGCGAGGGCCTGGGTGGCCTGGATTTCGAGACCGCCGGCAAGATAACGGGCTCACGCTTTGCGGTGCTGAGCGGTGATGTCGCGCGCCTGCATCGAGCCCTGATCAATTTCATGCTCGATATACATCTGCAGCAACATGGTTATACAGAGCTCAACGTACCCTATATCGTTAATGCCGACTCCCTGCGTGGCACCGGGCAATTACCAAAGTTTGAAGAAGATCTGTTCAAGCTCCGGCACGATGCCGATTACTACCTCATCCCGACCGCCGAGGTGCCGGTTACCAATATGGTGCGCGACCGCATCCTTGAAGCGGATGAGATGGGGGAGGGGCTGCGTTATGTCGCACACACGCCTTGTTTCCGCAGCGAGGCCGGCAGTTACGGTAAGGATACCCGTGGCATGATTCGGCAGCACCAGTTCGAGAAGGTGGAGCTGGTGCAGTTGGTACGCCCGCAGGACTCTGAGGCGGCCCTGGAAAACCTGACCGGACATGCCGAGGCCGTCCTGCAGGCACTGGAGTTACCTTATCGCAAGGTCATTCTCTGCGGTGGCGATCTCGGTTTCTCGGCGCGCACAACCTATGACCTGGAAGTGTGGCTGCCGGCCCAGGATACCTACCGTGAAATTTCTTCCTGCAGCAATATGGGCGACTACCAGGCGCGGCGCATGCAGGCGCGCTGGCGCAATCCGGAAACCGGGAAGCCGGAGTTGTTGCACACGCTGAACGGCTCGGCACTGGCTGTGGGTCGGACCCTGGTCGCGATCCTGGAAAATGGCCAGCAGGCCGATGGCTCGGTGAAACTGCCCGGGGTACTGCTCCCATACATGGGCGGCCAGTCCAAACTGGAGGCCTGAGCAGCTTGGATTACCTGCCGCTTTTCTTCCAGCTTCAGGGAACCCCCGTGCTTTTGGTGGGTGGCGGCCAGGTGGCGCTGCGCAAGGCGCGACTGCTGATAAAGGCGGGCGCCAGCGTGAACTGTGTGTCACCGGATATTGATCACGAACTCGAGCAGATGCTGGGCCAGGCAGGCGGCAACTGGCAGCAGGACAGTTATGTCAGCAAGTACCTGGACGGTGTCAGCCTGATTATTGCGGCCACCGCTGACGAAGCGGTGAACAGCCAGGTGGCCGCCGATGCCCGCGCCGCTAATATTCCAATCAACGTGGTCGATGATCCGGATCTGTGCAGCTTTGTCTTCCCTTCAATCGTTGATCGATCCCCGCTGGTGATTGGTATCAGCTCCAGCGCCAAAAGCCCGGTGCTGGCGCGCTTGATACGAAGCAAGATCGAAGCCCTGGTTCCCGCCGCCTATGGCCGCCTGGCCGCCTTTACCGGGCGCTTTCGCGAGGCTGTCAAAGCTGTGGCTGCAGAAGAGGGCCAGCGCCGTCGATTCTGGGAACAGGTGGTTGATGGCCCGGCCGGCGAGCTGGTGCTGGCCGGTCGCGAGGACGAGGCCGCAGAGTTGGTACAAAGCTACCTGGATAAACCAGGCGAGGCACATGTGCTGGGCGAGGTATACCTGATCGGTGCCGGGCCCGGCGACCCGGACCTGATGTCATTCAAGGCTGTACGCCTGTTGCAGATGGCAGATGTGGTCTTGTATGACCGCCTGGTGGCGCCCGAGATTCTCGATTTGGCGCGCCGCGATGCCGATCGTATCTATGTTGGCAAACAGCGCGCTGATCACGTTCTGCCCCAGGGTAAGATCAACCAGTTGTTGCTGGAGTTGGCGCAACAGGGCAAGTGTGTAGCGCGACTCAAAGGTGGCGATCCCTTTATCTTCGGTCGCGGCGGTGAGGAAATTGAGCAGCTGGCGCAACACGGTATTCCCTTCCAGGTAATCCCGGGTATTACTGCCGCCAGTGGTTGCGCCAGCTACGCCGGAATCCCCTTGACGCACCGGGACCATGCACATTCCGTGCGTTTTGTGACGGGAAACCTACAGAGTAACCGGGTGGAAATCGATTGGTCGGCAATGACCAATGAGCAGGAAACCCTGGTGTTTTACATGGGGCTGCAGGGACTGGAAACCATTTGCCGGGAGTTACAGGCCCAGGGTCGCGCGGCAGATACACCTATCGCCCTGATTGAGCAGGGGACAACCCGTAACCAGCGCACATTGACGGGAACCCTGGCCACAATGCAAGCGGTCGTGGCTGGGCAAGAGGTTCATGCGCCAACGTTGATCATCGTCGGCGAGGTGGTGAGCCTGAGGGATAAATTATCCTGGTATGGCGAAGCGACTGCACCAGGCCCCTGGCCGCCGAAGGCGGGCAGGGAATAGCAGTCACTGGATCAGGGGTTGCTGGCGACTAACTCGTTACGTGCGGCCACGGCGTCCACCAGGATATTGCCGGCTTCGAGCAGCAATACGTCGGGCTCTTCCTCAACTTCCGCCTCGCTGACGGCATCGCCTTCAACAGACGCCCCGTCTACACCTGGTGCAGCGGCGCCCCCCGGTGCAGCGGCACTGCCGCCGTCAGGTTCCTCTACCGGCACGTCGTTGGCGGCAAGCTCTTCCTCGGTGATTTCCTCAATGTCATCCAGGACTGGCAGGCCCTTGGCCTTGCGGCGCTTGTTCTCGATTTCCAAAGAGCGCGCTTTCTGCTCGTCGCGCAGCGCGATGCGAGCATTTTCATTCAAAGGCAGCGCTTTCAAGTCACGAGCTTCCTCGGCCAGCACCCGGCTGTCTTCAAGATAGATGAAGTCCGGGTTGACACTGTTGCGGGCCTGGGAAAGATCAGCAAGGTAGGGCACCAGCGAGGGAATGTCGTGATACTTGCGGTGTCGTACCGGGTTGATCTGGTCCCAGTCCAGGGCGTGATCGAGGGTGCTCTCGCCAATCTCTGTCTTATCGTACTGGGATGGGAACTCAACATCGGGGATTACCCCACGGTGCTGGGTGCTGTCACCGCTGATCCGGTAAAACTTGGACTCGGTCAGTTTCAGTTGGCCCTCGGGCAGGGGTATCAGTGTCTGTACGGTTCCTTTGCCAAATGACTGGCTGCCGATGACCACGCCGCGTTGGTAGTCCTGGATGGCGCCGGCAAAAATTTCCGAGGCACTGGCGCTGAGCCGATTGATGAGCACTGCCAGGGGGCCATCGTAGTAGGGCGTGCGCAGTCGCTTGCCATCGCGGAATACCTTGCGCGAGGAGTGACGGATCTGGACGGTGGGACCGTATTCAATGAACAACCCGGTCAGGTCGTTGGCCTCTTGCAGAGAGCCGCCGCCGTTATTGCGCAGGTCAATAATTACGCCATCAACCTCTTCGGCAATCAGTTCGTCCAGCAGTTTCTTGACATCGCGAGTGGTGCTTTTGAAGTCAGGCTCACCGCGACGCATGCCTTCGAAATCTATATAGAAAGCAGGAATGTCGATAACGCCCACCCGCAGGGCTTCCTCGCCACGCTGCACATCGATTATTTCGCTCTGGGCGCTTTGCTCTTCCAGCTTCACCTTGTTGCGGATGATAGTGATGACGCGGCTTTCGTCTTGATTCTTGGAGGCCGCCGGCATTACTTCCAAACGTACGGTGGTGCCCTTGGGGCCGCGGATCAGTTGCACTACCTCGTCCAGGCGCCAACCGACCACATCTTCAAAGGCGCCATCTTCTCCCTGTGCTACCGCGACGATGCGGTCAGAGGGATGTAACTCGCCCTGCTTGTCAGCTGGACCTGCCGGCACAATTCGCGCCACCCTGGTGTATTCATCTTGCAACTGTAATACGGCGCCAATACCTTCCAGTGACAGGCTCATATTGATATTGAAGTTTTCCGAGGTGCGCGGCGACAGGTAGTTGGTATGTGGATCGTACAACTCGGTCAGTGCGTTCGCGTACACCTGGAACACGTCCTGGGCGTTGTACTGGGCGATGCGTTTTTGCTGGTTCTGGTAGCGCTTTTCCAGTATGGGGATAATTTCCTCGACTGATTTACCGGCGATGCGCAGGCTCAGTACGGAGTTTTTAATCTGCTTGCGCCAGCGCTCGTCTGCTTCCGCTGCATTCTTCGGCCAGGGGCGATCTTCTGTGTCCAGCTGCAGCGATTCATCGATGCTGAAATCCATGCTTGCAACCAATTCTGGTAGTTCTTGCAGGAGCTTGTCGAGTCGCGCCTGGATGCGCTCCTGGTAGCGGTTAAAGATAGCGAAGCCAGTGGTGAGTTTGCCGGCTGACAATTGATCGTCCAACTGCAGGCGATAGGCCTCGAATTCGTCGATGTCGCTCTGGTAGAGGAAGGCCCTTGATGGATCCAGTGCGCGCAGGTAGTTGTCCAGCAATTCGGAGGACAATACATCATCAAACTGGCGCTTGGAGTAGTGCCTGCTCTCGAGTTTTTCGACCAGGTCGACGGCGGTGTTGGACAGCCCGTCAGTAGGGTCAATGGTACTCCAGGCGGGGAGGCTGGGCAGGGCCAGCACGAGGGCCAGCGTCGGCGCTGTGAGAGGCGCAGTCAATCTCTGGAAATTCAAAGTGTTCTCACCTTAACATCATGGATTTATAGTGTAGCAGCAAAGCTCTCCCGATTAGAAAGGTCGTCGCCATGAAAGTTCAACCCTGGGTCAATAGCCTGAACTACCCCTGTACCCGCCTGCTGCCTGCAGGCCAGAGAATACGCTGGCCCTGGGCGAGTGAGTTATAACGTGTCACATTGGGTATTCGGCTACGGCTCCTTAATTTATAAAGCCGACTTTCCTTATACGGAGCGATTGGCGGCCCATATCGATGGCTGGGAGCGCCGTTTTTGGCAGGGCTCCCATGATCACCGGGGAACCCCTGCCGCTCCGGGCCGGGTGGTTACCCTGGTGGCCGCCACTGGCGTGCGCTGCGGTGGCATGGCCTATTGCATCAGCGAGGAGGTCTTTGAGCACCTGGACCACCGCGAGAAGAATGGTTACCAGCGCATAGATACCCCCATGCAACTCGTCGACGGGCGCCTGGTCGCTGCGACGGTGTATATTGCAGATGAGGACAATCACGCCTTTCTGGGTCCCGACTCCCTGCCAGCGATGGCCGAGCAAATCCGCCGTAGTCATGGCCCCAGCGGCGCCAACCGGGAGTACCTGCTGAAGCTGGCCCGTTCGCTGCGGACCCTGGATATTGTCGATGAGCACGTTTTCGCGCTGGAGGAACTGCTGACCCAGGCTCCCTAGAGTGTGGGGGCGTCACCCTCGCGGCTGTCCGGGTCGAAATCGTAGACACCGATAGTGAAGCCTGCAGGGATATTCTCCCTGAGCGCCTGGATGCGGCGGTAGACGTTACCGTGTCCGCTGCCCATGAGTGCATCGGTAATCATGTCTTCTTCATCGCAATCCCGCGCGGCACGCAACAGTCGCTCAAAGCTGTGTTCGAAGCTGGTGGTATGGCGGGTCCGTATCGGGGTGCCGAAGAACACCTTGTACATGTATTGCTCACTGCTCAGGGTTACCAGACGCAGCAACTCCCTGGAAAAGGCCTCGGGGTCTTCCCGCCCGACTACTTGCCAGAGCTCTGCCATGCGCTCACGGGGCACTTTCTGCTCATTGCCATCAGCCATCTGGCTGGACAGGTACAGGAGTCCCACCACCTGCCCTAACTGGGTGCGCACCAGTTCAGCCAGCTTGAGAAATGACTCGCGCCGCTGGTGTAACTCGCTGCGGGCGATAGCCTCTGATTGTACGACAGCCTGTTCGGCGGATTTCTGGATCTCGAAGAACTGCATCTTCATGGCGTCGGTGTTCTGGCTCAGTTCCTTTTTCTGCAGGAAATAACCAATTACCAACCAGAGAAAGGCCAGCGGCGCAAAGGCACCCTCCAGAAAGCTGCCCATACGCTCTACCGAGAGCGTGGCGAAATCGCTCCAACTCACCACGGTGTCTATATAAAGGGCCATCAAGATGAGGTACAGGAAGGTAATCGTCAGGCCGAACAGCACCCGCCAGTCCTGGTCATAGGGCGAGCGATACCCGGCAGGGGCTATCTTGGGCAATCCCGCACCGTCGAGCACGATGTTGGGGTCAGCAGCCGGCTCTGCGCCGTCTTCGGTCCCGGGCTCGCTGCTATTGTTCTCGCTCATAGTTCCATGCGCCGCATTGTGACTGACAGAGTGTAGCCAATTGGGAGCGATAGCTGTACTGAGACCACACAATTAATTGGGGGCGATAGCTGTACTGAGATCGCATACCATTAGTTGTAAACGTGTATAGCTTTACCTAAAGGGTGGTATTTATCGCCAGATTGGGTTAAAAATAAACCCGGTCTAAGAGTTCAGATATAAGTATAAGAAATTTATGGATTTTTGGTCGGCATGATTTTTTGAAATATCTCTAGATATAGCCGGCGATAATCAAGACAGACCGTATTTATAACGCCACACCTGCAATGGGGAGCAGAGCCTTTGTTAGCAGCGGTATCCGGGCTAAAGTCGCAATTTGCTGACTACGTCGAGCTGAGCAAGCCTCGTATTGCCCTCGTTGTTCTCATTACCACCTTTGCCGGCATGTGGTTGGCTGCCGGGAACACACTTACCCTGTCCCTTGTCTTGAGCACCCTGGTAGGAACCTGCCTGGCCTCAGCCTCGGCCGGTATGCTCAATAATTATATTGATCGCGATATCGACAAGCTGATGTCGCGCACTTCGCTGCGAGCCACCGCGGCGGGGCGAGTCGAAGCCCAATCGGTTCTGTTCTGCGGCCTGGTGCTGGCAGCGGTGTCATTTCTGGTGTTGATCCTGGGTAGCAACCTGCTGGCTGCGACCCTGGCCATGGCCACTATCTACTTCTATGTGGTTATTTACACCATGTGGCTAAAACGCTCGTCGGACTTGTGCACAGAAATTGGTGGTATTGCCGGCGCCTTGCCGCCCATCATCGGTTGGGCGGCGGTGACAGGCAGCATCGGCGTTCCCGCGCTGCTGTTATTCCTGATTATGTTCGTCTGGCAGCCGCCGCACTTCTGGGTGCTGGCCATGCTGCGTGAAGATGAGTATCGACGCGCCGGCATCCCCATGCTGCCCGTGACTTCCGGGCCTATGGTGACCAAGGCCAAGACCCTTCTATACACGGCAGCGCTGCTGCCCTGCGTGATGACGCTTTTTTATGTCGGCGCCGCGGGCACTACCTATCTGGTGATAGCGATTTCGGCGACCCTGGTCTACCTGGGCTTGACCATAGATTTTGTGCGGCGACCGCTGGAGCGGCGTCACGCGATAAAGTTGTTCCTGTTTTCCATTGCCTGGTTACTGATTGTGTTCACGGCGGTGTTTATCGATAGCCACTGAGTAGAAGGATAAAAATATGGCGCTCGCGATAGTTCTGATAGTGATGGTGATCGGCTCGGTCATCTTCCACTTCTGGAGTCCCTGGTGGTTTACGCCACTGGCTTCGAATTGGGGGGCGATGGATGCGACTATTATGATCACCTTCTGGGTGACGGGCGCGGTGTTTGTTGCCGTCAATCTGTTCATTGCCTATTGCGTGATAAAGTTCCGCCACTCGCCGGAGCGCCGCAGTGCTTACGAGCCCGAAAACAGCAAGCTGGAAACCTGGCTCACCGGGCTGACCACGGTAGGTGTGTTTGCCATGCTGGCACCCGGCCTGGTCGTCTACAACCAGTTCGTGCACGTACCCGATGACGCCGTTATATTTGAAGCGGTGGGACATCAATGGCAGTGGTCCTATCGCCTGCCAGGAAAGGATGGTGCGCTGGGCAAGGCGGATAATCGCAATGTGTCTTTCGACAACCCGCTGGGGGTCGACCCCGATGACCCCTGGGGACAGGACGATATTATCGTGGTAGGTGAACCCGCGCACATCGTGGTTGATCAACCCATCAAGTTCAATTTGCGTTCCAAGGATGTTCTACACGATTTTTACGTGCCCCAGTTCCGCGCCAAAATGGACGTGGTGCCGGGGCTGGTCAGCTATTTCTGGATGACCCCCACCAAGGTCGGCACATATGAGGTTCTCTGTGCCGAACTCTGCGGAGTAGGGCATTACAATATGCGCAGTCATGTGGTGGTTGATACGCCGGAAGATCACGCCGCCTGGTTACGGACACAACGCACTTTCGCCGAAACCCAGGGCGGCGCAGCGCCGGGCGGAGACCCCGCTGAGCGTGGCGAGCAATTGGCCAAGCAGCAGGGCTGCCTGGCCTGTCACAGCCTTGATGGCGCGCGCGGCGTGGGCCCGAGCTGGAAAGGTATGTACGGTCGCACCGAGACACTGACTGACGGGTCTACGGTTACCGCTGACGACGCCTATTTGAGTGAATCCATCCGTGATCCAAACGCCAAACTGGTGCAGGGTTACCCGCCAGTCATGGCCGCCTATCCCTTTAGCGATGATGACCTGGAGGCGATGCTTGCCTACTTCATGACTTTGTCGGATTAAGCATCGCATCAGGCGTCGGAATAAACGGATTAGTGAACAGAATAATTAAAGAGAGGCAGTAAACATGGCATACGCCGATCAAGATACCGGGCACCACGAAGGCTCTAACAAGTTTATCTGGAAGTATGTGTTCAGCCAGGATCACAAGGTGATCGCTGTGCAATATGGCTGCACTGCCATCGCTGTCGGACTTCTGGCATTGGTGCTTTCCTGGCTCATGCGGATGCAGATAGGTTATCCCGGCAGTCTCGAATTTATAGACCCGACCGCCTATTACCAGTACGTCACCATGCACGGCATGATCATGGTGATCTACCTGCTCACAGCGTTTTTCCTGGGCGGCTTCGGCAATTACCTGATCCCGCTCATGTGCGGTGCCCGGGACATGGTGTTCCCCTTCCTCAACATGCTCAGCTACTGGTTCTACCTGGTATCGGTCATTATTCTTATGGGTAGCTATTTTGTGCCCGGCGGGCCAACCGGGGCAGGGTGGACGCTGTACCCGCCGCAGGCGATCCTGCAGGGTACGCCAGGCGCGGACTGGGGCATCATCATGATGCTGGCCTCACTGGCCGTATTCATTGTTGCCTTCACCATGGGTGGCCTGAACTACATCACCACTATCCTGCAGGCACGCTGCAAGGGCATGACCCTGATGCGCATGCCGCTAACCATCTGGTCCATATTTACAGCGACTGTGCTCGGCCTGTTGGCCTTCCCGGCACTATTCGTAAGTGCCGTCATGCTGCTGTTTGATCGCCTGCTGGGCACCAGCTTCTTCATGCCCTATATCGTGCACATGGGACAGGCAATGGAGACCAGCGGCGGCAGCCCGGTACTGTTCCAGCACCTGTTCTGGTTCTTCGGGCATCCGGAGGTTTACATTGTGGCTCTGCCGGCCTTTGGCCTGGTATCCGATATTCTGTCGACCCACGCACGCAAGAATGTATTTGGCTATCGCATGATGGTGTGGGCAATTCTGGCGATCGGTGGTATCAGCTTCATCGTCTGGGCGCACCATATGTATGTCAGTGGTATGAACCTCTACCTGGGCTTTTTCTTCGCCACTACAACACTGATTATCGCGATACCAACGGCGATCAAGGTGTACAACTGGACGTTAACCCTGTGGCACGGCAACATCCACCTGAATACACCGATGTTGTTTGCCATTGGCTTCGTCAGCACCTTTTTGATAGGTGGCCTGACCGGCCTGTTTCTCGGTAACGTGGCGGTGGATATTCCATTGTCTGATACCTATTTCGTGATCGCACACTTCCACATGGTGATGGCGATCGCGCCGGTGATGGTGGTATTTGCGGCCATCTATCATTGGTACCCGAAGATGAGCGGGCGCATGTATAACGAGACCCTCGGCAAAATTCACTTCTGGGTAACGTTCGTCGGCACTTACCTGATTTACTTTCCCATGCACTACCTGGGATTCGAGGGTATGCCGCGTCGCTACTATGCCTATGACGGCTATGAGTTCATCTCGGAATCGGCCCAGGGGCTGAATGAATACATCACAATAGTTGCCATCATCGTAGGCGTGCTGCAGTTCCTGTTCATCATTAACATGGCCATGAGTCTGAAAGTCGGCAAGAAGGCTCCCGCCAACCCCTGGAACGCCACCACACTGGAATGGCAGACACCGGATACACCGCCCTGCCACGGCAACTGGCGTGACAACTTACCAGTGGTGTATCGCTGGGCTTACGACTACAGCGTGCCGGGCGAACCTGAAGACTTTATCCCGCAGAACCGCCCCGGTGGACATACCGAGGCCGACATTGAACACGGCGATGGTCATCCGCAGGGGGCACCTGCATGAGTGGTGTGATTAAAACACTCGCCAGCAAGCCCTGGCTTAGCGGGCAGGATACGGTCGGTGCGCCGGCCGATGTGGAGATGTTTAAGCTGCCGGAGCAGAAGGTCGGGCTGCGGGTGTTCTTCGCCGTCGCCACCTCGCTGTTCCTGCTGTTCATAGTCAGCTATCGCATGCGCATGTACTACGAGGACTGGGTGCCACTGCAGGAGCCCATGTTGATGTGGTTTAACACCGCCGTGCTGGCCCTGGCCAGCGTGTTCATGCAGATGGCCAAGGGCAGCGCCGCGGCGGAACAGTGGCCCGCAGCCCGTCGCTGGCTAATGCTGGGCGGTGCCGGCGCAATCGCTTTCGTGACCTTGCAGTTCGTGGTGTGGCAGCAGCTGGCGGCCTCCGGTCATTTTGTCTCCTCGAATCCTTCCAGCAGTTTTTTCTACCTGATTACCGGGGTCCATGGAGCGCACATGCTGGGTGGCATCCTGGCACTGGCACGCACATTACAATTGTCCGGCCGGCCGGAGCAGCGTGAACACTACCGGATGAATGTAGACCTGTGCACCGTGTACTGGCATTTCCTGCTGGTCGTCTGGCTGGTGCTGTTCTACATGCTATTAACAACCTGAGTTTGACGACCTGATATAACAAGAGCGACAAGGGAGAAGGGCCGTATGGCTGATTCAAACAGCGCAGTAACAGGATGGGACGGAGTCGTAAAAGACTGGTCCTCTGACAAGGAAGCCTTCCACGGCGTGCCCTGGGGCAAGGCCATGATGTGGATCTTCCTGCTCAGTGATACTTTCATTTTCACCACCTTCCTCACCGGTTATATGACGGTGCGCATGGCGACCACCGAGCCCTGGCCAATTCCGAGTGAGGTGTTTGCACTGACCATGTTTGGCGAGAGTATTCCGCTGATCCTGATCGCCATTATGACCTTCGTATTGATTACCAGCAGCGGCACCATGGCGCTGGCGGTCAACTATGGTTACCGGCGCGACAAGACCAAGACTTTCTGGTTGATGCTTGCCACCGCGGTGCTGGGTGCCACCTTTGTCGGTATGCAGGTATTTGAGTGGAGCAAGCTCATCTCCGAAGGTGTGCGACCCTGGGGTAACCCCATGGGCGCTGCCCAGTTTGGCTCGGCCTTCTTTATGATTACCGGCTTTCACGGCCTGCACGTATCGATCGGGGTGATCTACCTGCTGACAGTGGCTTTCAAGGTCAAGTTGGGGCACTACGACAAGAAAGGCTATGAGATCGTCGAGATTACCGGTTTGTACTGGCACTTCGTCGACCTGGTCTGGGTATTCATTTTCGCATTCTTCTATCTCTGGTAAGGGAGCTACGCCATGGAACATGCACAAGCACACGCGGCTGACGTAGAGCACCAGGAACACCCGCTGGGTGTTTATTTCAGGATATGGGTCCTGCTGTTCATTCTCAGCGGCATGTCCTACGCGGTGGACTACTACCACTTTGAAGGCTACCTGCGCTGGAGTCTGATCCTGATCTTCATGATGCTAAAAGCAGGCTTTATTACGGCCATCTTCATGCATATGTGGTGGGAGCGCATGGCGCTGGCCGCAGCGATTCTTTTACCGCCACTCTGTCTGTTAGTGCTGATCGGCATTATGGCTATTGAGGCCGACTGGACATTCCTCATGCGCGATGTCTGGATGGGCCAGGATATCACCCAGTTACCGAAGCCGCCGGCGCATATGCTTGAACACTGACGCCCTTTATCACTACTCCTGAAAAGGGCGCTACGGCGCCCTTTTCAACTTTGTGCGCCGACAAAGCATGAAGGACAACACAGCCTGTCCAGGAAACAGATTATGCCAAGCACACTTATCACAGGAGCTAATCGGGGGCTGGGCCTTGAACTCGTCCAGCAATATGCAGCGCAAGGCTGGGATGTCATCGCTTGTTGTCGGGAACCCGGAACTGCCGTCGCACTCAATGACTTGGCGTCTGCGCACAGCGGGATCGAAGTTCATGCACTGGATGTCAGTGATGCGGAGGCTGTTGTCGCTCTGGCCCAGTTCTTGACTGGCAGGACGATAGATCTGCTGATACTTAATGCCGGTGTCCTCGGCGATGATTGCGCCAGCCTCGGTGCGCTGACCCAGGACAAGTTGTTGCGGGTGATGAATATCAACACCGTTGCCCCGGCCTTGATGATCCAGGCCTTTGCCGAGCATGTCGCGGCCGGCGATAAAAAACTTATTGTTGGTATGAGCAGCATCCTGGGCAGCATCGCCGGCAATAGCGACGGCGGACTCTATAGCTACCGCGCGTCCAAGGCCGGGCTTAATGCCGTGCTGCGCTCAGCAGCGATGGATTTAAGGGATCGTGGAATCACGGTGCTCGCCATGCACCCTGGCTGGGTGCAGACTGATATGGGAGGAGAGGGCGCCCAGATCACTACTGAGCAGTCAGTTACGGGCATGTTGCAGGTCATCGAAGGGGCCACCAACTCGGATAGCGGCAGTTTTGTCACCTACGATGGCAGTGGCCTGCCCTGGTAGTTTTTCAAAGGAATAAAAAAAGGGGATGCGATGCATCCCCTTTTTGTTCCACAGTGATTCTGCCTAGGGCAGAGTTTGCATCGCGTCATGAAATTTCTTTTGCGCTTCAACCACCACGCCAGGCGTGGCTTCGCCTTCACCGGCGGCTTGCAGGCCAGGGTGGGCGGCCGTTATGCGCGCCAGCGCAGCCTCCTGGTCAGCATCGACATCGACAAAGAACACATGCTTACCCGCGTCCAGGTCGTCCTGGAAACGGACGAAGTCGGCATGCGGCTCCTGGATGCCGAACAGGCCACCTTCCCAGGTGCAAAAGCCCAGCACGATAACCGACAGGAACACAAAGGGCACCCAGCCGACCGTCTCAGTGACGCCGCTAAAGTAGGCGACAGCGAGCACTATCACGGCGCCCACGGCACCAATCATGGCGCCAATTTCGGTACCGCGTACCACGTCCTTCTTTAAGACCGCTTCCACCGGATGCAGGTGCGGGCGGTTCGCCACACCGGCGTCGTCCCGGCTTAACACGTGCATTTGCGGCGTGGCAACGCCAGCGTTTTCCAGTTCCTCTTCGACGTGGTCAAGGTCGTCGAGGTCATTGCTAATATAGTAGTGTCGTTTCATTACCGTCCCTTATAGTTATGCTTGGATCGTTGGTGGTTCTGGTCAATGAATGTGGCTGTTGGGCAGCCTGGCCGGTCCCATTATGCGATCAAGCCTGAGCAGAGAGACAATAACTTTTGGTTTATAAAGAGTACTTTCTTATAGCATTTTGTCATTAGCCGGGCGTGCCACTGCTTTGTGGTCCACCCGGCGCAGTGCTGGTCAAATCTCAGCGCCTGTCACAAGCGCATATGCGGGGGAGCATGCCCAATATCGACCGCATTGCCAGGCAGGGCGCCGCCCACTAGTCAGCCGCGCAACAGGTCCCTGGCCACCACCCAGTTGTGGATCTCCGTGGGGCCGTCATAGATGCGCATCAGGCGGACTTCGTTGGCCATCTGCTGCAGGGGCAATTCCTTGGTCATACCCATCGCGCCAAAACCCTGCATGGCTCTATCGATTGTGCGCCAGGCCATCTCGGTGGCATGGGCCTTGAGCATGGAAATTTCGCGCCGCACCGACTCTTTGTTATCGAGTTTCCAGGCGGTGTGGTAGGCCATCAGCCGGGCGCTGTGAATATCGCGCTCGGCCTCCGCAATCCAGTTTTGTATGGTTTGCTTTTCTGACAGTGCTGAGCCAAAGGTGCTGCGTTGTGGTGCAAACTCCAGCAGCATTTCGTGGGCGCGCTGGGCGATACCGATACACCAGGTGGACATCTCCAGGCGCCGGGTGGACAGGCGCAGTTGCATCGGCGCGAAGCCCTGGCCCTCTTCACCGAGCAGGGCGTCGATCGGCAGCCGGCAATCATTGAATTCGATCTCATAGGTGCTGTTGCCACCGAGCATGGGAATTTCGCGGGCGATGTTGAGGCCCTCGGCATCCTTGTCCACCAGGAAGGCGGAGATGCCGCCACGGGCACCCTTGGCCTTGTCGGTGCAGGCCATGGTGATGAAATGATCCGCGGTGTTAGCGCGGGTGATCCAGATCTTGCGACCGTTCAACACCCAGTTGTCGCCATCCCGCAGGGCAGTGCTCTTCATCGCCGCCGGGTCCGAGCCGGCGCCGGGCTCAGAGATTGCAATAGCCGAAATGGTTTCGCCACGCACATAGGGCGCCAGGTAGCGCTCTCGCTGCGTGTCATTAACAGTGGCGTCGAGCATGCGCAGGTTGGGCGAATCCGGTGGCAGTACATAGGGCACCATGGATTTGCCGATTTCCTCATTGACGCCCACCAGGGCAACGGCGGGCAGGTCCATGCCGCCGACATCCTCAGGCGCATCCAGCCCCCACAGCCCCAATTCCTGGGAGACGGCATTTAGCTGTGTGCGCTCCTCGGCGGTGATGTGGGCGCCTTCACCGGCGGCTTCACGCGCCAACACGGCGGGCTCCAGTGGTAACAGGTGGTCATTGACGAAGTTGCCGACCAGTTCTTTTAACATGCGGAACTCTTCCGCGAGCTCAAAATTCATACTAACGATTTCCCAACACAATACTGACTTTATAGAACGCGGCTCCGGACAGGATTATCCCCAGGCACATCCAGGCCTCCGCCGGCCGCTGCAGCACAGTATATAGAAGTGTCCAGCCGGTGATAGCCAGAAACAACAGAGGGGGGAGGGGATACATCCAGGTGCGGTAAGGCCGCGGCAGATCCGGCTGTCGCCAGCGCAGGACAAACACACCCAACACAGCGAAAAAGGTATTCAGCGCCATGGTAGCGCCGGCGAAGATGAGGATGCTTTCAAAGGACGAGGTCCACAGGAATAGCAGGCTGATGCCAGCCTGTAACAGGATCGCCCGCACCGGGACGCCGTCGCTGTTGGTTTTCCCCAACAGATTAAAGAGGGGGAAGTCTTCGCCGATCGCATGCAGAACCCGGGGGCCTGCCAGGATCATGGCGCTCACTGTGGAAATCAGCAGCAAGGCCAGCAGCACACCCATGATGTCAGCGCCGGCCGCACCGAATACATACTGTGCGGCGATATATCCGATCTCAACCTTGCCTGCCATGGCGTCCACCGGCGCCACCGACAGGAACACATAGTTGAGCATCAGATAGGCGAGGGCGACCAGGGCGGTGCTGATAAACAGGACACGCGGCAGGTGACGTTGTGGCTCTTCAAGTTCACCGCTGATATAGGTGGCCGCGTTCCAGCCCGAAAATGCGTAATTAACATAAATTAATGATATAGCGAATGCACCGCTCAGCAACAATTCACCATCGCCGGTGACAGGGGAGAAGACAATGGGCTGGGGATTGTCTGCCAACAGTATCGCCACCAGCGAGAAACCCAGGATCAGGGCCAGCTTGAGCAAGGTCAGCAGACTCTGGGCGCCACCGGACTGGCGGTGGCTACTGCAGTGAACCAGGGTCAGGCTGACAATAAGCACGGTCGCTAACCACAGCGGTGACAGGGCGGGAAACACCGAGCCCAGGTAGCTACCGAAGGTGAGCGCGGCCAGTGCAGTGGGTGCGGCAAACCCGACCGTGGCCGACACCCAGCCGGAGATAAAACCCGCCACGGGGTGATAGATAGCCGAGAGGAAGTTGTATTCGCCGCCTGAGCGGGGCAGGGCCGCGCCCAGTTCAGCGTAGCTAAGGGCGCCGCAGAGAGCGGCCAGTCCGCCCACCGCCCACAGCATGAGCAGTACGAAACCGGACTCCAGTTCCAGCAGCTGAAAGCCCAGGCTGGTGAACACGCCGGTGCCGATCATGTTGGCGATCACGACCGCAGCCGCGGTCGACGGTTTGAATTTACCCATAGGTGTCAGCTTCAATCAGATTATTCAAACAGCATGATACGGAACTGGCCCAGCACCTGGTCGCTGGCGTCGCGGGAAGCTACATAACTTACGTGCGCGCCCGGGCTGGCGTCCGCTGCCAACTCGATGCTCCAAAGTCCCGCGATCTGGTTAGGCAGTAAAGAGTAGCGAATATCGGTGACCCGGTTTGGATTGCGTGGGTCCACGGCCACATAGCCATTGGAAAACCAGCGAAAGCGCTCGAGATCGATGGCCTGCTGGCTGTCGGCCTGTAACCAGGGAAAATCCCGGGCCGTATCAAGCCGCCGCACCGAGTCGCCGGGATAAACACGGCTGTCCCGGCCAACGCGGATCGCGTCCACATGGTAGCGATCTTCTGTCTCGTAGACGATCTTCCACAGCAGCACGTTGGCGAAACTGGGCTTGGCTTCCAGCCGCAGGGGCTGGTGGCCGCGCTCTCGGGCCAGTTCCCAGCCAGCGGCCTCGGCACGGTCGCGCTGAATCATGCCCAGGCTGGGGTAGGCGATGGCCCACAGCAGGGCCACGCGGGCCAGGGTAGCGCGGCGTTGCCATACGGACAGTGCAACCAGGACTAATAGAGGCAGGGTGAATATCGGGTCGATCACCGACACCGTGTTCCAGGCGAAGCGCTGGTCGGTGAAAGGCCACAGCAATTGCGTGCCGTAGGTGGTGCAGGCGTCCAGCAGCGCATGGGTGGCATAGCCCAGGGTGGAATAGAGCACACTGGTGCGCAGGCTCAGCCCCCGGCGTTTGGCAAATAGCTGGTAAAACAGCCAGCCACAGATAAAGCCGCCGATGGGGATGAAAAACAGCGAGTGGGTAAATTGCCGGTGGTATTCAAGGAACAGCAGGGGATCTGTGGAGGACCGGATCAATATATCGAGATCCGGGGCCATGCCTGCCAACGCTCCCAACAAACAGGCCATGCCAGCATGTTCAGGCGGTGCGACTGACTTCGGCGCGGCGGCGCCCAGAACGGCCTGGCTGACTGGGTCCATATCAGTAATCCAGCTTCTTGTTGCGCAGGGACTTGGTCTTGCCCCGGCGCGTCTTGCTGTCCATACGCCGGCGTTGGGAGCCCCGGGTAGGCCGGGTAGGGCGGCGCGCCTTGCGCCTGGCGGTGGCGGCCAGGATTAATTCGCGCAAGCGTTCCCGGGCCTCGGTCCTGTTTTTTTCCTGGCTGCGGTGTTGCTGGGCCTTGATAACGATAATGCCCTGGCTGGAGATGCGTTGGTCGGCATAGCGCAGCAAGAGGGCCTTGACCTCATCCGGCAAAGACGAGGCGGCAATGTCGAAACGCAAATGAACTGCGGTAGAGACCTTGTTCACATTCTGGCCGCCGGCACCCTGGGCGCGTATCGGCTGGAACACGATTTCGTGGTCTGGCAGGGCCAGGTGCTCGCTAATGGTCAGCATGGTCAGGTCTGGAGCTTGTTCAGGAGGCGCTATAGTAACGTAAATAGGGCTCGGATGCCTGTAAGAAGCAGTTAACGCAGTCTCTAGCTATATCTATAGAGATTCGAGATAAAGTGTTCAACACACTGAAATGTAAAGGAATAGATAGACTTAAAGTAAAATATTAAGTTATGTGCCCCGCTCCCAGACATAAATCTAGCCGGGCAATTGAGTCGGGTTATTGAGTCAGGCTATGCCAGGGGGCTATCACTGTACCTACTGCGCCGGAGTCGCTTGATCACAACGGTTGGTGCGAGTAAAACCGAGCCAGTAAGAGTAATCGGAGACGGGTAGCAGCTGGATACAGGGTGAGTGCAGTTTCCGGCCCCCGGGCGCCGTCGATACTGGAACCCCCGGCGGGGTTGCCGTGGAATACTCAGCGGGCTGGGGGATAGGGGCGAAATTCCGCTATTTGCCCTGAATACCACTGAATAACGTAACCTCGATCCGTATCCAGATATACTATTTAACATAATATATATTATGCGCAGTTAGATATAAAAGCCTGTGAAGACAGGGTTCTTGCCGGACCGCCTCCTGCCAGGCTGCCCTGGAACGAAATTCTACAAGCCAGAAACCGGGTTAACTTGCACATATCGTAGATATTACAGCGCCTTACCATGTCTATCTAATGTGTATTAATAGATAAAGCTCAGATGCTTTCTAGCTTCTACGTCGCTATACTGCGCGCCTCTTTGCTCCTGGAATTGCCGTGACCACGCGTTTCACCGGCTTCAGCCTGACTGCATCGCTGGCCTTTGCCTGCCTGCAGGCGCCTGCAGCCGCCGAATCTGATCTCCTCTCTGTTGCGCCAGCCTGTGTGCCTGGTGCAGGAATCAGTGTTGCCCCCAGGCAAGCCGGGCCACAGCTGCGCCACGACCATATCAGACTGGCCAACTGGAATATCAAAAAATCCAGCGAAATTGGCTGGGACCAGGATCTATCGGTCCTCACCCAGGAAGCTGACCTGATATTGCTGCAGGAAGCCACTCTGGAGCGGCCTGTGGCTGTAAACGGCCTGGAAGCACACTTTGGCATCTTCGCAGCCGGCTATCGCACAGATACGTTGACAAGTGGCGTGATGACCTTGAGTCGAGTGCCTGCGGCTGGCAAATGCGCTCTCAGCCACCGCGAACCCTGGCTTCGAACCCCAAAAGCCACGGCAATTACCCATTTCCCGGTCGATAATGGCAATAATTTGCTGGTTATCAACCTGCACGGGGTGAATTTCACCTTTACAGCCAGGCCTTTGCAGCAGCAGCTGGCAGATATCGGCACCCATATAGAGCAACATCAGGGTCCGCTGATCCTGGCCGGCGATTTCAACACCTGGAGCGATGCCCGGCAGGCAGAACTTGGTAGCCTGATGAGCAATTATGGGCTTGATAGCGTCACTTTTACCGACGATCAGCGCATTACCGTGCTTGATAACCCACTTGATCATATTCTGACCCGCGGCTTGACGGTAATCTCAAGTCACACGCTGGCCACCGGCAGTTCGGATCATAATGGACTGGTGGTAACCCTGAGTGCCACGGTGCAGCCTGACCCGGGTCAAAACCAGGCGCTTGCGGCAACTGGTTCAGAGTAGAAACTACTTTAAGTATATAATTTCTTTATATATCAGTGCTATGAGAGATATAGTTGCACTGGATTCTGGTAGTTCTGGGGCGTCCTTCCCCGCCATTCCCTGCCATTCACAGGGGTCTCGTTAGCACTGTGCAGCCCCCTCCCCTTATATCTGTGCGTTCTTCCAGGCCCGCTTTGGTCCTGGTATGTGAGCTTGCGCCGCGCATCAAATAGAAGGCTTGCCCCTGAATGCTGAGAGGGAGGGCGCCTGCTTCGCGCCTGGGCTCGATTTTCACCCAGAACTACACGTTTACAGTATTTGGACGCAAATAATTACATTAGTTCCCTTATAGAGCGTATTTCCGTTATTTTCGGTGAAATATAATTTCTTATGCTAAAAGCTTACTTCACGAATTTAGCGCCCGGAATGTCTTTCCTGGTGCGTGAAAGTGAGCCAATTACGAAGGTAAACACATCCGTCAGAAGGCTCCGGACGGATCTGGTGTTAAAGTATTTTCGAGCCAAGTTCACATTTTACTTTAATATTGATTAATTAATTCATTTACAAGCACTCCTGTAATCTATCTAAAGTAAACTCTAGACAAGGTTAAGAATGATTCTAGCCTGCTTTACGCCTTCCAGGGCATCAGGAAGCGGATCTTGATCCGCGTTAGCTGGAGCGAAACGTAATAACGGCTCTGGCGGCTATTCTTCGTCGATAAAGGTTGTCACAAATGAGTATTGAATCGTGTTAATTGCTGTGATTATCTGGAAACGTGTTGACTAACGCCTAACGTCAAATTAGTCGGTTCATTGCTGCTTGCGAGCTCAAGGTGTGTTTTCGGCTCGGCCCAGGGATGCGGTGGAGCCCACTGATGAACAGGGTTAATGTTCTACTTTAACTCCCATCTATTCTTTAATAAACAATAGCTAACGATACTTATCTAATATAAATAATGGATTAACTTAAAGTAGTTTATAGCCTGTGCCGGCGCCCTTTACGGCGCGGTTTGAGTCGAAATCAGTGCCCCTGGCATCCCGCATGCAGGCTTGAGCTCAACGGCCAGCGATCGGAAATTCAGTGTGAAGCCATGTCTCTGGCGCCCTGCCCTGCCACACTTGCCTGAATGCGCGCGCTGCTGCCAGCAAAACGATATTAAGCAGCAATTTGCCGGATTTAGACTCAGATTGCATTAATTCAGCGAAAGTCGTCGAAAAAGTAGCTGGCTACAGGCGCAAGAGCTGGAGCCGCAGCATTGCTGCTGACTGCAGCTCGACTCGACCTTCGGGCCGCCTGGAGCGCTCTCGCCAGGCTCGCCGTTGTTTGCTGAAGAGCCCCTCGACCTCCCTGGCCCTGGATCGGGATGGGTTTTAATGAGAAATTACTTTAACTAGCCAATAAATGCTATTTATACAATAAGATATATCTATAGTTTAATGTTGTTTCCAAAAATACCTAATACAACTTCGAGGCCGCTAGTGACTGCAGCGGCAGGCGCCTGGAGACTTAAACCCGGCTCGGTGGATTCACGCCGCGCCAATCATTAGTGCCTGGGTTGGCGTGGCTAATAGTGGCATTAAGCGACCGCCAGCCGTTGCTGCAGGCCTGATAAATATGGGGGCAACTCCTTGAAACGTGCTAACAATAGGCTTACGGCCATCTGACGACTAAGTTGCCCAGGGTCATGGCAAGGCTTGCGCCATGGGCGTCTGCCTATGCACCAGCCTGGTCTCTTTTCGCCAGGGTAGACTTTACTTGAGCTTTAACAATATGTAGTAAATACAGTGAGATAAAGGCCACATCTAGCAAGTATTCTGGATAGACATAAGAATTCACTTTAGCTTTGGTGGCGGTCTTCCAGAGCCGTTTCGGCTCGTTTTCCTGGTTCATTCGCCTGCCGGGCAGTAGGGCTGGGCTGCGAATAACTGATTCAGGTACTCGGCGCTCCTGATGCCGGCTTGCAGCAGGCGCTGGGCGGCCGCCTGAGCGTGGCGGTCGAGGTAGGCGGTGTCGATTTGTGGCTGGGAAGGATAGATCTCTTCCCGCAAGCGGGCGCTCTCAGCGATCCACAGTAGCGGCTGGTTGTCGCGCCAGGCCCCCTGCCCTGACCGCAGCCGCCCCAAATAAAGCCCCCAGGCGGCGTCTGAGCGGTGCTGGTGGGAAATAACGGCACTGTCCCACACCCGATGCAGGTTGCTGGATTTGCCATTCACCGTGACTTTGATGCGGTTTCCGCCCCGGTCCTTGCCGTTTCCCACATGCAGGGGCTGGTGCAGGTCCTGGATGATATGCAGTGAAAATCGCAGGGCAAGCTGCTGTTTCGATCGCGCAGCGCCCGGATCCAGCAGGATTGCACAGAATCCGGCCAGCGCGGTCATTCCATCACCGCGCCTGGGTGGCACCAGATCTGCATACACTTTTCCTGGTGGTACCGTCACATAGTGCCAGGGCCCCGCCTGCTCCTGCCAAAAGGATGAGGGATTGCTGCGCATTTCGTCCGCCCAGGTCGAAGCGCTGGCCAGTGACTGCTTGCCTAGCAGCGCGGATACGCCGTTCCGGGCTTCAGGAGTAAGCAGTGTGTTGGCCAGATCGGCAGCCACGCGGTGGCCCTGGGGACCCCAGGCCCAGGCTGGCATGGCTCCCAACAAAAGCACGATTAATGTAAATTCTAGTATTCTAATTATCGTTTCCAAACAATGAGATACGTCACACACATGAGAATCGGTCTGGCTGTAGCTAAAGTCGATTCCAGGTACAACTTGTGGCCTTGGGTTAGTTGAGCGCTACAGCAGGCATCGATCCCTGAGGCCCAGCCAGAGCATAGCAACAGGCATACCACAGGAGCCACAAATTCCTGTCACAGAAGCGCGTTGTGAGTACACACTACGGCAGATGTGGTACCCGGACGCCTCTTGTGGTGCTGCAGTGAGATGTTGCCTCGCCCTCTTCCGCAGTTGGCCGGCTATTGGTTCACTAGCGCATACTTAAATAGCAATATTATGTAAAATATAAACTGCCCCCATGCACAGCGTCTGTATACATGAGGTAAACGAGCAGGTCTTCCAGGGGGCATTCGGCCAGTGGCCGACTTCTATTTCCCTGGTATGCAGACAGGCGGGCCAGAAGCGAGCTAGAAAATGGATGAGGTCGCGTTTAATGTATTACTTACAAGCGCTTAATCGATACACCTGCGAAGGTTTCTAGCTGTACCTTAGAGACTTTCGAGCTTTGTGTGGGGGCCGGATAAGGGTCTGCGGGGGCATGGAAGGCCCCCGCAGCGGTGATTTCTAGGGGCGTGGGTAGATAAGCTTTCTTTCGGCAATCAGGTCAGGGGCAACCAGCCGGCGACGATCGTCCTGCCATTGCAGCAGGAAGTTGGTTTTACCGATCTGGCGGCCTGTAGAATCGACCTTGTAAAAGCCCAGCAGGGAACGGAACTCCATCTCACCCAGTTGCTGGCGCACCGCGTTCTTGTCCAGGCTTCCCGCCAGGCGTACTGCGGATTCGGTCACCTGCCCTGCGCTGTAGCCAATGGTGGCATGTACAGCGGGGTTATGGCCGTGCATCTGCCGGAAACGATAGGAGAAATCCTGTGCCTTGGGCATCCGCGCGGTGCGCAACCACTGAACCACGCCGACCACGCCCTCTACATTGCCGTCCAGCATGTCGTGGAACTCACGCAAGGCGGGCCCTACGGTCAGGGCTACCATGTCCACATCCAGGCGCTTGCCCGGCCCCAGGGCCTTGCCAATGGCCACGGAATCCGACAGGTAGGTAGCGCCCAGTACGATATCCACATCAAGCGCCTTCAATTTTGCTGCCAGGCGCGCGAAATCAGCCTTTGTAGGCGAATACTTCTCATCGAAGATGATTCTAAGGCCGTGCTCTTTCGCTTCGCGGCGCACGCCCTTGGCGACGTCTTCGGCAAAGTCTCCCTCGGCATAGAACAGGGCTACTGTCTTGGCGCCGTGCTCGGCTGCCTCAGATACCGCCAGATCCATGTAGTTTGAGGAAGGCGTATCAATGCCGAAGATATTTTTATAGCCACGATTCCAGATCTGGTCAGCAGAGGCTGCCGCAGTAACCATGGGGAAGTTGGCGGATTCCGCCACATCGCTCGCGGCCATGGTCAACTCCGAGGAATATGGCCCAATCAGCAGGTCTACCTTGTGCTTGTTGATCAATTCACCGTAGAGCCAGGTCACCCGCTCTGCATCGGAGTGGTCGTCGTAATGCACCAGTTCGACTCGCTTGCCCAGCAAGGCGCCGCGGGCGTTAATGTCGTCCACCCACATCCTGAGGCCTTCCAGCTGGGCTGTGCCCTCCTGGGCGAAGCGCCCGGTCAGGGACTGGGTGGTACCCACCCTGATGACATCGGCGGCCTGGGCCGGCAATACGAGCAGGAGTGCTATCGCGGTGAGTGTTCTTACCAATACTGTTTTAAAGAAATTCACTGAGCTGTATCTCCTGGGTTACTTGGCAACGTCGAGTTCACGCTTGGTCGTGTACAACCAGCGTACGATGCTGTATTCGTAGGCGGAACCCGTTTCGTAATAGCGGAACGGCACGTTGGCCCGGGTGTCGACGGCGTCCAGCAAGGCTGCCGGAATCTGCAGGTCATCAGCCAGAACTTCTTCCCGGACTGCATTAAGCAGCAGGTAGTCAGGGATCAGGCCGAAACCATCGCGCAGATTGGACGGTCCCAGGAACGGCACCACCAGGTACGGGCCCGCGCCGACCCCATAGTGTCCCAGGGTCTGGCCAAAGTCCTCGCTGGGCCTTGGCAGGTCCATTTTGCTCGCCATATCCACAAAGCCCAGCAAACCAATGGTGGTGTTGACCATTACGCGACCGGCGGCCTGGGCAGTTTTGTCGGGTGAAAGCTGCAGTATCGAGTTAGCTAGTGTTCGTACATCCCTGAAATTATTGAAAAAATTGTGCAGGCCTGCTTCCAGGAAGTCGGGGGTAATAAACTTGTAACCACGCACCACCGGCAGGAATACATAGCGGTCGAAATGGTAGTTGAAATTGTAAATACGGCGGTTCATTCCGGTCCAGGGGTCGTAAATTACCTGCGGATCGTTCAATTCCTCCGGTACGATTCGGTCATGACTGTAGACCGGTTCTGGATAGGCGGCTGTGTCCACCGGGTTGCTGCTACAGGCGCCGAGAGCCATTACAAGCAGCAGGCAGGCAGTGGTTTGGGTCCATTTATTCATCGTTGAACTCTTCATTATTTGAATACCCCGATCATGTGGGCGGTGTTCTCGGCATATTCCATATTTCCGAGGTGGCCCCCTACCGGGTATATTTTGGCGCGGTCAGCGAATACTTCCGTGAAAAAATCGATCTCGCCCGGCTCCAGGATAACGTCATCGGCGTTGTGCATGACCGAGATTTTGTCAGCCCCCGCCAAATAGTCCCTGATACTGTGCAAACTCATGTTCCTGATGAATGCATCCCGGTCCATGCCGGGGTATTCATCCTTGTAGAACGGATAGAAAAACTCATGGTAGAAATCCGTGAAACCCAGTCGGGCCGTGACCTGGCGATAGGGTGTCAGGTCCGCATAGCGGCCCAGCACCAGCCCCTTGGGCTTAACAAAGCCAAAATCCGTCATCACATCGGTGGTGAAGACCATCGATCCCGAAGATATGCGGAAGGCCACGCCGATCAGTGCCGCCAGTTCCTCATCCTTGGGTTGCATGGCCTTGAACACGGTGACCAGGAATTCGTCGCCGAACTCGACAGCGTCCTTCTGACGCTTATAAACGTCTGTAAAAACGCGCACCAGGTTATTGAAATAAATACCAAAATTGTCCTCGCCACCGGGGATGTTTTCGGCCATCCGGTCGAGCAGTGAGATTGAGTTATACAGCGACACAGGTGGGTTGATCAGCAATACCTTGTCGAAATTGAAGACTTGCTTCTGATCGTCCAGCTGCGCCACAAATGCCGCATTCAGTGCACCCAGGCTATAACCGGTGAGGTAGTGGCTGGTCGCCGAACGGCTGCCCTTCACCTCATTCCAGGTTTTCTGCATGGCTCGGTACAGGTCCTGGGCGTCGCGGGTCACGTGGCCAGGTACCCCGCTTTCGGTCGCCGATACCACAAAATTAGGCCAGGTGGGCGATGACAGCGAGATGACATGGTAGCCCTGGGCATAGAACGCCCTGGCCATGTACTTGTTCTTGCCACCCTCATGTGAAGCACCGGTGCCGGCGATCAGGAACATGAGCGGCGCGGCGCCCTTTTGCAGCGCGTAAGAGAACATCATTTCATCGTTGTAGGCCAGGACATCAGGTGTTACCCGGTCCTCAAAGATCTTGATGCGCTTGCTGCGAAAGGGAATGTCCTCAGGCAGCTTGGCCTGGAGCGGTTTGGGCGTGCCCACGACAGTCGCGACGAAGCGATCTGTGAGCGGGTAGCCATAAGCTTGGTCAGCAGCGGCGGAGTGCGCAACCGGTAGCAATAGTAAACAGCTCACCCAGAACAGGTGCATGGTTTTTCGTAACATCGTGGCAATTACCCCTGGTTTGTCATTTTTTTTCTGCACAAGGAATATGGCACAGTATCGCTGATAATTCATTAGCCCCCGGAAATATCTTTGATCTGGGTTAACATTCCATTCCCATTAAATGCGGAGTACGCGCTCCATGATTAGCGGTTTTAGTAAATTGACCATCGCCGCACCGGACCTGGACAAGGCCACGTCAGATTACTCGCTTCTGCTCGGGGAATTCTCCAGCGCTGCGGCGACGCCCTGCCTGCCACTATCGAATATTGGTATTGAGCTATGCACCGGTGCGAAGCAGACAGAGGCGGCGATCAGCGAACTCACACTTTGGCGGGATAGCTCAGTGCCGGGAGGCCCTGCCCTGCCGCAGGACTGTCGCGGCCTGGCGCTGCAACTGAGCCAGCAGCGCGAGGTGAGTAGCGGTGGCATCCTCACCAGTACGGGCATTCTCGGAGTCGACCATATCGTATTGCAGACCAGGGATGCCGACGACTGTATCCGCCTGTTTGGAGAATCCGGCCTCGGTATGCGCCTGGCCCTGGACCAGTCTGTGCCTGAATGGGGCGGCCGCATGCTGTTTTTTCGCTGCGGCAAACTGACCCTGGAGGTTATTCACAACCAGGAACAACCACCAGAGCGCGATAGCTTGTGGGGGCTGACCTTCCTCTGCCCGGACCTGGAGCTAACCCTGGCCACGCTCGATGCTAATGGTGTCGAGCACTCAGGGTTACGGGCAGGCCGTAAGCCGGGCACGCGGGTGGCCACTGTAAAAAGTCACGACCTGGGTATTCCCACCCTGCTGCTGGAACCTGCTAGCCGCTAGTGACGCCGGCCGCTTGCAGTTGGCTGATCTCCACCTCGGTTTTACCCAACTCCGCCAGGATCGCAGCGCTGTGCTGGCCCAGGCTCGCTGCTGGTTGCAGCGGTGCGCTGGTGGTGGCCGAGAAGTTGGCCGGGTTGTTGGGTTCCACCATGGCACCGGCTGCCGGATTGGCTATCAGGGCAAATGACTCGTTAGCCTGCATTTGCGGGTGATCGGGCATGTCCGCCAGGTCATTGGCCTGGGCACAGGGCACGTCTTCAGCCTCCAGTGCCGCGATGGCATCTGCTACCGGCCAGCTGCGGATCGCCTCACTGACGGCTACCATAACCTCCAGCAAGCGGTCGGTGTTGCGATTGCGGTCCGCCACGGTGGCCAACTCCGGATGACTGGAGTCAACCCCGAAGGCACGGCAGAAGCCGTGAAACTGCTTGTCATTGACCGGTGAGGCCGTGCCGTAGCCGTCCTTGAATTGCAGCAGTCGCAGGCCCTGGCCAATTTTTATACCCTGCTGGGCGCCGGGCTCGGTAAAGCTGGTGGTGCCGGCAACATCAGCCCACAGAAAACTGACGACCGCATCAGCCATCGACAGCCGTATATGCTGGCCACTGGCGCCGCGCTCCCGGGCAAACAGGGCCGCGCTGACCGCCTGGGCACCGGTAAGAGCAGTTACCTTGTCACAAAACAATTGCTGGTATAGCTCCGGTTCGCCGCTGCTGCGGCTGGGTTGGCTCTGCGCCACCCCGGCGAATGTCTGTATGACATTGTCATAGGCGGCTTGTCCCGCCATAGGCCCGCGATCGCCGAAGCCACAGACAGACAGGTAGATAAGGTCGGGGTTGTGCTTGCTCAGTGCCGGATAATCAATACCCAGGCGTTCGGTGACACCGGGCCGAAAGTTCTCCACTACCACATCTGCTCCCGCTACCAGCTCTTGCAGGAGGGTGCGCCCCTGCTCACTCTTCAGGTCAAGCACCATTGACCGCTTGCCGCGGTTACAGTTGTGAAAAAGGCTGGAGACACCGTTGAGGTTGGCGCCCAGGTGACGCATCAAATCCCCCATACCCGGCGGCTCGACCTTGATAACATCGGCGCCCTGGTCGCACAGTACGGTAGCCGCCGCTGGTCCGGCGATCATTGTGCCCAGGTCGATAACCCTGACTCCGTCCATAGGTCCTTTCACGTGCCCCACCTCACTTTACATAATTATATTGTTATAGCGTTTGCCCTGCTCTGTCCGGTACCCTCAGCACACAAAACACTGGCATCAGTGGTGGCGCCGCTGCAAGCTGTGTTGCCATAGCTTCAGGAAGGAACGCTGTACGGTACCCTCCGCCGCCATGCCAAGTTTTTCCTGCCAGTTCTTTTTCTGCACATGCCGCACTTCAAATACATCGCGCTCGGCCAGGCAGTTCTGGACAAAACTGTCACTGGTTTGCAGCTCATCGACCAGGCCCCTGGCCATCGCCCTCTGCCCGTACCAGACCTCGCCAGTGGCAACATCATCGATGGTGACCTGGGAGCGATGCTCGGCGACAAACTCCTTGAACAGGATGTGTGTGTCTTCCAGGTCTTCCTGCATCTTGGCCCGATCTTCATCCGTGTTTTCACCAAACATGGTCAGGGTTCGCTTGTAGTCGCCGGCGGTAAGCTGTTCAAAGTCAACGTTGGCCTTGCGCAGCAGCCGATGGAAATTGGGGATTTGCGCCAGCACGCCAATAGAACCGATCACTGCAAAGGGTGCCGATACAATGCGGTTGGCAACGCAGGCCATCATGTAGCCACCACTGGCAGCGACCTTGTCCACCGCCACCGTCAGCTGTATGCCCGCATCACGAATGCGCTGTAACTGGCTGGCCGCCAGGCCATAACTGTGAACCATGCCGCCACCGCTTTCCAGGCGCAGCAGGATTTCGTCACCGCTGCGGGCGACGGCCAGCACGGCGCTGATCTCCTCGCGCAAGTGGTCTGTGGCACTGGCCTTGATATCGCCGTCGAAGTCCAGCACGTAGAGTCGCAGCCGCTCCGGCGCTTCCTGCTCGCCTTGCTGCTTGCGCGCCTTGGCCTCGGATTTCTCCTGTTTCTTTTCCGTCTTGTGCGCCTTTTTTAATTCCTTGTCGCTCAGCAGCGCATGTTGCATGGCTTCGCGGAAGTTCTGGTAGCGCTCATTGAGCTTGCGAATCTCAATATGGCCTTCATCGTGAGCGCGACTGCGCTGGCCCATGGCAAGCACACCGCCTACCACGACCAGGATCGCCACCACGATAGTGACTGCTTCGGCCAGGAACAGGCCGTATTCGTATAATAATTCCAACTCTTGCTTCCTCTTTATATAGGTATTGCTACAGGTACTGATCGACGTGATGTCGAATCAGCTGCCCGGATATGGAGTGAACCGGGGGAATGGTGGGTAGGTCATTTGGCTTGAACCAGTGCGCCTCGGCGATCTCCTCCTCTTCACAGACGATGTCGCCGCCGCTGTACTCGGCGAAAAAGCCCAGCATTAATTGATTGGGAAATGGCCAGGACTGGGAGTTGAAGTAACGTATATTTCCAACGTCCACGCCTACCTCCTCCTTTACCTCTCGTACCAGGCATTCCTCCGCGCTCTCCCCCGCCTCGATAAAACCGGCCAGGGTGCTGAACATCTTGACCGGGAAATTGGCGTTTCTCGCCAGTAGCATCTCTTCGCCGCGGCTGACCAGGACGATGATGCAAGGCGCGATACGCGGGTAGACCATGCTGCCGCAGGGCTCGCAGGTCCGGGCTCGCTCACTGGCGTGGTTTTCCATGCTGTCACCGCAGCGGCCACAGAACTGGTTCTCATTGTCCCAGTGCAGCAGCTGCTGTGCGCGTCCTGCCAGCGCAAATAGCGGGTCGGGCACCCTGCCGAGAATCTGGTAGAGATTGCCTGCATGCAGATTAGGTGCATCCAGGGCTGTATTGGTATCGAGTTCCCTGGCGAAACAAGGGCGCCCGTGCCAATAACCCAGAAATACCTGGCGCTGGGTAGCGGGAGCCAGAAAGCGAATGGTATCGGCCGGCAGTAAACAGGGTTCCGCCAGGCTCATGTCTGCCAGCAGATTGGCGCCGTGGAAGACGCAGTACAGCGCCTGTTCGGGATTGTCAGGTGCGCTTGTTGCCGGTTCAAACATGTTGCCGATGGGCCTTATCTGATAGGGGGACGCTATAGTACTCCATGCGCTCAAGCTGACAAAATCATCTCCAGCAGCGGTACGCAGATGCACTTCAATAACGTAGAATGCTCCACTCTCTGCCGACAAAAGAATAACAACAGTCCATGGACAAATCCCTACCCGTAGCCTTTTCACGCAACTTCCTCGGCGCAGCGCCTGGCTGGTACAAGAAGACAATCATCTTCTTCCTGGCTGTTAACCCACTGATACTGATGTTGACCGGTCCATTCTTTACCGGCTGGGTATTGATTGGCGAATTCATCTTTACCCTGGCGCTCGCACTTAAGTGCTATCCCCTACAGCCAGGTGGGCTGTTGGCGTTGGAGGCCGTGCTTCTGGGCATGACCTCACCGGATACTGTGTTCAAGGAGACTGCAGCGAACTTTGAGGTCATCCTGCTGTTGATGTTCATGGTGGCAGGCATCTTCTTCATGAAGGAGTTACTGCTGTTCGTCTTCACCAAGATCCTGCTCAAGGTATCCTCCAAGCGCATACTGTCGCTGCTATTCAGCGTGGTCGCTGCAGTACTCTCCGCTTTCCTGGATGCGCTGACTGTGACAGCCGTGTTGATCAGCGTTGGTGTTGGCTTCTACTCGGTCTATCACAAGGTGGCCTCGGGCAAGAAACTGGCACATGACGGTCATCACGATCACTCTGAAGACACGCACGTGATCGAATATCACCGGGAAGACCTGGACCAGTTTCGCGGCTTCTTGCGCAGCCTGATTATGCACGGCGCCGTGGGTACCGCCCTGGGTGGAGTCTGCACCCTGGTGGGCGAGCCACAGAACCTGTTGATCGCGACCATCGCCGAGTGGGACTTCCTCACCTTCTTCCTCAATATGGCGCCTATCACCATGCCGACACTGGCCGCGGGACTGATGACCTGCTATCTGCTGGAGGTCAGCGGCAAGTTTGGCTATGGCGCAGAGCTGCCGATTGCCGTCAGGGAGGTGCTGGAGGAATTCGAGGAAAAGGAGGTGGCGCAGCGCTCAAGCCGGCAGACAGCACGGCTGATTGTCCAGGCGGCGGTTGCGGTTATCCTGGTGCTGGGGCTGGCCATGCACCTGGCTGCCGTGGGCCTGATCGGCCTGATGATTATCGTATTGCTGACCGCATTTAACGGCGTTATTGAAGAGCACCAGATCGGTCATGCCTTTGAAGAGGCACTCCCGTTTACTGCCTTACTGGTGGTGTTCTTTGCCATCGTCGCCGTCATTCACGACCAGCACCTGTTCACGCCTGTCATAGACTATGTGCTGGCGCTTGAGGGCAGCTCGCGCACCGCGGCCTTCTTCCTCGCCAACGGCGTCCTGTCGATGATCAGCGACAATGTGTTTGTGGCGACGGTTTATATTACCGATGTATACGCCGCACTCAACCGCGGCGAAATAACCCGGCATGAATTCGATATGCTGGCTGTGGCAATCAACACCGGAACCAACCTGCCCAGTGTGGCCACGCCCAATGGGCAAGCCGCCTTCCTGTTCCTGCTGACCTCGGCGCTGGCCCCCTTGATCCGGCTGTCCTATGGTCGAATGGTCTGGATGGCCCTGCCCTACACGCTTACCTTGACCATCGTTGGTCTGTTAGCGGTGATGTTTATACTCTAGGGCGCCCTGCCTAATCCAGTTCCAGGTTGCGCCACAGCACCACGCCGTCACTGGCACCGGCTATATTTTCCAGGTTGAGCTCGTGTGCCTGCAGCTCGGACTCCGTCGCCTGGATTACCGGTAATGCCTTGCGCGAACTGGCCAGACGCCTGATCTCGCCGCTGACATTGCTGCCCGCGCTGGCCGCATCGCCTGAGCCGCCCAGTTGGAAGGTGGTTTGCCCGCCGGTCATCGCCAGGTAGACATCGGCCAATATCTCTGCGTCCAGCAGTGCCCCGTGCAGTTCACGCTGGGAATTATCAACCATGTAACGCTGGCACAGCGCGTCAAGGTTGTTGCGCTGCCCCGGGTGCTTGTTGCGGGCCATTTTCAGCGTATCGATGATGCCGCAGAGACTGTCTATAGCACGTGATTTGCCGGGCAGGCGCTCCAGTTCGCAGTTGATGAAGCCAACATCGAAGGCGGCATTATGTATGACCAACTCGGCGCCTGCCACAAACTCAAGGAAGTCCTCAGCGATCTGCGCAAAGGCTGGCTTGTCGGCGAGAAATTCATTGGTGATGCCATGCACCTCGATGGCGCCCTGGTCGATTTCCCGATTTGGATTGATGTACTGATGATAATGCTGCCCGGTCAGTCGGCGGTTTTGCAATTCCACGCAGCCGATTTCAATTATGCGATGCCCCTGGCTGGTCTCAAGGCCGGTGGTTTCTGTATCCAGTACAATTTGCCTCATAACTCTTCTATTCCTCGATTGGCCAGGCAGTCGGCAATTTCATTCTCCCGGTGCCCACTGTGGCCTTTGACCCAGTGCCAGTCTATCTGGTGACGGCCTGATTCAGCGTCCAGCGCCTGCCACAAATCCACGTTCTTCACCGGCTTTTTTGCCGCTGTGCGCCAACCGCGGTTTTTCCAGGCCTCTATCCACTCGGTAATACCCTTGCGCACATACTGTGAATCGGTAGTCAGTACCACCTGGCAGGGTTCCTTAAGGGCGCGCAGGGCTTCAATCGCCGCGCTCAGCTCCATGCGGTTGTTGGTGGTATCAGCCTCGCCCCCCCACAACTCGCGCTCTTTGCCGTCGTAGCGTAGCAGTGCCCCCCAGCCGCCGGGACCGGGATTGCCGCGGCAGGCGCCGTCGGTAAATACTTCAACTGTTTTCACCAGGATTTCTCTCGTGTGCTTGCTTCTCCAGCGCGTGGGCTGGGTACGGGTTTGGGGACGGCAAGACCAATCAGCCGGGCGCCCATCTTGCGTTGCCAGCGCAGTCGTGTCGGCGTCAGGGTGGAAAGTTGTTTCTGGGCGCGAATTGCATAGACACCACCCAGTGGCACATTGTGGCGCGTGGTAAATTGGTCACAGCGGCCGAGGGCTTTAAATATTCGATCCCCTCCCAGCGGCGGCACCGAAAAACAGTGCTGTACTTCATGCACTTCAGCTCCCAACAGGCGCAGCCAGTCGCGCAGACGCCTGACCCCGAGTAAATGGGCCTGGTTCCAGAGTCGGCCCGGCCAGAGGCCACGGACACGCATATTGATGCCAAACAGCGACGCGGGATTGAAGCCAAGCACAATAATCTGGCCCTGGTGAGCCAGCACTCGGTGTGCCTCGCGCAGCAGGCCGTGGGGGTTGGCCGCGAAGTCCAGCGCGTGCTGGAGCACGATGGCATCTATGCTGTCGTCGGCAAATGGCAGGCTATCCGGTTCGCTGAGCAGCCCGACCCCGTGTCCGGCAAAAGCGTTACTGTAAACCTTGTGGCCCAGTTGGCTGTCTGGCGCCAGTTGCTGATTGCGGGTTACGCCCAACTGCAGCTGATGGTAGCCGAAAACGTTGTTTAGCAGCGTCGAGGCCAGTTGCTGCTCCTGCTGCAACAAGTGCCGGCCACGGGGAGATTCAAACCAGGTTTCCAGTTGGGTGCAAATATCGATAGAATTCAATGCCATACAATATGGTAGCGTATTCGAATGCTGGACGTCACACCTATACCCGCTTTCAGCGACAATTACATCTGGTGCCTCAATGACCCTGCTGACAAGGCAGCGGTTGTGGTTGATCCCGGCGATGGCCGTGCCGTGCTGGAGGCGTTGGCGGCGCGAGGGCTGGAGCTGGCAGGCATCATGATTACCCACCATCATTTTGACCACACCGGGGGCATCGATACCCTGTTGGCAGAGTCTGATGTGCCTGTATATGGGCCACACAACCCGACCATCCAGCAGGTCAGCCAGCGCTTCGGCCAGGGTGATGCGGTCACCATCCTCGGAGTCGAATTCTCCGTGTTGGAGGTGCCCGGCCATACCCTGGATCATATTGCTTTCTATAGCGCCGGTGAGCAGTCCCAGGGACGCCAACCGATATTATTTTGCGGAGACACCTTGTTTGCTGGTGGTTGCGGACGCCTGTTCGAAGGTGATGCGCCCATGATGCACGCCTCACTGGCGCAATTGGCGGCGCTGCCAGCGACAACCCGCGTATACTGCGCCCATGAATATACCCTCGCCAACCTGGCCTTCGCTGTCGCCGTGGAGCCCGCTAACGAAGAGTTGCTCAGGCGAATCGAACGCGACAGCCAGAGTCGCGAGCAAGCGCTGCCCACCGTGCCCTCCAGCCTGGAGCTGGAACTGGCCACCAATCCCTTTCTACGCTGTGGTGACGCCGCGGTCGCTGCGCAGATGCAGCAACGCGATGGTATCAATGGCGACGACCCCGTCGCGGTATTTGCCGCGGTGCGGGCCTGGAAGGATAACTTTTAACCCAGCACCATTATTGAATTGTTGAAATCCCACTTTATGTACTCCATTAGTCTACCCAAGAACTACGCCGCACTGGCTTTGGGCCTGTGGCTCAGCCTTTGCGCGGCGCCCTCCTGTTTCGCCAATGCTGCGCCTGTTGCGGCTGACGCCAGCACCGATATCTGGCAACGCATTCGCCAGGGCCTGACCCTGCAAGATATTGAGAACTCCCGCATCGCAGCCGAGCGCAACTGGTACGTGAAAAACCCGGAATACATGGCCAGGGTGTCCAGCCGCGCGGCCCCCTACCTCTATTACGTTGTCGAGGAAATTGAGCGACGCGGTATGCCGATGGAGTTTGCGCTGCTGCCAGTGATGGAGAGCGCCTATGACCCCTTCGCCTATTCCCATGGACGCGCTGCCGGGCTCTGGCAAATCATTCCCGGTACCGGCCGGGAGCTAGGCCTCACCCAGGACTGGTGGTATGACGGGCGTCGGGATGTGCGCGCATCGACGGATGCCGCGCTGGAGTACTTGTCCAGGCTGGGTCGTGCCTTCGACGGCGACTGGCTAAAGGCCCTGGCGGCCTATAACGCCGGCAAACGCCGGGTCAGGCAAGCCGAGGCCCGCAACCGCAACCTGGGTCGTCAGCAGGACTTCTGGTCACTAAAACTGCCGGTGGAAACCCGCAATTATGTACCGCGCTTGCTGGCTCTTACTGACGTGGTGGCTGATCCGCAGAAATACGGCCAGACCCTGACGCCGGTGCCAAATTCAGCGCACTTTGCCGTGATAGAAACCGGCAGCCAGATCGACCTGGCCCAGGCTGCCAGTCTTGCCGGCCTGGACATAGATGCTGTTTATTTGCTGAACCCGGGCTTCAACCGCTGGGCCACATCGCCAGGCGGCCCGCACCAGTTGCTACTGCCTGACACAGCGGCTGCCAGCTTTGAGGAGAACCTGGCGGCACTGGACCCCGGCCAGCGACTGCAGTGGAC
This sequence comes from Halieaceae bacterium, assembly GCA_039989475.1. Taxonomy (GTDB): domain Bacteria; phylum Pseudomonadota; class Gammaproteobacteria; order Pseudomonadales; family Halieaceae; genus JBDXHU01. The sequence goes on along the minus strand of JBDXHU010000002.1, from coordinate 560,168 downwards.
TCGCTATACTGTGCGCACCGGCGACTCCCTGAGCGAAATTTCTGACCGCTTTAATACCGAGATAAAGGTAATTCGCGACGTAAACAAGCTGCGTAACAATCGCATTGTTGCCGGTAAGACCCTGATGATTCCCATTGCCAGTGCGCCGCTAGAGGTTTACGCGTTGAGTGCCGACCAACGCCAGGCCGCCAAGCAAAGCAAGGGTGAAGGCAACCGCGTGGAGTACACGGTGCGCCCCGGGGACAGCTTCTGGAGCATCGCGCGGCGCTTCGAGGTCAGCACCCGCAAGCTGGCTGAATGGAATGGGCTGGCAGTACGTGACCCGATTCATCCCGGCCAGACCCTGGTGGTGTGGAGTAAACAGCCCGTGTCTACAAGCAGGGTGACCAGCGCCAGCACCCTGATCCCACAACGCGAGCCCATGATGCGTAAGCTCGGCTACCGGGTGCGCAATGGAGACTCACTGGCGCGTATTGCCGGCAAGTTCAATATCACTATTGAAGATATCATCAGCTGGAACCAGAAGTTGCGCGGCAAGAAGTACATCCACCCGGGGCAGAACCTGACGCTCTACGTGGACGTTACCAGCACCTGAGTGTTCAGGTGGGCTCGACGATCCCCGACATAGACCGCAGAATCGATACCGCCTTTGGCCCCGTAGTCTTGCGCAGATTCCCACTGCGCCAGCGGGATCCCTTACAGGCCTGGAATGCCGCCGACCTGTTGCTGCTGGAATACGCCGCCGGGCTGTCCACCCCACCCCATCGAACCCTGCTGGTGAACGATGAGTTTGGCGCGCTCAGTATTCCCCTGGGCGCCGAGTGCTGCGTGTGGACCGACTCCCAGGTTTCCAATGAGGCAATTGCGCACAACGCTTCTGGCAATCAGTTAGCGGCGGCGCCTCGCATCACTCCTGTCACCGGGTCACCCGGTCGTGAATTCGACCTGGTGTTATTACGGATTCCCAAGCAGCTCTCCCTATTGCGCTACCAATTGCGACTGCTTGCGGCAGAGCTGCCACCTGGCAGCAAGATTGTCTGTGGCGGTATGGACAAGCACTTACCCCGGGCTTGCGCCGATATTATTGAGGAATATTTGGGTCCTACCGAGCGTCATCGCGGCGGGCATAAAGCGCGCATTTTTTCCAGCGTGGTATCGGGGAAGCACACCGGCACGGAAGTCCCGCTGCAGCGCTTTTATTGCGAGCAGTTAGGTCATGATGTTGAGTCCTTGCCGAATGTATTCAGCGCGGCGGCTTTGGACATTGGTACCCGACTGCTGCTGGCACAGCTAGCAGCACGGGAAGCTCCTGGGCGTGCTGTCGATCTTTGTTGTGGCAACGGCGTCATAGGGCTCTGTGCCATGGCGGCGCAGCCAGAGCTCGCCTTGGACTTTATTGACGAGTCCAGCCTTGCTGTGGCCAGTGCCAGGCTCAATGTGGAGAGACTGTTTCCAGAGCGATTGCAGCACTGCAGTTTTACCCAGTCTGACGGTTTCAGGCAGTTCCAGGGGCCGGCCCCAGACTGGATATTGTGCAATCCACCATTTCACCAGCAGCACATTGTTGATACCTTCACCGGGGAGCGACTGCTACGGCAAGCGGCCCGCGTTTTGTCGCCAGGTGGTGAGTTATGGTTGGTTGCCAATCGACACCTGGGCTATGAAAAAACCCTGGCGCGCGCTTTCGCCAGCAAGACGCTGTTGGCAGAAAATGAAAAATTCCGGGTCTGGCAGGCCCAGGCTTAGCAGGGTTCTAAACATTGAAATTTGTTCTCTCGACTTCATTCAGCACGCTCTCGCATCTGACTGCGATGGCTCCGGTGGCCGACGACTCTGGCTGGGAGGCCATGTCCTTCTCCGATCATGTGGTGCACCCCGAGCAGATAACGACACCCTACCCCTACACCGACGACGGCAGTCGGCGCTGGCAGGCCTTCACCGATTGGCCGGACCCCTGGGTGACTATCGGCGCCCTGGCGGCCTTAACCACACGCCTGCGTTTTACCAATAATATTTTTGTGCTACCCATGCGCAATCCTTTCCTGGTGGCCAAAGCGATTAGTACCGCGGCCGTCATTTCCAACAATCGTGTCACGCCGGCCTTTGGCGTGGGCTGGTCCAGCGATGAGTTCAATCTGCTGCAGCAGGACTTTAAAACCCGTGGCAAGCGCACGGATGAAATGATAGAGGTGCTGAGACTGCTATGGTCTGGAGAGTGGGTTGAGTACCAGGGTGAGTACTACCAGTTTCCGCGGCTGGAAATGAACCCCAAACCACCGGCAGCGATTCCGATCTGGATTGGCGGGATATCCGACCCCGCCATGCGCCGGGCGGCGCGACTGGCCGATGGCTGGGTAACAGACTTGCAGAGCTCGGCGGAAATTGTTGAGTCGCTTGAGCGTATTGTGACCTGGCGTCAAGAATATGGACGTGACCAACTGCCCTTCGATGTTATGGCGACGCCCTCAGACGCTTACGATATTGACGGTTACCGACGCCTGCAAGATGCTGGCGTCACGCATATCCTGACCATGCCCTGGGCTTTCTATCACGGTGAAACCCAGGACCTGGACAAGAAGCTGGATGGAATCAAACGCTTTGCAGAGGATATCGTTCAGCCAATGATGTAAGACCGCCCGCGGCTCAGTGCCACTCAACCAGGATGGCGCCCTGCTCGGCTGCCTGTCGGGCCAGCGCCTCAGCCACTTCGCCAAATTTTGCCTCCACACGTTCGCGACGAATCTTCATGGTCGGTGTCAGCATGCTGTTATCGATGGTCCAGGGGTCTGTGCTGACGATGACTGCCCCGATGCGCGCATGCTTGTCAGTCTGCTGATTCACGATATTGGTCAGCTCGTGTATGGCCGACTCAACCTCGGCTCGCTCTTCCTGGCTTGCCAGTCCGCTGAGCACACAAACCATGACGGTTTTGGAATAACCGCGACCCAGGAGACACAGTTGTTCTGTGTGGGCGCTCTTGGAAAACTCGTTTTCTATCGGTGTGGGCGCGACGAACTTGCCCTGGATGGTCTTGAAGTAATCCTTAACCCGACCGGTCAGGTAGACGAAGCCATCATCGTCTATACGCGCCTTGTCACCGGTGTGTACCCAACCATCCACAAAGGTTTCCGCCGTCTTTTCGGGGTTCTTGTAGTAGCCGGTGGACAAACCCTCAGCCCAGACCACCAGTTCATCTTCGTCTGTCAGCCGAATTTTGACGTCGCCAACCGGTCTGCCGATGGAGCCCACCCGACGCTCTTCCAAAGTATTGGCCAGCAGGCCCATAGCCTCGGTCTGACCAAATCCCTCCATTAGTGTTAAGCCAAACTCACCGAACCAGTTGATCAGTGCTGGTGGAGTCGGCGCGGCGGCGGTAAGCAGGTAGATGGCATCACCCAGGCCCAGCATATCGCTAACCTGCTTGCCGGTGCCCTCGCGGTCCGCAGCCAGGGCATCATCGATTGCCTGCTGGGAGCCAAAGTGGCCGATAATGACCTGTTGCAATTGCTCCCAAACCCGCGGCGGTCCGAACATCATATGCGGTCGACAATCGGGCAAGTCGCGCAGCATGGTCAGCATGTTTTCGTTGAAATAGACAGTGCCACCATTCATCAGCGAACTGCCCTCGACGATTTGCCTTTCGGCGATATGTGACAGCGGCAGATAGGAAAAATAACGCGCCCGCTCCGGCAGGGAAAAAGCATCCTTGAAGCGCTCGATAGGCACAATATTGGAGCTGTGCGTCTGCATCACCCCTTTTGGAACGCCGGTGGTGCCGGAGGTGAATACAATTGATGTCAGGTCGTTGGCCTGGCACTGATGCTGGGCGCGCTGGCCGGCATGTGCTTCTACCAGATCTTCCCAGCGCAGGTGTTCGCGCTCGAGGGTGACGCCGGGCAAGGTTACCAGGGTAATATCAGCCGGCAGCACCGGCTCGACCTTATCCCAGTTTTCGGTCTCACCGACAATGAGTAGCTTCATGTCGGTGAATTCCATGACGTAATTGGCGGTATCCTGGGGCAAGGTGGTAAACATCGGAATCACAACGTTGCCGGCGGCCTGCGTTCCCAGGTCAGCCATAAACCAGTGTGGCCGATTGCGGGACAGCAAGCCCACCATGACACCCGGACCGGCGAGCGCTTGTTCCTGCCAGGCGCCGAAGGCGTGTACCTGCCCCTGCACCTGTTGCCAGCTCCAGTCAGTGTAGTTATCACCGTGTCGCTCGCGCAGCCATATTTCATCGGGGCAGTTGCTGGCCCACTCATCAAGGTACTGAATAAATGTATCGTGCATATCCTGCTCCCGTTATTCTTATGTCAGCTCCAGCCAGTGTGGCAGGGCAGTGAAATAAAGTGCCGAGCGTATCGGCCGCTCATCGATTCCAGCCAGCAACTGGCGGTAGCGCAGCAGTTGCTCCCGGTAGCGCTCACTCTCCAGCGCCAGGAATTCTTCCGGCGACTGCCCAGAGTCTGGCATAGAACTTTTATAGTCAACAACCCAGCGTACATTATCCTCGACATAGCTACGATCAATATAGTACTCGGCGAGCCGACCGTCACTGCGCATGGTGCTCAACGCCAGTTCACTGGCGGCCTCCTCCCGGCTGGCAGAAATAACATGCCGACCGCGCTCATCCTCAAGTACGGATTTGACCGAGTGTCGCACTTGCGCCAGCCCGTCCGCCAGCTCAGCTGATGACACGCCGAGTTGACGCAACACGCTCTCCCACCAGGGCTGCAGGCTGTCGCAGTTGAAATCAAGCAGGGCTTCATCATCCAGGGCCGAAAGTCGCTGCAGAGACAGATGCACAGCGGTTCCCAGTAAACGCGGCAAGGCGTCTCCGGGTGAATCGGGTATATTGCGCCCCGCTTTCTCCGCCTCGGCCTCTGCAGATGCTGTTGTCGCAGGTGGCAAGTCTGGCAGGCCGGTGACGCGGAGCAGCGATGAAGGCTCGCTCCTGTCTACCTGCTTGTCGGTAGCAAGCACTCTTGCCGGCAGCTGCATTTGGTCCTGGAAAGCAGTCCAGATCGTGCTTAGCAAGGCACGCTCAGCAGGCTTTTTCCAGTCCTCCGCTTTATGGTCACGCTCGATATGGGCGCTGAGGAACAGGCGCTGGGCAGCGCGGGTGACGCCTACATACAACAGCCGGCAATCCTCGCTCTCGCGCTGTCGCTTTTTCTGACGCTGCAGGTAGTTATAAAGTGTAGGTTCACTGGCCTTCTGCTCATCGTGGACCGCCATCAGGAAACCCAGTTCGGAATCAGGTGCCCGGTGATAGTCATCCCACAACAGTAATTCACGTTGGTCGGAGCGCGGTGGCCTGGACAGGCCGGGGATAAATACCCAGTCGAATTCAAGGCCCTTGGCCTTATGCATGGTCATCAACTGCAGGCTGTCATCACCGCTACTGGCGCTGGAGTAAAGAGAGGCGACTTGCTGTGTCAGGGCCGCGTCGTCGTAGGGCAGGCCCTGGTTGTCGCGAGCCTCCAGCAGGGCCAGGAACTCCTCTGCATCCTGCATCTCCAGCGGGTTTTCGACACAGGCTGGCCCACCCAGTGACAACCAGACCGATTCGATCCAGTCGCGCAGCCCCAGGCGTTCGCGCCAGTGCATAGCGCCGTCAATTGCGTTGATCAGCCGCTGCAGTTGCTTGGCTCCCGTATCGCTCAAGCCTCCGACTGTCGACAGGTGTTGCCACAGAGGTGCTTGACCCGCGTGACAGCTCACCCTGTCCAGGTCCGCCAGGGACAGCGCACACCAGGGCGCCCGCAACAGGGCCAGCCAGGCCACGCGGTCGCCGAAATTGTGCAAGGCGCGGCACAGGTTCTGCAGGTCACGCACCACCGCTGAGTTGGCCAGGGAATCAATGTCTCGCGCTTGCCAGCTAATGCCCCGGTGTTTCAGTTCAGTGACGATTTCGGACAAATGGGAGCGGTTACGGACCAGTACAGCAATCGTCTCGCAGTCTTCGCTGGCGAGCCCCAGTTCTATCTGGTCAACCAGCCACAGCGCCTCTGCAGCGCGGGCATCGTCCTCTGTGTCAAAGGCTGTCAAGGTGACGGGGACGGCGCAGGTCGCCGGTTTTTGCGGCACGGCCGCGGCGAAGCGAATCTCGTTAAAGCGAATATTGTCCTGCGCTGGAAACGCCGGCTGGAACACGCTGTTGACCCACTCCACCAGTCCTGCATCGCTGCGGAAATTACAGAGCAAGTCGAGGCCGTGCAATGTCAGCCCATTAAACCCCTGCTCCCGCGCCCGTACAAACAGTCCCACGTCAGCATCGCGAAAGCCGTAGATCGACTGCATGCCGTCACCAACAATGAACAAGGTGCGCGGATTCTCCGGGTTGACCGCGTTCTCTTCGGCCCAGCCGCGGGTTAAGCGTTCCAGCAGGCTGTACTGGGTAACCGCAGTATCCTGGAACTCATCCACCAGGATATGGCGCAGCCGATAGTCGAGTTTCTGTGCCAGGTCGGTCACATTGTCGTCACTGCCCAGGGCATCCAGGGCTGCCATCGCTATCTGGGTGTGGTCTACTTCGCCGCGCGCCTGGAACACCAGGCTTAGCTGCGCTGCTAACACCGGCAACAAGCGGCTTACAGCCTGTAACAACTGCCAGTGCCGGTCGTCGTCGGCCAGGCTGGGCAGATGGCGCACCTCCCGCAGCTGCTCCAGGCTGCCTGGAGTCGCTCTCAGTTCATCCAGCAAATTGAGAAAAGACGCCTTTTTCGCCTTTAACGCTTCAGGGCCGGGCGGGAAGCCACCGCGCTTGTCCACTGCTTTGCGGAACTTGTCGTCCCTGGTCAGGCACATCTCCGCGATCGCTCGCCACAGCGGCAGGTCAGCTGCATTCAGGCCCGGCGCCTGTAAAGGGGGCTGTAGATCCCTGTTCTCACAACTAAAGCAATAGAATTCAAACAGCGGGGCTTGCCAGTTCTCAAGCACGGCGCCAAGTTCCGCCAGCCGATCCTCAATTAGCAGGGTGACACTGTGCTCCAACAGCTGCTGTGGCGTATCTGAACTAAAGCCGCGACCCATGTGCACCAGCCACTGGTCCCGACACATCAACATGCTGACCAGCAACTCCTGCAGGCGCTCCCACTTGCCATCAAACGCCAGCAGTACCTGGGCAAGGTCAGCCGCTATCGGGTTGTTCTTGTTCCCCAGACTATCGAGCAAGGCGCGGGTGGCTTCACGATACAGTGGCAGCGCGTCATCGCTTGGGCTGATGCGCCCACCGAAGCCTGACAAAATGGGCATTTGCCGGGTCAAGCCGGCGCAGAAGCTATCGATAGTGCGGATCGCCAGCCGGCCGGGATTGTTCAATAGTTGCCAATCCTGGCTGGCATCGCGCTCTAATACCTGCTGTGCCAGCGTCCAGGTCAGCGCACTGTGGGCATCTTCCGGGCAGGACTCGTTGCTGGCTCGCAGCAGTGCGCCAACTATGCGTGCGCGCATCTCGGCAGCCGCCTTGCGGGTAAAGGTAATCGCCAGCACTTCTTCAGGTTGTTCCACGCGGGCCAATAAGGTGAGTGAGCGCTGGATCAACAGCTCGGTTTTACCAGAGCCTGCCGGCGCGGACACACAGAAAGAGCGCAGCGGGTCAATCGCCTGCTGGCGTGCCGCCTGGTCTGCTATTGCACCCGGCACAGGCTCTCCAGACCGCAATAGTTACAGCTGCGACGACGATCTACCGGATCGACGGCGGCCCTACCCGCCACAAAGTCATCGGCCAGCCGGCGCAAAACAGTTTCCCAATGGACCCTAAGTGATTGCCAGTCCTCTATTTCACCTTTGGACGCTCTGGCAATATCTGTATTGATGGAGCTTCCAGCGCCCTCTTCCCCCAGACCGCGCAGCTCTACCTCCCTGGCATTGATAACGCCGAAACCCAGCCCGGCAAGTTCATCGCCTGCTAATAAGGCATAAAGCGGTAGCTGCGGCGCTTCCGGTCGGTCACCCATCCAGTCAGCGGCCTTGCCGGCGCTGCCTGACTTGTAATCAATAATCAACTGGCGCCCATTTGCCAGCCGGTCAATGCGGTCAATACGCAGTGAAAGCTGCAGCGGCCCCAGTTGCAGTTCAACTTGTTCCTCTCGTGCCGTTACTTCAAAGGCCTCGCGTTGTGACTCTACCGCCAGCCACTGCAGCAGGAGCTGTTGCAAGCGCTGCCGCTCCACTTCCAGCAAGGATCGCCCCAGGGCTTCAGCGTCGTTTATGCGGAACGCAGTGATTGCCAGGTCGACCGACTCGGCAATCAGGGCCTCGCGCTGCGCTGCGGTTTGTGACAACAGCGTTTGGCTATCGCCCAGCTTGTCCCACAAATGAAACAAGCTCTCGTGCAACAGGGTGCCGCGCTCGGCAGCATTCAGGCCGCTTGCCAACTCTGGTAGTGGCTGGGCACCCAGCCGGTGCCTGGCGAATGCCCGGAACGGACACTGTGACTGGTCTGCGATCAAGGTACTGCCGCCGCCGAGTTCTGCCGCCTGTGCCGGTGTCAACGCTGGCGCCTGTGCGTCCACTGTGTTGCTGCGCACCGCCTGACTCTGTATGTCGGTCCATTCCACAGGTAGAACCGGCGGTAGTGATGCCAGCTCCCAGGGCTGGTAATCCATGAGCAAGGCGCTGGCTCGCTGCTCGACATCGTCCTCCTGCTGGCTATAACTGGCTATCAAGCTCCTGGTACTGCGCTGGAACTGTTGCAGCAGGCCACGGGCGTAACGAAGCTCGCGTTCTGCGCTGGCGTGAGGCATCCCCAGCTGCTTTTGTAGTCGGCCGGGAATGAACGGATTGGGTTCTGGTGCCGGCGGCCAGTTATTGGCACCAAAGCCGCAGAGCCACAATGCGTCAAATTCCAGGCCAGCAGCCTCCAGAAGACCCAATACCTGAATCCTGGCGTCCGGTGTTTGCGGTTGGAACACCGCGTTTTCACAGAGCGACTGCAGCCGTTGCAAGGCGCTGTCAAAATCCAGCTGGGGAGTGACAGCGTCAAATTCGCGCAATTGTTCCAGGACCTTGTGCCACTGCTCGACCTGTTGGTACTCCAGGGAATCAAGGGCACCATCGCCTGGCCACCCCAGGGCTTCCAGTATTGCCTGGAACCAGGGCGCCCACTGGGAACATGATCGCTTGCGTTTCATGGCCTGGTCCTGGTTCAGGCGCACCAGCACAGTACCCAGCGCCAGGCCGGCTCCGGCATCGGAAGTAATACGCTCGCATTCCCGACGCAAGCGGGAAGCGGAGACGGTTTCACGGCCAAGCCTGTAGAGTCGGCGCAGCAGTTGCTGCTCTTGCTCGATCTCACTGAGGTCACGATAGCGGCTGTGCAACAGGCTCGCGAATTCTGGCAGGGCCTGCTGCCGTTGCAACAAGCCGAGCAAGCCTAATGCCGCCCGCACGGGTCCGCAGGAAGCCAGCGTTACACCGGCGGAGAAATTTACCGGTAATAGCCTGGTCGCAGAGTCTACCCCAGCGGGCTGCTGTGCAGGTAAACCAAAAGCCTTGCGCAGCGCGCGCTCCATGGTAAAGCGCTGCTGCTGCAAGCTGGGCAGCAAGATACCAATGCGCGTCGCAGGGTCTTGCTTGAATTGCTGCGCTGCCCACTGCGCGGCACAATCCAGCTCATTGCCACTATCTTCACAGGCCAGCAGGCGACATTGGGCCGATTGGGCGCCCGCATAGACACGCTCAATGTGTCCTGCCTGCTGCGACAGGCAGTGCTCGTATAGGGGCGCAAGCTCGTCAAACTCGGCCAACACCAGGGTTTCCAGCTGTTGCTGCTGAACAAGATCTGGCAACAGGGCTGGCAGGGCTGCCAGGCCTGAGTTGAGCAGTGCTGTTTCAAACTCAGCTGCCCAACGCAGGAATATGCTCGCATCGGGATCGAAGCGGAACTCCTGCCCAAGCGCTGCTTGCCGCCAGTCCTGTTGCCATAGCAGCAGGCTGTGCCAGGCTTCACGTGCCAGCTTGGCCGCTCCGCGCGGCCGCAATAAGGCCGTACTTTCAGGATCGGCTTCAATGACCTGCTGCCAGATTTCAAGTTCCTGCTGCAGCGTCACCAGTGCTGGCAGGCAATGGCCGTCCAGGCAGGCGCTGTCGTAACAGTGCCGCCACCATTGCTGCAGCGAGAACACTGCTGGGCTGGTCCAGCTGGACGAACCCTGCTCCTGTTGCAGCTGGGCCCAAGCCTGCTTGATGCGGCGCGCCAGCCTGTCATTGGGTGTAATGATGGTATGCCCGGCAGCCAGGTGTTCGACCAGGGCGTCGATGGCATAGAAGTTAATGTAAGGGCTGGCGTTCAAGAGCGGTATTCTAACCCGCGAGTTTTCTATAGAATAGCGCGCTCCCGAAAGAGCTGGAAATCATGACACAGGCACGAGTAGACAATGTAAACGTCGAGGGCTATGACGTCCTCGTGACGCCGGAAGGCTTGAAGCAGGAAGTCCCGCTGAGCGATACGGCCAAGACCGCGTTGGCAGAAAGCCGGCAGGTGATACGCGATATCCTCGATCGCAAGGATCATCGTATGTTCCTGGTGGTAGGCCCCTGCTCCATCCACGATGTGGATGCCGCCATGGACTATGCGCGACGCCTCAAGGCGCTGGCAGATGAGGTATCAGATACCCTTTACCTGGTGATGCGTGTCTACTTCGAGAAACCCCGCACCACAGTGGGCTGGAAGGGCCTGATCAACGACCCGCACCTGAACGACTCTTTCAAGATCGAGGAAGGCCTGCATATTGGCCGCAAGCTGATGCTGGATATTCTCGAGCTTGGGCTGCCCACCTCAACCGAGGCCCTGGACCCGATCTCACCCCAATACCTGGCTGACTGTATCAGCTGGTCAGCAATCGGGGCGCGCACCACGGAATCACAGACTCACCGTGAAATGGCGAGCGGTTTGTCCTCCGCGGTCGGTTTCAAGAATGGCACGGACGGGGGCTTGCAGGTGGCGATCAACGCCCTGCAATCGGTATCGAACCCGCACCGCTTCCTGGGCATCAACCCGGCCGGACAGGTGGCGGTAACGCGCACCACGGGCAACCCTTACGGACATATCGTTTTGCGTGGTGGCTCCCAGGGACCCAACTACGATTCAGTACATATCATCCTGTGTGAGGCTGAATTGGAAAAAGCCGGTGTGACGGCCAATATCATGGTTGACTGCTCCCACGCCAATTCCAGCAAGAACCCGGAATTACAGCCCCTGGTGATGGACAACATCTCCAACCAGGTACTGGAGGGCAATCGCTCGATCCTGGGCTTGATGATAGAGAGCAACATCGGTGCCGGGAATCAGTCGATACCCGATAACCTGGCGGATTTGCAGTACGGTGTGTCGGTAACCGACGGCTGTATTGACTGGGAAACCACGGAAACCGCCATACGGGCCATGCGTGACCGGCTCAAGGACGTACTGCCCAATCGTTAGTGAGCCCTAGTAATAGGCGTTGCTGCGATCAGAGTGGTCGGTCATATCGCGCACGCCGGCCAGCTGCGGCAGTTGTTCCAGCAAGGTCTTCTCAACGCCATCCTTGAGGGTGGCGTCTACCATGCCACAGCCCTGGCAGCCGCCACCAAATTGCAGGATAGCAAACTGGTCATCGGTCACTTCGATCAGGGATACTTCGCCGCCATGTGCTGCCAGCGCCGGGTTAACCTCGTTGTAGAGCACATAGTTAATGCGATCTTCAATGGGGCTGCCCTCATCCACCTGGGGCATCTTGGAATTCGGTGCCTTGATGGTTAGCTGGCCACCCATGCGGTCCTTGGCGTAATCAACCAGGGCATCTTCCAGGAACGGCAGGCTGCGGCCTTCAAACCAGGCCGTGAACTTATCGAACTTGACCTGTTCATCATCCTCAGCAAGATCGCCTTCCCTGCAGTAGGCAATACAGGTCTCCGCCCGCGGCGTGCCTGGCTGGTTTATAAACACGCGCACTCCCAGGGCGTCTTCCTGGTTGGAAAGAAGTTCGGCCAGGTAATCCTGGGCAGATTCGGTGATCGTTACCATTACGCTACAGTCCAGCTATCCGAGTAAATTAGTCGGGTATTCTACGGTAGTGCGCGTTGGATGGCGAGTATTCCATCAGTTTTGCTCTATTGAACCGCCAGGACCCTGGGTCATTCATATCTATATCAATTTATTTTGATATAGATATGGGGCTCTGCTAGCATAAGCGCCCTCAAAGCCCCCAATACCGGAACATGATCTTGAAGACCGTCCTAGAGCAAACACTGGCGCAGAAGATACTTATTATCGATGGAGCCATGGGTACCATGATCCAGGAGTACCAGCTAGAGGAAGCGGACTATCGCGGAGAGCGCTTTGCCGGTCACGGCTGCGATCTCAAGGGCAACAATGACCTGCTATCCCTGACCAGGCCCAACATTATCGGTGAGATACACCGCGCTTACCTCGAGGCCGGTGCCGACATCATTGAAACCAACAGCTTCAATGCCACCGCGGTGGCCCAGGATGATTACCAGTTGGGAAACATCGTCAGCGAAATTAACCTGGCTGCAGCGCGTATCGCCCGCGAGGCCGCCGACGAGGTGACCGCACTGGACCCGCAGAAGCCGCGTTTTGTCGCCGGCGTGCTCGGCCCTACCCCGCGTACAGCCTCAATTTCACCGGACGTTAATGATCCCGGTGCGCGCAATATCAGCTTCGAGCAACTGGCAGAGGATTACCGCGCTGCCACCCGGGCCCTGATCGAGGGCGGCGTTGACCTGATCCTGATTGAGACAATCTTCGATACGCTCAACGCCAAGGCCGCCATCTACGCGGTGAAACAGGTATTTGCAGAGCTGAAACGGGACCTGCCGATCATGATTTCCGTGACCTTCCCGGACATGAGCGGTCGCAATCTCTCTGGACAGAGCCCGGAGGCCTTCTGGAATGCTATCGCCCACGCACGGCCGCTGATTGTCGGCACCAATTGCGGACGCCGCTTCAAGGAAGTACGTCCTTTCGCCGAGGAGCTGGCCAATGCAGCTGATTGCTATTTCAGTGGCCATTTCAACGCCGGCCTGCCGAATGCGTTTGGTGAGTATGATGAGACCCCTTCTGACATGGGTGAAGAACTGCGGGATTTTGCCGAACGCGGCTTTCTCAACCTGGTCGGCGGCTGCTGTGGTACATCACCGGATCACATTCGCGCCATTGCTGCAGCGGTTGAGGGAATCGCCCCGCGCCCTGTTCCCGCCGCCCATACCGAGTGCCGGTTGAGCGGACTGGAACCCTTCACCATTGGCCCGGACTCCCTGTTTGTTAATGTCGGCGAGCGCTGCAACGTCACCGGTTCGGCCCGCTTCAAGCGGCTGATTATCGATGAAGACTACGATACCGCCCTCGATGTGGCCCGTGAGCAGGTCGAGAACGGCGCCCAGGTGATTGATATCAACATGGACGAAGGCATGCTGGATTCCGAGCAGGCCATGGTGACCTTTCTCAAACTGGTCGCTTCGGAGCCTGACATCTCTCGCGTACCCATTATGGTCGACTCCTCCAAGTGGGAGGTGATCGAGGCTGGCCTGCGTTGTATTCAAGGCAAGCCAGTGGTCAATTCGATCTCGCTCAAGGAAGGTGAAGCGGACTTCATCGACAAGGCAAAATTATGCCTGCTGTATGGCGCCGCGGTTGTCGTCATGGCTTTTGACGAGGATGGCCAGGCCGACACCCAGGCCCGCAAGCAGGAAATCTGTAAGCGCTCTTACGACATCCTGGTGGGTAAAGTGGGCTTCGCGCCCAGCGACATTATTTTCGACCCCAATATCTTTGCCGTCGCAACCGGTATTGAAGAGCACAACAACTACGCCGTCGATTTCATCGAGGCGACCCGTTACATCAAACAAACGCTGCCCGGGGCCCTGGTGTCCGGTGGTGTCAGCAATGTGTCTTTCTCCTTCCGCGGCAACAATCCGGTGCGCGAGGCCATTCATTCTGTGTTCCTCTATCACGCTATTCGTGCCGGGCTCAGTATGGGTATTGTTAATGCGGGACAGCTGGCGGTCTACGATGAGCTGCCGCAGTCACTGCGTGACGCGGTAGAGGACGTGGTGCTGAATCGGCGCGATGACGCCACCGAGCGCCTGCTGGACCTGGCCGAGGAGTTTCGTGGCAGCGGCGAGACCCGCAGCCGGGTTGAAGACCTGAGCTGGCGCGAGCAGCCGGTCGCCAAGCGACTCGAGCATGCGCTGGTTAAAGGTATTAACAGCTGGATTGAGGAAGACGCCGAGGAAGCCCGGCAACTGGCCAGCCGCCCTATCGAGGTCATCGAAGGCCCGCTGATGGACGGCATGAACGTGGTCGGTGACCTGTTCGGCGAGGGCAAGATGTTCCTGCCCCAGGTGGTTAAGAGCGCGCGCGTCATGAAACAGGCCGTGGCCTATCTTCAGCCTTATATAGAGGACGAGAAAGACGGTGTCAGCCAGAGCAATGGCAAAATATTGATGGCAACCGTCAAAGGCGATGTGCATGACATCGGCAAGAACATCGTCGGCGTGGTATTGCAGTGCAATAACTTCGAGGTCATAGACCTTGGAGTGATGGTCTCCTGCGAGGAAATATTGCGGGTCGCGCGCGAGCAGGCCGTGGACATTATTGGACTGAGCGGGCTCATTACGCCCTCACTGGACGAGATGGTACATGTTGCCAGCGAACTACAGCGGCAGGAGTTGAGCCTGCCACTGCTAATCGGCGGCGCCACGACCTCCAAGGCTCACACCGCAGTCAAAATTGAGCCGGCCTATTCTAACGAGGGCACTGTCTACGTGCCCGACGCATCCCGCAGCGTGGCCGTTGCCACCCAGTTGGTAGGTGATGCCAAGGCCGACTTCTTGGCTGCAACGCGCGAGGATTATGGAAAAGTGCGCGAGCGCATGGCCAAGCGCAAGCCTAAAGCCGAGCGCTTGAGATACACAGATGCCGTGCAGCGCGCACACCAGCTAGACTGGGACGACTACCAGCCGCCCCAGCCAGGCTTTACCGGCACTCGCATTCTCGATGACTATCCGCTGCTACCACTGATAGATACCATCGATTGGACGCCATTTTTTATTACCTGGGAGTTGGCCGGTAAGTTCCCCGGCATTCTTGAGGACAAGGTCGTCGGTGAGGCAGCCAGAAACCTCTATGCCGATGCCCAGGCGATGCTGACCCGCATAGTCGATGAGAAGTGGTTGCAGGCTCGTGCCGTCTTTGGTTTTTGGCCGGCGGCCCAGCTCCGGCATGATGACATCGAGGTATACGCCGACGAAGAACACAGCGAACACCTTGCCACCTTGCACCAACTGCGCCAGCAGACCGCCAAGGTGAAGGGTAAGCCTAACCTGAGTCTGGCGGACTTCATCGCGCCGGCAGACAGCGGCGTCAAGGACCATATTGGCGGCTTTGTGGTGACCACGGGTATTGGCCTGGATGCCAAGGTGGCTGAATTTGAAGCGGTGCACGACGACTACAACAGCATCTTGCTCAAGGCGCTGGCCGACCGGCTGGCGGAAGCATTTGCCGAGCACCTGCACCTGCGTGTAAGACGCGAGTACTGGGGCTATGCTGAACAGGAAGCGCTGAGCAACGATGAATTGATACGCGAGCGTTACCGCGGTATTCGTCCGGCCCCGGGTTATCCCGCCTGTCCTGACCATACTGAAAAACGCACCTTGTTCAATTTGCTCGACGCCGAACGCGCCACCGGTGTGGAGCTCACCGAGAGTTTCGCCATGACACCTACGGCCTCGGTTAGTGGCTTCTATTATTCACATCCTGAATCCAGCTACTTTGCCGTGGGCAAGATCGGTCGTGACCAGGTCACCAGCCTGGCTGCTCGCAAGTCGGTGGAATACAGCGACATGGAGCGCTGGCTGCGCCCCAACCTGGACTTCTGAATTGGACAGCCTTCACTTGCGGCCTGGAGCACGACTATGACTGAGCAGGAAAAAGAGCAGCAGCCTCTCTCAGCTGATCAAGGAGCTGACGAGCCGCGTCTCAACCCCGTGCAAATCGTGGGTAGCGTGCTGGCGGCAGCTTTTGGCGTGCAGAGTAGCAAAAATCGGGAGCGAGACTTCAAGGAAGGAAAGTTTATAAACTTTATAGTGGCGGGCGTGGTGTTCACCGCGCTTTTTGTCGGCGCGGTATACATGGTAGTGAGTACGGTGCTGGAAAATGCCCGCTAGGGCTCAGGCGGGCATACCCGCAAGCCAGTAAACCACCGCGGCGATTACTACAGCGATGACTGCAGTGGCGGCCACAGCGTCGGCCATGCCATCACCGGAATCCTTGTCAGCCTGGGTGTGTTCGGACATGATCTGTTTCCCCTGTTAGTGTCAATCGGCGCGGATTATAACAGCAACAATTTTCATAAGCTTAGAATTTTTAGACCATTTTACGCCTCCGCGAATTTTGCTATGGTAGCGCCGCCCTCTAAGGTTGTAGCCCATGTACGTATACGACGAAATTGACCAGCGCCTAGTTGATGAGCGCGTTTCGCAATACCGCGACCAGACCCACCGCTATCTGGCCGGAGAGATTGCCGAGAGCGAATTCCTGCCGCTGCGCCTCCAGAACGGTCTCTACGTGCAGCGGCTGGCGCCAATGCTGCGTATAGCGATTCCCTACGGATTGCTGAATAGCGCGCAGCTGCGCAAGCTGGCAGAAATTTCACGACATTACGACAAGGGTTATGCGCACATCTCTACCCGCCAGAATATGCAGCTGAACTGGCCGGAGCTGGCCGAAGTGCCCGATATCCTGGCGGAACTCGCCACCGTGCAAATGCACGCCATCCAGACCAGCGGCAATTGCATCCGCAACACCACCACCGACCAGTTTGCCGGCGTCGCTACAGACGAACTGGAAGACCCACGGCCCTGGTGCGAGATCATTCGCCAGTGGTCCACCCTGCACCCTGAGTTCGCATTCCTCCCGCGCAAGTTCAAGATCGCCGTGTGCGGCTCAGAGACCGACCGCGCCGCGATCCACGCCCACGATATTGGGCTCGAACTGGTACCACACCCGGACAGCGGTGAGATCGGCTTCAAGGTGCTGGTCGGTGGCGGCCTTGGTCGCACCCCGGTTATTGGCAAGGTGGTCTGCGAGTGGCTGGAGAAAAAACACCTGTTGACCTATCTCGAAGCCATTTTGCGGGTTTACAACCAGCTTGGCCGCCGGGATAACAAGTACAAGGCGCGTATCAAAATCCTGGTCAAGGCCATGGGGGTTGAGGCCTTTAGTGAACGACTGCAGCAGGAATGGGCCGCTATCAAGGACGGCCCCAATACGCTTACTGAACATGAGATTTCGCGAGCAGCGTCTTTCTTTACCCGACCGGCCTATCGCGAATTTGAAGAATCTGCCGCCGGCAGCGAGCTGCAGGCAACATTGGACACCGAGCAGAAGTTCGCCAATTGGTATGAGCGCAACACTCTGCCCCACCAGGTGCCCGGCTACAGAATAGTCAACCTGTCCCTTAAGGGAACGGGTTATGCGCCCGGAGATATCAGCGACCGACAAATGGAAGCGGTGGCGGAGTTGGCGGACCGGTACTCCTTCGGTGAGATTCGTACCACCCACCAGCAGAACCTGGTGTTGGCGGATGTGGAGACAGGCGAGCTGTTGGAGCTATGGAAAAAGCTGGATGCGCTTGGCCTGGCGACGCCTAATATTGGGTATCTCACGGATATGATTTGCTGCCCGGGCGGCGATTACTGTTCGCTGGCTAATGCCAAGTCCATCCCGGTGGCTGAAGCCATCCAGGAGCGCTTTGACAACCTGGACTACATGTATGACCTCGGTCCGCTTGATATCAATATTTCCGGCTGCATGAATGCCTGTGGGCACCACCATATTGGCCATATCGGAATCCTCGGCGTCGACAAGAAAGGCGAAGAGTTTTACCAGGTGAGCCTGGGAGGAGACCAGGGCAAAGAAGCATCTATTGGCAAGATTCTCGGCCCTTCCTTCAAACAGGAATTAATGCCGGAGGTGGTAGAGAATATACTCTCTACTTATCTAGCCCTGCGCACAGAAGACGAGAACTTTCTCGATACCTATCGCCGGGTGGGACTGGACCCCTTCAAGGAAAACGCCTATGCCAAAGCTGATTAAGGATGGCGCGGTTGTCGAGGATAGCTGGCAGGGCTCGCTGCTGGATCTCGACGAATTCAACGCTGTAGCCGCCAATGGCACGGCCACAGGCGTAGTGCTGCAGCCAGACCAGCCGCCTTCGGCGCTGGAAGCCGACCTGGCCGGAATCGAAGTGATCGCGATTAATTTCCCGGTGTTCACTGACGGCCGCGGTTTTTCCTATGCCAGGGAGCTACGCCAGCGCGGGTACCGGGGAGAGATTCGGGCGGTAGGTGGTTTCATTCGTGACCAGCTGGGCTACCTGCAGCGCTGCGGCTTTGATGCCTTTGAGTTTGCTGATGACTCCAGCCTGGAAGAGTGCTTACCCAGCCTCAGGGAGTTCAGCGAGTCCTACCAGGCCGATATGATTCAGGCGGAACCCCTATTCCGCCGACGCTAGCGCTATAATCCTTCCATGGATGTCAGCTCCATCACATTTTCCTTCTTTCTCATCTTTACCGGTGCCGCCGTGTTGGCTTCGGTGGCACTGTACACACGGCAACCGCTGATCATTGCTTATATCGTGCTGGGCGCAGCCATGGGTCCTTATGGGCTGAGCATGGTAAGCGACGTCAAATTGCTTTCAGATATATCCCACGTCGGCATTATATTCCTGCTATTTCTGCTGGGCCTGGATATGCAACCCCAGGCGCTGTGGTCTACCCTGCGCAAATCAACGGTGGTGGCGGTCATTTCATCCGCCCTCTTCCTGCTGCTGGGTTTTTCGGTGGCGAGCCTGTTCGGCTTCTCCCGCTTCGATGCGCTGGTCATTGGCGCTGCCATGATGTTTTCCTCCACCATTATCGGCATAAAGCTCTTACCCACCACCGTCTTGCATCACCGCCATATCGGTGACCTGATGATTGGCCTGTTGCTACTGCAAGACTTGCTAGCCATTATCGTGCTGATGTTGTTGCTCAGTGCCAGCGATCCCAGCGGTACAGAGACGCCTGGTATTCTGCAAATACTCTTGAGCTTGCCGCTGCTGCTGGGCGCTGCCCTGTTGGTGGTTCGCTTTATACTGCTGCCGCTTATCACGCGCTTTGACCATTTTCACGAGTACATTTTCCTGCTCGCCCTGGGTTGGTGCCTGGGCCTGGCCGAGGCCGCCGGGGCCCTGGGCCTGTCGGCGGAAATCGGGGCCTTTATTGCCGGCATTACCATCGCCACCAGCCCCATCTCCCAATATATCGCTGTTAACCTCAAGCCCTTGCGGGACTTTTTCCTGGTCTTGTTCTTCTTCTCCGTGGGCGCACGCTTCAACCTTGGGCTGCTCATGGAGGTGGCGGTTCCGGCGGTAGTCCTGGCGTCCCTGGTATTGACTCTGAAGCCGGTCAGCTACCGTTTCTTGCTTAAGGGTGTCAGTGAGAAGCGGATCCTGGCCTGGGATCTCGGCTTTCGCCTCGGCCAGGCCAGTGAGTTTTCACTACTTATCGCCTATGTCGCGGCCAGTGGCGCCCTGATCAGTAGCCAGGCCTCCCTGCTCATCCAGGCCACGACCATTCTCACCTTCGTCGTGTCCTCCTACATAGTGGTACTCAACTACCCGACGCCGATCGCTATTACCGACCGCCTGCGCCGCGATTGAGTGTCCTTGCGGGGTAGCTAAGATGGAGACGGCGCAGCAGCCCAGGCTAGCCGATGAGAAACTCTATGACGCCAAGGCTGAGGGCAGGAACTGTTCTCGAGCCGGGCTGGTCGCGGCCTGAGTCCTGCTTAAGGCCAGCGTGGAATCTACCTAGCGCTCGCGCCAGGCACTGAGCAGCCACCAGGCGATAAACAGAAAACCGGCGATAGCCAGGGCCAGGTATCCAATTGCGAAATTGATGGCGTCCTTCCCGTTAGCCCTGCTGGCCCTGTCGGTGGAGGTCTGGACCACGGCAGCAGCATCGCCGTACAGATCGCGCAATTGGCTCAGCATATATTGTGAGTCTCCCGACTTTCGCAGGAAGAAATTCTGTCCCGATGCATCGAGCTTATTCGGTATATCCCGCACCTGGGCTGTTACCCCGGGGTCCGCCAGGAAATACATTGTAACTCTGGCATCAGCTGATTTACCCAGTGCCTCAAGATGCACAGCGCTCAGGGTGCGTCCAACGATGAAACTACCTGTAACCGGACCAGAGCCATCAGAACTGGTAATAGGAGAGGAAACTATCATCAGCAGGCCCGCCGGGGTGTCGATCAGTCCCCGGGTGTGGCTGTGGACACCTGCGTGCGATGTCAATAAAGGGTTACTGGTGAACAGGCCCAGGACAAGATCATCGAGTGTTACTGGCCCGGGCCCCCCCACCTCCGTCAGCATGCCCCACCTGAGTCCTCCATCCAGGTCGAGTATCAATAGCAGTTCAATGCCCACAGGCCACCAATAATCCTGGTACATTTCTCTAGCGATAAAGCCGGGCATGGATTCGGGGTCGCGCGCGTAGCGCTGCATGTCGTCCCACGCCGAATACTCACGATTAATAAGTTGTAGCAAATCCAACTGCCCGTCGATGGCTTGCTCAACCCGAGCCACTTCTGACGCCGCCAACTGGTACTCATAGCGTTCAAATGCGGGGTATACGCTTAGGGTCAGCACCGCGTATACACCCACCCACAGCGCAAGTCCCAGGCCCAGTAGTAAGGACAGGATTTGGGCCCGTGGCGAAGACAGCAGATTCATCAGGCGTCCTTGAGCTGCAATGAAGAGAAACGAAGTCGCTTCAGGTTTTTACCACAGTGTCGCTTATTTGCCCAATTCCTGATTTATAGACTGAGGACTGGTTCACAGCTCTATTCCGGCGCTGCTGTGCTTGCGACCATAAATTTAACATAATATAACTATATTCATGATACGAGAGCCTTAGCCAGCTTCAAGGCGTAGCCGGAGCTGCCAGCAGATCAACGACTGCCTTATTACCCTTTTTCTCTGCCAGTACTTTCGCGGTCCTTCCAAAGATATCCGTGAGCTGGGTATCGGCTCCCTGTTTTAGCAGCATTTGCACCAGTTCCACGTTGTCCCATACGGCTGCGAGCATTAGCGCATTAACGCCCTTCTTTTTGCTCTGGACATTGATGTCAGCACCCTTCTCGATAAGGAGTGCAGCGGTCTCATTAAAGGAACGTTTGGCGGCATACAAGAGTGCGCTGCGGCCACCGCTATCCTGAGCGTTCACTTTAGCTCCCTTGCTAATGAGGAATTCAACGACCGAGGTATGCCCATTGGTGGCAGCAAATATCAGTGGCGTCCGCTTTTTCTGATCCTGGACGTTCACATTGGCCCCTTTGCCCACCAGCACCTCGACCCTCGCAAGATCTCCCTGGTAAGCGCCCAGAACCAGGTTCCTGTCCTGTTCACTTAAGGGCCCGGGAACGTCGATCGAGCCGGGAAACACGGGGGGATCGGTTATATCCATGGTGTCAGGGGTGTCGCCTGGCCTGCTGCCCTGCGCCAGCACGGACGCACTCAAGGCCCCAAGGAACAACAATGCCCCCAGGCATGACTTGATGAGGGAATAAAAGTACTTCTTCGATTTACAGCTGTGATTCATGGTTATCAGTCCTTCCGCACAGAAAAAAGGAGGGCCTCTATGAGGCCCTCCTGTGTTACTTCCTTGTCTCGCAGTGAGCGCTATTTCACGTCGTAATGAATGACCTTGGTTCCCCAGCCAAATACTTCGCCAAAGGGAACACCCTGCGATGGCCAAATGGAATCAGCCGGTCTTGCATACTCCTGGGTGTACCAGCAGGTGTCATCGACCGGGTCGATGGACATGGAACTGTAGTCGCCCCAGCGAGCGGTAAGCCTTTGAACATTCCCGGCTTCGTTGCCGTCAAAGGCCACCAGCTCCCGGATGTTCATGTGGTTTGACTTACCTTTCCGACCCGTAATGCCAATGCTCGGATGCACCGACGCGCTGGAGATGCTGTACCCAAGGCAGGTGCTGCCTGAGGCGGTCATCGCAATGCTGCCCATCCAGCGATTATTGCCGTCAGGAGAGAAGGTGTTCTCCTTCTTGAGCTCCCATCCACGCCCCTTGTGATTCTTCAGTTCATACCACCGCACACCGGCGGTACCACTACCATCGGCATCAACCGTATGGCTGAGAATCGCACTCTTGCTCTTCCCGAAATCGCGGATTTGGCCACGGTGCATCATGCGATCGGTGATGCCTTCCAGGAAGCTGATAACTTGAGTAAACGGAGGTGGAACCGGGTCCCCGCCATCAATAGTCCCGGACCCTGGCTGTTCAATACAGGCGCCACGGGGACCATTGCAAAGCGTGCTGTCCCAGGGTGATACCGGGATTGCCGAGAAGCCCAGCCCGGTGTTTTCCGGCGTGTCCCAATCAGGCGTGATTTCCCCAACGAAGATAGTGTCGCCGGAAAAACCGAGATTGGTGAAGAATGTCGGCGGGGTGTTATCGAACACTGGCCCGTCGTTATCACCCGGAACCCAGCCAAAGGCCAGCTGAGCTGATTCGCCGCCGGTGAAGAGGACCATGGTTGCCGGTCCGCCAGCAAACAGCTCAGACTTGTCGATGGCTCCCAGCGCAGAACCCTGGAAGGGAGTGAACAGGTTGACCATGACATTGACGGCACCGGTCGCGAAGCCGAACTTCGGATAGTCCGGGAAACCAATACCGGTGAAGTCATACTCGTACTGATGCCAGCTGCCCGTTGGGTCACCGGATTCGGATATAGCTATACACAGGCCGTCCTGGAAGCTGGCCAGGAACTGAGACACCAGCCAGCGATCCGTCTCTTCGTCATAGAGAACAATCGGGTCACCATCATCGCTGATAGCGCAGTTTCCATTCATACCGGCAAAGAAGGTGCTGGTTGGGAATGGCCCGAGAACGGAATTGCCGTCCTTGTCGAAAATCTGTGTTAACAGGTTGAACATCTGGACGTAGTGGGTCTTGCCGACGTCACCTACGGTGTCGGGGGGCGCAATAAAGGTTCCCAATACATCCCAGTTATCGTCGTTGTTACCGCCCTCGAATACGTTCAACAGGCTTGCCGGGCCGTTCCATTTGACGCGACCGGTGCCAGTCACCTGGGAGCCGGCATTGTCATATCCTGACTTCTTGGCCTCGCCGTAGGGTTGCATGGCGTTAGGGATTTCAACCAGTGAGTCGAGCGCATTCCCATCTTGAGCGGCCACTAGCGTGGCTGGAGCCAGGCCAGGGACAATATCCCTGATGGGTGCAGATGTTCCGTTATTTACCGACTCGAGCACCAGGCGTTGCGGGGGTATTGGCGTCCTGCCCTCTTCGACATTGACCTGGACTATTCCGGCATCGCTGCCACCGGCAAATTGACCCACCTTGATGTAGTAGTCGGTTCCTGCCACGACCTCGAAGTTAAGGTTATCGTTCAACCCTGAATCAACGCAGGCGACCTCAACCAGGGCTCCACAGTTCCCCACAAAGGCACCGTGTGCGGTATCCAGTTCACCGCCACCGGCTTCAGTGCTGCCGTTGGTATTGACGTCAACCAGTCCGCTGGCATCGGGTGTGTATTTCCACCAGACCGTCTGGCTGCCGTCGTCATTCCCGGCGGCATTACAAGTTAGCAAGGGGTCGGCTGAGTTCAGTGTAGCGTCTGTAGCATCAACACTATCTGTATAAGGTGGAAAAGGAGCCGCAGGGTCTATGACAATGGCAGTGCCGCACTCATCGTTAGGGGGGGGAGCCGCAGATACCTGCGTCGTCGCGACAACCATCAATGCCAGCGGCAAGCTCCCGAATAGTAGTCTGTGTAAACGCGATCCAATACAGGACCGCCTCGCATCAATTGAATTCATGCTATTACCCTCAACAGTTTTTTTATTGGTTCCCACGCCACCGACAGGAATCGATGATCGCAAAAAGTATAGCAGGTTCTGAGAGAAGCAAGCTTTTTTCGCTCGTCTGGTGACCCCAGGCGCGGACCGCCACAAAACACCTGGCGCAAAAAAGCCGGCACCTCCTGCGAGGGGCCGGCTGTTTCGCGTTTTGCCCTGTGTTACAGCGCGGCGTCGAGCTCCGGTACCGCGTTGAACAGGTCCGCTACCAGCCCGTAATCGGCCACCTGGAAGATTGGGGCGTCCTCGTCCTTGTTGATAGCGACGATTACCTTGGAGTCCTTCATGCCTGCCAGGTGCTGAATGGCGCCGGATATACCCACCGCGATATACAGGTCGGGGGCGACAATCTTGCCAGTCTGGCCAACCTGCATGTCATTGGGAACAAAACCAGCATCGACGGCGGCGCGGGATGCACCTACGGCTGCGCCGAGCTTATCGGCGACGGATTCCAGCATGGCGAAGTTCTCGCCGTTCTGCATACCGCGACCGCCGGAGATAACGACATCGGCTGCAGTGAGTTCGGGCCGGTCAGAAACCGCCAGTTCCTCACTGACAAAGCTTGATATACCGGCGTCATGGGCCGAATCAATCGCTTCGATGCTGGCACTGCCGCCCTCTGCGGATACGCCATCAAAAGCAGTGCTGCGTACGGTGATGACTTTCTTGGCATCGCTTGACTGCACAGTGGCAATCACGTTGCCAGCATAGATTGGGCGTTTGAAGGTGTCGGCTGACTCCACCGAGACAATGTCTGAAATCTGGCCCACATCCAGCAGCGCGGCGACACGCGGCAGTGTATTTTTTCCGTTAGAGGTGTCCGGCGCCAGGATATTGTCGTAGTTGGCACCCAACTCGGCCACTAACAGCGCCACATTCTCAGCTAATTGATGGGCATAGGCGGCGTTATCGGCTACCAGCACCTTGCTGACGCCGGCCACAGCCGCCGCAGCGTCACCAGCACCGGAGCAAGCCTCGCCCGCTACCAGTATGTCGATGTCCGCGCCCAGGGCCTGGGCCGCTGCAACTGCGCACAGTGTCGCCGGCTTCAGGCTGGCGTTGTCATGTTCTGCTATAACAAGAGTACTCATCAGATTACCTTCGCCTCGTTCTTCAGTTTGTCCACCAATTGCTCCACGCTTTCCACGATAATGCCTGCCTGGCGCTCCGCCGGCGGCTCAACTTTCAAGGTGGTCAGGTGGGCCTTGGGCTCCACACCCAGGTCAGCCGGGCTGTAGACATCCAACTGCTTCTTCTTGGCTTTCATGATATTCGGCAATGAGGCATAGCGAGGCTCGTTCAGCCGCAGGTCCGTGGTAACGATGGCCGGCAAACTCAGGCTAAGCGTCTGCATTCCACCGTCGACCTCGCGGGTAACGTTGAGCTTGTCACCGTCGATGGCCACCTCGGAGGCAAATGTTCCCTGGGGCATATTGGTCAACGCGCCCAGCATCTGACCGGTCTGGTTGTTGTCGCCATCAATTGACTGCTTGCCCAGAATGACCAGCTGTGGCTGTTCCTTTTCAACCACGCCCTTGAGCAGTTTGGCTACTATCAGGGGCTCTGCCGCGCCTTCAGTTTCTACCTGGATGCCGCGATCGGCGCCCAGGGCCAGTGCAGTTCGGATCTGCTCCTGGCAGGATTTGTCGCCAATTGATACGGCGATAACTTCGGTGGCGGTGCCGGCTTCTTTCAGCCGCACGGCCTCTTCCACAGCGATTTCGCAAAAGGGGTTGATCGCCATCTTTACGTTATTCAGGTCGACATCAGAACCGTCCGCCTTGGCGCGAACCTTCACGTTGTAATCAACAACGCGCTTCACAGCTACAAGAACCTTCATGGATTCTCCACAGATTTTGAGGGGTAAATGGTGCGACCCGGGGCCGCATATCGGCCCGGTATCATGCCCACATCGCCCAGACAGGTCAATAGCTGAAAGTGACGCTGTAATTGACCTCAGCAGCCATTCTGAAGAGGCCTCTATCTGCTTGATTTATATGCGGTATCTGCGTCGATTATGGCGGATCAGGTCGGAAAAGATTATACTGCTGGCCCCGTCCATAGTGCCCAACAGAGGAAGCCTTCCGTGGAACGTGAAGCAATGGAATTCGACGTGGTAATCGTCGGTGCCGGCCCAGCCGGCCTCTCAGCCGCCTGCCGGATCATGCAACTGGCCGCCGAAAAGTCACAGGAAATCACGGTTTGCGTAGTTGAGAAAGGCTCGGAAGTGGGTGCTCATATCCTGTCCGGCGCCGTGCTGGAACCACGCGCCATGAACGAGCTGTTCCCCGACTGGAAAGACCAGGGTGCCCCCATGGGCAGCGCGGTTACGGGCGACAAGTTTTTCTTCTACACGAGTGCGACAGGCGCCATAAAGCTCCCCCACTTCCTGATTCCCAAGCCCACTCACAATGATGGCAACTACATTGTCTCCATGGGGAATGTATGCCGCTGGCTGGCAGAACAGGCTGAGGGCCTCGGCGTTGAGGTTTACCCGGGCTTCGCCGCTGCTGAGGTGCTCTTCCATGAAGACGGCCGAGTAAAAGGCATCGCGACGGGTGATATGGGGATCAGCGCCAGCGGTGAGCAGAAAGACGGCTATATGCCTGGCATGGAGCTGCACGCAAAGTACACACTGTTTGCCGAGGGTGTTCGCGGACATCTGGGCAAACAGTTGATCAAGCATTTTGATCTGGACAAGGATTCCGACCCACAGCATTACGGTATCGGCATCAAGGAGATATGGGAAATCCCTGCGGAGCAACACGAGGAAGGACTGGTAGAACACGGCCTGGGCTGGCCCCTGGCAGAGAGTGGCTCCAGCGGCGGCGCCTTCCTCTATCATGCGGAAAACAACCAGGTTTACCTGGGTTTGATTACGGACCTCAACTATAGCAACCCCCATGTGAGCCCCTATGAGGAGTTCCAGCGCTGGAAGCATCACCCGGAAACGCTCAAGCACCTGCAGGGGGGTACTCGCCTGACCTATGGGGCACGTGCGATTGCCAAGGGCGGCGCCAACTCTCTGCCCAGAATGCACTTTCCCGGCGGCCTGTTAATCGGCTGCGATGCGGGCACGCTCAACAGCGTCAAGATCAAGGGCAACCATACCGCCATGAAAAGTGGCATGGTCGCCGCGGAAACCGTGGTGGACGCCTTGCAACAGGGCGACGCTGCGCCGGCAGACCTGGAAGCTTACGACGATAACTTCAAGGCCAGCTGGGCCTTTGCTGAGCTCTATACCACCCGCAATTTCTCCGGTTTCATGCATAAGTTCGGTACCCTGCTGGGCGCCGGCCTGGTGTGGATAGACCAGACTATCTTTCGTGGCCGGCTGCCCTTCACCCTGCGCGACAGCACGCCGGACTACGCCACCCTGAAGCCGGCAGCTGAGAGTAAGGTCATCGACTATCCCAAGCCTGACAACAGCATCAGCTTTGACCGCCTTTCCTCGGTATTCCTTTCCAATACCAATCACGAAGAAGACCAACCCTGCCACCTGACCCTGATAGACCCACAGATCCCGATTGAGGTGAACCTGCCCAGGTGGGACGAGCCGGCCCAGCGCTATTGCCCGGCGGGAGTCTATGAGATTGTGGATGATGCTGCAGGACCGCGTTTTCAGATCAACGCGCAAAACTGCGTGCACTGCAAGACCTGCGATATCAAGGACCCTTCCCAGAACATCGTCTGGGTGACCCCGGAAGGTCTGGGCGGACCCAACTACCCCAACATGTAACCGGGAACCGCTTAGGCCGCTATAGGGAAAAACAAGCCCTCGCTACTTATCCCGGCCTGCCCCTCCCGCTCCTGGCAGGCCTCAGCCAATCGGTACCAGGCGGCGCGACTGAAAGAGGCCGCGAGGCCATGGTCCAGTGATACCGCGGGAATTACCTCAAACTCGCCGCTGGCTGCGGGCATGTACAGGGGATATTTCTCGCCAATCACATAGCGGCGCCCGGTATTCGTGCTCACCACGAACGTCTGCTCGGCGCTAGCGGGGTTCTCAATGTCAAAATCCACGATTTGCAGCGGAAGATCTTCCACCCGGATTCGCCATTTCTCAACCGGTGTTACCAGGTAGTAGTCGCCATCCGCCTCACGCCGCAGAATGCTGGCAAACAGTCGTACCAGGGAGGCACGCTCGATGACCGCGCCCTCGTGGTGCCAGCTGCCATCCCGGTGGATAACAATATCAATATCACCGGATAGTGCCGGCTGCCAGAGATGCAGCGGTGGATTATCCAGGTCGCGCGCCGGGCTGAGTTGTCGGCTTAGTTGTTCCAGTGTCTCGTCAGGCATATGCGATGAGGCTGGACAGCTGGGGCCTAGCTGATGACGCGCACGTTGATAACGCCTTCCAGGGCCCGCATCTTTTCCAGTACCTTCGCACTGGGCTCAGCAGCCACATCGATCAGGTTATAGGCGATATTATCCCGGCTCTTGTTCAGCATATCGATGACGTTGATTTCTTCATCAGCCAGGGCCGACAGCAAGTTACCCAGCATCTTGGGTATATTTTCATTGCTGATCGCCAGGCGTACGCCCTCGCTGGGCTCCAGCAGCAGGGTTGGAAAATTCACAGAGTTGCGAATATTGCCGTTCTCCAGAAAGTCCCGTAACTGGTCGGCCGCCATCATGGCGCAATTTTCCTCGGCCTCGTCGGTGCTGGCGCCGATATGCGGCATCAGCAATACGTCCTCCCGCCCTATCAGTGCAGGCTGTGGGAAGTCGCTGATATAGCGACGCAGGAGGCCGGCATCCAGGGCCTCAACCACTGAGGCCGTATCGACGATCTCCTGGCGGGCAAAGTTGAGCAGGCAGGTTCCCGGTTTCACGCCCTGTAGAAGCTCAGCGTTGACCAGCCCACGAGTGCTGTCCAACACCGGCAGGTGCAGGCTGATATAGTCACAGCGGCTGAACAGGGAAGCCAGGGCGTCTACCTTCTGCACCCTGCTGGATAGTCGCCAGGCCGCCTCTACAGAGAGCGCAGGGTCATATCCACACACGTCCATACCCATGGTCAGGGCCATTTCCGCAACCATCGAACCGATTGCACCCAGACCGACCACGCCGAGGGTCTTGCCCGTCAGCTCGCTGCCTTTGAACTGCTTTTTTTGTGCCTCCAGCGTGCGATTTAATTCGGCTTCATCGCTCATCTCGGTCAGCGTGTTGACCCAGCTAACGCCCTCTACAATGCCGCGTGAACCAAGCAGCAGTGCCGCAGCAACCAATTCCTTCACCGCGTTGGCGTTGGCTCCCGGGGCATTGAAAACAGGGATGCCGCGCAATGTGCAATCGCTCACCGGAATATTGTTGGTGCCTGCCCCGGCGCGACCTATACACAGCACGGAGTCGGCGATCTCACCTGGCTGCAGCTTGTGGCTGCGCACCAGTATGGCGTCCGGGTGGGTGAACTCGCTGGCGAGCTCATAATTTTCCCGTGAAAAACGATCCAGTCCCTTTACCGAGATCTGGTTGAGTGTAAGAACCT
Source organism: Halieaceae bacterium (assembly GCA_039989475.1). GTDB lineage: Bacteria > Pseudomonadota > Gammaproteobacteria > Pseudomonadales > Halieaceae > JBDXHU01. The sequence continues at coordinate 530,720 of JBDXHU010000002.1, read as the reverse complement.
TGTACACTGTAAATCCTCTGTGTGAGTCTCGGCCTGCCGGCTAGCTGCGAGAAATTTCTGCAACGCTGCGCAGCTGTTGCTGGTAGTACTCATCGGTACGACGGCCATTTTCGCCGACCATTTCGGCATTGATTTGCTGCCGTTGCAGCTCGTCCAGCACTGCCGTATCGACAGGGGTCACCCGCACCAGCTCAAACAGCTCGATATCGCCAGTACCGTTTTCAACAAATTCAAATTCGCTTTCACCCTCGACAGGTGCAGGCAGCTCAAAGGCGCGACGCAGTGATTCGGCCGGAACCGCGCGGCTATCGCGGGTAGCCCCCAGCTCAACTTGCCAGCGATAGTCAGCTGCCAGCGCCAGCTCTTCAATAGACGCTCCTTCACGCAATTGCTGCAAGAATAGCCGGGCCTGTGCGCGGATTGCCTCTCCCGCGACCTGGTCGCGCAGGGTAGCCAATATACTTGCTTGCACGTCCTGCAGCGGCTTGGCTGCGGGCAAAGCGTGCTCACGTATCCGCAGAACGACGAAGTGTTCTGACTCGATTTCGATGACCTCGCTGTTGTAGCCCTCATTTAATACATCGCTGCTAAATGCCGCCGCAATCAGGCGCGGGTTGGCGAACAGACCAGCGGGCTGGTTGCGAAGCACTTGCGCGCTGTTCTCAACGCTGAGCTCCAGTTCTGCCGCGGGCCCGCTGAGATCTTCAGCGTTAAACACCAGGTCCCGCAGGCTTTCCACCGACTTGACGAGGTCACGACTGGCCTGCTCGTCCTGCAGGCGCGCTTCCAGTTCCGCTCGCACATCGGCAAAGCTGCGGCTCTGTCCTGCGCGAACTTCGGTCAGTTTAATCAGGTGCCAGCCGGCATCTGTTTGCACCGGGGCAGACACCTGGTCCAGTGACAAGGAGGCGATTACAGCCTCCATTTCCTCGGGGAAGGCATCCCCCGCGGTAAAGCCCAGGTCACCGCCAATGCTGGCGGAGCCGACGTCATCAGACAGCGTCTCTGCCAGCACGGCAAAGCTCTCGTCGGCCTCGGCAGTACGCTGCTGCGCTGCCTCCAGGCGCTGCTGCACGGCCTCATCGCTTTCATCCGCGCCCTGTTCAATCAGGATATGGGACACCCGGCGCTCTTCCGCCAGCTGGAAACTGTCCTTTTCCGACTCGTACACCGCCAACATTTCCGACTCGTCTACCGGTTTGCGGAAGTCATCCACGGTCAACTCAATATAATCAAGCTGTACCGACTCATCAGTCATGTACAGGGCCTGGTTGGTCTCGTACCAGGCCAGAATATCCTCTTCACTGATAGCGGCATCGGTGCGAAATTGCTCGAGCGGCAGTATCGTATAGCGTATGTCACGCTGCTCCTGCTTGATTGCCGCCAGTTGCTCAACCTCCAATTCGGTAGCGAATGATGATCCCGCCACGCCGGCCCGCAACTGGGACATTATCAGGTCCTCGCGCAGTGCCTCCTGGAAACCGGCCGGGCTGTAACCCTGGTCGGAGACGATCTGGCGAAACAGGTTGGGGTCAAAGCGACCATCGATCTGAAACGCCTCCATGCTGGCAATGAACTCTCCCAGTCGCTCATCCGCTATGGACAGCCCGTAACTGGCGGCGGCCTGCGTTAGCAATGATTTCTGGATGATCATTTCCAGGGCCGGAGCGGCCAGCATCTGGTCATCAAGCATACTGGGGTCAATACTGTCCCCCATGGTCATCAACAAGCGGCGCTTTTGTTGATTGACCTGCTGCTGGAGTTCTACGGCGCTGATTTTCTCGCCATTGACCTCTGCGACATACTGGATTCCGCCGCCACTGACCAGTGATTCAATGCCAAACAGGGCAAAGGGGACCACGATGATGGCGACGATGATTTTGGCAATAGTGCCCTGGAGATTTTTCCGTAGAGTCTGGAGCATCTTTCTTCAATAACCTCAAAAAAAAAGCGCACCGAAAAGTGCGCCTTCTTTCCCGTATTTGTCGTTTTGCTATTAGCTGTTTACAGCATCCTTGAGTGCCTTACCGGCTTTGAAGCCTGGCACGCGAGCAGCAGGAATCTGAATTTCCGCACCCGTTTGAGGGTTGCGACCGGTACGTGCTGCACGGTCCTTAACCGTAAATGTACCGAAACCTACCAGTGCGACCGAATCACCTCCTTTCAGAGCACCAGTAATGGAGTCAACCACGGCATCCAAAGCGCGACCTGCTGCGGCCTTCGGAATGTCTGCGGAGGCTGCAATAGCATCAATCAGTTCAGTTTTGTTCACACTTATCCCCTTTCGTATTTAACTGCATGGACTTTTTTGTTATGGCCTAAACACCAGTGCATTTAGGCCTATGACTTTAATATAGATACAAGAATCCGGTCAATACGAACAGCATATTGATTAATGAGTATTTATGCGATTCTTTTCCTCAGATTCTGTGCCCTCTGTCGCACTGATGGGGTCGGCCAGGAAGTCTTCATCGGACAGCGGCTCGGGCATTGTTTCCAGTGCAATATCCAGCACCTCGTCTATCCACTTGACCGGGCAGATCTTCAGGTCGGCCTTGATATTGTCCGGAATTTCCTGCAAATCGCGCTCGTTTTCCTTGGGAATGACCACCGTGGTGATGCCGCCACGATGGGCAGCGAGCAGCTTTTCCTTGAGGCCCCCTATGGGCAGAACCTCGCCGCGCAGGGTAATTTCACCGGTCATGGCCACATCTGACTTCACCGGAATATCTGTCAGCACAGAGACCATCGCGGTACACATGGCTATGCCGGCACTGGGGCCATCCTTGGGCGTGGCACCCTCGGGTACGTGGATGTGGACGTCGTGCTTATCGTGGTAACTGGCGGGTATACCCAGCACCTGGGAGCGACTGCGTACTACCGTGTTGGCGGCCTGGATGGATTCCTGCATAACATCACCGAGGGAGCCTGTTTTCACCTGGCGACCTTTACCGGCAATCGCTACCGCCTCGATGGTCAGCAGTTCGCCACCAACCTGGGTCCAGGCAAGGCCTGTAACCTGGCCGATCTTGTTCTCTTCCTCGGCAGAGCCAAAGTTGTACTTTCTCACACCACACAGGTCGGAAAGCATATCCGGGACCACCGTCACCGGCGCAGTTTGCTCCTTCAAGCTGAAAGCCTTGACCATTTTGCGGCAGACCTTGGCGATCTCGCGCTCCAGCGCTCGCACGCCGGCTTCTCGCGAGTAGTAGCGAATGATGTCCAGCACCGCCTCGGCGGAGAATTCGACTTCATCCTGCTTGAGCCCGTTATGCTTCATTTGCTTGGGAATAAGATAGCGCTGCGCGATATTCAGCTTCTCATCCTCCGTATAACCCGGTATGCGGATGACTTCCATACGATCCAGCAGCGGTGCCGGTATATTCATGGTGTTCGAGGTACAGACAAACATCACATCGGACAGGTCGTAGTCCACTTCCAGGTAATGGTCATTGAAGGCGTGGTTTTGTTCAGGGTCCAGCACCTCCAGCATGGCCGAGGCGGGATCGCCGCGGTGGTCCATACCCATCTTGTCGATTTCGTCTAGCAGGAACAGTGGGTTGCGTACGCCGGCCTTGGCCATTTTCTGTAACAACTTGCCTGGCATTGAGCCGATGTAAGTACGGCGGTGACCACGAATTTCGGCTTCATCACGCACGCCGCCCAGGGCCATGCGTACAAATTTCCGATTGGTAGAACGGGCAATGGATTCACCCAGGGAGGTCTTGCCCACTCCCGGCGGGCCTACCAGGCACAGAACCGGCCCCTTGATTTTGCGCACGCGCTTCTGAACTGCGAGGTATTCCAGAATGCGCTCCTTGACCTCTTCCAGGCCATAGTGATCTTTTTCCAGTATGTCGCTGGCCCGCTTCAGGTCGTGCTTGACCTTGCTGCGCTTGGACCAGGGCACGCTGAGCATCCAGTCGATGTAGCTGCGTACCACGGAGGCCTCTGCCGACATGGGTGACATCATCTTCAGCTTGTTCAGCTCGGCCCCGACTTTCTCAGCCGCTTCTTCAGGCATCTTGGCCTCTTCGATCTTGGCCTGGAGTTCCTCAATCTCGTTGGGTTCTTCGTCTAGCTCACCCAGTTCTTTCTGAATAGCCTTCATTTGCTCATTCAGGTAATACTCGCGCTGGCTCTTCTCCATCTGCTTTTTGACGCGTCCGCGAATGCGCTTTTCGACCTGGAACAGGTCGATTTCACTTTCCATCAGGCCCATCAGGTGCTCGAGCCTCTCGCGCACACCAGCGATCTCCAGGATCGTCTGCTTCTGCTCCAGGTCAACACTCATATGCGCTGCAATGGTGTCCGCCAGGCGGCCGGGCTCATCGATGCCGGACAGTGAGGTGAGAACCTCGCCCGGCACTTTCTTGCTCAGGTTTACGTACTTTTCAAACTGGGAGATGGTAGAGCGCAGCAATACCTCCGCCTCCTCCGCTGGAATATCATCGCTCTCGATTTCGCGTACTTCGGCAACGGCAAACTCTTCGCCGTCATCGACGCTGTCCACACTGGCCCGATAACCACCCTCCACCAGCACCTTGATGGTGCCATCAGGCAGCTTGAGCAGTTGCAGGATGCTGGATACGGTGCCTACCTGGTATACGTCATCAACCCCGGGGTTATCTTCGGAAGCATTGCGCTGGGCTACCAGTAACACCTGCTTGTCAGTCGCCATGGCGTCCTCCAGCGCTTCGATGGACTTTTCGCGTCCAACAAAGAGCGGCAGCACCATGTGTGGATAGACCACAACATCACGCAGGGGCAGCAGCGGCAGCTTGACAACACTTTCAGAACCCATAGATCTCTCCCTGGAGCATCACTTTGACTGTGATATGGGGGTAATAACGGTTAATGCAAGGCCTCGAGGGGGCTTCCCCGCCGCGACAGTGACTTTGAGAGCGGTGAAGCGCAGAGACTACACCCGGCGTTCAAATTCAGTGGTGCAGCTTATTCCTCGGCTGCAGCCGCTTCCGGCGGCTCACTGTTTTGGTAGACAAGCAGGGGTTCGGAATCCCCCTTGATCACTGATTCATCAATGACCACTTTGCTGACATCATCCCGCGAAGGGATGTTGTACATGCTGTCCAGCAGCACCGCTTCCAGAATGGAGCGCAGTCCGCGGGCGCCAGTCTTGCGTTCCATGGCCCGCTCGGCAATAGCACGTAAGCCGTCTTCGCGGAAGTCAACCTCCACGCCTTCCATTTCCAGCAACTTGCTGTACTGCTTGGTGAGGGAATTCTTTGGCTCGGTGAGGATTTGCACCAGCGCGTCAATATCGAGCTCTTCCAGCGTCGCTATTACCGGCAAGCGCCCCACAAACTCCGGGATCAGACCATAGCGAACCAGGTCTTCCGGCTCCAGTTCACGCAGCACTTCGCCAACGTTTTTGCTGTTGTCCTTACTCTTGACCTCAGCGCCAAAGCCTATGCCGCCCTTCTCGGAACGTTCGCGAATGACTTTATCAAGCCCGGCGAAAGCGCCACCACAGATGAACAGGATATTGGAGGTGTCGACCTGCAGGAATTCCTGCTGTGGATGCTTGCGACCTCCCTGGGGGGGCACCGAGGCTACCGTGCCTTCTATCAATTTGAGCAGCGCCTGTTGCACGCCTTCCCCGGAAACATCCCGTGTAATCGACGGGTTGTCTGATTTGCGTGAGATTTTATCTATTTCATCAATGTAGACAATGCCCACCTGGGCTTTCTCCACATCGTAATCACACTTCTGCAGCAACTTCTGGATGATGTTTTCCACATCTTCGCCAACGTAACCGGCCTCAGTCAGCGTGGTTGCGTCGGCAATCGTGAAAGGTACATCCAACAGCCGTGCCAGGGTTTCCGCCAACAGGGTCTTACCACTACCGGTCGGACCAACCAGCAGGATATTGCTCTTGCCCAGTTCCACTTCGTCAGTGCGACCATCGTCGTGCCGCAGTCGCTTGTAGTGGTTGTAAACCGCCACGGACAGCACTTTTTTGGCCCGTTGCTGGCCGATGACGTACTCATCGAGGATGTTCTTGATTTCCTGGGGTACCGGCAGGCGATCCTGCGAACTGTCGCCGCCAGATTCCTGGACTTCCTCGCGAATTATGTCGTTGCACAGGTCAACACATTCATCACAAATGAATACCGAGGGGCCGGCAATTAATTTACGAACTTCGTGCTGGCTCTTGCCACAGAAGGAGCAATACAGCAGTTTGCCGCCATCATCGCCCGAGTTCGTTGTTTCGTCGGTCATTTACCACTACCTGTATAAGGCCCTGTCCAAGCGGGCTGGTATGCCTCTAAGATGCTGATTTTCCGGGCACATTGCAAGCCCCTGTACTGCTTCTGCGAGCCTGTTACAATATTTTGCTCGCAGAGGCCTGATTTGGCCTGATATTACCTGCCGCTCACGGCTGTTTACCTGTACCGCTCACGGCTGTTTACCTGTACCACTATTGGCTATTTCTTTTTGCCGCTACCGGCATCTTCAGCACGGTTACCTACTACTTCGTCCACCAGGCCATATTCTTTACTCTGGTCTGCGTTCATGAAGTTGTCACGCTCGGTGTCGCGCTCAATGGTCTCCAGGTCCTGGCCCGTATGTTCTGCCATTAAGGAATTCAAACGCTCCCGGATAATCAGGATTTCCCGGGCGTGAATATCGATATCCGTGGCCTGTCCCTGGGCTCCGCCGCTGGGCTGGTGGATCATGGTGCGTGCATTAGGCAGGCAGAAGCGCTTGGATTTGGCGCCGCCGGCCAGCAAAAACGCGCCCATACTGGCTGCCTGGCCTATACACGTGGTGCTCACATCGGGTTTGATGAATTGCATTGTGTCGTAGATGGCCAGGCCAGCGGTGACTGAACCGCCGGGGCTGTTGATGTAGAGGTTGATATCCTTATCCGGGTTCTCCGCCTCGAGGAACAGCAGCTGCGCCACGATCAGGTTGGCCATGTGGTCCTCTATCGGACCGACCACAAATATCAAGCGCTCCTTGAGCAAGCGCGAAAAAATGTCGTAGGAGCGCTCGCCACGCGCGGTTTGCTCTACCACCATCGGCACCAGGCCGAGATTGGTAATTACGCTGGCGTTACTGCCCTGAATGCCGTTGTTATATTCGCTCATGCTGATTGGCTCTCCTGTCCCTGTGCGAGGGCTTCCTGGTAGGTGCAAGACTCTTCGCTGACGCTGGCGCTCTCCAGCAAGGTCTCGATGACCTGCTCTTCCAGCACCATGTTTTCTACGCCGGAAAGCTGTTCCTGGTTTGAGTAATACCAGTTAACTACCTGCTCGGGCTCCTGGTAAGTTGAGGCTATCTCCTCGATTGCCTCACGAACCTTGTCAGCATCAGCCTTGAGCTCGTTCTTGGCGATCATTTCACTCAATACCAAACCGAGCTTGACTCGCCGCTCCGCCTGCTCCTGGAACATGTCAGCGGGCAACAGGCTCTCCAGGTCCATGTCTTCGCTGCCGGCACCGCCAAACTGCTGGAACATTTGCTGGCGCATGCCGTTGATTTCGCTGTCTATCAACGCCTGCGGTACTTGCTGGGACTGGTGTGACTCGATCACAGCGTCCATAACCTGCTGCTTGACCTTGTTCTTGACGGCCGTTGACAGCTCACGCGCCATATTTTCAGCAATTTCCTTGCGGAATTGCTCCTCACCGCCATCTTCGACACCGTATTTTTTGAACAATTCCTCGTCCAAAGGCGCCATCACCTGCTCCTTAAGCTCGTGCAGGGTGATCTTGAATTCTACTGCCGCGCCCTTGAGTTCCTCGCTGTGGTAGTCCTCGGGGAAGCTCAGCTGCAGGACCTTCTCTTCGCCCACTTTCATCCCTTCGATACCGGACTCAAAGCCAGGAATCATGCGGCCTGAGCCGAGTACCAGCTCACTGCCCTCGGCGCTGCCACCGTCGAAGGCCTCACCGTCACGGGTGCCCGCAAAATCGATGTTTACCTGGTCGCCCTCTTGCGCCGCACGCTCGGCATTCTCCCAGCCGCCTTGCTGCTTGCGGAATACTTCGATCATATTTTCCACATCGGCATCGGTAACCTCAGCGGTGGGCCTGGACACGGCAAAGCCGTCCATGTCCACCAGCTCGATTTCCGGGAAAACCTCGAAGGTGGCAATAAACTCAATGTCCTTGCCTTCTTCCAGCGTCTTCGGCTCGATACTGGGTTGGCCTGCAGGGCGCAGGTTTTCCTGGTTTACAGCCTCGTAGAAGGACTGGCTCATGACTTCGCCCAGCACCTCCTGGCGCACGCCGTCGCCATAGCGCTGCTTGATAACCTTCATCGGCACCTTACCGGGACGAAAGCCATCCAGGCGGATATTTTTCGCCGCTTTCTGCAAGCGATTGTTAACTTCGCTCTCCACTCGCTCGGCGGGAACACCCACCGTCAAACGACGCTCCAGACCCGAAGTCGTCTCGATAGAAACCTGCATGAATAATCCTCAGAGTTTATTACTGGTGCGAAAGGAGAGACTCGAACTCTCACGCCTTGCGGCACTGGAACCTAAATCCAGCGCGTCTACCAATTCCGCCACTTTCGCAAAAATTTCCCGGCACAGCTTCATAACCAGCACTGTAAAGTACTTGAGCAAATTCTCATAACATGTTGATAAATAGAGAATTAATTCGCGACCAGATCAGTGCAGCCAGGCCTGCCACAAGGGCGCAGATTCTGCCACAAACACCGGGGTGGTTCAACCGCGAAAACAGGCTGATTTAACCGGTCAGGCAAGCCGGATCGAAGGCGTATTTCCCCTCCAGCCAGTCGCAGACCTCGGCGGCCGCTGGATGGTCAAATTGCCGGTAGCACAGCAGCAGTTCCTGCCTCTCTCCGGCGTCGAGTCCCGTCAGCCCAAGCTGCTCGAAACCGGCCTGGTCGCGTCTTAGCTGTGCTGCCAGTTCTGCGCCAAAACAATCCTCCCAGGTGCTGGCCCTGCCACCGTAGAGGCGCGCCAGGCCAGAAAGTGGATAGCGCGATAGCCAGGCCTGGTTCATCGGGTTACAGAAGTGGCCGGACAGTGCTCCTGCCAACCCCTCCTCCCGACCGGGCAGCGGCTCCAAATGCAGGAATTGTGAGGCTTTGGCCCCGTCGTTAACCGGGTAGTTGTCCCACAAGACTGGCTTGCGGCCCATCAACTCAGTGATAAGTTCAAGATCGCCGCAGCTGACAGTCTCAGAGCAGACCCGGTTACCAGTCCAGAAAACGCCCACTTCCCGGGGTAGCAAACTACCCAGTGATTCCCAGTAACCCTGCGGCATCGCGCCAAAATGCGTTTCCAATACCGGATCATGGGAATAGTAGGTTGGACAGGCCAACACTGTGCTCGCCTGGCTCCAGGCGCAGACATCGGCCAGGATTTCTGCCTGGCGGGCGGCGAGATCGGGGCAATCCCCCGGCATATCGTCAAACAAAATGGCCAGCAGACTGCCACCCAGTTGATTGAGTCCGCTAATTTTAGCCTGCAGGTGACGGCGTGCGGCGGCGGAATAGTCGGTATACAGGGCATAGGGAGACAAGCCGACTCCCCAGTTCAGGCCGCGTTCGGCATAGCTCTGCTGCAAGGCTTCCAACTGCGACTGCATTTCGCTGGGCCAGGGCTGCTGCCAGCGCTTGCGCAGCCAGGGATCTGACTTGGGGCAGTAGATATAGCTGTTGAGCCCAGAATCCAGCAGGTAGTCGGCGTAGGCCAGGCGCGCGGACCAGTCCCATTCCCGGCCATAAAAGCCTTCGATAATTCCGTTGAGAAACGGCTCAGACACAGTGTTTTCGGGCCATGGAATTAGATGTTACTTGCTTATCGCAAATTAATTTAAAAATTTCCGCAAAAAAATGTGGAAAATTACCAATTTTGAGCAATACTTAAGTCGTGGGCATTCATCCCCTAGTTCAAACGGATGCCTACTGGAGTACGTAAGTACTCCAATCAGGGAAGCAATTCCTTTATGTTTCACTCCTAATGGTCTTATTGGGCTCCTTCTTGGAGCCCATTTTTTTGGGCGAAGAAAAAGCGTCAACGCTAAGCCTGCAGGAGATCCCGGGCTGCTGTATGCGAGTTGTATCAAGTGTTTTGGACTGATGCCTGGGCCGCCCGCCGGGGACAGCTTTTACATCGTGTGGGTGGGCCTGTCTGACTCCAAAGAGCCTGCCAGGTGGTTCTCTATCTTTGAATTCGCCGTGGCGTCTTCTTCGCTGAACTGCACGCCGATACCGGCGGTGCGATTGCCCTGGGCCCCCTTGGGCGTGATCCAGACCACTTTGCCCGCGATGGGTATCTTGTCCGGCTCGTCCATCAGGTTGAGCAACATGAAGACCTCATCCCCAACGTTATAGGGTTTGTTGGTAGGTACGAACAGGCCACCATGATGTAAAAACGGCATATAGGCCGAGTAGAGCACAGCCTTGTCCTTGATCGTCAATGACAAAATGCCATTGCGACCGCCCTGTTGTTGACTCACGCGACTTCCCCGTTGTTCAGCGACCGGACGATAATACTAGCACTAAGCTGCATTTACGCCTACAACCCTGGTCAATTGTGCGACGCAGTCCTCAACCAGCAATTGCCGGTTGGGATTAGCCCCGTTGGCGATAGATAGTTGCAGCCTCGCCAATTGGTCGCGCAGCAGGAATCTGCGCTGGCAGAGACGATCCCCGGCACTGGTTTGGGAGCGTAAATGCTGCTCCAGAATGTCCTGCAACAGCCTTAAAACGCTGCCAAGCTCCATATCTGCCACCAGTTGGGGAAACTCCAGGGCTGACAGCTTGCCCTGTAAAACGGCCTGCAGCCCCTTGCGCACGGCCAGCTGGCTGTCTAGCCCGTCACTGTGAAACAGTTCCATGGCCGCCAGGGGCCTGCCAGCGCTGCAGTCGAGCAACTGGGTGGCCAGTTGTTCCTGGCCCAGCTGTTGCGTGAGCCAATCCCGCGCCTGCTCCACCGCAGGGGTGGCCAGCACCAGGGATTGGCAGCGCGATCGCACCGTCGCTGGCAGGCTGGAGGGCTGGTGGCTGTACAACAGTATCAGGGTACTGGGACTGGGTTCCTCCAGGCATTTGAGCACTGCGTTGGCGGCATTAATATTCATTTGCTCCGCCGGCCCCAGCAAAATCACCTTGCGCTCTCCCAGCGCGGGAGTCCTGGCTGCGAAATCAATCAGCGCTCGCACCTGGTCAATCTTTATGACCCGGCTGTCTTCCTCGGTGCTAACCGAGAGCAGATCAGTGTGACTGCCGGCATCCAGCAAGGTACAGGCCCGACAACTGCCACAGGCCGTGCCAGCCGCCGGCTGCTGGCACAGTACCAGGGCCGCCAGGGCCTCCAGGAAGCGCCGCTTGCCGATCCCCGCTGGTCCCGCCACCATTAGCGCGTGGGGCAGCTTGCTAGACTCCACCAGCGGCAACAACTGTTGCCAGTTGTCCATTTGCCATGGCAGTGGAGCCGTCGCCCAGTGCCGCTCAGTCTCCATGGCAGGGCTCCAGCGCGCCCATTATCTGGCGCAATTCAGCCGCAATATCGGCCAGCGGGCGGTCGGTATTGATAACCCGGAAGCGGCCCGGTTCAGCTTCTGCCCGCTCTAGATAACATTGTCTGACCCGTTCAAAAAAAGCGATCTGTTCCTGTTCAAAGCGATCCAGGGTGCCACGTTGCCCGGCCCTGGCCATCCCCACCGCCACCGGTGCATCCAGCAACAGGGTCAGATCGGGGCGCAGATCACCCTGCACCAGATTCTCCAATTGTGTAACCCACTCTCCGGGCAATCCGCGCCCGCCGCCCTGGTAGGCATAGGTGGCATCGGTAAAGCGATCACAGAGTACCCACTCGCCGGCAGCCAGGGCAGGCTCTATCACCTGCTGGATATGCTGTGCCCGGGCGGCAAACATGAGTAGCAGCTCGGTAACCGGCGCAACCGGCTCATCCTGGACTTCAAGCAGTAATCCACGCATGGCTTCCGCCAGGGCCGTGCCACCGGGCTCACGGCTCAGCCGGTAAGGAATGTTACGCTGCTGCAGGCACTGCTCCAGCACCTCGATATTGGTCGACTTGCCGACACCCTCGCCACCCTCAACGGTAATAAACAGACCGCGGGCGCTCATGGATTTTCTCTCTCGGATTCCACAGCGGGCGCCGAACGATAGCCTTTCCTGCGTCGCAGCTGGTACTGGGTCACCGCCTGCTGATGTGCATCCAGGGTTCTGGAAAACTGGTGGCTGCCATCGCCGCGCGCGACAAAATACAGCTCCTCCCCGGCTGCTGGATGAACGGCGGCGGATATTGCCGCGGCGCCAGGCAAGGCTATAGGCGTTGGAGGCAGGCCGTGGTGTCTATAGGTATTAAAGGGATTCGCTGCATCCTCCAGGTGACGACGCCGCAAATTGCCATCGAAGCTCTCCCCCAGGCCATAAATAATGGTGGGATCAGTCTGCAGCCTCATGCCCTTGTCCAGGCGGCGCACGAAGACGCCGGCAATTTGCTCCCGCTCCGAGGCAAGCCCCGTCTCTTTTTCCACGATGGATGCCATTATCAGTGCCTGGTAAGGCGTCTTATAGGGCAAGCCCACATCGCGCTCCTCCCAGGCGGAGTTTAACTGGGCCTGCATGCGTCGGTAAGCCAGGCGCAGGATGTCGTAGTCACTCTCGCCACGACTGTAAATGTAGGTATCGGGAAAGAACAGGCCTTCCGCCGATTCCTCAGGTGCAACCAGCGCCAGTAAACGCGAGTCTCCACTCCCATCAAGGGTCGCTTGCAGTGCCCCCTCTTGTTGCAAGATCTCCAGTGCCACTGCAAGACTAATGCCCTCTGGAAGTGTCACGCTATATTGAATCACCCGGCCCTGCACCAGGGCCTGCAAAAGTTCGGCCGGGCTGGTATTGCGAGCAATGCGGTACTCACCGGGTTTTATGCGTGAATCAAGTTTTTGCAGTCGCGCCGCCAGGGTCCACAGCTGCGGCCAGCGCAACAGGCCCCTGGCTTCCAGTTCAGCCGCTACGGAAGTCAGCGGGCTGCCTCTATCGATGACAATCACCGCCTCCGCCTGATCCCCAGCCGGGCTGTACCACCAGTCCCACACCAGGTGCACGGTTATGCCAGCCAGCAGCAGGCAGCCAATCAGCAGCGCAATTTTTTTCATCGTCAGGAGGTTTCAGACCACTCGTAGAAACTGCTGCGCAGAGTATCGCCCCACCGGGTTGAGGTAAAGCGTTGGTCGCCACAGCTGGCGACGGAGCGAATGCCGACAATAGAACCGGTCAGGAACAACTCCTGGGCCTGTTGCAGGTCTGCGCTTGTAAACGGCTGCTCCGTCACATCCAGCCCCGCAGCTGGCCCCAACTCGTCCAGTATCAACTGGCGTACTGTGCCGGCGATGCCACAGTCTGCAATGGGCGGCGTAAGCAGGGAACCTTCAAACAAGGCAAACACGTTGGCGGCCACAGCACAGACAATCTCGCCACGATAATTGAGCATCAAGCCCTCGGCGGCGCCCCGGCGCTCAAGCTCCCTGGCGGCCAGCACCTGCTCCAGCCTGTTGCTGTGCTTTATGCCGGCCAGGAGTGGTTGTGCTGCCAGGGCTGTTTCACAAATGATGATATCCAGTTCCGCAGCAGGCTCACGCCAGGCGCTGGCAGTGCTGAGTGACAGGACTACGGTGGACTCACCACAGGTACCTCCGTAACCGCGCTCGCCAACACCGCGACTGAGCGCCAGGCGGCAAGCAGCATCAGCAATACTGTGTTGCTCCAGGTAGTCCAGCGCCAGCTCCAGTTGCCTGAGCACTACGGCCTCATCAAGGGCTATATCCAGCACCTGGCAACCCTGGCGCAGGCGCGCCAGATGCAGGGGCAAGAGGTGAATCTTGCCAGCGTGAATACGAATGGTTTCGAACAGCCCGTCACCATAGAGAAAACCGCGATCGGCCGGGTTTAGCGTGGCACTGCGATCACAGTTTACCCAGTGAACGGGTAACGGCATCAGCCGGGAATCAGTCAGGCCGCTTGAACAGCAGGCTGCCGTTGGTGCCACCAAAGCCAAAGGAATTGGACAGCGAGTAGTCGATGGGCATTTCCTGGGCCGTATGGGGAACAAAGTTCAGATCACAGCCCTCCTCCGGGTTATCCAGATTGATAGTTGGCGGGGCAACCTGGTCGCGCAGGGCCAGGACGGAAAATATCGCCTCAACCGAACCGGCTGCACCCAGCAAGTGACCAATCATGGACTTGGTTGAGCTCACCGCCACATTACCGGCGGCGGCGCCCATCAGTGATTTGACCGCACAGCATTCCGCAGTGTCACCGGCAGGCGTTGAGGTGCCATGGGCATTGATGTAGTTGATTTGTGAGGCGTCTATACCGCCATCTGATACCGCCTGTTGCATGGCCTGCAGCGCTCCGCGCCCATCCGCCGGCGGAGAAGTCATGTGGTAAGCGTCACTGCTCATGCCAAAGCCGACCAACTCGGCATAGATATTGGCGCCACGTGCCCTGGCTGTCTCGAAATCCTCCAGCACCACTACCCCGGCGCCATCACCGAGCACGAAGCCATCACGATCCCGGTCCCAGGGCCGGCTGGCTGCAGCTGGATCTTCATTGCGAGTCGACAATGCCCGGGCCGCTGCAAAGCCGCCGAGACCAACCGGTGTGGTGGCCATCTCGGCACCGCCGACAATCATGGCATCGACGTCACCGCGTTCAATCAGGCGCGCCCCGAGACCAATATTATGGGTACCGGAAGTGCAGGCAGTCACCATGGCCAGGTTCGGGCCCTGGAAGCCGTATTTGATCGACAGGTTGCCGGAGATCATGTTGATGATTGAACCGGGAACGAAGAATGGCGATATCTTACGGGGTCCGGAGGTGCGAATTATCTCGGTATTTTTCTCAATCTGGCCTATACCACCAATCCCGGAGCCGATAGAGGAGCCCACGCGGGGTGCATTTTCTTCAGTAATCTCCAGGCCGGCATCTTCCATGGCCTGGATTCCGGCCACCATTCCGAACTGGACAAACAGGTCCATTTTGCGAGAGTCCTTCGGCGCCAGATAGGGCGAGGCATCGAAGTTCTTCACGCTGCAACTGAACCGGGTGCTGAAAGCAGACACATCGAAGCTGTCAATAGTGGCCGCACCACTGCGGCCAGCCACGATATTCTCCCAGGTCTCCTCAACGGTGTTACCCACCGGGCTGACCATGCCGAGTCCTGTCACTACCACTCGTCTGCGCGACACCGCTATGTCCTCATCGTAAACTTTAACTGCCCCTATAACACGAAAGCCGCCCTATTGAGTCAATAGAGACGGCTTGCGCTGTGTTTCCAGGGGGTTTGCTCAGGCGAGATTTGCGTTGATGTAATCAATCGCCAATTGAACAGTTGTGATTTTTTCAGCTTCTTCATCGGGAATTTCAGTTTCAAATTCCTCTTCCAAAGCCATAACCAGCTCGACCGTGTCGAGAGAATCAGCTCCCAGATCCTCTACAAAAGAGTTAGAGGTAGCAACCTCTTCTTCTTTAACGCCAAGTTGTTCTGCAACAATCTTTTTTACGCGCTCTTCAATGCTGCTCATGGTTTGTGTGTGCTCCTGTAAATTAATAATACCGACTGGTATGCGGTTCGGCGGGATTTTACTCGCTCTTTACAGATATGTACATGCTGCTTTCAACACTCATGTCATATACATTCCGCCATTAATATGTATGGTCTCACCGGTGATATAGGCAGCTGAGTCCCCTGCCAGAAACCCTACCACCGCAGCAATTTCATCCGCGTCGCCCAGGCGCCCCAGCGGGATTTGTTGCTGTAACATTTCCCGCTGCTGCTCCGGCAGCTCGCGGGTCATATCAGTATCGATAAAGCCGGGCGCCACACAGTTAACAGTGATGCCACGAGAGCCCAGTTCGCGAGCCAGGGCGCGGCTGAACCCCTCGGCACCGGCCTTGGTGGCTGCGTAATTACTTTGCCCGGCATTACCCATCGACCCGACCACGGAGGTGATATTGATCACCCTCCCCCAGCGCGCCTTGGTCATGCCCCGCGCGCAGGCTTTACAAACCCGGTACAGGGCATTCAGGTTGGTGTCGATGACACTGTTCCACTCGTCTTCCTTCATGCGCATCAGGATATTGTCGCGGGTTATGCCGGCGTTGTTTACCAGCACCGTCGGCGCTCCGAATTCTGTGGCAATTGCGGCGATAGTCTCACTGACGCTGGCGTCATCATCGACACGCAAAACCCTGCCGGTGCCTGCGTTACCAAGCTCTTTGAGGTAGGCCGATATTGCCTCGGCACCGCCTTCACTGGTTGCCGTACCTATGACGGTCAAGCCGTCCCCCGCCAGTTTTTCAGCGATTGCGCGGCCGATGCCACGACTCGCTCCAGTGACAAGTGCTATGCGCGCTTCCATCTCAGTTCTCCTGCGTAATTGCAGCCAGGCTTGCCGTCAGGTCGGCTGGCTCTTCAATGCTGTAACTTTGTAGTGCCCGGTCGATACGACGATTCAAGCCGCTCAATACCTTGCCGGGACCACATTCAACCAGGCTGCTTATGCCGGCTTTCGCGGCTGCCTGAACACAGGCCGTCCACTGCACCGGGCTATAAATTTGCCGCACCAGCAGCGCTCGAATTTGCTCCGGGTCAGATTCTGTCTGGGCATGCACATTATGGATGACAGGAATATCCGGCGCAGACACGTCGATTCCCGCCAGTACCTCTTGCAATTTCTCCCCCGCAGGCCGCATCAACTCGGTATGGAAAGGCGCACTCACCGGCAGCGGCATGGCCCGTTTGGCACCCGCAGCCTTGCACAGCTCAATGGCGGCATCCACCGCGGCTGCCTTGCCGGCTATCACCACCTGCCCGGGAGAGTTGTAATTCACCGCCGCAACTACTTCGCCGGCGGCCGCCGCATCGGCACAGGCATCATTTATCGCGTCATCATCGAGCCCAATTATTGCCGCCATAGCGCCCTCGCCCACTGGCACGGCTGACTGCATCGCCGCACCCCGCTGCTGCACCAGGCCTACCGCATCGACAAAGCTGATGGCGCCGGCACAAACCAGGGCGGAAAACTCCCCCAGGCTATGGCCCGCCATCAGCGAAGGCATCGGACCATCATGGGCGAGCCAGGCACGCCACAACGCCACGCTGGAGGTCAGCAGAACCGGCTGGGTCGTTTCCGTGAGATTGAGTTGCTCCTGGCTACCGTTTTGCACCAGGTCCCACAT
Organism: Halieaceae bacterium; assembly: GCA_039989475.1. Classification (GTDB taxonomy): domain Bacteria; phylum Pseudomonadota; class Gammaproteobacteria; order Pseudomonadales; family Halieaceae; genus JBDXHU01. Next base: position 513,506 of record JBDXHU010000002.1, on the reverse strand, counting down.
GTCATAACCGAGTGCCGCAGAAGCTTCCGAAAACGTGTCGGTAATAACCGGGTTCTGTGCCGCCGCCGCCAGCATGCCAATCTTCTGGGACCCCTGCCCCGGGAATACGAAGGCCAGATCATTCTTATTCATAATTCTGCACTCTCCTGATTATCGAGATAATGGGCCAGCCTGGGCACCATCTTATGTTCTACACAAAGCACTGCCTGTTCCAGGGCCGCGCGAAAGGCCCGGGGAGTGGATCCGCCGTGGCTCTTCACCACCACGCCCTGCAAACCCAGCAGAAAGGCGCCACCATATTGCTCCGCACTTAGCGAGACTCGCAACTGCCCCAGTACCGGCCGCACCATCAAGCCCAGCAAACGATACCACCAGTGGCTGGCAAAACTCTGGCGGACCAGGTCAGCTGCCAGTTCGGCCGTGCCTTCCGCTGTTTTGAGCGCCACATTGCCCAGCAGGCCGTCACACACGATAAGCTCAGCCCTGGCCAGGTGCAGATCGTCGCCCTCTACAAAACCACAGTAGTTGAGCCTCTCGTCCGCCGCCAGTTTCTCTGCCGCGAGCCTGATTACCGCATCGCCCTTATTGGCTTCGCGTCCATTGCTAAGCAAGGCTACCCGCGGCACCTCGCATTCCTCCAGGGAGCTGACCAGGGCAGTGCCCATTAGTGCAAACTCATGCAAGCTCCGGGCATCACAATCCACGTTGGCGCCCAGGTCCAGCATGTAGGAAAAGCCTTTATTTACCGGGATGGCGGAACAGAAGGCCGGCCGGCTGAAGCCATGCAGCATATCGACCTGACGTCGGCCCAGCGCCATCAGGGCGGTGGTATTGCCGGCGCTGACGACAGCGTCGACCTGGCCGGCACCGAGCAGGCCCAGGGCCACATGCAGACTGCTACCTTGAGAGCCGCGCAAAATCTGTGCAGTTGGTGCATCCATGGCGAGGGTGGTATCGGCGTGAACAATATCGAGACGCGCAGGCAAAGCCCCGGCAGTATCATGCTGCTGGAGTTCCAGTTCAATTGCATTGCTATCACCAACCAGCGAGAGTTGCAGATTGGGGTGTTCCTGCAGAACTTGCAGGGATGCGGGTACCGCGCTGCGGAGACCGTGGTCTCCGCTCATTGCATCTACGGCAAGCCGGACCCGAGAGTCCAACTATTTACTCGTCTTCGCCGCGCTCTACCACTTTGCGACCACGGTAGAAGCCATCTGCTGTCACATGGTGACGGCGGTGGGTCTCGCCGGTGGTCTGATCAACAGACAGGGTGCTTCCACCCAGCCCGTCGTGGGAACGGCGCATGCCGCGACGCGAACGCGTCTTTTTGCTCTTTTGAACAGCCATGATAAATCTCCTGCTTACTTGTTGCCGGGCTTCAATTGCTCCAGCACCTTGAACGGGTTATCTCCTGCCTCCTCCACAACTTCTGGCGGCTGGCTATACTCGTCCAACAATTGTTTACACGCATCAGTATCGTGGTAGCTAACGATGGGCACTGCCAAAATCAGTTCGTCTTCTACCAGAGACCATAAATTCCCCTGCTCTTCCTCTACCAACCACGGTTCATACCGGGCTGGCAGCTGCCTGGCCTGATCGTCATCCCCTACAATGGCGAGCTGATTTTCAGACTCAACCTTGAGCGGCATGCTCTCCAGACACCGCTGGCAGCGAACCTCAACAGCGGCAGTAACACTGACCGTGACGATGTAGCGGTGTTCCTCGTCACGACTGAAGGCACAATGGGCTTCAGCGTTGCCTTGATTCGATGCCAGAACTCCCTGTAATCTCGCCAGTTCTGACAGCGGTACCAGACCGCTGACAGTGGCCTCGCGAGCCGCCGCTTTACGTACATCCAGTGTGGTCGGAAGGGGCTCTGTCAACATAGGCGCGCAATCATAGGGACGGAATCGTGCCTTGTCAAAAAAATTCTTTAAAATACAGGCAGTTCTATAACATCGCAGGACATCGATGAAACTGATATTGGCCTCCGCCTCGAGCTATCGACAGGCATTACTGAAGCGCCTGGAAATTCCGTTCACTGCGGTGGCTCCCGATATTGACGAAAGTCCACGCGAAGGTGAGCCGCCTGGAGAGCTGTCCCTGCGTCTTGCGACCGAAAAGGCCAGGGTGATTGCCCAGCGTTTTTCCGATGCTGTGGTGATCGGCAGCGACCAGGTGGCCAGCCTCGACGGCGAGCTGCTGGGTAAGCCAGGCAGCTTTGATCGCGCCTTTGAGCAGCTGCGCAGGAGCAGCGGGCGTCGGCTGGAGTTCCACACCGGGCTCTGTCAGCTCGCACCCGGGTTTGAGGACAATGCCACCAGCGTGCCCTTTACTGTACATTTCAGGGAACTGACAGACGCCGAAATCCAGCGCTACCTTGAGCTGGAACAACCCTTCGATTGTGCCGGTAGTTTCAAATGTGAAGGACTGGGCATCAGCCTGTTCGAGCGGCTTGAGGGCGACGACCCTACCGCCCTGGAAGGCCTGCCACTGATAGCCCTGTGCCAGATGCTGGGTCAAATCGGCATGCATCCACTGCGACCGGCTGACTGACAGCGGCTCTCAGCTGATGAACTCGAGGCTTAACAACTCCGGCAAGGCATCGACAATGGCCTCGGGCTGGTGCTGAGCCAGCCGCTCCACACTGTGAACACCGAAACTGACGCCAACGGCCGTCACCGACGCCGACCGTGCCATAGCCAGATCGTATTCGCTGTCACCGATGACCACGGCTTCCGTGGCGGGTACCAGTAACTGCTGCAGTAGTTCCTGCACCATAAGAGGGTGTGGCTTGGAGCGGGTTTCATCGGCACAGCGGCTGCCATCGAAATAGCCCGCCATGTTCAAGCCCCGTGTCACCCGATCCAGTCCGCGCCGGCTTTTGCCTGTAGCCACCGCTAACAAGTGGCCGCGTGAACGCAACTGCTCCAGGGTATCCATGGCGCCGGGAAACAGTTCTGCCGGCTCCTGGTCAAGCTCAACGTAGCAGCGCGAGTAATTCTCGCGCAGCTGGGTACGGGCAGCGTCGTCCAGCTCCGGGAACAGTGCCTGCATGGCTTCCGGCAAGCCAAGGCCGATGATGTTCTCAACGGCGGCGCCGGCTGGCTCCTCGACATCACTCTCACGCGCTGCCAGTTGCATCGCCTCTACGATGCGCCCGGTCGAGTCGCAGAGAGTGCCATCCCAGTCAAATATTATTAACATTCAATTACTTACGAAGCTTTTCAAGAAGTATTTCGAGATTTCGATCGAGTGGCGCGGAGACCGACAAACGGCCGCTGTCGGGCAGGCTCAGCTTCAAGGATGCGGCGTGCAGGAACAGTCGTTGCAGTCCCTGCCCTGCGGCCCACCGATTGGCATCTCGATCACCATACTTTTCATCCCCCAGGATTGGGTGGCCGGCGTGTTGGGCGTGCACACGTATCTGGTGGGTGCGCCCGGTTATGGGTTTGGCTTCGATGAGCGTGGCGTCATCGAAGCGCTCCACTACACTGAATTCTGTTCTCGCTGTCTTGCCCTCCCGGTCTACCCGCACCATACGCTCGCCGGACTTAAGGGTATTCTTTTGCAAGGGCGCCTCGACAAAGCGTCGCCGCGGCGACCAGCGACCTGCCACCAGGGCGAGGTAGCGTTTATCCACCTTGTCTTCACGCAACAACTTGTGCAGAGCTTTAAGTACCGGGGCTTTGCGGGCCACCATGATGCAACCGGAGGTATCACGGTCAAGTCTGTGGACCAGTTCCATGTAGCGTGCCTCTGGCTCCAGCAGGCGCAGGCATTCAATCAAGCCAACTTTCAAACCGCTGCCGCCGTGCACGGCCAGGCCCGAGGGTTTATTCAATACCCACAGCCCCGAATCCTCATAAAGCAGATTTTGCTCCAGCAAAGCAGACCAGCGTGCTGGGACCCTGGTGGGGGCGGATCTTTCTGCCACTCGCAGGGGAGGAATGCGCACCTGGTCGCCGGCTACCAGGCGGTAATCTCCCTTGACCCTGCCTTTATTAACCCGCACCTCGCCTTTTCGAAACGCTTTATAGAGACGCGTCTTGGGGACGCCTTTTAGTTCACGCAGCAGGAAGTTATCCAGCCTTTGCCCGGCATAGTCCTCGCTGACTTCAATTATTCGGGCCTGGCTCATAATCTGTAACTATCTGTAACTATTTGATGGGCTTAGAAATTGCTGCTATATTGCCGCCCTGTGACCCAAGGGATCCGGTAACAAGGATCGCGCACGTCGTACGAACTACCGCGCAGTTTCCAGCGCGCTCACCGGCGAATGACTGCCCAGGTGAGGTGGCGGCCGCAGCCATGAAGCGGCCACGCGGGCACAACATATACGTTTTATACGAGTGTCGACAACCAGAAATTGCGCGACACGTGAATGAACCGCACAGCAAGAAGCTGGCGGACAGTTGAGCAAGAGCAGAAATTCGTGTGGGCCAGGTGCATGTGGCAGCTGGTCCAGAAGCAAAAACCTGAAGCAAGACCTTACACAGTACAGATGTGACACACAGGGCATTTGTCTGGTCGGCTTAAGGTAAGACGAAACAACGCAAGTCCCCATCTATGAACGGTGGAGGACCTGGCGAGATGGCGAGGGTTAGACCCCGCAACTGGCTTCAACTACCGCGGCTCCCGCTGTGCCACAAATAGTGTGGTACACATGAAAAAAATGCTAATCAATGCAACTCAACCTGAAGAGTTGCGAGTTGCCATGGTCGACGGGCAACGCCTCTACGACCTCGACATAGAAAATCGCACCCGCGTCCAGAAAAAATCCAATATCTACAAAGGCAAAATAACCCGGGTAGAACCAAGCCTGGAAGCCGCATTTGTGGATTTCGGTGCGGAACGTCACGGCTTCCTGCCGATGAAGGAGATTGCCCGCGAATACTTCACCAAGAAAGGGGGTGGTAATGGCGAAGGTCGTCCCAAGATCAGGGACCTGGTTAAAGAAGGCACCGAAGTTATTGTCCAGGTAGACAAAGAAGAGCGCGGCAACAAGGGCGCCGCCCTGACCACCTTTATCAGCCTCGCCGGGCGTTACCTGGTACTGATGCCCAACAATCCCCGCGCCGGCGGTATTTCTCGCCGGATTGAAGGCGAAGACCGCAGCGACCTGCGCGACGCGCTGAATTCACTGGAACTGGCCGACGGCATGGGCGTCATCATCCGCACCGCGGGTATTGGTCGCCGCGGCGAAGAACTGCAGTGGGACCTGAATTACCTGACCCAGCTCTGGGACGCGGTTAAGGAAGCCAGCGACGAAGAAAAAGCACCTTCCCTGCTGCTGCAGGAAAGCAATGTCATTATCCGTGCCATTCGGGATTACCTGCGCGACGACATCGACCAGGTTCTCATCGACGCTCCCGAAGCGCACCAGCATGCACTGACTTTTGTCAGCCATATCATGCCCCAGTACGAGAATCGTATCCGTCGTTACGAAGATACCATCCCCATGTTCAACCGCTTTCAGATCGAGAGCCAGATCGAAACGGCCTTCCAGCGTGAAGTGCGGCTGCCCTCCGGTGGCTCGATTGTGATCGACCCCACCGAGGCCCTGGTGTCTATTGATATCAACTCGGCCCGCGCCACCCGCGGCAAGGATATTGAAGACACTGCGCTGCAGACCAACCTGGAAGCAGCAGATGAAGTTGCTCGCCAACTGCGCCTGCGAGATATGGGCGGCCTGATTGTAATTGATTTCATCGATATGCTGGCGGCGCGCAACCAGCGCGCTGTGGAAAACCGCATGCGCGATGCCCTGGAGATTGACCGGGCCAGGGTCCAGGTCGGTCGCATCTCGCGCTTTGGCTTGCTTGAAATGTCACGCCAGCGGCTGCGACCCTCGCTGGGAGAAACCAGCGCCATCGTCTGCCCACGCTGCAGCGGTCAGGGCGCCATACGCGACACCAAGTCGCTGGCGCTGGCTATTCTGCGCCTGCTGGAAGAAGAAGCCATCAAAGAACGCTCTGCTGAAGTGCGCGCTATTGTGCCGGTGCCGGTTGCTACCTATCTGCTCAACGAGAAGCGTTCGGGACTGACCGATATCGAAGAGTTGACCAAGGTACGCGTGGTCGTGCTGGCCAACGAGAACATGGAGACGCCACACTTCGAAGTTGAACGTCTGCGAGATGATGAGGTTGTAGAGCGCAAGGACTTGTCATTCGAAATCGACATTACTCCGGAGGAAGAAGAGGTACCGGCAGATGTGCCAGTGGATGTTCCTCAACAGCAGGCCGCTGTGCAGAGCGTCGCACCACAGCAGCCGGCGCCAGAGCCCAGCAAAGATGCAGGCCAACAAGACAAGCAAGCACGCCGAGGCGGGTCAGGCGATAAGAAAGACGCGGCTAAACCCGGCTTGTTCAAACGTATAGCTACTGCCCTGTTTGGTGGCGCCGAAGCAGAACCGGAGGTCAGCGAACCGAAGGACAAGCAAGCACGCGGTAAGCGCAGTGACAATCGTGGCCAACGCGGACGCCAGGAAAACCGTGGCCGCAATCGCAGTCGCGGTGGTCGTGGCCGCGGTCGTGGTGATAACCGTCAGCGCAACGCAGAGGATGGACGCCAGCGCGGCCGCAAGGACCAGGATGATAAACGCCAGGTTGCTGCTGACTCCCAACAGGAGAGCCGTCAGCGAGACGAGAGCCGTCAGCGCGATGATAGCCGTCAGCGAGACGAGAGCCGTCAGCGAGACGAGAGCCGTCAGCGCGATGATGGTCGCCAGCGTGGCGAAGGCCGTAAGCGGGGTGAAAACCGTCAGCGAGGCGAGAACCGTCAGCGTGATGAGAGCCGTCAGCGCGATGATAGCGTCCAGACAGAAGCACGCCGTCAACAGGAAGAAGGCCGCCAGCGTGAAGAAGGTCGTCAGGGTGAGGAACAGGGCGGTGAAGGCCGTGGCAGGCGTCGCCGTGGACGCGGCCGTGACCGCGATCGCAACCAGGACAGCAATCAGGAGAACAATCAGGAAGCCAGGGCAGAGCAGCAGGACGATGCAGTAGTCGCCAGCGAGCAGTCGCAAGATCGTCCGCGCAAGCGGCCGGCCGAGCAGCGAGGAGATGACAAGCCCCGTCGCCGCCGTCGCGGCAAGCGTCCGGAAGAGTCCTCTGATGCTATTACCGAAGTTGCGGTAGCTGGGACTGAAGCTGTTGCTACCGCTGGCGCCGAAGTAGTCGCCATCGAGCCACAACAACAAGATATAGACACCGCGACAGCAGATGCCGCAGTAGGGACTGCCCCAGTGGAGACTGTTGCGGAACCTGCGGCAGAGTTTGCCGCTGAGCCGGCCCCCGCCGTGACGGAAGCTGTAGAGCCCTCAGCCAGTGAAGAGCCTTCAGCCAGTGAAGAGCCTTCAGCGGTTGTCGAGGAAGAGCCTTCAGCGAGTGAAGAGCCTTCAGCGGATGAAGAGCCCTCAGCGATTGTCGAGGAAGAGCCTTCAGCTAGTGAAGAGCCTTCAGCTAGTGAAGAGCCCTCAGCGAGTGAAGAGCCTTCAACGATTGAAGAACCCGCGCCGGCTGCGGCCAGCGGCGGACGCGCCAGCAACGACCCTAGATCTGCACCGAAACCGGTGGAGGCAGTCACTATTGAAACCGGTCATCGTGAGCTTTTCAGTGGTGATATTGCGCCTCCGGTGGAGCAAAAACGCGAGGCGGCCCCACGTGCTGCCAATGACCCACGGGATCGCTCAGGCACGGCATCCATGCCGGAATCCGAGAGCCAATAGAAGGCTTGTCAGCGAAAAACAGAGCTGTATAATCCTCGCCTGCTGCGGCTTGCCGCAGCAGCTATATCTTTCCGGTGGGCTGGCTGAGCGGTCGAAAGCGGCGGTCTTGAAAACCGTTGAGGGGAGACCCTCCGTAGGTTCGAATCCTACGCCCACCGCCACTTTTCCCAGGTGCCTACATTCCCCGGCATGGGCGCGATACCAGCCCATACACCCCGATAAAAGCCCTACAAATCAAGGGGCTATAGATTGACTCCCGGACCATACAAGTTGCGACAGAAGACGAACAAGACTTGATTTTGGATATTTCGGACTTATTATCTGTCTAACTGATAACGGCGCGTTGCCGATTAATGGAGCTGTAGCATGCAAACCCAAGACAAGAGCCTGTATTCAACCCACGCTGGTGGCATGGAGTCTGTGCTCTCCACCAACCGTGTCCTGAAAAATACCTATATGCTTCTCAGCATGACCTTGCTGTTCAGCGCAATGACCGCTGGTGCAGCAATGGCGATGGGGCTCTCTCACGGCGCGGGCCTGATACTGAGTCTGGTTGGCTTTGGACTGCTGTTTGTCGTGAATCGCACTGCCGATAGCGGCAAGGGCCTGATCGCAGTATTTGCCTTTACCGGCGTACTCGGGGCCGCACTCGGACCAATGCTGAACTACTACGCCGGAATGGCCAATGGCCCTGCCCTTATTATGCAGGCCCTGGGCGGCACCGCTGTCGTGTTCTTTGCCCTTTCAGGTTACGCCCTGACCACCCGCAAGGATTTTTCTTACATGGGTGGCTTCCTGATGGTAGGCCTGCTCGTTGCCATAGTAGCGATGATCGCCAATATCTTCCTGGGAATCCCGGCACTGTCGCTGACGATTTCTGCTGCGGTCGTGATGATCATGTCCGGCCTGATCCTGTTCGACACCAGCCGCATCATCAATGGTGGAGAAACCAATTACATCCGAGCCACGGTCGCACTGTACCTGGACATTTATAACCTGTTTATTCACCTGCTGCACCTGCTCACAGCCCTTAGTGGCGATGACTAGGCAGCCGCCAGAAACAACAAGAGCCCCGGCCCTGCCGGGGCTTTTTGTTTGTGCATCCTCCAGCCCAGGCTAAGATGAAGTTTTCCCTGCTAGTACTCAGCCCGCCCCAGGCCCAGGCCGGTGACAGCGCCTGGCAGTTTGCCCGCGCGGCGCTGTTGGCGGGTCATGAGATCTACCGGGTATTTTTCTACCAGGACGGCACCTACCATGGAAATGCCATGGCGCAGCCTGCCCAGGATGAAGTTGACCGGGTCGCACGCTGGGCTGAGCTGAGCCAGCAGTCCAATGTTGACCTGGTCCTGTGTATCGCATCGGCACTGAAGCGCGGGGTGCTTGACGCCGGCGAGGCCAGCCGACATGGCTGCAGTGCCAGCAATGCGCACCCTGCCTTCGAGTTGTCAGGTCTGGGGCAGTTGATAGATGCCCGCCTCAATTCCGACCGCTTGCTGACCTTCGGTAGCTAGCATGCAGCAGCCCGACAACAGCACACTATTGGTCTTCCGCCAGCCCCCCTATGGTCAGGCGCTGGCCCGGGCGGGTTACGACCTGGCACTGGCGGCTGCCGCCTTTGATCAGCCGATCAGCCTGTTATTTATGGACGATGGTGTTTGGCAGTTGCTGCCGGAGCAGGACCCCTCAGCTATTGAGGCCAAAAGTGTCGCACGCACACTGGATTCCTTGCCCTTATACGACATCGATAGCGTTTACGTTGAAACCGCTTCGCTGGTCTCGCGCGGCCTGTCTGTCGAACAGCTGCGCGCCAACGTGCTGCTGCTGGATGACACAGAAGTGGGCAGCTTTATTAACGGCTTCGGCCAGGTCATCACTTTTTGACATGCTATTACACGCCGTCTTTACCAGCCCCGATAATGATCATGCCCTGGCCAGCTGCCTGCGCGTCGCCCTGCCCGACAGCTGCATCTTATTGCTGCAGGACGCCGTGTACGCCGCCTACACAAATTCCACTCATGCGAGCCGACTGCGGGAGTCCGGGAGTCGCATCTACGCCCTGCGCGAAGATGTGGAAGCTCGCGGCCTGTGCGGCGCGCTGGATGAGGGCATAGAGCTGGTCGACTACGCTGGCTTCGTTGAACTCAGCGTCGAGTGTCACGCCGTGCAAAGCTGGTACTGAGCCGTGAGTGACTCTTTATACGATAAGGAAGGCTTCCTGCTTGAACTGGGAGAATGGACACCGGCAGTGGCCCGTGACATCGCCGCGCGCGAGGGCTTAGTCCTGGATGAGCCACACTGGGAAGTCATAGAACTGCTGCGTGAGTTTTACCGGCGTTTCGAGGCATCACCGGCCAACCGCGCGCTGGTGAAGTTCGCAGCCCAGGAACTCGGGGCGGAAAAAGGTCGCAGTGTTTACCTGATGTCGCTATTTCCAGGCAGCCCCGCCAGGCTGGGCAGTAAAATTGCCGGCTTGCCGAAGCCGGACAACTGCCTGTGAGTGGCTCGCCGCGGAACCTGTCACCATGCCACTGAGCCAGTACGACCCCGACAATTACAGTGCACTGCTGGCGGCCAAGAGTGAGCGCGTGCAGGCGCTGTTTCAGCCATTTTCTTCGCCGCCCACCGAGCTCTTGCCCTCCTCGCCCCGCGGCTACCGCATGCGCGCCGAGTTTCGCATCTGGCACCAGGACGACGACCTGTTCTATGCCATGTTCGCCCGCGAGGACCCCAGGACCCCGATACCGGTCAATGACTTCCCCATTGCCAGCGAGCGCATCCAGGCAGCCATGCCGCTTCTACGCCAGGCACTGCTGCCAAACGAGGTGCTGCGCCGCAAGCTGTTCCAGGTAGAGTTCCTGTCCACCCTCAGCGGACAACTGCTGGTGACCCTGGTTTACCACCGGCCGCTGGAGCAGGATTGGGAAGATGCGGCCAGAGCGCTGGAACAGCAATTACAGGCCCATATCATCGGTCGTTCACGCAAGCAAAAGCTGGTGCTGTCGCAGGACTTTGTCGAGGAAATGCTGCCATTGGCCCAGGGCGACTACCACTACCGCCAATACGAGCAGGGTTTTACCCAGCCCAATGCCGGGGTTAATTGCGAAATGATCAACTGGGCCTGTCGCCAGGTCCAGGGGCTCGGCGGTGACTTGCTTGAGCTCTATTGCGGTAATGCCAACTTCACCCTGCCCTTGTCAGCGCACTTTGAGGCGGTATTGGCCACCGAGGTGGCCAAGAGCTCGATCAAGGCTGCACTGCACAACCGGGACATCAATAAAATCGGCAACCTGGAGTTGGCGCGCCTGTCGGCCGAGGAAGTGAGTAGCGCCCTGGCTGGGGAACGGCAGTTTCGTCGCCTGCAGTCATTGCAGAAGCCACTGGAAGACTATCGCTTCTCCACCATATTCGTAGACCCACCGCGAGCAGGTCTTGATCCGGCCACCACCAGGCTGGTCAGCAACTTCGACAACATCCTCTACATATCCTGCAATCCGCAGACCCTGGCAGCTAACCTGGAGCAGATCTGCAAGACTCACCAGTTACAGGCGCTGGCTATGTTTGACCAGTTTCCCTATACCGACCACATGGAGTGTGGCGCCCACTTGCGCAGGCTGTGACAGGGGCGCCAGGCTCAGACCCGAATACCAAAATCCATTAAAGGCCGGCCCAGGACCTCGTCCAGGCGCTCACCATCACTGGCTTTCACCTCGATCAAGCGCAGCTCCTGTTCCCGGTAAACATCCAGTTTCTTGAGTTTCAAAGACAGTCGTTCAGCCGGCTCCTCTGCTTCCCAGCACTCAATATAAGCCCGTGCCGCCGGCAGATAGAAATCACCGTACAACACCTCCTCCACGGGCAATGCGCGTTGGTGGGAGTGGGCCAGCTGAGCCAGGTACAACCAGTTGCAGACTTTTAGCTCCAGTTCCGTTTCCAGTGCGTGACCGTCGATACCGACCAACTCGCTGCCGCCGAGGTTGGCGAAGAGATCATCCTCGGCAGCCACAGGCGCCTGCTCCTCCCCTATCTCTGATTGCGCGGCAAGCTCCCGGTGAATGACCGGGTGGTCGACAATTTCATGGGGCCAGGTGACGTAAAATGCACCGCTGTTTTCACTCTCTTCCTGCAAGCCACCGAGCCGCTTACCCTGCTCGGTCAATTCCCAGCCCAATACGCTGTGAACCTGTAGCCCCAGTTCAGCCATGGCCCGATTGATCTGGCGCGGGTGTAGTTTGGGGTAATAGCGGCGCATGGCTGATGCGCTGATACGCTGATTGGATTCAATGGCGCTCAACAGCGCATGGCTCTCCAGTCCCTGCGGCCAGACAATGTAGCGTCCATAGCGACGGCTATCGACATAGCTGCCCCCTTCAAACTCACCCTTGCCGGTTAGCAGCCAGCTGTCCTCGTGCCGCTGTATCCAGCCATAATCCCGCAGCGTGGCAAACAGTTGTTGCGCCGGTAAGCCCAGCTTACGTGCCAGCGCTGAGGTTGAAAGCTTGTCCGCTTCGCTGGACATTAGCCGCGGCAGTCCGCATAGCGTTGCTGCAGAGCGCTGTAGAGGCTGTCAGCAAATTCCGGGTCATCACTGTCCAGAGTCTCACTCAGTTCAACCAGGTGCTCGTTGTCTTCACGCCCGGCCCAGTTTTTGAGGTAACTACCGTCCTGGTAGCCATTATCCTGGCGGAAGAAATTCAGTACGTTCTTGCCGACATAGGCGCGATAGAGGGACTCAAAGTCCAGCCCTGCCGCAGCCATCAGGTCCCAGAAACGCGCCGCACAGAAGCTGTGCGTTTCCAGGGAATGCAGCGCCAGGCTCTCGGTCGCATCGCGCACATCGGCACCCGAGGGCTCATAGCCTGCCAGTTGCTCCATGATTTGGTCTGCGACGGCCTCGGTACCACCGTCAGCGGTGAACAGCGCACTCATGCCGAAGTGCCAGATATCGATTACTTCAAGTTGTACCTGGGACATGTCGGGTACCTGCTTCTTCCACCACTTGTAACCGAAGTGCTCAATTAACTCACCGCACTCGATCCAGACCGCCCGATACCATTCGAACTGCTGGTTTATCCAGTCTTCGTGCACCCGGGTGTTCATACGATGTTGCATTTCGAGCATGGTGAGCAGTGCCTGTTTCATAATGTGTCGAATTCTCCGGAGTAAAAATGTAAGCTATCAGTAGTTAAAAATACTTGCCTAAACAGTAGCTTAGGCATTAAATTGCAGGTGCACTGACAAGTAATGATTACTATGGTCTCAAACCGCGACCGCTATATCATCTCTTTCCTGATCATTATGCTGTCTATCGGCATTAATGTCGGGCAGCATTTGCTGGACCAGATGAGTGTAGACCGCAATTATCTGATTATTACCCTGGTCGCGATCTGCGTCGCCGGCCTGCTGGCCCACCGCCACCTGTTTTTCATCGTGCTGGTCACTACCCTGACTTTCGCAATCAATATGCCGCAGGCATGGCTGGAAGAAAACCACATCAACCCCGATATCCTGTTCGTCACCCTGATGGCCGTGATCATCGCGCCGACCGGTGTGCGTTTATTCGGCTGGAAGTCCATCTAGCTGTTTAACATGCACGGCCAGCGGCGAGCTGGTATCCAGGTGCACGTCACGCTGCGGGAAGGCAATCACAATACCAGCCGCGTTGTACTTGTCATTCACCGCCTGTCTGATCTGGCTGGATACCGTCAATCGATTGTCGACATTCGCCAGGTAACAACGCAGCACCAGCAACAGGGAATTATCACCGAAATCGTCGAAGGTGATGAACGGGGCCGGATCAGCAATTACCTGTTCGTGTTCGTCTGCAACCTCCAGCGCCAGCTTCATGGCCAGCGGCAGGTCAGTGCCATAGGCCACGCCAATTTTGATATTGATGCGTGACTGCTTGTCGGACAAGGACCAATTCAGCAGGCGCCCGGTAATGAACTCCTTGTTCGGCACCAGCAGTTCACGGCCATCCCAGTCGCGAATTGTGGTCGCACGCATTTGAATCCTGGTGACCGTTCCAGAGGTCTCACCCACGGTTACAACATCACCGACCCGGATCGGTTGTTCAAACAGCAGTATCAAGCCGCTGATGAAGTTCGCAACAATTTCCTGCAAGCCAAAACCAATACCGACACTGAGTGCCGCGACTGCCCATTGAATTTGCGACCAGCTGCCACCCAGCTGGCCAATAACGATAACAACAAACAAGATGATAAGAGCGTAGCGCAGCAGCGTGACCGCCGCATAGACACTGCCTGAGGTCAGTTCCACCTTCTGGCGCAGGAATATCTCCAGCAGTGAGGGAACACGCTTAACCGCGACGAAACCGGCGAAGCCGATCAGGAATGCCACACCGAGGTCACTCAAGGTTACCGGTACAGCCACCTCCGCCCCAGCCACCAGTTCGGTGGTGGACCAGAGCTCGATGGAGTTGATGATACCCAGGGCCGGCAACACCGGCGCCCACACAGCCCAGGTACCGAGGATTGCTGTGAGCAACAATAGCCCATGCAACAATTTGCGCCCCGCTTCATCCAGGGCCTCCGGATCCGGCTCGTGGGGCTCCTCCGCGGCGATGTCCGTGTCCGCTTCCGGATCCGCCGCGCGCTCCAGGGCAATCTGCCGTGCTATCGCACGCTCCGACTCAATCAGGCGCAAGCGCAATAGCCTTAGCCAGCGCATACCGAATTCGTGTATGAGGAGGACACCGACCAACAGCAGATTGGTGAGTAATAGCAGTACCAGGAAGCGGGTCGCGGTGTGAACATAGCCGAGCAGCATCGCCACCACTAACACCAGTGGTATGCCGACCAGGGCCTGCCGGGTTAGCTGGGCCAGTAATGAGCGGCGCGGCGTGCGCCTGAACCGGAGGGAGCGTTCCAGGCGCGCGCTGATGAAATTGGGCATGCGGGCGAAAAACCGGGCAATGGCGAGTAAGGTCACGGCCAGGGCAATCATACTCACGCTGTCCCTGCCTCCCGAATCTATTACGCGATTCGCCAGCATCGCAGTGAATGCCGCCGGCACAAAGGCCAGCTCCAGCGCCGTCAGCTCGCGTCGTACCGCATCAGTAATTGGTGGGCTCCAGTTGAAATGCCTCAAAACCAGCCCGCCGTGAACCAGTTGCAGGCGCACAAATTCCAGTACCAGGAAGTAATAACTGATCAGTTGCAAAGAGGCAGCCAGCGCCTTGCTAAAATTGGTCGGGTTTTCTGCCGCCTGCAGGGTAAGGCCAAGACTGAACAGCAATAAGGGCCAGGCCAGGGCAAACAAAGACCCCAGACCCAAGGCCCGGAAAGAGTAACGAAGGCGGTCACGCTCAACATCGCCTACTGCATCGCCGGCGCTACGCAGAAGACTTATCAGCCTTGGGCGAAAGCGAAACAACACGGCCACCAGCAAAAACAGCAGCGCATAGAACGGCGACTTCACCAGGGTGCCTATAAACAACTGGACAGAGTGCCACCATGCAGCCGGCGCCAGCAGTTGCATGAGTTCCTGCGGCATGGGTTTGAAAGTCTCAAAGGATATGGGTGCATTGCTGCGAATCCACAACAAGCGCTCGGATACAAACTCCCTGTAACTGGCGGCGGCGGACGCTGCGCGGCGCTCGGAAAAATCCAGAGTACCGAGTGCCTTGAGATAAGTCGCCTCAATATCGGCAGCCTGCTTGACCAGGTCGCGACGAGCGCCGGCCAATTCCTCAAGGTCATCCCGGATATCATCGGCGACCGGCTGGGGCACTTCGGCAAGCTTTGCGTCGAGAAAACGGCTGATACTGCGCAACTCGCGCCGCTCATCCTCGTAATCAAACTGCAACAGGCTCGCGTCGGAGACCAATTTGTCTCGCTGGCTCAGAGTGCTTGAGGGTTTGTGGCGCTGTGGCATTCGCTGCTGTTGCTCTCGCAAAACGCGCCCGAGTGCCTGGCTCATACCCAGTACTTCCAGTTTTCTCTGCACCGACTGCAGGTCCTTCTCGAAGCGCAGCGCGTCCTCCTCAGCACTGGCTTCCTCAGACTTTATCCGCTCGAGCGCGGCGGTACGGTCTGTGATAGTGCCGCTGAGATCTGCATTGGCCTGGGCAAGCTCAAGAATGAGTGGGTGTTTGCCTGCAGCCTGCTCCTGGGCTGATTCGGCTTCTGCCTGGGCTTGCTCAGCCTCACCCTGGCGTAGCTTGATGGCGTACAAATCAAAGGCCTTGATACGCGCCCGCAGTTGCACCACGTCAAAGTTGGCCCGGTAGCGCTGTGCCTTCATCAAGTCCAGACGCATCGGCTGGCTTAGCAGTTCAGCCTCGAGCATGCTGATCTCGGCGCGCACCGCGGCAGACTTTGCCGTGGAATTCCAGGTCCGGGCCTTGGCAAATAGCGCCGTCTCCCCTTCAGCGGCGGGAAGCTTGGCGGCGGCTGTGATTTCATCCTGTTGCTGCTTGAGCTCCGACAGACGCTCGCGCAGGGCCGTTGGGCGACCATCTTCCGCTTTCAGGCGGCTGTCCAGGTCCGAGGCCTTTGCCTCCTGTGCTGCCAGATCGGCCTTGTCACGCTGAACCAGTTGCTCTACCTGCTCCAGTCTGGTGTTGGCTGCGGGTTCAGCAGACTTCCCCTCAGCCGCCGCCTGATCCTTGTCCAGGCGCTTCTGGATTTTCGCCGCCTCGGCAGCCGCGGTCTTCTGGGCAGCCGCATATGCCTCCTGTTTCTGCTTAAAGCTGGCCACGCTCTGGATAGTGCCTTGAGCGCGGCGATATGAGTCCAGCAGCTTGTTACGATCCTCCTCGCTGAGCTCGGTATTGGCTTCAGCCTGGGTGATCGCGCTTTCGATGAGAGGCAGTTCGAGGCTGACATCGCTGCCGTCCTGGGCCATAACTGGCAGGACTGACAGGAAGACGACAGCGGCTATGAGCTTGATTGTTCTGGTCAAGAGATGACACCCCTGTTTGACCTGGATTGGATTCTTATGCCCCGTGATATTAGGGAATTTGGGGGCATATTACGAGCGCAATGCCTGTCTCTGGCTGATACGCTAGACTGACCCTTCCCCCTGTAAGGAAGCGATCATGCGGAGGAACCTACAGCCATGAGTCGAATTACACGTCTACTACTGCTGGGCAGCACTCTCTTATTGCCAGCACAGCTTCTGGCTGAGGCCGGCTGGACCGAGCCCGCCCAGATCACCGCGCTGGAAGCCAACTTGCACGGCCGCATCCTGGTCGAGCTGGATGTGAGCGACAACCCTAGTGGCTGCAAAGAAAAAAGCATGTTCTATCGCGAACCACTAGGAGCAGGCACGGGAAATATGTACCGACTGCTGTTGGAAGCAGCTTCCAATCGGCAACGGGTAAAAATCAGGGTCTCCGGAAGCTGTCATCTCAAAGGCTATGCAGAAATATCTGCAGTAACGATGGTGCCTTGATCTCCCCCTATCTCCCGCAATAGTGCCAGGGTAAGCTCGTCCGATTCGCCAGCACAGTACTTCTCCAGTGCCTGCTCAAATACACGGGAGGCACCACCTGCCCGCGAAAACAATGTCATCGATGATTTGAATTTAAGATCGTCAGGTGAGTGCAAGATGTCATGGATGCTCTTACCGTCGACAGACAAGACCGCCTCCGCACACTCGATCAACCGTTGCCCCAGGACAGGATGGGCCAGGTACTCAGCAGCCTCCTCCATGCAGGCGATCGCATAAAGCCGCGCCGTTGAACTATGACCAAGGCCAGCAAGCTGGGGAAAGATGAACCACATCCAGTGGGATTGCTTATTACCCTGGCGGAGCTCTGCCAGGGCAGTTGCATAGATCGGCTCCTGGGCCCAGAGGAATCGATCCAGGTCAAATACCGAGCTGTGATCCTGAATAGACATAAGCGACAGTATAGCCCCCACGCCGCTCAGCCTGGGGGCGGGACTTGACCGGGCAGGCGCACCTGACCGCACTGTGCGGGTTCATTGGCTTAATGCAGAAGGATTTGAGTTTGGGTGTGGCTGGTGCCCGGGGCGGGACGTGACCGGGCAGGCGCACCTGACCGCACTGTGCGGGTTCATTGCTGTTGTTACGTAGTGTTTAACTAGAATTTTATTGGTGCCCGGGGCGGGCACAGACGCCCGTATAAATACTATATTATTCAATAGGTTATACGTATTTAATTCCGAAAATAAATTTTCTGTAACTTTGGCTGAAAAATGCCGAATTTTGTCCCGGTTTTTTACGACGGCTTGATTTCACCAAATAGGTCGAGCTTGGTAGGGCTGTATTGGATGGGAAAGAGGGACGCCTGCGAACATGCAGCGCGTCCCCACTGGGCTTTATACCGGGTAGTAACCTACTGGGCAGGCGTTCTCAAAGGTATAAACCGGGCCGTTCGGGTTGTCGATGGCTTTGCAGTACACATAGTTCTGGGCAGTTGCCATGCTGGCAGCAAAGGTAGCCGCCAGAATCACAGTTAATATCGTGGCTTTCATTTCAGTCTCCTTGGTTAGCTAGGCATAATCACCTTGCCTTCAGTGCCAATAGTCTGATTTACCAGAGGCTGATGATCGAGAGCTGAGAGCGCCAGCATATTGGCCAGACACGCCAAATTGTCCACTCCGGGCGTTCTCCTGCCATCATACGTTCCCTCAGCGCACATAAGATGAAAACCGTTGAATTGGGGAGGAGTAAAGCCACCGTGATCCTGAGTGAAGCCGAGGCAAGCCTGCTGACTGTGATGGCAAAACGTACAAATCGTAGAAAATTCCAGAGGGATGATGGGCCGTGTCATGTCTTGTCTCTAATACACCCACCAGGGTCGTACCGCATATAATTCGTTGGGTCTGGGTAAAATAAGGTTTTGCTGGACGTAACCATAAACATGTAGGACGAAAATAGCCTGAAATGTGCGTTTTCATTTACATCAGGGTATATAAATCGGTCCTTTAGATCAGCTCGGCGTAACCTTGGATACGGTAGAGTCTTACTATTTGAATCAAAATATGCCAGAAGTCCATCTTCAATACTTAACACGAGGTTGTGACGATGGCGCTTTTCTATATCTTCTTCGTAATATCCTGCAATTTCCTCTTGTATATTCGCAATATCAAAGTCCAACTTCTGACAGATCAAGAATGAAGGGATAATGTCATATGGATGGTCTATAGGGTCGTAAGCGCCCGGAGGTCGTTTGTTTACGATTGTTGGAGTTGAAATCATTCTTTCACTCAAAGCCTTATTTCGAGCTAGTTTATTTAAGGCAATCTTAAGGTCGGCTTTGGACATTGTAGACTTAACTTCTCCAATACCATGCACAGACTCTACTGGAAAGAAACGCTGTCTATCGCCTTCTTCATATATCGGGGTCATATTGGAGTCAAATACAACCACATCGCACTGGGTGCTAACGTCATCCAGCGATGTCATGAGAAAGCCTGTAGATATATCTAAACTTCTTGGAATAATAAATCTCAAAAAATCACGTACCACCGACTCTCGGTAGGTACCAAATTCTCCAGTATGAAATATGCGCTTCTTGGAGTCGTCGTAAAATACTGATTTTGAAGTGCTAGAGAATGCACTCCTGAATTGGTCAATTTTTTCAATTAACAAGCGGTCAAAAACTTTGTTCGCCATGTTCATTCCCTAATTTCAAGTAGCATAGAGCTAGAGGAACTATACAAAAAATCGGATATTCTGAAAAACTGGACCCGTGTTTTCACGGATGGCTTAGAAGGCCATTTCAGGTCTAGTAATAATGAGGTTCCGCAATATATCAGGATAGCAGTCGGTATAGCTGTAACCCGTGATGGCAATGGCCTAAACCCTTAACCTGTAATCCCGCATGACTGGTTAATAAATTGCCGCCACGGAAACACCGACTGCGGTTTTGGCATAAAGCACACTCTGACTATCAACATTCTGGTTTACTGGATAAAACTTGCATTAGCCCCTGTGAGCCCGAGCTAAGCTTGAAGCCATGCCAGTTAGCAATCATAGACGCCACGGATATTGCTGTTGAAGTAACGCCCTTTCGACGATGCCCTGATCAAACCCTCGTATACCGATGCGGGGACATTACAGTACTGATAGTAGGAGCTATTTAGCAAGAGCCTCAATCGCTTACTATTAGGGTCATAACACGCCTCATGCACAAAACTGCTTGAAGTCCTTCGGCACTCATACCCTGCGCTCCCTGCTTCTGCACTCCGACTGGAAATAGACAGGACAATCGCGGCAGCTACCATGGGCATGATGGCGAGCGCCATTGACCTAGCGGCCAGGTTCATACTGCCACAGCCTCAATTTCCTTTTTGGTCACACGGCCGATGGACAGCATTATTAGGCACCCAACTGGATTTCCAGTAATTAATTTAAGAGCAGATAACACCCAAAGTTGGTTTAGCTTTCGGACACAGACCGCTCGGTAGGTCCATAAGGGAAGCGCTATAAGTCCACCGCCCACAAATACGGCCATGGGAAAGCTCCCTTCCCCAAAATTGGCCAATACCACAAGGATTCCCAGGGGCAGATAAGTAATCATAACTAAGCCCAGGTAAGCCTTACGCCAGAGATTCAGTGTGGCAAAAGAGAACTTAGCTTCAGCGTTGGTATCCATAGCATTTCTCCAAAAGTAGAACGGAGACTATATATGCCGCCCCACCTTCAGCGAATGTCCATCAGCGCCAAACACATGACTCTAAACGCCACCACCTCGCCGAACTAGGCATTTTCGGTGGAATCTAGTTCTTCATAGTCCTGTTGACCATTCTATGCTTGGCTTAGCTGCAAGGGAGCATAGTCATGGAAACGATTGAACTGAGCCGCTGCTCGGCCATGGTAGTCCTGAGGGAATCAGAGGCAAAGCTGCTCTGCGTTATGTCGCAGTAGTGGATTGAGCATCTGCCCGACGATGACCTTGGCACTAAGCAGCTGAGTGAGCAGCTACGGGAGCTGGCGTGTAGGTTTGACGCTCACTGAGCATGGATGAGCTAGTTAACCTGAAGGAGAATGGTGCTACTACCAAATAACGCCTAAAGATCCGCTAGTTTACTGTCCGATGGATTGCGGTGTTCGCGCAGGTAATACCCCACGCCACTCTTGGTATTCCAGGCCTTTGGGAGTAACTGTTATTACATCATTGCCTTCATGCACAATAAGATGATGCATCTGTAACGCAGATATAATGGCATGGCGCTCATTAGCAGGCGGTATTAGTGGTAGCCAAAAAGAATCGTAGTGCGCGTACGTAGTTGGATGGGGTAAGCCAATCAGCCAATCAAGGGCTTCTTGTGTGCCGCGTTGCAAAAAGTGATTAAGATACCTGTATTCCCAAAGGTACGAGGTGGCTATGTGGGATCTCACGAGCTGTTCTACCGCTTGGCTTTGAGTGGGCGTTAAGCCAGGGGGCAAGCCCGTGACAGTCTGCTCCCCCACTTGAGGAATTGGCTTTTCGTCTTCATCTTTGATGCTATTACTTTGTGGAGTGCTTACTTCTCCGCCACCCGGGATCTTGATTTTGGCAATCCTATTGATGAGCGATCGAATTTCCGACAAAAATAAACTCAAAAATACCAGCGCTACTATAGAAAAAAGTACCGGCGCTGTTAAAAAGACTTTTAGGTACTCAAGCACTATTTCCGCGATTCCCAAACTGTACTCCTCATAAGCCGATAGCAGCCGCATAGAAAACGCACACAAGCATCTTGCAGGCGCTCCATAAGCCATGAGTTCTACGCCGCACTATCCCGAGTAATATCTCCTTCTTACAACCTAGCCCAAGATTTAGGCGTTAACAATGGCTAAACAAGCTATTGCCCACAGCAATTCAGTGGCCAGGCGCGGGCGCTGGCAGGCAGGTTTTGATATTCACTGAGCCTGAATGTCCGCCTTGACCTATAAGCGGACGGTCGCTGGTGGGCAAAGTCGGTCCGCTTACAAAGTGGGGGGGGCGGTTACTTTTTGATGGCTGATGCAATCTCACCCCTCCAATAATCGACTTCATTCACAGCTATCTTGCAGCCGTCAAGGATTGTATTGCAGTTTCCGGCTCCCGCGTTTATAGGATTAGCACCAACCTCGGAGCCACCTCCTGCAGCTACAATGGCAGTTACGCTAGTATTCCGTGGCACCCAGTCCTTCAGAATCTTGACTATCAGCTTTCCACAATCGATCCCAGTTTTAACTCGATGTAAATAGTATTTTAAAGCAACTAAAGCGTCGATTTGCTTCCTCTGATCAACCGAGATTTTCTCGAGAATCGGGGTCAGGTCTTTGCTTTATGGAATTCGAGCTGGCAAACGTCAGAACCAGCCATTGGAAATAGGCGGCTATTATTGCCCGCAATGTTCTACAACCAACAAAGCTATGGAGAATCAAAAATCAAAGACCTGACCCTAATCTTTCTATATTATTCAATAGGTTATAAGTATTTAACTCCGAAAATAAAATTTCTGTAACTTTGGCCGAAAAATGTCGCATTTTGTCCCGGTTATTTCCGGAGGTTTAATTCCGTTAGAAAAGTCCAACAGCGGGCAGGGTGTTGTGCTGGAAAAGAGGCCTCTTCTGTTTGTCGGGATAGCAAACGGGGGTTGACTGTGGAAGCGCGGACCGACGTTTCGGTGATCGTCTCAGGCAGCACAAATAGTCTCGCCTGTTTATGTTGCTTGCTGCACCAACCACCGGAAGAACCCTTGCCAGAATAGATTATACATAGTCCATATTATGCGGTCTTGACACTCGCTGGGCGTCATAGACGAACAGTCGTAATTACTCGAAGATTGCGGAAAGGAATGGGATTGTTGCCATATATGTTTTTGATATTCCAAACGCACCAAGAGCCAATGGAATTCCAACATCGATGCTCAATAATCTTAAGCATTGTATATTGCTCAGTACGTTTTGCTGAGAGACTACATCTTTTATTTTCTGTTCTATTTCTGAACCAAATTTTGTAGCTTCATCGAAGTATCCTCTAGCTGCGTTTTGAAGATTTTCTGTTTCTCTCGATTCTGGCGGTGTGATTGTATGCGTACTTACCATGGTGTTGTGTCTGCTCATTTCTTGCAGCATGTCCCAATAAGAGCCAAGTCTTATCAACTCACCAGCCTGGTACCAGCGCCTGAGGTCTGCAATTACATAAAATACAAAGACCATAAATACATAAATTAAAGCTACGGATACGGCACCGAGCAGTACATTTACATCTCCCTCGGGAACTTCTATATCAATCCATGGGGCGTTCTTTATTTTCAGATCGTATACGGTCAATAGTATTGCTATCGATGATATGTAGATTAGATTTCGTCTCTTGAGCTCAGTTGCACTGGTGAGAGGTTCTTGCATAACTCTCTCGTTAAGTGCGACTTTCTTGCGGATTTGAAGAGTCATATAATTACCCATTGTTCACCGCGGCGAAGCGACAGCGTAGACCATGTACTGGCGCGGGGAGGCGGATTCGACGTCGATTGTAATGAACTGTTAGGCCTCTGTACTAGTTAGTTTTCCCAGTTCGTATTCGCTAAATGCTGGCAACTCTACCGCCTTCGCTATAAGCACGCCTGGAGAAAGAGAATCGGGGTCAGGTCTTTGCTTTATGGATTTCGGGCTGGCAAACGCCAGAACCAGCCATTGGAAATAGGCGACTATTATTGCCCGCAATGTTCTACAACTAGCAAAGCTATGGAGAATCAAAAATCAAAGACCTGACCCTAATCTTCTCAGCGGCAGAAGCTTAGGGCCGTGCCTGGTCCGGCAGTAGTCTACCCTTCGCGCACACAAATATACCTTGGTTGTCAGCGACTGCGGCCCGAAAAACCAAATCAAACCGGTCGTACCCCTCGGGTAAGTGACCCGTGGCTCGCGTATAGGCTTCACTTAGTCGAAGGTCAGCGGCTATACACTCCGCACCAGAAGAGTGTTCTGACAAAGGCAGTGCAGTGACCTCGTACTTCATCAGCATTGGCTCACTTTGGTCCCTTTCTTGGAGCATCTGGTATAGAACAACAGTGTCCTCCTGGATGCAGCCGCTTAAGGAAATCAAGAATAGGGTCGAGCAAATCAGATTTCGCATTTTTCACCCTTTGGCTTTGATGTCTTCCAATAGCGCGTAGAGTGCAGGCGGCCCCCAAGCTACACCGATCATCAAGCTGAGACCGGCATACCCTTCAAGCCCGAACAGAGCCGCAAGAATGCTGCCTACCCATAGACCAACGGGCAAACACCAAAGTCCAATCAGCAGCACTGCTGTTGTGTCATTCATTTCTCATCCTCCAAGCACCTACCTTTGAACTGCCAATTGTCTACACCCAAGGCCAGCATCTCTGTTGCCGATGGGTTTTGCGTCAGGAATTCAATCTCTCCCGTATTCCTGTTGTGAATCAAATAGGACCATAGACAGTTGTATTCTCCGCCATGTTCAATGCAGAAGGCTTGATTCGCCCGCAGTACGCCTGAGCCTCCGCCCACAAGGCGGTCGAGGCTAAATTGCCATATCGCTCCGCAATCATCAGGTTCACTGCAACCCTCAGCAGTAACAGTAATAGCACCAAACCTCTCCTCGCCCTCTTTGTAAGTTAGGGTCGATTCGGCGCTATGTCCTTCCAAGTCATCTGGCGCGAATAACCCGCCATACCATGCGGTCATAATGCCTTCACAAGTGAATTCTCGCTCAGGCGCTTCGGCGTGCGTAAAGATAGACACGCCACTAATGGTTGGAATAACAATTGCTGCGAGTAGCTTCCCCATTAACATTTCCAGAAATTCTGTCTTGCTCTACACAATAAGGGCCGAGTCCCGCGAAAAATATGGCCGTACACGCCAACCGGTTGCTTGAAGACGCCAAGTTGATCTGGTTTGGTGGAATTTAACCCTCCAGCCACCATCCTGTTGATCGAGCCTTTATCTATATCCCTGGTGGAGCGTCTGCATGGGTGGGTCTGTAGGATCTATGCGGATTTTCGCCGATCTACCATCGTATTGCTTTTCGCAAACACCGCATTTAGTCATCATCGTTTTATCTCCGCCGGAACTCCCAAGGCGGCAAGGGATTAGCTTCACTCCATAAGCCCGCTTTCTCGCTTCGGGCTTCTCGTTCTGCGCGTTCGTATTCTGCGCCACAGGTATAGCGATCATAGTCCCAGGCGTAGCCGTTCCTGACCATGCGCCAGTTGGCGCTGGTGTTGCTGTCGTCGTGGTAGAGCTTCAACAGTAGACGGCCATAGCGATCAATCTCATCGCCCTCGATGCGAACAGCTTTGCCGCCCACTAGTTCCTCGAGGTGCTTGTGAGCGATTCTCCCGTGTGGCTGGTCGGACTCAGGGGCGTCGATGCAGCGCAGTCGAGCCTTTGTGGCGTTGCCATCCAAGCTAATATGGACCGTGTCGCCATCGACTACCTTAATCACCTCCGCGGTGCGGAGCGGCTGCTGAGTAGCCTGCACCTGGCTGGCATTGTTGTGCTCCTCCGTTAGGCCGGCCAGAAACGCAAGGGCGAGCGGGAGCACGACTAGGACCGCTATCCCGCGCACTATAGTGCTACCGAATGACTTGCCGCCGGCAAGCGCACCGATGATGACAATCACGATGAACAGCCCGATCAAAATATCCATTTCATGCTCCCTTCACCTCTCTCGTTCTGCGCGCCGCTAGTCCACGCCTTCGCTATGCACCAAGTATCCAAAAGAACTTTCGAGCTTTGCTTCGGCAGCTTCCACCAGAAATACTCCAGAAGCGCTAATTCCTTGTCCTAGTCTGGTGACACCAATGCAAACATGTTGCCAGAGCACACCAAACCTGGGCATGGCTGCTAACGCCATTGAGCATGCTCCGGGCGACAAATCGACCATTTTTGTTGTTATATTGCCGCGCAAGGCTTCTCAGGCCCTTCTATGCTTGGCAGATGGATACCATCGAACTCAAGGACCGCACCGCTACAGTCACCCTCTCTGAAGCTGAGGCCAAGTTGCTCTGTGTTATGTCGCAGTATTGGATTGAGAATCTGCCCGATGATGACCCTGGCACTAAGCAGTTGAGTGAGCGACTGCGGGCATTGGCTTGCAGGTTTGATATGTATTAGGCGCTTAGAGTCATCATCTTGACGCTTAAAATCATTCGCTAACTTTCAATTAGTTAAGATAATCAATGGCTCTAACTAGCCATAAGGTCTTCCTGCATGGGTAATTACACCGAGAAGAGATTAATCGAGTTGCTGACACACAAGGCGGAGGCTGAGCTTGTTCGTCGTGGTTGGCTTAACGAAGAGGGCGACCTGGGCGTAAATACTCTAGAACGTGAGATGGAAGTAGAAGACCTGCGTGAGCAGGCGCGCTTTATGGTGCCATCTCTCTTTGATGCAACCAGCCTGAGTACACGAGATGAAAGTGGGGAACGCACTACCGTCAAACTCGACAGGTGGCACCACCGTGATAGCTTTCAAATAGCTGACGAGTCTTGGGAACTTATGATCAATAATTCTGAGGTCTATCGCGAGCTGGAGACTTACCTAGCTTCACCATGGCTCTGGTGCGAAGAGATGGATTGGTTATTTCTACAGTTCAGTTTGTACGGTGTCTACCTTGAGGTCTACAAAACTATCAGTGTTAACACCCTAGGCATTGGTAAGTCCTTCATGCTTGGCTACAAACCCCATTGGGTATACAGAGTCGGAATGTGGGTGCTAGGTTTTCTATGGTGGCTCTTCAAATGGGGATTTTGGCTGGTAGTACTGATTTTGGCGACAGAGTCACACTGGATCTCGACCACAGCATGGGTTGGACTGACAGCATGGATTCAGGGCAAAAAGCTTTTGAGTCGTCGCAGGTTTAAGAAGCTGCGTACAGACACGCTTTCTTCGTATCAGAGCATAAACAATCAGGTGTTCGGATGGCGGAATCTAGAGCGGATAATTGCCGATTTACAACGTGATTGGGGAGCAATCTACGATAGTCGCATTATGCGCCTTATAGAGATTCGTCAGCAGGGACTTAAGCTTTAAGACGCTGTAAACTGCTTTTTTCGGCGGGGAGTCTGCCCAGGCTTGACCTTCATTCAAAACCTGCAAGGCCAACCCCAAGCATTTTTCCCTCAAGAAACCACAAATGCAAGAGAATCGGGGTCAGGTCTTTGATCTATGTATTTTGGGCTGGCAGACGCTAGGACTAGACATTGGAAATAGGCGGCTATTATTGCGCGCAATGTTTTACAACCAGCAAAGCTATGGAGAATCAAAAATAAAAGGCCTGACCCTAATCTTTGAATAAGAGCAGCCTAAAACCCGGACATCTCAGGAAAATCGAGCTACTCAAGCAATACAGATCCCAGCCTCTTGATTAGTCTGGCTAGAAACGTTCCTATTGACGGCACCCCAAGATAGCGACCGTCGAACTGCATCCAACAACAGCCCCCATAGCGAGAACAGCCGATATGGCAAGCTGCTAAGTTGCTGGACAGCAACATCTGGTGAAGAAGCTTGTAGTGGCCTAGAATGCAGCTTAACTATCAGTACTACAGGAAAAATGATGACAACTGTTACCAGGAATTATCTGGAAGTTTCACAAATAAACCGGAAGTTCACACTTACTGCACTCCCTGCAGGAATGGTTGCGGACAACACCTATGTCGCGGTACGGGGCGTAGACTCTGAGCCAGGAGCAGTACAGCGCATACTCACTTCAAGGAGAATCAGCAGTGTTGCCGAATTCGTTCTTAGAGGCGGGGATTTCCCTGGCGCGATAATCTTGAATTGGCAGGAGAGGCTGAACAAAAAAAATCACAAGCTTCGAATCACTACACAACAAGACCTTGCGCAAATCATTGATGGCCAGCATCGAGTAGCCGGCCTGAAAGAAGCGATCAAACAAAACCCTGAACTCAAAAAGTTGGACATCCCTGTAGTGATTTATGAGCAGTTGTCCACACAAGAGTGCGCAGACATATTTTTGTCGATCAATACAGAGCAAAAACCGGTCGCAAGAAGTCTCGTATTTGATCTATACGGAGTTTCTTCTGACCTAACTTCAGATCCCGCAATCGTTCGAGCGCGGGATATCGCTGAATACCTCAATGAAGTTTCCGAGTCACCCTATCACAGCTCAATTAAGTTCCCGGGCGAAAAACGTCGCAAAGGCGGGGTAGCTCTCTCAAGTGCAGTAACCGCCATAAAGGAATTGGTAATGTCAAAGGGTAGCTTCGATCAGGTTGGAGTCACAGAACTTGAAGTACAGAAAAAATGCCTAATGAACTTTTTCACTGCACTGTCCGAAATTTACGGGGAAGAGTGGCAAAGTCGCACTAATGCCTTTCAGTATGCGGCTGGTTTTACCGCTGCTTGCCAGTTTCTTCAATTGAAGATAATTCCCTATTGCTCCTCGAAGAGCTCCTTCGAAGCTAAGGTGATAAGAAATGCTCTTCCGCTAGATAGGAAAGGTTTAATCTTGCAAGATGAGGTTAAACTGCAGAGTGGTTCCGAAGCTGTAAACATTATCTACGAGAGGCTGAGCGATGCCTTTTCTCCAGACACTAGGACGAAGCCGATAAAGTTCTGACTCGTGCACCAAAGCCAAGAGTACATTAACGCGGTTTGCTATTCGGGGGCGCCAAATTACCAAACTTTCTTACACACTCCGATTAACATAACGCACTCGGCCTCGATACAAGATTGCTTGGCAAAGGACGCGCTAAGCTACTTCTACTCAGCTGCGGTCTCGTTCGCAGATGCTATGCGTGGTATAGATCAAGGTTTCTACAGTTGGGCGACAGTAAAGTTGTACTATTCAACTTTTTACGCGACTCGCTCGATCCTTGCGGCGCATAATAGATGCCTCTTTTACGTACAAAGGAAGCCTCATTCATTACATTGCATCCCTGGAAAGACGCCCAAAAAAGTTAAAGCGAACACTCACGAGGCAGTCCTCAAGCTTTTTGAGACATCCCTGCCCGGGCACATCTTACTTTCACAAGAAATTGAACTTATGAAGCCGTGCGACTGGTTGAGTGAAAAGCGAAATACGGTGAACTATAAGAATGCACGATTCATCGAGCCAACATCACCACTCTATTTTTCAAATATAATTGCTAATGGTGTTAGGAAGAATCTAGCTATTTATGATAATGATGCGAACCATTTGTACACGTTTGATAAGGACCACTCCATGGTCGCGTTTCCGGTGCAAGCGATAAAAATCTCGCGAAGCTTGCTGCGTAATGATTTAGACAACACATCTCTTGAGTATGTGAAGAACTGTCTAAAGGACAAAAGCGGAGTTGTTACGTCGTATAGGTCAATTATCACTGGGGACCCCGCATAAACACGAGAAACCCCCATCCCTACCACTCGCTAGATTAGATGTTGCCTATAAGGATCTAGCAGCGTTGCTATGCCTGGTGCACCAACATTGGTGAGCTCCCGCGGCTCAAGCTTGTGCATTCCACCTCCATACACTCTGCCCTCCTCCAGAAGCGCTTCATTCGAAATTGCTCTGAGTTCCTTGGCTATATTGTTAGCTAGCGAGGCGTCAGTCATAATTAACTGCGTAAACTCCGGTTTTGGATATAGCATCAAGTAAGAGTTGGCGGCTATCGCGCTGGAGTTGTTCAGTATGAATCGAAATGATGGCCGACCAGCGTCTGATCGTCCAATATAAGTACAAAAGAAGCGGCATGGCTCTCTAATCTCCTGTAAATACCATAGCTTTCTGGACGAGCAGAGGTATTTTTCTGAGACGCCGCCTTCTTCGCCGGCCTTCAGGTAATCGTACAAAGATGGGTATTGCCCTCTCACTACGTCCAGCGGGAGCCTGCAGTTAAGTAAGAACAAACGCTTATCTAGCAGTGGATTTCCATTTGAATCAGCTTCTAAATCATCTGATTCAAGGTATCTCGGGCTCGGCAGAATCGGAATAAACTGCGATATTGGTAGCTTTCTTTCTTCGATCTGCTCCGGTGTCATGACAAAGAACTTATTGTCTCCAGTTGCAATACCACGTTTGACAGAAAAATAGTCGCCAAGCACAGGGCCAGATCGGCCATTGCGTGATTCAGACAATGGGAATCGAGTCCACTTCTTCTCCTCCGCCAGAGTCGGACGGGACACCATCCTCACTACTTCCGGACTATCTAAACTTCCGCCGAATGTGAATTTGACTTCGTGGTCCGCACCGGCTTCATCATTCAGAAACCAGACGACCGCAGACGAGACGAGTGCGTCGTCGAATTGAGTGTCATTTGGATCAAAGCGATGGATTCTAAGCAGCGTCACCTTGTCCAGCAGATACTGCTTAAGAGCACTGCCATAGTTAACATCCATGAATTCACTTGGAATCAGCCAGACGCCTAGTGCACCCTTTTGCAGCCACCCATGGCAAATAGCAACAAAGTAGCAGTACAGACCCGTAAGTCCTGAGAATGATGCGCCAGCGTAGTCTACGGCTAGGTTCTTCAGCCTTTCTTTGTCGCTCCCTGCTATATGGTGGTGTCGCACATAAGGCGGGTTACACACTACAAGATTGAACTTGTGTCGTTCTGCTGCAGGAGGCTCCCGACTTGTGAAATCTTCTAGATCAATTGTTATGGAGTCGCCCCACAAGGCTTCCGAAGGGATGCCATAGTGAGGATCGATCTCAAATGCCTGGGCCTTACCGATCCTGGAATTACCGAGCTCGAGAACGAGTGCACTAAAGAAAACTCCTGTTCCGAATGCGGGGTCCAAAAATCTAATCTTCTTGCGCTTTGGGAAAAGAGAGAGAGTCTCCCGAAGTATCTCTACTGCAAGTCCATTTGGAGTTGAAAACTGACCTAGCTCGTTTCTCTGCGCCGAGGTCTTCTCGTTATCGAGCTCACGCTGGATCTGGTGACGACTGGACTCTCTCTGCTCAATATCTAGCATGACTAGAACCCAAACTGCTCGAGATCATCGATACGATGCTCCCAGACCCAGTCGATGCCCTCCGCCGCCTCAAAACCAAGATAACCAGCGTTAAAGTACCCACACAGAAAAAGGTCAAAGCTAATTACGTCACCAAATGTTCTGCGAAGCATTAGGATTTTCTGTGCTTCCTCCTTTCGTCTCTTGTTGGTGTTGGTAAAGTCCCCAGCTGATTTCGCTTCGAATAGAGCAGGCAAAGTGCCTGGCGCGGCGTCCTTTCTCATAATAACGGCGTCTACCGGGATGTTGACATTGCTTCCGTCTTCTTGGGTTCCTGGCACATTCATTCGAAAGGAAAAAGTACCCGGTGGCATCTCCTCGATGACCTTGCACTCTCCTTGTGCCAGTTCTCGATATTCACGCGCACTGAGCCAGCGTCGAATTGCCTCCAACTGTCTAGTCTCTTGAGCATTTCTAATTATCGGGTCAGCCAATGCACCACAAAGCCTGTCTGCAATAATCGTGGACGCTCGCTGCAGATCACAATCACTAGGAACAGTCCCTTCTTGTTTCCAGGGGAAAATGTCAACGTCTGACATATCCTCAATCACCGATCCAATACTTGCCAGCTGAGAATCTAGCTCTTGGGCTTTCATGCGCGGTGGCATGGAGTGCTTCTTCTCCATGGTATTGACTAAGCTCTTCTTAACGCCTGCAAGCCCTACGAGCCTGTCACGAGCAATGGGAGGACAGGTCGTCATTCTGAGTATTTGTAGCACACTAGGGTGCTGTTTCAGCACGAGCGGTGTGATATCGGTCAGATTGGATGTAATTTCGAGCGCGGAGGCGACCTGCCCCGTGGTTTCTATTCGCGTTTGCCTAAACGCTGCAGGCGCAAATTTCAGGAACCATTCGTTATAGAAATCAACGGAAAGCGCAACATCTTGCTTCCAAAGGTTGGTCTTATCACAGTTTACAGCCACTTAATTTTATCGGATACCAGTTGATTTCTTAGCCACGGAGTCTCGACTATCATAGGGCGAGATGCAAGCGTCTACATGCCGTCTACACGATAAAAATACCCAAATCCATTGCGAGCTAGAGTATTGTAAGTTCTTGTTTTTATTGGTGCCCGGGGCGGGACTTGAACCCGCACAGCCTTTCAGCCGGGAGATTTTAAGTCTCCTGTGTCTACCAATTCCACCACCCGGGCATTCGACAAATCGAAGCGGGCGGGATCATATCATGCAGCGTCGCCCACTGCATCGTCGACCAGGGGATCTATATCGAGATGGCCGTACTTGAAGGGTAGTTGCCTGGGTTCGACAGGGATCTGCTCAGGTTCGATGTTCCGGCCAGCGGAAATACGGCCAGCCAGCTTCCGCAGCAGCGGTGACAGCAGGATCGTCAGCGTCAGGGCGGCGGCGAGGTTAAGGGCCGGGTCACCGACGGCATAGGCCTGGCGGTGAGCTGCGAGCTCCTCGCGTACGCCCGCGACTGAATTGCAGTCGACTGGTGCCGCACCATTATTCAGCACATTGTAGAAACATTGCTGATAGGCGCTGCTATAGCGATTGTAGTGCCCGTCACCGAGGTCGGCCTGTACGTAAGCCACCAGATAGCCCGCCACGGCCGCAAGCACCAGCGCCATCATGCAGCGACGGTAAAAACGGCTTCCTGTGTCGGTCTTGTCTTTCATCAGTCTTCCCAGTGGTTGATAAGCTGATATTACGCCCGCAGCGCCATTTAATAGGCCCCGAGTGCCGCAGGATGTGAAACAGGTCACTAAATTGCTGTTAAACTGCGTAAAAATGCCAAGGAAAATAACAACATGGCCGCAAATAGAGGGGAATTCAGTTCCCGCCTGGGATTCATCATGGCCGCTGCCGGCAGTGCCGTTGGCCTCGGTAATATCTGGGGTTTTCCCACCCAGGCCGCCAGCAACGGCGGAGCCGCATTCCTGCTGGTTTACCTGGTACTGGCCTTCGCCCTCGCCTACCCGGCACTGATGGCGGAATTAATCATCGGACGCCATGCTCACGCTAACGCTGTGCGCGCCTTACGCCAGGTGTCGCCCGGGCCCAAGAGTCGGGCACTGGGTACCGCTACCGGTGTGGTCGGTATCGTAACCGCGTCCCTGATACTCAGCTTTTATGCCATCGTGGCCGGCTGGATGATTGCTCATTGCTGCGCCGCCCTGGCCCAGATGGCCGGGGCTGAAGACCTGGCAAATTGGCTGACAACTTTCAGTTTTGGTCGCAACATATTGTTTATGGGCCTGTTCATGGTGGCGACCGTCGGCATTATTTCCGAGGGTGTGCACGATGGCATCGAGCGTTGGTCCACGCGCCTGATGCCCGTGCTGATAGTGACCCTCATTGCCCTGGTCATTTATGTACTGACCCTTGACGGTGCCATGGACGGATTGAAGGTGTACCTGTTACCTGACTTTAAAGCCGCTCTCTCGCCGCAGCTGATAATCAGCGCCATGGGCGCCGCCTTCTTTTCACTGTCCCTGGGCGTGGGCACCATGCTTATCTACGGCTCCTATATACCCGATGAAGGCAACCTGCCCCGGCTCGGGGCGTCGGTCACCCTGGTAGATATCGGTATCGCAGTAGGGGCTGGCTTCCTGGTGCTGCCCGCCATGTATGTGGCGCTGCACAATGGTGTGGATATTTTTGCTGCCGACGGTTCACTGCTGTCGGAAGACACCCTGATTTTTACGGTTCTACCGGCCTTGTTTGACACCATGGGGGCCGCGGGCGTCGCCGTGAGTTTTGTGTTCTTCGCCCTGATGACGATAGCCGCGCTCACTTCCTCCATTTCCATGCTTGAAGTGCCCGTGGCCTATGCGATCGAGTCACGCGGCACCACACGTAAAAAGGCGGTGATTGTTATCGGCACTGTCATCGGCCTGGTCAGCCTGACTGTACTGCTGAACTTTGAAACCCTGTTTGGGCTGATTGTGGCCGGCACCACGCGCTACTCGCAGCCGTGGCTGGGCTTTCTCTATTGCATCTTCTGCGGCTGGTTGTGGCATCGCAACAGCATATTGCAGGAGTTGCAGAAAGGGTCGCCGACCGTGGAACACACCATGTTCTGGCGCATCTGGCCCTGGTACATCCGCATGGTATGCCCCGTCGTAATTCTGATGATATTTGGACAGGCCTTGTTTGGATGAGGTAGTTGTACTGTCCAGTTCAAGCCGCCGCCACTGAATGCCTGATGCACCTGCGCCTGTTGGGACGCCAACCCACAAACTGAGTATCGGGCTACTTGACGCCTGAGCCACAGGGGAACAAACTCGCTCAAGTATTAGCTGGCACTGTCGATAAGGCCTTGTACCGGTCAATCACTGGCCTGGAGGGTAAGCAGCTGCTTCCAAAAGACCGCTACCAGTACTTGTTTGAGAGCTCCGCCGACGCGATCCTGATTATCGAGGGCGACAAGTTCGTCGACTGTAATGAAGCGACGGTGGCCATGCTACGCGCCGCGGATCGTGAAGCCGTGTTGCAAACTCACCCCTCCGAGTTGTCGCCCGAATTCCAGCCCGATGGTCAGTCCTCCTTCGACAAGGCCAACGACATGATGGCTATCGCCGTGGAGAAAGGTACACTCCGCTTCGAGTGGGACCACATACGTATGGATGGTGAGGTGTTCCCGGTGGAGGTCCTGCTGACGCCAATACCCTCCGAGAACGGCTACACCCTGCACACCGTGTGGCGCGATCTTACCGAGCGCAAAAAACTGGAGAATGAACTGCGCCACGCACAAAAAATGGATGCCATTGGCAAGTTGGCCGGCGGCATCGCCCATGATTTCAATAATCAATTGGCGCCTATTCTCGGCTACGCTGAAATGCTCAAATCGGCGTTAAATAATGCGCCAAAGCAGCTTGAATGGGTCGAGGCAATTGAAAGCGCCGGCAAGCGATCCGCCGAACTGGTTAGTCGGCTGATGGTCTTCAGTCACCAGGAGGACCGGCAAAAATCCATTATTGACCTCAACGCGGCGGTCGGCGGTTCACTCGATATGTTGGGCAAGTTGATTGGCGAGGACATACAACTGGAATTCACGTCCTGCGATGAGCCGCTGGCGGTCGAAATTGACCCTGGCGACATAGAGCAAATCATCATGAACCTGGCCTCCAACGCGCGCGACGCATTGCCCCAGGGCGGTGTTATCTCGCTGTCTCTTGATCGTATCGATCAGTCCTCGGGCAGTCATGCTCGCTTGCAGGTCTCCGACCAGGGCGGCGGTATGGACGCCGAAACACTGGCGCAGGTATTCGAGCCATTCTTTACCACCAAGGGCCTGGGTAGCGGCACTGGCCTGGGCCTGTCCACCGTATACAGCCTGGTGCAACAGGCCAGGGGCAGCATAAGTGCAGACAGTGCGCCCGGCCAGGGCAGCCGCTTCGAACTGCTACTGCCACTGTGCGAGCCTGCTGCGCTCGACGCCGTCGAGCCGGGGCATTTGGCTGATGATGAATCGGCGCCGACAGAAATGCCTGCCCAGTCTGCACGGATCCTGGTGGTCGAGGACGATACCAACGTGGCCACCCTGATTGACAGCGTGCTAAGTACCGCCGGATACACTGTTAGCATTGCCAACTGCGGCCAGAGCGGATTGAGCCTGCTCCAGGATCAGCATTTCGACCTGATAGTCAGCGACATAGTTATGCCCGGAATGAGCGGACCGCAGATGGTTAAAGAGAAGGAGGCACTCGGCAATTCAACGCCGGTGCTATTCATGTCCGGCTACACAGACGACCGCCTCGATATACAGGGTTTTGACAGCAAAAAGATCCTGCTATTGCGCAAGCCGTTTGCGCCTTCCGAACTGCTGCGAGAGGCAGCGCGTGCCTTGTCCCTAAGCCAGTAAGCGGGCGCCCTTGCTCTAATACACAACTGCCCTGAAAGCCGTACTTTCCGCGGCTACTAAGTTATGATTCCGTACTCGCGGTGCAGCCTCCTGCTGCATATCGCCGCTTAGGGGACATAGATAAATGGAATACCGACGCCTTGGCGCCTCCGGCCTCAAACTCTCCCAGTTGTCCTTCGGCTCCTGGGTCACCTTCAACAAGCAAGTGGATGCAGGCCTGGCCGAGCGGATGTTTGGCTGCTGTTTCGATGCGGGCATCAACTTCTTCGACAACGCCGAGGGTTACGAGGCGGGACAATCCGAGATCGTCATGGGCAAGGCGCTTAAAGCACTGGCGCGACCGCGAGACAGCTACTGCGTGTCATCCAAGGTTTTTTTCGGGGCCACCCCGAACCCACAACCCACCCAGGCGGGACTGAGCCGTAAACACGTTACCGAGGCCTGCCACCAGGCCATGAAGCGACTGCAGGTAGAACACCTGGATCTGTACTTCTGCCACCGGGCTGATCCGGACACGCCCATCGGAGAAACCGTGTGGGCCATGCACAACCTGGTTACCCAGGGCAAGATTCTCTATTGGGGTACGTCGGAATGGAGTGCCGCGGAGATCGCTGAGGCCCACGAGTTTGCCAGCAGCAACCACCTGACGGCACCGACCATGGAGCAGCCCCAGTACAACCTGCTCGACCGGGAGCGCTTCGAAGTTGAGTACGCCCCTCTCTTCGAAAAGTACCAGATGGGCACAACAATCTGGTCACCGCTGGCTTCGGGCGCCTTAACCGGTAAATACCTGCAGGGAATTCCAGACGGTTCGAGAGCATCGCTGGCGGGTTACGAGTGGCTGAAAGAGCATATGGTCGAATCCGAGCGCGGCCAGGAGCGTATGCAGCGGGTCGCGAAGTTCCTGCCGATCGCGGAGGAACTCGGTACCACGCCATCAAAACTGGCTATCGCCTGGTGCCTGCTGAACAAGAACGTGTCCACCGTCATCCTGGGCGCGTCCAGAGTGGAGCAGTTAGAGGAGAACCTCGCCGCAACCGAGGTATTGCCGTTACTGACGGAGGAGATACAGGCGAAGCTGGCGGCTATCTGAGTGTCAGGCCGCTCTACTCACGGCCCTATTTTTCCAGGTTCCGCCAGGGCATTAGTACGAACTCCAGCGGCGTTTCATAGATCAGGGTGTGCTTGGGTCGCGGCTCGACAAACTGCGCCCAGTGGGTTTGATCGTCTATGCTCACCGCATCACCAGTGAGATTCCTGACTTTGGGGTTGGCCATACCGGCCTCATAGAAAGCCCGGTCGCAGAGCCCGTTGCGCCAGTAGATATAGTCGTTTGCTTCCAGCCATTCGCCGGCGATTGCGACATAGGGCGCGCTGTCCAGTTCGGCTATATCGCAGTCCGAGCTAAACAATTCCCCGGATTGGGATTCGGCGACAGAGCTTAGAATATCACCCTGCCTGTCATGCTCCACCCGGCTCCCGCCAACGATTAACTCAACCGCATCGACTGATGGATTGCTGCTGCGTGCTTCCAGCACCATGTAACGGCGTATCCCCTGGTGGTCGCTAATGTAGGTAGACCACTCCGCCCTGATTCCTGACGCGATGCCCGAAACACGGTAGATGTTCAGGGTGAGCAGGTAGTCCTCTTGTTCTCCATCGATACAGCGCATCGGGGACAGGGGTAAATCCGCAGGAATATTAATGTATTCCCTGAAGGACTCCAGCGCCTCCGACTTGATAACAAAATTGAGATAGGTGGACGGCGGCTCAGCTTCCACGACAAAGGACAGTCGCGGCTGGGATTTGCCGAGCACAATACCCAGTGCCTCGCTCAGCGCCACAATCGGATACAGTATGCGCTTGAAAATCCGCCGACTGGTAAAGCTGCCGGGTGCGTCAGGAAGCGCCATGATTTTCCCCCTCAGATGGCCCAGGCCCTGTTGTTAGAGCCAAAAAAAACCGCTCTTCCGGGGTCCGAAAGAGCGGCTTGCGTACTAAAGCGTAGCGACTCCTAGAAGGAGACAGCAAACTCCGCGCCGTAGGTGTCTCCCTGGTTCCAGTTGCCCCAGCTTGTCAGACCCGGAATCCGGACCACAACCTGCTCTCTCTCGTCAGTAATATTGCGACCATAGGCGGACACACGGTAGCGACCGTCACCCCAGATGTAGTTGAGAGTCACGTCCAGGTTATCGATGCTGTCCAGGGAGCCCAGCGGATCATTGTTGGCAATGACCTCAATCTCGTCGCGCCAGCGATAGGAGGCGAATGCAACAAACTCACCGGGACCGATCGGGATGGTATAGGTGGTATTAAAGCCGATTGTGTTTTCAGGGGTGTTCCGTGGATCCAG
Source organism: Halieaceae bacterium (assembly GCA_039989475.1). Lineage (GTDB taxonomy): Bacteria > Pseudomonadota > Gammaproteobacteria > Pseudomonadales > Halieaceae > JBDXHU01. The sequence continues at coordinate 475,713 of JBDXHU010000002.1, read as the reverse complement.
CCCTGAATTATCCGTCACCGTACCGTCACCATTAATATCGGCCTTGTAGTCATCGTAGCTGGCGTCCAGGTAGCCATAGGATGCGCGGATGTTCCAGGCCTCAGTGACCTGGAACTGCAGCTCCAGTTCGGCACCCCAGATTTCCAGGGTCGAGGCATTCCGCACCACCGTTGCGACGTTACTGAGGTCGATCGGAATCAGAATCTCTTCCTGCTTGTCATCGTAGTCGTTGTAGAAAACCGTTGGGTTGAAGATCATGCGGCCATCCAGCCAGGTGCTCTTCATACCCAGTTCCCAGTTGGTCACGTACTCAGGGTCATAGGTAGGGTCGATATCGAAGTTCGCCTGGCGACCGAAGAAGCCACCACTTTTGAATCCCTCAGACCAGGAGCCGAAGATCATGATGTCGTCATTGTACTGATAGGTGACGCCCAGCTTGGGTGAGGTCTCCGACCAGTCGTCATCGAATTTCGCAAAATTCAGGTCGGGCACGGGATCACCAGACTGATAAAACGACGATCCGTCGCCGCCCTTAAAGTCCTTTTCCTCGTAGGTGTAGCGAACCCCTGCCGTCAGCGTCCACTGCTCGTTGATGCTGTAGTCAGCCTGGGCAAATCCCGCGTAGGATTCGGTATTCTGGTTCTGGCCATTGTAAGCCACGGTATTCGGGGTAAAGCCGGCTCCACCCGGGACACCTGTGATGGCCCCGATCAGATCCAGCGTGTAGTGAAGCTCGTGAACGTTCCAGCGCTGCTCATAGCCGGCGTCCCAGTAGTAGCCGCCAACGACAAAGTCGATATTATCTGCGATTTGCCCTGATACACGGAGTTCCTGGCTGGTCTGGTTCCAGTCGTTAAAGTAGTCGAACCAGAGCAGGGTTGCGGGGGATCCATCAAACTCAATCCGGTACTGTTCATCCATTTCGCGTCGACCGGTAATGGAGGTCAGCAGATAGTCACCGATTTCCCAGTTCATGGTCAGGATGTAGGTGTCGTAATCGCTGTCGTTCGTATTTCGACCGTTGGTAGACACATTGTCTTTATTACTGCCCGGATCAGAGGTGGTACAACCGATCGGCCACAAGGCCCCCTCCAGGGCACAGGCCAGGTCTGCCGGCTGGTTCATATTGGCATAGGCACCCGTATCGGTTTTATCCGAAGCGTGCTCGTAGTGGAACTTCATATCGAAGTTATCCGTGGCCTGCCACTTCGACGCAAAGCCCATGACCTGCTTATCATCCCCGAGAGCATCTTCACCGGTTGTGCTGTTATTGATCCAGCCGTCGCTATTGATTGAGGCCGCAAACAGCTTGACGCCCAGCTCATCCTCGGCAATCGGCACGTTGAGCACAGCCTTGTAGTCTTCCCGGCCTTCATCGCCGACGGTGACACTGACATCGCCACCCCACTCCATAGTGACATCACCACGGATGATGTTGAGCACCCCACCGGTGGTGTTTTTACCGAACAGGGTGCCCTGGGGGCCGCGCAGCACTTCGATGCGGGCGGTATCAAAATTTTGCAGCAGACTGCCACTGGAAGTGCCGAGATAGAGGCCATCCATAACCACGCCGATTGACGGATCCAGCGTCTTGTCCGTTTCCTGGTAGGACACGCCGCGAATACTGATCGCCGCGCCGCCCGGGATACCTGTGGTATTCCTGATGTAGACATTCGGCGTAAAGGACTGAATATCGTCCAGACGACGCAGGCTGGCTTCTCTCAGTTCCTTGCCAAGCGAGGTAACAGAAACCGGCACTTCCTGGATCGATTCCTCGCGCTTACGGGCGGTGACAATCACCTCTTCCAGCGCCAGGGTCGGAGACTCTGACTGCGCCATAACGGCAGGGCTGGACGCGGCGGCCACGACCAATGCAATCGCGGAGATGGGAAACTTTGACGAGGCTGAGCGGATAAAGTGTCGATCTGGATTCATAGCAATGACCCTGTTTTATTTTTATCGAATGTCGAATTTAGCCTTTTTGATAAAAACCGTCAAGACGGATTTTTTTTATAAATACCAAACTACCTTTTCCGCTCCTGGAGATAAGCCATTTTTAGCTAAGACCTATGCCCTTACTGCACCACGCCCCATGATCCAGGGCAGATCGAGCAAGGTCTTGATACCGGGTGCCGCGGCAAGCACGTGAGGCACTGCGTTCAGCGCGTGCATAGCGGTCGCCAGCAGCCCATTGTCTATCCACTGGGCATCGAAATTGACCTGCATGCGCGGTTTGCCCTCAATGACAACTGAATGATCGCCGTCAGGCCAGTCGGGCGCCACGCTGTGGTGCATGCGCCAGACGGTTTCATGGACGATAAGCTCCCGGTCATTCCTGATGCCCGACCACTGCCAGTGCTGGCCGGCAACCGTCCCCTGCCCCACCAAGCCCGCTGCGGTCTGCAGGTCCTCGCCAGCATAGGCCAGTTCCACTTGCTCGCTGATCTCGTCCAGCACCACACCCAGGCCATCGGCCACCAGGTCGATATTCTCGCGAAACAGGCCGCTCAGCCAGGCCTGGTGACGCTCGGCCGCTTTAGCAAACCCGGCCTCGGTCTTCCCGAAAGACATCATGTCGAACATGATCTCCGGTGAGGGGTAGAACTCAAAATTGGTGATTTCGCGCACATAGACCTGGTCGATGCGACTGGACAGCGCACTCATGGTCAATGGTAATACATCGCCCATCCAGCCAGGGTTGAGCCCAGTGGAGTGAAATGTGCTATTGCCGACGCGGCAGGCCTCCTCCAGCCGGGCGACCAACTCAGGGCCGTGGCTCTTTGGATACATATAGCCCACCGTGGTGATCACATTCTTGCCCGATTCCAGCAGGCGGCAGACGACCTTTATATCCTCATCCGGGTCATCACCGTAGATTAGCGAAGGCAGCGGCGTGTGGATCACCACGTCAGCATCCATCGCCAACAGGCCCTCGATATCATTGCTCGCAGTGACGCCCAGGGCCTCGATGCCGACAATATCGCCAGCGTCCTGCCCGCACTTGTCCTCGGAATACACGTACAGGCCGGCAAGCTCGAACTCGTCGCGCTGGGCAATACTGCGGATCAGCGCCTTGCCGACATTGCCGCTGGACCACTGGATCACACGTGTAGGCATGCTGTTTCCCCTGTCAGGCACTTCCTGCCCTGGCAAGATTATTATGGCCAGACGCGTCTAGTGCGGTAGGCTCAACTGGACATGCAAGCCAATTAGGCAAGGGATGACAGTAACACGATGAGTCATAGCAGTAGCAAACGAATATTGATCGCCGGCGCCACCGGCTACCTGGGGAAGTATGCTGTGCAAGCCTTTAAACAACGAGGCTATTGGGTGCGCGTACTGACCCGCAGCAAAGAGCGCCTGTTCGCACCCGGGCCCTTCACCGCGCCGGCCCTGCAGCCAGAGGACGTTGACGATGTCTTTGTCGGCGAGATTACGCGGCCCGAGACCTTGCAGGGAATGCTCGACGGCATCGATGCGGTCTATTCATCGGTAGGCATCTCACGCCAGCGAGACGGACTGAGCTTTGAGCAGGTCGATTACCAGTGTAATCGCAATTTGATCGACGCCTGTCGGGGCACAGATGTCAGGCGTTTTCTCTACGTCTCCATGCAGGGTGCCGAAAACATCATGCAACTGGCCATCACCCGGGCCCACGAGAAAGTTGTGGCCGATCTAAAAGACTCGGGCCTGGAAACTCGAATCGTACGCCCCTGCGGTTACTTCTCGGATATGGGCGTGCTCTATGACATGGCGTCTCGTGGGCGGTCTTTCCTGGTGGGTGATGGCAGCAACAAGATGAACCCCATTCACGGCGCCGACCTGGCCCAGGTCTGCGTTGATACGCTTGAGGGTGATCAACTGGAGGTCGAGGCAGGTGGGCCCGATATCATGACTCAGCGCGAGGCGGCGGAGCTGGCCTTTGAAGTCGTGGGCAAGCCGGTGAAAATCTCGGTGATACCCATGTGGCTGGCACGGGGGCTGGCGCGGTTTATTGGCTTGCTCTCGCGCCAGTTTGGCGACCTCGCGGAGTTTATCGTCACCGCCGGGGAAATCGACGGGGTCGGGCCCCAGCGTGGCACCACCACCCTGCGCAGTTATTTCGAAATGCTGCACGAGCAGGCCACGGCCGACTAGACTGACAGGCACCCACGTTCTACCAGACCAGGATATCCTCTGTAGTGTTGCAACCATGACCGACAAAACACCCAATCACCAGCTCAGCCCCATGCCCTGTCCGCACAAGCTTGCGGATGTGGACCTGTTTGGCCCGGGCAGCCAGGAACACTGGTACGAGGCCTACCCGATCCTGCACAAGGAGGCGCCGGTGCTGGTGTTAGCCGGCGAGGGACTGGATGGCCGAAGCGATGCCTATGTGCTGACCTGCTATGAGGACATCGAGCGGGTGGTCAAGGACCCACAGGGTTTCACACCGGTCATGAGCGTGCTGGCAGACGAACTGCAGGCCACGCTTGATCGCGGCGAACAACCCAGCCGGGATGCGTCACGATTCGACCTGGCTCTGGACTCGGTGCGCACCCTGCGCCCCAGCATCGAATTGTGGCGTGCACACCGCCAGGAGCTTACTGACCCCTGGGTCGGACCGGGCGCCCGGCGGCACCGACAGATGATCGAGCAGGTCTGCGACGAGCTTATTGGGCAGTGGATTGATCGGGACGACGGTGATGGCCTGGGCACAGTGGAGTTCATCCAGGAGTTCGCCCGACCGCTGCCGCAACGGGTCACTGCCCGGGTGCTGGGTTTCCCGCTGGAAGATGTGCCAAAACTGGCTGACTGGGGAGCTGCCCAGGTCATGCAGTACGTCTATGGCAAGGGTCATCTCAACCAAATGAGCAAGGAAGACGCGGCGCTGCAGACGGAACGGCTTGAGGGTTTTGCCGACTACCTGGCAGACCAGGTTGCCCGCAAACGAGCCGAGCCCCAGGACGACATGATCAGCGCCCTGACCCAGATTCATTACCAGGCCCTGGACCGCAAACTGAGCGATGAAGAGGTCTACGGCATTATCTACTTCATGATCCTGGGTGGGCTGGAAACCACCCAGTATGCGCTGGAGGAGGAAGCGCAACTGCTGTGCGAACAGGCTGGCTTATTCAGCACGATCAAATCTGATTCGAAAAGGATTCGCGCCTTTACCGAGGAGGCCATGCGCCTGCGCGCGCCCACCCAGGGCCTGTCCACCCGCCTGACCACCCGCGAGGAGGTGTTCCAGGGAGTGACCGTGCCGGCGGGGTCTATCCTGCATATCCGTTTCGGTGCCGGCAATGTCGACCCGCGACAGTATGACTGCCCCTACCAGCTGGACCTGGAGCGCAAATCCCTGGGTAAGCACCTCACCTTCTCCCAGGGTCCGCGCACCTGTCCCGGCGCGGGCATATCCCGCCTCGAACAAATCATCGCCTGGGAGCGATTGACCGCACGACTCGAGCATCTCGAATACGCCCCCGGCAACAGCTTCGAACACCAACCCGGCATCATGCTGGGCACGCTGGCGCTTAGCCTGCGTTTTCGCAAAGCAGTCTGAGCAATTCTAACACCCAAGGAGTGAGCCACGATGAGTACCCTGCTGGCAAAGATTCAGATACATCCCGGCAAAGAAGCCGATTTCGAGGCCGTCATGGCCTATATGTACACCGCCACCCACGAATCAGAAAAAGATGTGCTGCGCTACGAATACTGGCGCGGGCAGGCACCGGGTTTCTATTATTGCCTGCTGTCTTTTCCCGACAGCGTTTCATTCTGGCGTCACCAGGCCAGCGACCACCACGAGGGTGAAATGGAACGATTTGCGCAATGTATAGCGGAACTGGAACTGGAGGTGGTCGACCCGGTGTCACAGGCCTCCCCGCTGCCCGCCACCCGGGCCGCAGCCATACCGGCGGATGAACCGGAGGCGGTACAAGAACAGGCCAAGCTATTCCCCATCACCGTGGCTGATTGGTGGATCACTGTAGCAGGCGGCTGACCGCGGTTATGAGCGGGCTTGTGCAACACCTTGTGCAACACTGATAGTCGGGTTAGACCCCCTCTCCCCTCTCCCCTCTCCCCTGCCCTGTTTCATTCGATTTGCATGCAAGCGAAAAGTAGTTTAGCTTCCTGAGACGCCGCTAAAAATTAACAATACCAGGCGGATTGGTGTCGGGTGTTCATGCCCATACTGTTCTGCTGTCGTAAATAATGGAGTGAATTATGTTAAGGAAAATTTCTGCTGGCTTCTCAAGTTGCGTTTTCTTAATGGGAGCTTTTGGTTTTTCGACGACGGCTCTGGCTATCGACGATAGCAATCTTTGTTTTTCGGTCGATTCGAAAACAGGTGGAGAAAACGGTACAGACAGCGGAGTCATAGCGCTTCGAGTGAGCCCCCCGCTTGACGCCAGCGAGCTACAGGTTGCCGGCACATGGACCGAATCTGAAGGTGGTGAGCAAGGCGGAGAAGGTGAGGACGGCAACACCATCATCAGCCCGCTTGATGGGGCCCTGGTTGCCATACCAGGGGGTGGTTACAAGATGGTCCTCAGGGAAAGCGGCAGCGATGCGCCCGATCTGGTTTGGGCGGCAATCTGGCATGTAGCGTTCACCGGTGATCAACTGGACGTGGGCGAGGCTCGATCGATTCAATGGGAGTTTGTCTCCCTCAACGGTGAATACCCTTTTGCTGACCCGGTCGGCCCAGACGATGATACGTTCGAGACACTTGTGAATACCTATGATGTCGACCGCATCACTTGTAGCAACTAGCGTGCCTGGATGTACCTGGCTATTAATCCGTCGAAGCCTTACATCTACAAATTGAACACAGGCTTAACACAACTGTTTCGTGAATATGGAGATTCAGCGCGCCCATGCCTAATTTATTAAAGTTCTTGACCCTCTCTCTCGTTGTCGTGCTATCGGCTTGTAAAATCGAGGTTGTCGTTCCTGAGGGCGGCACTGTCGCAACCGAATCCGGCAGCATTTCCTGTCGAGCGGGCGACCCTTGCATAGTTGATGCATCGACCACTGACTTCGATGAAACCTTCACTGCCCAGGCTGACGAGGGTTATGAGTTTGCGGGTTGGAAAGATCGTGCTGCAGGGTTTTATGGTGGCTCACTGGAGCCCTCAGTCCGGTTGTTTACCAGCATTTTCGCAGGTAACGAGGCTGCGGAAGCCTTCCTGCTGAACGATATAACATTCTACCTGGAGGCGCAGTTCGAGGCGCAAGCCGAAGAGCCGCCCGAAGAGCAGGCTGAAGAATTGTGCTACAGCGCCGAGGCCATAAATGGCAACGATGCCGGCACCCTGCGCTTGAGCCTGAGCGCCCCGGCAGATGCCGGTCAGGTGCCGGTCTCAGGAACCTGGGTCGAGCTGGAGGATGGATCCACAATCGTCAGCCCGCTTGATGGGGCTTTGATTGTGACGGATGGCAATGGCTCTCCCGTTCACAAGATTGCCCTGACGGAAAGCGGTAGTGACTCCATTGACGCAGTCTGGGCGACAAACTGGCACCTGGAGTTTTTCAACGGTGAACTAGAGCAGGGAGAGGCTCGGACAATGCAGTTTGGATTCTCCGCTGAAGAGGGAGCTTTCCCGTTTGCTGACCCAGTCGGCTCAGGCGATGACTACGAAATACTGGTCACCACTTACGAAGTCGAAAGTATCACCTGCCCCGCCCCCTAAAAAATGGGGTCAGAGTAACTTTTTCTCCACTAACCTGGGCCGGCCTCTCGGCCCTGGGGTAACACTGCAAGCAAAAATCGATTCGAATTCGTCCTTGAATCGAGCGCCTCCAAACGCAAGACCCTTGTTGGTTGCCAGTCGTATCTCTTCGATGCTTAGGTCACCCTCCCTGGCTACAAACAAGCCTCGATATGCCCGCTGTCGTTGCTCTTGTGAGGCACCGAGGGCAAGGTAGGATTTGTGGGGGCTAATCAAACTACTTTTTAGTCCCAGAGCGTTGCTTCCATAGCTCGACCAAAGGTAGTCCTCCGGAAATTCGACAATACCTGCCCGTACAGGATTCATCTCAATGTAACGGCAACAGGCAAGCAAATAGCCCCTGTCAGCCACCAGACAAGACCTGAAGCGCCCTTCGAACAGCGTTCCACTGCGCTCGTATTTACGGTTGAAATATCTGACATATCGACGCCCCAACGCTTGCATGGTTAGAGACAGGCCATCCGCTTGGTCGGGAGTCACCAGCAGGTGCACATGATTGCTCATATACACCCAGGCGTGGATCGCGACTTCATACTCCTCGGCATAGTCTCTGAGCCAACGCGTATAGAGTGCGCGATCATGATCGCAACAGAATATGGTCTGTCGGTTATTTCCGCGCTGAATGACGTGCTGGGCATAGCCCGCAGGGGCAAAGCGGGGGCGCCTGGCCATAGTAAACGTCCCTGTTTACTTAGTTTGTATGAGACAGCATAGGTCAGCTGACGGCTGGCGCAAGACGGCTAAAAGGTCTTCTGACCCCATTATTGGTCAAACTGACGATTGGCGTGCGGAAAAGTTACTCTGACCCCAATAAAGGGGGTTGGAGGCTGGAGTCGGAATCGAACCGGCGTACACGGAGTTGCAGTCCGCTGCATGACCACTCTGCCATCCAGCCTTTTAGATGATGCAGACTGCCGCGGGTACCCGCGACAGGGGCGCAATTATACAGAAACAGCGGGCTGCCGCAATCGACTTGAGGACCCGTCCAGCCCTTTATTTTTCTGGGCTATCCGACTGTCGGGCCTGCCGCTCTTCGATCACGGCCCAGGCTGCCTTGAGGTAGATAAATCCGGACCAGAGCGTGAGCACCGCAGCGGCATAAAGCATGAAATAAGCCGGTCCCAGCAGCCAGGTTTCGGCGCTGGGGGCAAGCGCCAGCAGCGCTATGATGGCGAGCATCTGGAAGGTGGTTTTGACCTTGCCAATATAGCTCACCGCCACACTGGTACGTTCGCCCAGCTCCGCCATCCATTCGCGCAGGGCGGATATAACGATTTCCCGACCGATGATGACGCTGGCCGCCAGGGTAAAGATGATCGTATCGTGCTGCTCAACCAGCAGCACCAGCACGATTACTACCATCAGTTTGTCGGCAACCGGGTCCAGGAAAGCGCCGAACTCGGTCATTTGGCCGAGTTTGCGGGCCAGATAGCCATCAATCCAGTCGGTAATCGCGGCCAGGGCAAACAGCCCCGCCGCTACCAGCTTGTGGTTCTCGAAGGGCCAATAGAACACCAGCACCAGTATCGGCACCATGATGATCCTGCTGACGGTGAGACTATTCGGTATATTCATTGGCAGCATAGGCTTTAGTGGCTGTGCAGTTGTTCGTATATGTCACGGGCTATTTTTTCATTAATACCGGTAACTTTCATCAATTCATCCACAGAAGCGCGCTGAATACCCTGCAGCCCGCCAAAATGGCGCAATAAGTCGCGCCGGCGCTTGGCGCCCACCCCGACAATCTCATCCAGTACCGAGCCCTTGCGCTTCTTGTCGCGCCGCGCCCGGTGACCTGTAATGGCGAAACGGTGTGCCTCATCGCGTATGTGCTGGATCAAGTGCAGGCCCGCATTGTCACCATTGAGTGTAAACTCCCGGCCGCTGTCGCCCATGATCAGGGTCTCAAAGCCGGCCTTGCGAGTCGTACCCTTGGCCACACCGACCACGGTGACATTATTTATCTGCAAATCCTCCAGTACCGACATGGCCTGGGCGACCTGGCCCTTGCCACCATCAATAAAGAGGATATCCGGCAGGGCAGCCTCCCCTGCCTTCAGGCGCTTATAGCGCCGCTCCAGGGCCTGCTGCATGGCCGCGTAATCATCGCCGCCGGTAATGCCCTCGATGTTGAACTTGCGGTAATCGGCCTTGCGCGGGCCGTTCTGGTCGAATACCACGCAGGAGGCCACCGTGGCCTCACCCGAACTGTGGCTGATATCGAAACACTCCAGCCGCTCCGGCAGCTCCGGCAACTTGAGGCTGTCCTGCAGAGACTGCATGCGGCCCAGGGAGGTCTTGCGCGCCGACAGGTGCGACTGCAGGTTTTGCTCGGCGGTTTGCCGGGCCAGCTGCAGCCACTTGGCACGGGCGTCGCGCACCCGGGTCTTGATCGACAGCTTGCGCTCGGCCCGCTCTGCCAGCACCGCCTGCAGGGTTTCCTGGTCTTCGATAGCATGACTGAGGATTAACTCACGGGGGATCTCGCGGTTGCCGCTGAGATAGAACTGGGGCAGAAAGGCATTGATGACCTCAGCCTCGGCTGCATCCAGCTTCAAGGGCGGGAAATAGGTTTTACTGCCCAGCACCCGGCCGGCGCGGACGAACAGCACCTGCACACAGGCCTTACCCGCCTCCACCACGGCACTGATGATATCGAGATCGCCGGCCACACCTTCAATCCCCTGGCTCGCCTGCACCTGCTGCAGCTGGGTTAGTTGATCGCGGAAAACTGCGGCCCGCTCAAATTCCAGGTCCCTGGAGGCGGCCTCCATCTGGTCGGCCAGGTCACTCATTAGTTGGCGCGAGCTGCCCTTAAGGAACAGCACCGTGTGCTCCACCTGGCGGGCGTAATCGTCATCCGTAACCAGGTCGACACAGGGGGCGGTGCAACGCCCGATCTGGTGTTGCAAACAGGGTCGCGAGCGATTGCGAAAATAGCTGTCCTCGCACTGACGCACCTGGAAGACTTTCTGCAGGAAGTGCAGGCTCTCGCGCACGGCGCCGGCGCTGGGATAGGGCCCGAAGTACTGCCCCTTGCGCCGCTTGCTGCCCCGGTGCATGGCCAGCCGTGGAAAACGTTCCTCCGAGGACAGAAAAATATAGGGGTACGATTTATCGTCACGCAGCAGGATGTTGTAGACCGGCTGGTGTTTTTTAATCAGGTTATGTTCCAGCAGTAGTGCGTCGGTTTCTGTGTCCGTCACCGTCACCTGGATATCATGAATACGAGCCACCAGGGCCATGGTCTTGGTAGCCAGGCCGCTGGCACGAAAGTAACTGGTCACCCGGTTCTTGAGGTTCTTGGCCTTGCCCACGTACAGTAAGCTGCCGTCAGCAGCGTACATCTGGTACACACCCGGGCGCCGGCTCAGCGAGGCCAGAAACGGCTTGGCGTCAAAGGCGCTGTCATCCTGCTCAGGCACAGCGCGGCTCCTGCTCCAGCTCTATTGCGAAGCGCGTGCGCACCGCGGTTACGATCTCCTGTGCCAGCTCGAGAATGGCTGTGGCCGGTCTCCGTTCAGGATTGATAATGACCAGGGCGTGCTCCGGATGCACCCGCACGGCGCTATCAAGCCGTTTAAAACCGCAGGCCTCGATCATCCAGGCCGCCGCCAGTCGGTAGCGCCCTTTGCCATCGGGGAAATGCGGTGCCTCGGGGAAGCTGGCGAGAAAAGCCTGCAACTCCTCCTCGCTTAAGGTCGGGTTCTTGAAGAAACTGCCGGCGTTGGGAACCACCGCCGGGTCGGGCAATCGCGCCTGGCGAATTTCCACCACCGCGTCGAACACCTGCTGTGGAGTGGGCGAGTCAATCTGCCGCTCCTGCAGCAAGCCCGCCAGACTCGGGTAGTGGGTAACCGGGGCCGCGCGTCGCGGCAGGATGAAATCTACCGCCTCTATCAGTTGCTGTTCGCGTCCGACACGCTTGAAAAGGCTGTCGCGATAGTCAAACTGACACTGCACTGCGGTGAGGCTCACAGCTTCGGCGCTGCGCAAATCACGACAATGCACGGCATCGATAAAGGGGGCGACTTCTACCCCATAGGCACCTATGTTCTGAACCGGGGCCGCGCCAACAGTACCGGGGATCAGGGCCAGGTTTTCCAGGCCGTAGAATCCCTGGTCCAGGCACCAGTTCACAAACTCATGCCAGTTTTCGCCGGCAGAAACCCGCAGCGTCACCGCCCCGGCACTCTCGCCGATCTGTTCAATACCACGGCATCGCTGGTGGATAGTAAGGCCGGGATGGTGCTCACCCAGTACCAGGTTACTGCCCTCTCCCAGCACGCGGATAGCCCAGGTCCTGGATCCGGCCTCGGCAATAATTTCCGGCAGCGCGGCAGAATCAGTCAGCGCCACGTAGTGAGCGGCCGTTGCTGGCACCGCGAGGGTATTGAAGCCCTGCAGGTCGACTGCCAGTTCAATGCTGTTGGCCATCACTGGCCGCCGTTCATTGCCTGAAGCAGGCCCTGCCCGGCCTGTTCTACCAGGTCCAGCACCTCGTTAAAGCCATCACTACCGCCATAGTAAGGGTCGGGTACTTCGAGAATGGGCGAGGCAGGATGATAGTCGAGGAACAAGCCCAGGTGGCCTGGGTAGTCAGCTGGACACAGTGCCTGCAGGTGCAGCAAATTGCTCTTGTCCATGGCCAGGATATAGTCAAAGCGCTGGAAGTCGTCGGGCCTGACTTGTCTTGCCCGCAAGCTGGAAAGGTCGTAGCCGCGTCTTGCGGCAGCGGCCGCGGCACGCTCGTCGGGCGGTTCACCCACATGCCAGGCGCCGGTACCGGCTGAATCGGCAGTGATGCGCTGGTTGAGCCCGGCGTCAGTTAGCTGCCGGTTGAATACGCCGTGGGCCGTCGGCGAACGACAGATGTTGCCGAGGCAGACAAAAAGAACCTGTTGTTCCACCTAGCGCTCTCCATTGAGTAGTGCGCGCACGGCATCCAGGTCGGCCTGGGTATCAACCCCCGGTGGTACCGCCATGACCGAATCGGCCACGTGTATACGACTACCATTGGCCAGCGCCCGTAACTGCTCCAGTGATTCCAGTAGCTCCAGCGGCGCCGGCGCCCAGTTGACGAACTGGCGCAGCAGGGAAACCCGGTAGGCATAGATACCCAGGTGGCGACGGGCCATGGCCGGCACCGCGACCTCATCCCCGCCGGCAAAGCCATCGCGGTCCCAGGGAATAGGCGCCCGGGAAAAATACAGGGCATAGCCCTCGGAATCGCTGACGACTTTAACCACATTCGGGTTGAGGTAATCGCTGTCGCTGGCCACCGCTTCACACAGGGTGGCGATACCTGCGGTCGCATGGAGGGCGAGATTTTCAGCCACCTGGTCGATGACCGCGGCGGGAATCAAAGGCTCATCACCCTGTACATTGACCACGATATCGCTGTCAGACAAACCCAATGTGCGGCAGACTTCCTCGATGCGGTCAGTACCGGACACATGGTCCGGTGAGGTCATGACCACTGCACCGCCAAAGCCCTCGACTGCCGCAGCAATGCGCTCATCATCGGTGGCTACCACCACCCGCTCTGCTGAGCTTTCCAGCGCCCGCTCGTGCACATGCTGCACCATGGGTTTGCCGGCAATCTCCAGCAGCGGCTTGCCCGGCAGGCGGGTAGACGCATAGCGACTGGGAATGACCACGGTATAACCCATCAGGCGTCAGGTTCTCGCGGTCGCATAGTGGTAATACTGAGGTGGACGAAGCCCATTTGCCCGGCCGCGTCCATGGCCCGCACGACCGATTGGTGAGGCGTCTGGGCATCCGCAGTTATAACCATGGGCAAGGAAGTGTCACCGGCTGAAATCTGGCGAATTGCCGACTTCAGGGTGCGCAGGTCAGTGTCCACCAGTTGCTGTGCATTGATCGTGTAGATGCCGGACTCACTGATCAGTATTTCGATTTGTTCAACTGTGTCAGCACTGGCCTCACCCTCTGCTTCGGGCAGGTCGATGCTGAGATGGGTTTCCTTGGTAAAGGTTGTGGACACCATGAAGAATATCAACAGCAGGAACACCACATCGATAAGTGGCGTCAGGTTGACGCTGACATCATCGAGTCGCTGGCGGCGAAATTTCAAGCTGGCGCGTCTCCTATGCCGCCCTCCTGGCCCTCCGTGTGCAGGGCGTCGACCAGTTTGATAGTCTCCTGCTCCAGCCCGATCACGATCTCATCGATGCGCCCGACAAAATAGCGATGCATTATCAGCGCCGGAATCGCAACACTCAGACCCGCGGCGGTCGTGATCAAGGCCTCGGAAATACCGCCGGCCAGAACCGAGGCATTACCGGTTCCCTGGGCCATGATTTCGGTAAACACCTTGATCATACCCATCACAGTACCCAGCAAACCCAGCAGCGGTGTGACCGCGGCAATGGTACCTAGCGTATTGAGGTAGCGTTCGAGTTCGTGGACTACATGGCTGGCCGCTTCTTCAATACTGCTTTTCATCACCTCGCGACCCAGATGGGCATTGCCTAGCCCGGCCGCCAGGATCGCACCCAGGGGCGAAGAGGCACGCAGGTTGCGCAGCTTGGGCGCATCCAGTTCATTATTCTTGAGCTGGGTCCAGACCCGGGCCAACAAATGCGGCGGCGTGATCTTATCCGGATTGAGCGTGAGCAGCCGCTCGGCGGTAATTCCCAGGGCAACGATTGAACACAGCAGTATCGGCAGCATCAACCAGCCGCCCGCTGTTACCATTTCCAACACCTGCAAGCACCTCCATTAGTGCAATGACTGGGCGCCATTATACGCGGGCGCACAGGCAGTGGAAGCAATCCCACTCCAGTAATAGGCCCGCTGCTGGCGCCAGCTGGTAATTTTGTGAACCCGGTCGGAATGGACGATGATTTGCAGGGCGCCGTGCTCGGCGGTGTCGCAGACCGAGATACCGCGCCGCTGGTAGCGGGCCATGACTTCCCGGTGAGGATGACCAAAGCGATTGCGGTAACCGCGGCTTAACAGGGCCACGTCCGGGCTCACTGCCCCCAGGAAAGGACTGCTGGAGGAACTGCGACTGCCATGATGCGGCACCACTAACACCTCCGCCTCCAGTTCCAGAGCCTGCTCACGGACCAGATGTCGCTCTACATGCGCCTCAATATCGCCTGGCAACAGCAAGCTGAAGCTGCCAAAGCGCAGCTGCACCACGCAGGAGCGGTTATTGCTCGAGATTCCCACTAAAGACGCGGGCGGCCATAACTGGCGCATTTCCAGCTCATGCCAGCGCCTGCTGGTACCGGCCCGGCATGCCTGTTGCCCGGCAAAACCCTTGAAGGGCTGGTCTCCATACCAGGTTTCCGCAATGGGAAAGCGTCGCTGCAAGCTGGCTACCCCACTGGCGTGATCGCGATCACCGTGACTGATGATCAGCAAATCTATAGCGTCAATGCCGCGACTTTCCAAAAAGGGAATCAATACCGAACTGGCCATATTGGGCCCCGCCGGGTCCCCCGCTCCGGTATCGTAAACCACCACCCGGTCCTGGGTCTGTACCACCGCAGCCAGGCCCTGCCCCACGTCCAGCAACCACACTTCCATTACTCCAGGCGCGAGGCCCGAGCGCAGCGGCAGCAAGGGCATGCAGAGCAGCACCACCGCCAGCCAACGCAGTGGCGTGCCGGACCTGGCCAGCAACCACAAGAGGCCGAGGACAAAGGCCAGTATTGCCCACAGTGAGGGTCGAAGATGCAGCCACAGTGGCCACTGCAGGTCCGCCAGAGCATGGTTTATCCAGTAGAAGCCCTGTACCGGCAAGGCGGCCCACTGCCACAACAGCAAAGCCAGCTCCGGCTCGAAGAACAGGCAGCAGGCGGCAAGCAGGCACAGCGGCGCCAGGTAGAATGTCAGTATTGGTACCGCCAGCAGGTTGGCCAGTGGCGCCAACCAGCCAATGCCCCCGAACCAGAAGCTCGCCACCACGCCCATGGCGATGGACAACAGCAGTTGCAGCAACAAGGTTAACTGCAATCCTCCCAGGCCAGGATGCATATGCCGCAGGTAAAAGATGCAAGCGACAGCCCCGAAGGAGAGCCAGAAGCCGACCCCGTGAGTGGCCAGTGGGTCGACCAGGGCAACCGCGAACAGTGCCAGTGTCATACTGCGCGCGGGTCGAATCTTGCGCCCCAGCAAGGCACCCAACTGCACGCTCGCCAACATGATCAAGGCCCGCAGCGTGGGCATGGCAAAGCCAGCCAGCGCGCTATACAAAAGAGCCGTGGCCGCCGCCATACCATGTGCCCAGCGGCGTCCCAGCACCCGCCCCAGCAAGAAACCCAGCCCCGCCACCAGACCCACGTGCAAACCTGAAATAACGACCAGGTGATTGAGACCGAAGCGCTGAAACTGTTGCCACTGTTCAGGGTTTATCGCACTGCGGTCGCCGGTACTCAGGGCCAGCAATACCCCGTGTTCCGCCCGCCCCCCGAACTCCTGGTCGATGGCATCTGCCACGCGCTGGCGCCAGCGTTGGTGGGGCCTGGACACACCGCTGGCAGCAGACAGGCGCCGCGCTCCTTTTTCGCGAGCGTAACCGGTGGCTACTACAGCGTTCTGGGCCAGCCAGGACTCGTAATTGAAGCTCCCGGGGTTAGACAAGCCGCGGGGCTGCTTGAGCTTGACCGTAAAGCGCCAGCGCTCGCCTGCCTTGATCGGTTTGTCCCCGTAATAGGACAGTAATACGGGCTTGAGTTGTTGTGGACAGTCACCACTGGCCACAGGACAGCTCAACAACTCCAGGGTGGCCGGGAAGCGTTGGCGGCTGCCACCGTGACTGAAGGTCCTGCGCGCCGGTGGTTCCAGCACCAGGGCTATCACTTCCAGCGCGGTATCTTCCATCTGGCTTGGCAGACGGGACTGGAGCAAGTCCTCGCCCCACCAGGTGGCATAACTGGCACCGGCCAGCAGAGCCGTCAGGCCCAGGGTTAAGCGGCTGCGAGGCCAACAGAGACAAGCCAGCAGTGCCGTCAGGCCTGCTGCAAAGAGTGCGGGCAGTGGCAGCAATACCGGCATCCAGCCAATCGCAAACACTGCCGCGGCGCTTACAATCATCCATGATTGCATCTAAAATGACCGCCTTATTCCCTGGCATTAACCAGTCAAGCACAGGACCATCCGCTTCGCCAGCGCACCATGCCAAAGAAAGCCTTAAAGCGATTCATTCCCAGCCCACGCAAACTGCGGCAGATCAAATCGCTACAGTTCCTTGGCGAGTGGATCTATCAACCCAATCTGTGGCACATCAACCGCAACTCCGCGTCGAAAGCCTTTTTCGTCGGCCTGTTTACCGCATTTATGCCGATCCCGATACAGATGGTGATGGCCGCTTTGCTGGCTATCTGGCTGCGCTGCAACCTGCCACTATCGGTGGCCTTGTGCTGGATCAGCAACCCGGTGACCATACCGCCATTGTTTTATTTCGCCTACAGGGTCGGCGCCGCGGTACTGGATACGCCACCACAGGTACTGGAATTTGAACTTAGCCTGGAATGGATTAGCCACGGACTGGTGGCTATCTGGCAGCCCTTCCTGCTCGGCTGTGTTATCTGCGGCTTTTTCTTCGGCAGCCTGGGTTATTTCACCATCCAGACCTTGTGGCGCTGGCAGGCACTACAGCGCTGGGAGGCCCGGCAGGAACGACGCCGGGCTGCGCGGGCAAAGGCTACTCATGACGTAGAGCTTCGGCAGGCGGTAATTGCGCGGCGCGGCGCGCAGGATACAGAGCCGCCAGAAAACACAACAGAGCCGCCGCCGAATTAATCAACAGCACATCCCCCAGCCGCAGGTCTGCAGGCAGGTAGCCGATGGGATAGACATCGGTGTTGAGAAAGTGAATACCCAGCAGTTGTTCCAGCAAGGCCACGAAATCTGTAATGCCCAGGCTCATTGCCACACCCAGCGCGGTGCCCAGGGCCGTGCCAACCGCGGCGATCAACAAGCCCTGCTGCAGGAATATGCCATTGATATCGCCAGGCCTGGCACCCAGCGCCCGCAGGATGGCGATATCGGAACGCTTGTCGACTACTACCAACACCAGCGACGAAACAACGTTGAAGGCGGCGATGGCGATGATCGATAGCAATAGTACGATGACCAGGTCGCGGGACATCTGGATGGCGGCGTAGAGATTGCCGTGGGTCTGGGTCCAGTCACCGGCGTAAAAGCCCTGCGGCAGGACGTTTATCAGCTCCCAACCTACCCTTGGCGCTGCAAACAGGTCCAGTAGTTGCAGGCGGTAGCCATGCACCCTGCCCTCAATACCCGCCAGGGAGGCTGCCCGCTGCAGGTGCAGCAAGGCGATACTTTGATCCAGTTCGGTGCCGCTGTTGACCGTGGCCGACAGGCGCAAATGCTGATAATTGGCACTGCGAGAGCCAAAGCTCTCTCCTGGAACCAACAGGGTCAAACTGTCACCCGGTTCCACACCCAGGCGCTGGGCCAGCGCCTGTCCCAGCACGATACCATTGGGGTCATCGGCAAAACGCTTCCAGGCTGCGGGCGCCAGTACCCGCGACAAGCCAGTCATCTGGCGCTCCTGGTTGAGATCAATACCCTGCAGCAAGGCGGTATCGATACGATCATCGTGTAACAGCATGCCCTGCAGCTGCACAAAGGGCGCCAGCGCCGTCACCTCCGGATGTTCGCGAATACGCCCGCCGTAGCGCTGCCAATTTTCGATTGGCTGCCAGGACTTTATGGTCAGCTGCGGCACCAGCGCCAGGATGTGGTCGCGCATTTCCCGGTCGAAGCCATTCATCACTGACAGCACCAGGATAAGCAGCGCGATCGCCAATATCATGCCCAACATCGATAGTAGTGACAGGAAGCTGCTGAGGTAGCCCTTGCGCCAGGCGAAGGTATAACGGCCCGCTACCCGCAGCAGTTGGCTAGCCTGCACCGGCTTGCCCCATCACGTGTAAACCACCATCGCTTAGTTCGTAGACCGAGTCCATATGCCCGGCAATACCGCTGTCGTGGGTAACCACGATGAAGCTCGCGGTAATGTCCCGCTTGAGTGCCTCAATGAGCTCCAGTACCTGCTGCGCAGCGGCCGGGTCCAGGTTGCCGGTAGGCTCATCCATCAGCACACAGGCGGGCTCCATGACCAGGGCCCGGGCAATAGCGACCCGCTGCCGTTCACCACCGGACAACTGGCCCGGGCGGTGGCGCAAGCGCGGTGACAAACCGACCAGGTCCAGTAGCGCCGCCGCCTGACGTTCAGCCTCCTTCCGGCGCAGGCCACTGATAAGCAGCGGCATAGCCACGTTCTCGCAGGCGGTAAATTCCGGCAACAGGTGATGAAACTGATAGACGAAGCCCAATTCACGATTGCGCAATTCACAGCGGCTGGCTTCATCGAGAGTCGCCAGATCCCTCCCGCCCATTAACACCTGGCCGCTGCTGGGTAAATCCAGCCCCCCCAGCAGGTTGAGCAAGGTCGATTTACCAGAACCGGAGGCCCCGACAATGGCCACCTTGGCGGCGGCGGGCAGCGAGAAGTTAACATCACGCAACACCTCCACGGTGAGCTCTCCATCACGGTAGGTGCGTGACAGGCCACGGCATTCCAGCACCAGCTGCTCACTCATAGCGCAATACCTCGGCGGGGGCGATACGGGTGGCTCGCCAGGCCGGGAACAAGGTCGCCAGCAGGCTCAGGCCCAGCGCCAGTAGCGCCACTACGGCAACGTCACGCCATTGCAATCGCGCCGGCAGGTCGCTGATGAAGTAGACCTGGGGATTGAACAGCTTGGTGCCAGTCAGTTGCTCAATAAACAGGGTGACCTCGCTGATATTCAATGCCAGCGAGACCCCCACTACCACGCCCAGGAGAATGCCGGACAGCGCCAGCAGCAAGCCGTGGGCAACGAATATGGCCATGATCTCCCAGGCCCTGGCGCCCATGGTTCGCAGCACGGCGATATCAGACCGCTTTTCGGTCACCGCCATGGTCAGGGTAGAAATGATGTTGAAGGCGGCCACGGCGACCACGCTCAGTAACAGCACTGTCATCATGGTTTTTTCCATCTGGATCGCAGTGAAAAGATTGCCCTGTGATTGACTCCAGTCCCGGGCCCTGTAGTCAGGACCAAGCGCGACGCCAAGAGAGTCTGCGGTGGTCGCTGCCGTGAACAGGTCCCGCAGCCGCACGCGCAGGCCGCCCACGCCCTCGCCCAAGCCCAACAGGCGCTGACCGGCGGCAAGGTTAATATAGGACTGGTGGCTATCCAGTTGCGCGCCAACTTCGAAAATGCCGACCACGGTAAAACGTTTACTGCGTGGAAAACTGCCCAGCGGACTGACCACCAGGCGCGGCACGGTGACTTCCACTGCATCACCCAGTTCAACACCCAGCGATCGGGCTTGCAGGGAGCCCAGCACAATTCCATAACGCTGCTCAGCCAGTGCCTCGAAGCGGCCACTGAGCATATAGGCGCCAACGTCTGACACCGAGGCCTCCAGCAGTGGATCGATTGCTGTCAGCTGTGCCCCGCGCACATTGCGCCGACTGCCCAGCAGAACCTTGCTATCGATATAGGGGGCGGCACCCAGCACTTCCGGTTCGGCGCCAACGCTCTCGGCAAGCTCAGGCCAATCCTCTAGCGTTCCCGCCACAGACAGCACCTGCACATGCGGCACCAGCGACAGAATACGATCACGTAATTCGCCGGCAAATCCATTCATCACTGAAAGCACGGTGATCAGACTGGCAATACCCAGGGCCATGCCCAGTAGCGAAACCAGGCTGACGACGCCGATAAAGCGATTATTCTGTCGACTGAAGCTGTAGCGCAGACCGATAAAGAACGGCAGCCTGTCGCTGATGCGGAAGGACATCCGGACTTACTTGTGAATCCTGGAGGGCTCACCCCGGGCGGAGTCTGCCTCGTAGAACAGTTCGGCGGCAACGCCAGCCTGGTTGCGGGTCTCCTCTTCACACACCTTTGGGTCGCCGCCACATATATCGCAGGCAGTATCCAGGCCGATGGCATTCATGCCACCGCAGGACCCCTTGATCGGCTTATTGCTAAAAATAACCCCCACCGCCATACCGGCGATCACCAGGCCAAACACGAGGGCGGCAAAGAGATAAGTAATCATGCGTGAATTTTAATCTATTCCCAGTAGCGGTGCCATGGCTGGTGAATAACTCTTCACAAGCTCGTCACCAGACCTGCTAATCAGGTACACCGCCAATCCCTGTTCGATCGCCACGGTCATGGCCTTTTCGGTTCCCAGCACTGTTAAAGCCGTCGCCCAGGCGTCCGCCATGGCGGCACTGGCCTCTATCACGGTTACCGATACCAATTCATGGCGCACTGGCGCGCCGGTGCGTGGGTCAATGGTGTGTGAATAGCGCACACCATCCACTTCGAAAAAGTTTCGATAATCCCCCGAGGTCGCCACTGCCGCATCGCTTAGCATAACTGCAGCCACCATCTCCCGACCGGCGTGATCGGGCTTTTCAACTGCAATACGCCAGGGACCGCCGCTGGGCCTTTCACCCGCCACCCGGATCTCACCTCCGACCTCCACCAGAAAATCAGCAACCCCCCTGGATAGCAGCCACTCTGCCAACACGTCTACCGCATAACCCTTGGCGATGGAGGAAAAGTCCAGCTCCATCGCGACTGGCTTGCGCAATGCCAGGGCCTGGTCATCAAACTCCAACTGCGACTCACCAACGATCTCCATGGCCGCCGCAATGGCCTCTGCCGAGGGAACCGTATCACCCATGGCGGGGCCAAAGCCCCACAAGTCCACCAGCGGCCCGACACTCACGTCATAGGCACCACCGCTCGCCTCGCCCACAGAGCGCGCCATGGCGAATACCTGCGCAAACTCTGCCGACAGCTCGAACCACTCCCCCACCGGCGAGGCGTTAAAGCGGCTTATCTCCGAATCGTCGCGGTAGGTCGACATGCTGGCGTTGATAGACTCCAGCCGCGCCTCTACAGCGAGGTGCACCTGCTCGGCTGTGGGGCTGCCAGGCTGGGGCAACCAGGCAATATGGTAACGGGTCCCCATGGTGGCACCGGCCAACTGGAATGGCTCCGGCGGCGGCTCCGCACAGGACAGGAGCAACATACACAAAAAAGCCGGCGTAAACAGCCGGCTCAGTGAGATGCCAGAGGCAAGGGCGGGGTTAGCCACCGAAGTCATCCAGCAGGATATTTTCAGGCTCCACACCCAGGTCGGTGAGCATGGCCACTACGGCGGCATTCATCATGGGAGGACCACACATATAGAACTCGCAATCTTCCGGCGCCGGGTGATCCTTAAGATACTGCTCGAACAGAACATTGTGGATAAAGCCTGTGAGGCCATCCCAGTTATCTTCAGGCTGCGGGTCTGACAGGGCAACATGCCAGTCGAAGTTCTCATTCTCAGCCGCCAGTTGGTTGTACTCGTCCTCGTAGAACATTTCCTGTAGTGAACGAGCACCGTACCAGAAGGATATCTTGCGATGGCTCTGGAGTCGCTTGAGCTGGTCAAACAAATGTGAGCGCATGGGCGCCATACCCGCACCACCACCGATAAACACCATCTCGGCATCGGTGTCCTTGGCGAAGAACTCACCAAAGGGACCGTAGACCTTGACCTTGTCACCGGGCTTCAGGTTGAACACCCAGGACGACATAATGCCCGGCGGAATCCCCTCGCTACCGGGTGGAGGCGTGGCCACCCGGATATTGAATTTCACTATGCCCCGCTCTTCCGGGTAGTTAGCCATGGAGTAGGCACGAATCGTGGTTTCCTTGCAGTCTGATTCCTGCTTGAAAAAACCGAAACGCTCCCAGTCGCCGCGGTACTTTTCCTGGATATCAAAGTCGCTGTACTTAACGTGGTGTGGCGGGCACTCCAGTTGCACATAACCGCCGGCACGGAAGTCGACATTCTCGCCTTCGGGCAACTTCAGGGTCAGCTCCTTGATGAAAGTCGCCACGTTGGGATTGGAGACAACCTCGCACTCCCACTGTTTGACCCCGAACACTTCTTCCGGCACCCGGATCTTCATGTCCTGCTTAACCGGTGTCTGGCAAGACAGGCGCCAGCCATCCACGGCTTCGCGGCGATTGAAGTGCGACTCTTCTGTGGGCAGCATGGAGCCGCCACCCTCGCTGACAATACATTTGCACTGGGCGCAGGTACCGCCACCACCACAGGCAGATGCCAGGAATACGTCGTTGGAGGCCAGGGTTTGCAGCAGTTTGTCACCAGCTGGAACCGAAATCTTGCGCTCGCCGTTAATTTCAATGGTAACGTCGCCCGTCGCCACCAGGCTGGAGCGTGCCATCAGGATCACCACCACCAGGGCCAGTACGATAGCGGTGAACATCACCACACCGAATACAATTGTCATGTCCATAAAACCGAGCCTTCCCTACAGGTCGATGCCGCCGAAGGACATAAAGCCCAACGACATAAGTCCAACAATGATGAAGGTAATGCCCAGGCCCTCCAGGCCATCCGGGACATCGGAATACTTCAGCTTTTCACGAATCCCAGCCAGGGCGGTAATCGCCAGCGCCCAGCCAACGCCGGAGCCGGCACCGTACACCACGCTCTCAGCGAAATCGTAATTGCGCTCTACCATGAACAGTGAGCCGCCGAGGATGGCACAGTTCACCGTAATCAGCGGCAGGAAAACACCCAGGGCGTTATAGAGCGCCGGCACATACTTGTCGAGAAACATCTCCAGGATCTGCACGAGGGCTGCGATTACGCCGATATAGCTGAGCAGACCGAGGAAGCTCAGGTCCAGATCGGGGAAACCGGCCCAGGCCAGTGCGCCGTCGGACAGCAAATAGGTGTAGATAAGATTATTGACCGGGACGGTGATCGTCTGTACCACCACCACGGCAATGCCGAGGCCAAATGCCGCCTGGATCTTTTTAGATACCGCCAGGAAGGTGCACATGCCCAGGAAGAAGGCCAGCGCCATGTTCTCAATGAAAACCGCCCGTACAAACAGGCTCAGGTAGTATTCCATTTACGCACCCTCCCTCGCCGCCACATGGGGGGCCATCTTGAAATCGGGAGCCTCTACCTGCTCTTTCTTCCAGCTACGCAGGGCCCAGATAAACATGCCGATCAGGAAGAACGCACTGGGAGGCAACAATAACAAACCATTGGGGTTGTACCAGCCACCATCGGTCACCAGTGGCAGAATCTCGACACCAAACAACTTGCCGGCCCCAAACAGCTCACGCACAAAACCAACTGACAGCAACACCACGCTGTAGCCCAGGCCATTACCAATGCCGTCAATGAAGCTTGAGACCGGCGGATTCTTCATGGCGAAGGCTTCAGCGCGCCCCATGACGATGCAGTTGGTGATGATCAAGCCAACAAATACCGACAGCTGCTTGCTGATCTCGTAGGCCACCGCCTTCAACACCTGGTCCACGAGGATAACCAGGGAGGCAATGATAACCATCTGCACGATGATACGAATGCTGTTCGGCACGTGATTGCGAATAATCGAAACGAACAAGTTGGAAAACGCGGTTACCGTAGTCAGTGCGATGCACATGACCACGGTCACGCTCATCGAGGAGGTGACCGCCAGTGCAGAGCAGATACCCAGTATCTGCAGTGCAATGGGGTTATCCTTGAATATCGGTGTTGTCAGTGTCTCTTTAATACCGGACATATCAGGCCTCCCCCGCCTTCAGATTCGCCAGGAACGGTCCAAAACCGTTGTCTCCCAACCAGAAATGCACCAGGTTGTTAACGCCACGAGTGGTCAGGGTCGCGCCACTCAGACCATCCACCTGGTAGTCGGCGTTGGGGCCTGTACGGTCCGCGGTCCCCTTCACAATATCGATCGCCACCGCACCATCGCGGAATACCTGCTTGCCAGGCCACTGGCCTTTCCAGCGCGGGTTATCAACTTCCCCACCCAGTCCCGGTGTTTCCTTGTGCTCATAGAAACCGATGCCGGCAATCGTGTCGCCATCTCCTTCCAGCGCCAGGAAGCCATAAAGCTGACCCCAGAGGCCGGCACCACGGATCGGCAGGATAATACGCTCCGGATTGCGATCGTCACCGACCAGGTAGACGAGGCCGTAATTTTCCCTGCGGCCACCTATGTTGCCGGTATCTGTGCCTGCAGCCAGCGCCTCTGAGCTGTCGGTATCTTTGGCGGCGGCAATAGGATTGTAGCTGTCGCTATCGACGGCATCGCTGAATTCACCGGTGCGCAAATCCACAACCCGGGTACTGATGCCGGAAAATTGTTCATCGATCGAAACGTCGGCCTTTAGCATGCCGGCAGCGGCCAGGATATTCCGCTTGCGGTCTTCCGCGACATTGGCCTCCTGCATTGGCTTCAGCATCACCGCTGCGGTTGACACAACCACCGAGCACACCACGCACAGCGACAGGGCAACGATCAGGGTTTTCTTGATGGAGTCTTTGTTAGACACGGGCGAGCCTCCGCTTGATATTGGCCTGGATCACAAAGTGATCAATCAGGGGGGCAAACAGGTTGGCAAATAATATCGCCAGCATAATGCCTTCCGGGAAGGCCGGGTTGACCACGCGGATCAGCACGGTCATCACACCGATCAGCACGCCGAACCAGATCTTGCCGGTATTGGTCATCGCCGCGGATACCGGGTCGGTGGCCATGAAGATCATGCCGAAGGCAAAGCCGCCCACGGTCAGGTGCCAGTACCAGGGCATGGCAAAGGCCAGGTTGGATTCACTGCCGACCCAATTGAACAGGCCAGACAGCGCGAACATGCCAAGGAACACACCCAGCACAATGCGCCAGGCTGCGACTCGTGTGTACAGCATCAGTACGCCACCGAGCAGGATGGCCAGGGTTGAGGTCTCGCCGACGGAGCCGTGCATATTACCCAGGAAACTGTCCATCCAGCTCATTTGCTGCTGCAACACTTCCATGCCCTGGGAGGCGACAACAGACAGCGCCGTGGCGCCGGTATAGCCATCTACAGCAGTCCAGACCGCATCCCCTGACAATTGTGCCGGGTAGGCGAAATACAGGAAGGCCCGAGCGGTCAGGGCCGGGTTGAGGAAGTTCTTGCCGGTGCCGCCAAACACTTCCTTGCCAATCACCACACCAAAACTGATACCCATGGCGACCTGCCACAGTGGGATGTTCGGTGGACAGATCAGCGCAAACAGGATCGAGGTAACAAAAAAGCCCTCATTGACCTCGTGCCCGCGCTTGATCGCGAACAGGATCTCCCAGGCTATACCCACAACGAAGGTAGTAATGTAAATCGGCAGGAAGTAGACCGCGCCAAACCAGAAGCAGTCCCAGAGGCTGCCCGGGTCATTGCCAGCCAGCCAACCCACTACCGGGGCGTGCCAGTCGGTCAGGCTACCGCCACCGGCGGCCAGAATCGTATTGGACTGGAAACCCAGGTTATACATGCCGTAGAACATGGCGGGAAACGCCGCCAGCCACACCGTGATCATGATGCGCTTCAGGTCGATACCGTCACGCACGTGGGCGGTAGTGCGAGTCACCGTGGCCGGACTATAGAGGAAGGTATCGAATACCTCGTATAGCGCATACCAGTTCTGCAGCTTGCCGCCTTCCTGGAAGTGGTGCTCTATACTGTCAAGAAACTTGCGCATGAGCCTTAACCCTCCTTCTCGATGCGAGTCAGGTTATCGCGGAGGATCGGGCCGTACTCGTATTTGCCGGGGCAAACATAGGCACACAGGGCCAGGTCTTCTTCCTCCAGCTCCAGGCAGCCAAGCGCCTGCGCCGTCTCGGTATCACCCACTATTAATGCTCGCAGCAGTTGGGTCGGTAAAATATCCATTGGCATAACATCTTCATAAGCGCCGACCGGCACCATGGCGCGCTCGCTGCCATTGGTGTTGGTAGTCATCGCCAGCAATTTTTTCGGTAGCACCCTGCTCAGGTAAATTGGCAGGTTGGAGTGCTTGTTCGCGCCGGGTGAGAGCCAGCCCAGCAACTCACGGTGAGTACCTTCAAGCAACACAGACACCTGGTTGTGGTAGCGACCCAGGTAGGCAGAACCACTCAGCACACGGCGACCACCGAGCACAGAGCCGGAAATAATGCGGTTGTCGCCCTCATTTAACTGACCGGCACAGAGAGCCTCAAGATCAGCACCAAGCCGGGTGCGCATCAATCTCGGTTGTTCCACTTGCGGACCGCCCAGGGCGATGACCCTCTGGGTATACAGTCGGCCATCGAGGAACAGGCGGCCGATTGCAATGACGTCCTGGTAGCCGATGGTCCAGACGCTCTTGTCGCCTGATACGGGCTCAAGATAGTGAATATGCGTGCCGACCAGACCCGCTGGATGCGGGCCGGAAAACTCCTCACCCTGAATAGTGCTCGCCTTACCCAGCGGCAAGTCAGCAGATGCAGCCGCACAAACATAGACCTTACCCGCGGTGAGCGTGGCCAGCAGATCCTGTCCGAGGGCAAAGGCCTCGGCCTGCTCGGCAATGACGACTGCCGGATCAGCCGCCAGTGGCTGGGTGTCCATGGCGGTCACAAAGATGGCCGCCGCCTCGGCATCCGCCGCCGGCACCTTGCTGAATGGCCGGGTACGCAAGGCTGTCCACTGGCCGCATTCCACCAGGAGTTGGCGCACATCGTCGCCGCTTAATGCCAGCGCTTGTTCCGCCGAGCGGACCGGGTAGCTTTCGGCCTCATCGCCGTCCACATCAATAACCACGGACTGCAGGACTCGTTTGGCGCCGCGATTTATGGCAGCGACGGTACCGGAGGCAGGCGCGGTATAGCGTACGCCCGCGGTTTTCTTGTCGGTAAACAGCAACTGACCCAGTTTGACCCGGTCGCCAAGCTGCACCGCCATGGTGGGCTTCATGCCGATATAATCGAATCCAACCAGGGCGACGGATCGCGCCGCGGGGGCCTCAGAAATAACCTGCTCGGGCTGTCCGGAAATAGGAATTTCCAACCCACGCTTAAGCTTAATCATTCGTTTTGCCTGTGCATAACGTCAAGGTAAAGAGATAGCTCGGCCTGGCTTGCCTCGAGCCACGCGCATTATACGGAACCCATACCGCAAGTACCACCGGCCAGGACGGCACTCAGTTGATTTTTATCACTTTTTGGCGCGCCTGGCACCACAATACGAGGTCAGTCAGTGGCGGGATAGACAGCGTAGTGCACGTCCGCCATCTGTTCCAGTATGCGGTGCACCTGGCAACTGTAACCGAACTCGTTGTCATACCAGAAATAGAGCGTGGCATGAACGCCGTTGACGATGCTGGCCTCGGAATCAAATACGCAGGCGTGCCGGGAGCCGACAAAGTCCGTCGATACCACCTCCGGCGAGTTCGAATAATCGATTTGCTTACGCAGCGGCGAGTGCAGTGCCGTTTTACGCATGTACTCATTAAGCTCTTCTACCGTCGTCTCCCGCTTGAAAGTGAGATTCAGGATCGCCATGGAAACATTGGGTGTGGGCACGCGAATCGCATTGCCAGTGAGCTTGCCGTGCAGCTGCGGCAGTACCTTGCCAACAGCGGTAGCGGCGCCGGTCTCGGTCAGCACCATGTTGAGCGCGGCACTGCGTCCACGCCGATTGGCCTTGTGGTAGTTGTCGATCAGGTTCTGGTCGTTGGTATAGGCATGTACGGTCTCCACGTGGCCATGCACCAGCCCGAACTCGTCATCCAGCGCCTTTAGTGGTGGCGCGATGGCATTGGTGGTGCAGGAGGCCGCAGAAATGATCTGGTCCTCAGAGGTGATTTCCTCGTGGTTAATGCCGTGTACGACGTTCTTCATGTCGCCTTTGCCCGGCGCGGTCAGGATCACCTTCGCTACGCCCTTGGACTTGAGGTGTCGCGACAGGCCATCCACATCACGCCACATGCCGGTATTGTCGATGATAATCGCATCATCAATACCGTAGCTGGTGTAATCAATTTCATCCGGCGCATCGGCGTAGATAACCTTGATCTCGTTGCCGTTGGCAACAATTGAATTATGCTCTTCGTCTACCCGGATGGTGCCATTGAAAGGGCCGTGCACCGAGTCCCTCTGCAGCAGGGTGGCCCGCTTCTGCAAGTCATTGGTCGCCTTACCCTTGCGCACCACCACTGCACGCAGGCGCAAGGTGTCGCCACCGTCGGCTTTTTCCACCAGCAGGCGTGTCATCAGCCGGCCTATGCGGCCAAAGCCGTACAGCACCACATCACGGGGCTTGTCGATCGGCTTGGCGTTGCTGCCGATGAGGTCGGCCACTTGCTGCTTTACATATTTTTTAACACTGAGGCCCTGGTCGCGGCCATCGCGCTCATAGCCAACGGCAATGCGGCCAACATCAATGTGGGCGGTGCCCAGGTCCAGGCTGGCCAGGGCCTTGATAACCGGGTAGGTTTCCTTTTCCGAGAGCTCGTTTTCCTCGACCTGGCGCACGTAACGGTGGTCCTGCATGAGGTCCAGCACCGAGCTGTTAACCAGCGATTTGCCGTAGATATAGGTCTTCACCGAGTTTTCCCGGGACAGCTTGCCGATCAGCGGAATCATTGCCTCGGCCAGTGCCTCACGTTCTTTCCAATCCTGGAAGTAATCTTCTGGGCGTTCGCGTATACGTTCGGTTGACATGCCTGACCTGCGCTTCGACGGGTGAGAAAGGCGCGTATTATCTTCATATGGTGAGGCGCGCGCAAGCTGGCTACAATAGCGCCCCCTGATTGCTGATAGCTGTTTCCCCTATGTTCCATGAGTTGTTGAACTCACTGCCCTGGCCGGCCAAGGTCGGCTCCCGCACTGCTTTGGGCCCGCTACCTGGCAGCGCCCCTGCGCGCATGGTGGCGGAACTGGCCCAACACAGCGGGTTTCAGCTGGTCATCACGGCCGATACGCTGGGCGCCAACACCCTGATTCGGGAACTGGGCTTCTATGGCCGCGACAGCGAGTTGGAGATCCTGCAGTTCCCCGACTGGGAAACCCTGCCCTATGACAACTTCTCCCCACATCAGGACATCGTCTCGGAGCGGCTGCACGCGCTCTACCACCTGCCCGAGCTGAGCAGTGGCATCCTGGTGGTCCCGGTCTCGACGCTGATGCACAGATTGCCGCCACGCCAGTATGTCAGCAGCAACAGCCTGGTCTTGCGCACGGAACAGGCACTGGACGTGGTCGAGTTCCGGCGCAAGTTGGAGCGCAACGGCTATCGCAGCGTGGATACGGTATTTGAGCACGGTGAGTTTGCCCAGCGCGGCTCGCTGCTGGATATATTTCCCATGGGCAGTGCGCTGCCCTACCGGATTGATCTGCTCGATGACGAGCTTGAGACACTGCGCACCTTTGACCCGGAAACCCAGCGCACCATTGAGCGGGTCGATGCGGTGGACCTGCTGCCGGCCCGGGAGTTTGCGCTAAACCGGGAATCCATCCTGCGCTTTCAGGGCAACTGGCACCAGCAGTTCGATGTGGACCACGACGCCTGCCCTGTTTACAGTGAAATCAGTGCCGGGCGAGCACCCGGCGGCAGCGAGTACTACTTGCCGCTGTTCTTCGATCAATGTGAGACCTTGCTCGATTACCTGCCAGAGGATGCAACAGTAACCACTCTGGGCGATCACTACAGTGCCGCCGGGCTGTTCTGGGCCGAGGTACAGGACCGCTTTGAGGAATACGGTATTGACCCGCGCCGCCCGTTGTTGCCGCCCCGGCGAGGCTTTATACCGGTCGAAGACCTGTATCGAGAGCTGGGGAACCATGCTGTCATAGAGCTGCGCACTGACAAAGAAGCCCCGGTGCATCATCAACTGCCCTTGCAATACCCGCCCGAACTGAGTCCGCAACAAATGCACGGCTCCCCCATTGAGCAACTGCAGCAATTTATCGCCGAACACCAGGCCCCCATCCTGTTGTGCGCGGAATCCGCCGGCCGCCGGGAAATTCTGCTGGAGAGCCTGGCGGCGGCAGGACTGGCACCGAAGTCAGCCGATAGCTGGGACCAGTTCATCAGCAGCGGTGCCACCCTTGCGATCACCACCGCCCCGCTCGACCGGGGTTTGTATAGCGGCCCGGGGCAGGCAACCCTGATCTGTGAAGCGCAGCTGTTCGGTAACCGGGTGGCCCAGCGCAGGCTCCGTGAAGACAGCGCCCTGAGCAGCGCCAATATCTACAAAAACATTAATGAGCTGCGACCGGGTGTGCCCGTCGTGCACATCGACCACGGTGTCGGTCGCTATATGGGCCTGGAAGCGCTGGATATTGATGACCAGGTGACCGACTTCATCACCCTCAGCTACGCCGGCGGCGACAAACTCTATGTTCCGGTGGCCTCACTACACCTGATCAGTCGCTACTCCGGCACCGATCCGGACCTGGCGCCATTGCACCGCCTGGGCAGCGAGCAATGGGAGAAAGCCCGGCGCCGGGCCCGGGAAAAAGTCAACGACGTGGCAGCCGAACTGCTGGAAATCTACGCCAGGAGAGAGGCGCGCGAGGGCTTCCAGTTCGACGCCCCCGAGCAACAATACCAACAGTTCGTTGCCGGCTTCCCCTTTGAGGAAACGCCGGACCAGGCAGCGGCCATCCAGGCAGTGGAAGGCGATATGTGCGGCCCCCAGGTTATGGACCGGCTGGTCTGCGGCGATGTTGGCTTTGGCAAGACCGAGGTGGCAATGCGTGCCGCCTTCCTGGCCGCCCAGGCCAATAAACAGGTCGCCGTGCTCGTGCCAACCACCTTGCTGGCGCAGCAGCACTACAACTCCTTCTGCGATCGCTTTGCCGACTGGCCGGTGCAGGTTGAGGTCCTATCACGCTTTCGCAGCAACAAGGAGCAACAGGACGTAATCCAAAAAGTGAAGGCCGGCAAAGTGGACATACTGATCGGCACACACAAGCTCTTGCAGAGCGACATCAAGTACCAGGACCTGGGCCTGCTCATTATCGATGAAGAGCATCGCTTCGGCGTCAAGCAGAAAGACACCATCAAGGCCATGCGCGCCGAGGTCGACATTCTCACACTCACCGCGACCCCAATCCCACGCACACTCAACATGGCCCTGGGCGGAATGCGCGACCTGTCGATAATTGCGACCCCGCCTGCCCGACGCCTGTCGATCAAAACCTTTGTGCGCGAACACAATATTGGCTTGATCAAGGAGGCGATACTGCGCGAGACGCTGCGCGGTGGCCAGGTATATTACCTGCACAACGAGGTGAAGAGCATTGAGGAGGCGGCCCGCAAACTGCGCGAGCTGTTACCTGATTTACGCATTGGCGTCGCCCATGGACAGATGCGCGAGCGGCAGCTGGAACAGGTCATGCGCGCCTTCTACCACCAGGATTACCACATCCTCCTGTGTACCACGATCATTGAAACCGGCATTGATGTGCCCAATGCCAACACGATCATCATAGAGCGCTCTGACCGCTTCGGCCTGGCCCAGTTACACCAGTTGCGCGGCCGGGTTGGACGCTCGCACCACCAGGCATATGCCTACCTGCTGTGCCCACCCGCCTCGGCGCTCACCGGTGATGCCGAGAAGCGGCTGGAAGCCATAGAGGCAGCCGGCGACCTCGGTGCCGGTTACATGCTGGCCAGCAATGACCTGGAAATTCGCGGCGCCGGCGAATTGCTGGGCGAGGAACAGAGCGGCCAGATCCAGAGCGTGGGCTACGCGCTGTACATGGAGATGCTGGAACGCGCGGTAAAATCACTGCAGAAAGGCGAGATACCCGATGCCGATTCGGACCTGGATCCCCACACCGAGGTCAACCTGCGCCTGCCGGCCCTGATACCCGACGACTACCTGCCAGATATCAATACCCGGCTGGTGCTGTACAAGCGCATCTCCGCTGCCGCAACAGAGCTGGAGCTGAAGGATCTGCAGGTAGAAATGATTGACCGCTTTGGCCTGCTGCCAATTGCAAGCCGCAATCTGTTCAAAATTACCCAAACAAAACTATTGGCGGCGGGCCTTGGAATTCAGAAAATTGATGCTGGAGATCGAGGCGGGCACATCGATTTTGGTGAGCAAACACAAGTCAATCCGCTGGCCCTGGTCAAACTCGTGCAGAACGAGCCTGAATGCTATCGACTGGTCAACGGCACCCGCCTGCGCTTCGATATCGAGCTACCCGACCACGAGGAGCGCTTTGTATTTGTAAACGAATTGATAGAGCACCTGGCAGATCACGCCGGCGAGGCCGCTGCATGAGGACAGCAGCCGGCTTACTGGCACTCTGCGCCCTGCTCAGCTCAGCCACTGCAATCGGCCAGACCGGTAACGGCGACGCTGACGCCGGTAGTAACTGGTATCGGGTTGAGCTGATTATTTTTGCCAACCGCGATCCGGACGCGGCACTCAGTGAGCGCTGGCCGCTGTTACCGGATTTGAGCTACCCCGCCACCTGGCAGCGCCTGTCCAGTGAGGATGCCTTTGTCCCGGGTGACCGCGACTACCAGCTGCTGCGCGTTGAAGACACTGTGCCGGCAGAAGCATTTGATCTTGCCTGGGACCGCAGCATCGAAGAGCTTGAGCGAGAGCACCAACGTAGCCTCGTCTACCGCCAGGCCGAGATTCAGCTGGAATCACTTTACGATCTGAACGTGCCCCGTGCCCGGGTCCGTCTCGACAGTGAATTTCAGGAATTCACCAGTCAGAGACGGCGCATAGATCGCAGCGCCACGCTGGACGTGCTGTTCCACGAGACCTGGCTGGAACCGGTGCGCAACCAGCAAGAGGCACAAGCGCTGCTCATCGATACGGCTGTTGCCTCGGGGGACTACCCGGAATTGCAGGGCAGCGTGCTGCTGTACGTGGGCCGCTATCTGCATATCGTCACCGACCTGTGGATTAATACCGACGGCGCCTACCTGGGCAATAACTGGGTAATGCCAAGACCGCCGCTAACACCGGTGAGCGGGTCCAGTGATTCAGCGGTGCTGCCCTTCGAGGTGATAGTGGCCACGGATTGGCTGGCCGAAACAGGGCCAATAGCAGAACCAGGAACAGAAACTGAGCCAGAATCACAGACAGGGACCTGGGCGGAACCCTTCGCGGCGCTGCCAGCCGAGCGCGGCACTGAGGAACTGGCTGACGACCCGGAGTTGGACGCCGCCGCGCAGCAGCTTGCTGATCTTGATATTGATGCCGAACAAATGGATTCGGCGCAGGAGCAGCAGCTGCAGGCCTTCCTCGACTTACCTGTCTACGACTACGATTTCAGACACGCGGTACATGTTCAGCAGCGGCGCCGCATGCGCAGCGGAGAGCTGCATTACATTGATCATCCCCTGCTGGGCATTATCGTAAAAGTGTCCAGGCATGAGTTCCCGGCCCTGCTCGAGGAAGCCACTGAACTCAATCCTGCGCTTGCAGGAAACCGCTGAGTAACTCGCCAATCAATAGCGCGCCCTGCTCCATGACAGCCCCCATGGACTCCAGCGTAATTTCTACCTCGCTCATGCCCGCCGCCGGGTTCACCACCAGGCAGATAGACGCATAGGGAATACCCAGTTCCGCCGCCAGTGACGCCTCCGGCATGCCGGTCATACCGACCACGTCGGCGCCATCCTGACGCAAACGCCTGATTTCGGCGGCGGTTTCGAGGCGCGGCCCCTGGGTGACGGCATGGGTGCCGGTGCCCGAGAAACTCAGTTGCAGCGCCTCAGCGACGGCGATCAATTGCCGGCGTAGCCCGGAATCATAAGGCAGGGTGAAATCAATATGCTGCACCGCCACCGTGTCGTCATCATGATAGCTATGGCCGCGACCCCAGCTGTAGTCGATCAGCTGATCGGGGATAACAACATGACCCGGCCCCATACTCTGCTGGATGCCACCGACTGCATTAACGGCGAGTATGCTGCTCGCGCCAAGCTCGCGCAGTGCCCACAGATTGGCCCGGTAGTTGATCCGATGCGGCGGTAAATGCGCCGGGCTGCCGTGCCGTGCCAGAAACAGGCAATCACTACCGGCATAGCGACCACTGATCACAGGATGGGAGGGGGCGCCCCAGGGCGTGCCCAGGGCATGCTCTGCCCGCTGCTCCAGCCCTGCCAGATGATTCAAACCGGTGCCGCCGATCACGGCCGTTTTAGTCAATTTTCTGACTCCCTGTTGTCACTTTTTGCTTATACATTTTTAGCATTTACACACCTGTGTTTAATCACCATACAAGCTTAAAACTGATAGTGCCCGCAAACCTGCTGCAAATGCCAAAATTTTAAGCCATTGAATTCTAAATTAAAGTTCCAACAGCTAGATCAGCAGCCTATTTTGAGGCTTGTTTTTATGCTGTTTGCGCATAATGGACAGCGAATTCCAGTCTGATATGTTAGGTGCGTAGTCACCCCAGTGGAGCACAGATTCGATGAAGTCACTCGGTCCGGTCGTAGGCACGTGGTACAAAGACCTGCAGACAGGCGCAACATTTGAAGTGGTTGCCTGGGATCCCGCAGGCAGGACTGTCGAAACCCAGCACATTGATGGCGAGGTGAGTGAGTACGATCTGGACTCCTGGCGCCAGCTGCTATTGGTGAACGTGGAAGAGCCGGAAGACTGGCGCAATCCCTATGAGCTGGATGGGGAAGAGAGCCACGATCCTGACCTGCCCTATCACCCGGAAGACTGGTCGGGGCCAATCAACAATATTGAGCCTGAGTACATGATAGGCGTGGAAGACTTTTGATAAGACCGCTCGAGGCCTGATCCCTGAACAACACCGAGGCGCCAGCTCTCTGTTAGACCGCTGAAGGGCTGATCTCCGAACTGCACCGAGGCGCCAGGCCACCTTAATAATACCGCTCGGGGCCTGATCCCTGAACAACACCGAGGCGCCAGCTCTCTGTTAGACCGCTGAAGGGCTGATCTCCGAACTGCACCGAGGCGCCAGCTCTCTATTAGACCGCTCAAGGCCGGATCCCTGAACAACACCGAGGCGCTAGCTCTCTGTTAGACCACTGAAGGGCTAATCTCCGAACAGCACCGAGGTGCTGGAGGCCGTCAGCGGGCTTAATCCTTTTCCCTGAGCGCCGGGTCGAGCAGGATTTCGGCGGCGGCATCGACACTGTCTACCAGGTGCAGCCAGCTCATATCCTGGGCCGCAATATACCCCGCTGTAACCATTCGCTGTTGCAGCCACTCATAGAGTCCGGACCAGTAGGATTCGCCTACCAACACCACCGGGGTAGCTTCCAGCTTGCCTGTTTGCAAGAGGGTCAGCAGCTCGAACAACTCATCCACCGTCCCAAAGCCACCCGGAAAGATGGCAAAGCCAATCGCTTCCTTGATGAGCAGGAACTTGCGGGTGAAGAAATAGCGAAAGTTAAGCCCGATATCCAGGTAGGGATTGGCCAGCTGCTCGTGGGGCAATTCGATATTGAGGCCGACAGAACGACCGGGCTCACCGCGAGCGCCCAGGTTGGCGGCCTCCATAACACCGGGTCCGCCGCCGGTGACAATGGTAATACCCTCGGCCGCGAGTCGCTCAGCCAGCTGGCAGGCCTCAGCGTAGACCGCCGAGCCGGGCTGCACCCGGGCGCCGCCGAAGATACTGATGGCGGGACCGATATCGCTGAGACTGGCCAGGCCTTCCTCCAACTCCTGCTGCACCCGGGCAACACGCTGCCGCTCCTGCTCGCTCAATCGAATCATCACCCTAACTCCCGACTTGCACCGCACCCGATACTGTATATAATCACAGCAACTGTATGTTTAAACAGATGCCCAGGGTGGCCATGCTATGGAAAAACTTACCCAGCGACAAGAAGAGGTTTTGGCGGTGGTACGTCGTTACATTGACGATACCGGCTACCCGCCTACACGAGCGGATATTGCCAAGGAACTCGGGTTCAAGTCCGCCAATGCCGCCGAAGAGCACCTGAAGGCGCTGGCGCGCAAGGGTGCCATCGAGATGGTTGCCGGGGCTTCCCGAGGCATTCGGCTGCCCGAGGTGCTGGGCATCCCCATTGTTGGCCGCGTTGCCGCCGGCAGCCCGGTACTGGCCCAGGAACACATCGAAGATTACTGCGATATGCCGGCCGCCTTCTTCAAGCCCGCTGCAGACTATTTCCTGCGGGTGACCGGTGACAGCATGATAGACATCGGCATTTTTGATGAGGACCTGCTGGCTGTGCATCGCACCACAAGCGTGCACAACGGCGACATCGTGGTCGCGCGCATTGATGATGAAGTAACGGTTAAGCGCTTGCAGCGCGGTAAGGACAAGAGGTTTCTGCAGTTACTGCCTGAAAACGAGGAATATGAGCCAATTGTGGTTGACCTGCAGGCGCAGGATTTCGCAATAGAGGGTATTAGCGTGGGAGTACTACGGCGCTCTTGAAAAAACGCTAGTGCAGCACGCGTGGCGAGTCGTCAGCTAATTCCTCGGTAACTTCAATTTCGCCCTGCTCGGCCATCTGCGCCGCTGCCTGGATGCCAGCCTGGATCATGGCCCGCGCTACTTCCAGGGTACCGTCCAGCAGGTATACCCGTGACTCTTCAGAAAACTGGATCACTACCAGCGGCTCGCCGGCTTCAACACCGTCTTCTTCAGAGCGCTGCAAGACTATATCGCCGTTAGGCAGTTCTACGATTTCCAGAAAGGATGAGGACACTCATCACCTCGAACAGATTGGACTGTGAGTCCATTCTAACAACTACCACTCGTCGAGGCTATGGCTCATGCGATCGATAAGCCCGGACAGGCCACTGTGCCAGCCTGCGAGTTGCTGAGAACTCCACTCAGGCGCGGCCACAGCCAGACTGGCAGTTACCCGGGGTGTAAGGCTGGCGGGTGCCGCAGGGCTTGCCTGTAGCTCACTGAGCCAGCCCTGTGTCGCCTCCAGGGCCTGCAATTCAATCAATTCACCACGCAGGGGCTCGGTCAGCTCCCAATGCTGCTGCAATTGCGAGACGGAGGCTGGGGGCTGGCTCGGCAATGGCTGGATATCCGCCAGTTCCAGCAGGAACCAGCCGTAGGCTTCGAGCAACTGCAAGCGCACCGACTCCCCCACCGCTTCCAGCAACACAGTCTGTGGGATTTCCTCTCTAGCCAACTCCGCGGCCAGCATGCGCTGCAATATCGCCGCGTGATAGAGCTTCTGGTTGGCCAGTCCCCGTGCCGGGTTCATTTAATCGGTGGCTTTAGTGCCGGTCTTGCCGGCAGTAGTCTTTTTCTTTGCCGCCTTCTTTTTCGCTGGCTTTTTCCTGGCCGCTTTCTTTTTGGGTGCGGGACGTTCCTCCGTCCATTTCCCGCCGCTATGGAAAGCGCGCCAACCGCTGGCCTTGCCATCGACCTCGGTCATCAGGTACTGCTCCTTGGTCTTGCGGCTGTAGCGAATTTGCGTGCGATTACCCTTGTCATCTGCCACGGGCCCGGAAAACAGGAAACTGTACTTGGGATCAATCTCGTCCTTGTGGGGCAGGATCTCATCCAGATAAGGCGCTCGCGTTTCACGATTGCGGGGAAACTGGCTGGCCGCCAGGAACAGGCCAGCCGCGCCATCGCGCAGCACGTATGTATCCTCGACCTTTTGGCAAATCAGCTCCGGCATCGGCACCGGGTCCATCTTGGGCGGGGCGGCTTCGCCATTGCGCAGCAGCTTGCGTGTATTCTTGCAATCATCACTGGTGCAGCCAAAGTACTTGCCGAAACGACCTGTCTTAAGCTGCATGTCGGCGCCGCATTTGTCACATTCAATAATCGGACCGTCGTAGCCCTTAATCCGGAAGGCACCTTCTTCTACCTCGTAGCCATCACAATCCGGGTTGTTGCCGCAGACATGGAGTTTGCGCTTCTCATCGATCAGGTAGCTGTCCATCGCCGTGTTGCACTTGGCGCAGCGATGCCGGTCCCGCAATTGGCGCGATTCCGCCTCGTCGTCGGCATCTTCACTGACTGCCTCATCGCCGGGAATCAGGTTAACTGTGGACTTGCAGCGCTCCTTGGGGGGCAGCGCGTAACCGGAACAGCCCAGGAACACGCCGGTACTGGCTGTACGCACCTGCATTGGCCGCTCGCACTGGGTACAGGCGATATCGGTCATGGTCGGCTCGTTGCGGCGCATGCCGTTCTCATCCTGCTCCGCGTTTTGCAGTTGGGTACTGAAATCCGCGTAGAACTCGTCGAGCAGATCATTCCAGGCAAGGTTGCCCTCGGCTATTTCGTCCAGGTGTTCCTCCATGGACGCGGTAAAACCATAGTCGAGCAATTCTGGAAAGCTTTCCTGCAGGCGCTCGGTGACGATGTCACCCATTTTTTCCGCGTAGAAGCGCTTGTTCACAAGCCGCACATAGCCGCGGTCCTGGATAGTCGAGATGATGGACGCGTAGGTGGAGGGGCGGCCAATGCCGCGCTTTTCCAACTCGCGCACCAGGCTGGCCTCGCCGTAGCGTGGGGCCGGCTTGGTGAAGTGCTGGCTTGGGTCGAGCTTGAGCAACTGCAACACGTCGCCCTGCTTAAGGTCTGGCAGGACAACATCCTCAGCACGCTTGCCGGCCACCGGTTGAACCCGGGTAAAGCCATCGAACTGGATGATGCGACCCTTCACATTCATCTCGAATTCTCCGGCGGCAACGGTGACGGTGCTGGCCAGGTAGCGTGCCGGCATCATCTGGCAAGCCACGAACTGCCGCCAAATCAGCTCGTAAAGCCGCTCCGCGTCGCGCTCCATGCCTTTCAGTGCCGTCTGCGGCACATTAACGTCCGAGGGGCGAATCGCCTCGTGAGCCTCTTGTGCCCCTTCCTTGGCACTGTAGGAATTCGGTGCCTCCGGCAGATAATCAGCGGCAAAGTTCTGCTTGATGTAGTCGCGACAGGCGTGCACCGCCTCTGAGCTGAGGTTGGTGGAGTCGGTGCGCATGTAGGTGATGTATCCGGCCTCATACAGACGCTGGGCCATCATCATGGTCTTCTTGACGCTGAAACCCAGCCGGGTGCTCGCCGCCTGTTGCAAGGTCGACGTGATGTAGGGAGCCGGTGCCTTCGAGCGGGTCGGCTTGTCTTCCCGCTGGCTGACCGTGTACTGCGCCTCTTGCAGGGCGACGACCGCTTGTCCGGTAGTGGCTTCATTATCGGGGCGGAACTTTTCACCGGCCTTTTTGCGCACCTGGAAGCGTGCTTCCTGGCCACCGTCATTCTTTAGATCGACATGCAGTTCCCAGAACTCTTCCGGTATGAATGCGTGAATTTCCCGCTCGCGCTCGACCAGCAGGCGCACAGCTACCGACTGTACGCGCCCGGCAGACAGACCGCGGGCAATCTTTGCCCAGAGCAAGGGTGACACCATGTAGCCAACCACCCGGTCCAGGAACCGGCGTGCTTGCTGGGCATAGACCCGATCGGTGTCGAGCTCACCGGGCTCTTCGAAGGCTTCCTGGATCGCGCGCTTGGTTATCTCGTTGAAGACCACCCGCTTGTAG
Organism: Halieaceae bacterium; assembly: GCA_039989475.1. GTDB lineage: Bacteria > Pseudomonadota > Gammaproteobacteria > Pseudomonadales > Halieaceae > JBDXHU01. The sequence goes on along the minus strand of JBDXHU010000002.1, from coordinate 435,595 downwards.
CGGCTTTCGTCACCGCCAATAGCTTCACGCAGGTGCCAGGCGATGGCCTCCCCCTCGCGATCGAGGTCAGTGGCAAGGTAGATTTCGTCGGCGTCCTTGGCCAGCTTTTTCAGGTCACTGACTACCTTTTCCTTGCCGGGGAGTACCTCGTACCTGGCCTCCCAGCCCTTGGCCGGATCGATTCCCATGCGCCGCACCAGTTGTTCGCGGTTCTTTTTGGCCCGGTGCACCGCTTTCTGTTTGGGGCTCATTTTCCGGGTCTTGGCTGCCTGCCGCGCACGCTCCTTGGGGTCCACCGGCTTGCTGTTGCCGGCGGTAGGAAGATCCCGGATATGACCAACACTGGACTTCACGATGTAATCGGAACCCAGGTATTTGTTGATGGTCTTGGCCTTGGCCGGTGATTCTACGATGACCAGTGATTTGCCCATACTGTCCTTGTGAGATCTGGAAAAGGCGACATATATAAGTCCTGATTTGGCGACGGTCAAGGAAAAACCGATCTGCGGGGCAACTAATTGCTGTCAGCTCACCCGCCCCAGGAGGCCTCGCAGGGTGTCCGCGATCGGCTCCAGATCCTCAACCGAACCACTCTCATCCCAGAACACGCCGACCCCTGCCACATCTTCGCAGACCAGGCTGATACTGGCCGGCAACTGTGACAACAAGGCCACATTCCTGGCCGGCCACGCCCCCCGCAGGGCGCGCCAGCCGTCCTCTTCACGAGCATACATACTCAGGCCTGCCTGCGTGCCTGGACCATCGGCGCGCTGACGACGACAGGCGTAATACGCAACATGAGCAGTTGGGCTGTTCGCCGTCGGCATTGATTTAAGCTCGACGTAGAGGCCATTCAAGGCTGCGGCCTCGCGCAACCGGGCGATCCGGAGCTGACGCTTGGACGGCCGCATCGCGATAAGCGGCGACAGGGCTGCGAAAATCAACAGGGCTACCCAAAAATAAGACATTGACACAGAACAGGGATTCCAACTTTCATACTATGCTATAAAGTGCTTATACAACAATTCTATGGGGGTGGTTATGTCCAATTACAGTACCTTGTTAATGGCGGTAGACCTGAGTGACGAGTCTGCCAAGGTCGCTGATAAGGCGAAAAGCATGGCCGCCGCCAACGGTGCTGACCTGCATATAATTCATGTAATCGAGCCCCTGAGCTTCGCTTACGGCGGTGACATTCCCATGGATTTCTCCGGCATCCAGGAAGAGATTCATCAACAGGCCAAGACCCAGTTGAGCAAATTCGGCGCAGACTGCGATGTCGTTGCTGACAAACAACATATTGTATTGGGTCGGCCCGAGGTAGAAATCCACAGCATGGCGGAAGAAATCGGGGCCGACCTGATCGTGGTCGGCAGCCACGGTCGTTACGGCCTGGCCCTGCTGATGGGTTCAACCGCCAATGGCGTTCTGCACGGTGCCAGCTGTGACGTATTAGCGGTTAGAGTCGGCGGCTAGGCGCCCTTGGCCAGGAACTCCAGCAGGGCTGCTTCATCGAAGGGCCAGTGTAATTCGGCGTCGCTGTCAGTGCGGCGCAATACCGGTATTAACACTCCATAACGCTCAAACAGTTCATCAGACCCGCTGATGTCTTGCTCTTGCACAGACAGGCACTCCCCCAGGTGGGGTTGCAACAGCGCCAGCGCCTGCTCACAGAGATGGCAGGCGCTGGTACTGTAAAGTACAAGCTGCAGTGGCTCAGAGATCGTAACCACTCTCGTTGTGGAGCACGACGTCCAGGCCCTCGGTCTCCTCTTCCTCTGAGACACGCAGTGGGGTGAAGAGGTTGACCAGTTTGAGAATCACATAGGTCAGTACCGCCGTGTATAGCGCCACCGCAACTATGCCACAGAGCTGAACCATGACTTGTTGGCTGATGGTGACGCCCTCAGCCAGGCCCTGACCACTGAATACCCCCAGCTCAGAACTGGCAAATATACCGGCGGCAAAGGTACCCAGCATGCCGCCCACGCCGTGCACGGGGAACACATCCAGCGAGTCGTCTATCTTAAATTTTTGCTTTAGCGCCAGGGTGGCGAAGAAGCAGAGGGTGCCGGCGCTGATACCGATCACCAGGGCCCCGGCGGGACCAACAAAGCCCGAGGCCGGGGTAATTGTGCCGAGACCCGCAACCATACCGGTAACCGCTCCCAGGGCACTGGGCTTGCCATATTTGATCCACTCAATAGTCAACCAGGTAAACGCCCCGGCGGCGGCGGACAGGTGGGTTACCAACATGGCCATTCCCGCATCACCATTGGCCGCAAGGGCACTGCCGGCGTTAAAGCCGAACCAGCCCACCCAGAGCATGCTGGCACCGGTAATAGTCATGGTCATATTGTGTGGCGGCATCGGCACAGTGCCGAAGCCACGTCGGTTGCCGATCACCAGGGCGCACACCAGTGCTGCGACCCCGGCGGTGATATGTACCACGGTACCGCCGGCAAAATCGAGCAAGCCGATACGGCCCAACCAGCCGCCACCCCAGACCCAGTGCGTTACCGGCGCATAGACCAGCAGCAACCAGATCGCAGAAAACAACAGTACCGCTGAAAAGCGGGTACGCTCGGCAAAACCACCGATGATCAGGGCGGGTGTGATGATGGCGAAGGTCATCTGGAACATCATGAATACGCTTTCCGGCAGATCCCCGCTGAGGCTATCCTCACCCAGGCCCGACATCAGGGCCCGGCTCGTGCCACCATACCAATCGTTGCCCTCACCAAAGGCGATGCTATAGCCCAGCAGGTACCACAGCACTGACACCATGCAGGCAATAGTGAAACACTGCATCAATACCGAGAGCACGTTCTTGGAGCGCACCAGACCGCCATAAAACAAGGCCAGCCCGGGTATGGTCATGAACAGGACCAACGCGGTTGAGGTAAGGATCCAGGAGGTATTTGCTCCATCCATCATGGGGTCTCCGTGATTATTATTGTGTGTTAAGCGCGACATAGATTACTTGATGGCCAGCCTCGAGAACAAGGAAATCGCACTGAAGCGTTGCGCTGGCCTGCTTGATTTAGGGGTTGGCTTGGCAGTAAGATTTCAACAGGTTTAATAATTCATACCGACAATTACCAGAGACCCACAACTTGGCACTTTTTTCCCAACCAACCGCGCGCGCACTCGCCATCCTCGACCTGCTGATGGCCAACCCCAACCAGGCCTTTGGCCTGACGGAGATGACCCGGCGCCTGAACCTGAACAAAGCCACCTGCCATGCCATCCTCACCACCATGGCCACCTACGGGTTCCTGGTCCAGCACCCCAAAACCAAGGCCTATCGACTGGGCCCCAGCATCATCGCCGCCGGCAACGCGGCCTTCGCCCAGTTTCCGGTACTGGAATATGCACGCCCGGCACTGGAGTCGCTGGAAAACGACCTGGATTTTGGATTTGCGGTAACCGGTCGCTCCAAGGCGCACATCGTCTTACTGGCACTGTACGGCTCAGCCACGGCCCTGATCGATAACTTCCAACTGGGCCTGCGCCTGCCTAATATCGCTCCGATTGGCGCCTGCTTTACCGCCTGGTCGCCGGCCAAGCACCTTGAAGCCTGGCTGACTGCTGCCCACGATGCTCGTGGAGAATACAATGAAAAGCTTGACCAGCGGCTACGCATGTCGGTGATCGGAATTCGCGCCCGCGGCTTCGAAATCGTACTCAAGACCCGCGCCGAGGCCGCCTTACACGAGAACCTGAAACACATACAAACAGCCTGGAATTTAAAGGATCTGGAAGAAATCACCGCCAACTACCAGCGCGCCCTGTGTGACGAATACGTACACCTGGACCGCATCGACCCCAAGGCCCAGTACGAGGTCAGCACCATCAACGTGCCGGTATTCGCCTATCGCCAGATGCCAGCCCTGTGCTTTGCCGCCGGCTCATTCCACCAGCCGATCAGCGGTGCAGAAATCGAGAGCATCGCCGCACGCATGCTGACAGCGGCTGAGGAAGTTACCGCCCTCGCCCGCAGTCGAGCCGCCCCGGAGAGCGAAGTCGCCGACTGATGCCTTCTTTTTTTGACCAGGTCATTACCGTCTATGGCCGCAAACCCGTTCTGGAGGCACTGCAGGATGACTCGCTAAGCTGCTACCGACTGCATCTGTCCGAAAGCAACAAGCCCGCCAAAATACTCGATCAGATGCGCAGCGAAGCGACCCGCCGCGGCATTGATGTGGCCCTGCACAGCAAGCTGGAACTGTCACGAATTTCACGCAAGGGCAGCCAGGACCAGGGCGTTGCTGTGGATATACTCTGCCCCGGATTTCTGTCTCTGCAGGATTTCCTGCAAGGCAACGCAAAGGCCCCGCAGCGATTACTGGCAGCCGATGGCATCACCAACCCACAGAATGCCGGCATGTTAATACGCTCTGCAGTGGCCGGCGGTATCGACGGCATTCTCTGGCCGGCCAGCGGTAACGCGGCGCTGGGGCCCCTGGCGATCAAGGCCAGTGCCGGCACGCTGTTCCAGGCCCCACTGATACGCTGTAGAGAGCTCCCCGAAGCCCTGCAGCAATGCCAGCAACAGGGTTACCGGGTCTGTGTACTCGACGCAGGGGCAGACAGGTCCGTGTTTGAATCGAGTGGCGAGCGACACACGATCTATGTGCTTGGCAATGAGAGCAGTGGTCCTGGCGCCGCCGTGCTGGCACTGGCAGATGAGGCCCTAAGCATTCCCATGCACAACGGCGTGGAATCATTGAACGTGGCTGTGACCGCCGCGCTGATTGCTTATTTGGGAAGCCTTTAGCGGGCCTATTTGGAAAGGTAGGCCATGCCGTCTTCCAGGCCTTTCAGGGACAGCGGATACATGTGGCCCTCCAGCAACTGCCGGGTCATGGATACGGACTGGGTATATTCCCACTCATCCTCCGGCACCGGGTTCAACCACATCACCTTGTCGTAAACATCGGTGAGGCGACGCATCCACAACTCACCAGGCTCTTCGTTCCAGTGCTCTACGCTGCCGCCGGGCTGGGCAATTTCATAGGGCGACATGGAGGCATCGCCAACAAAAACCACCTTATAGTCGTGACTGTACTTGTGCAGCACATCCAGCAGCTGGGTGCGCTCATTGTGACGGCGCACGTTGTTTTTCCAGACGGACTCGTAGATGAAGTTGTGGAAATAGAAATATTCCAGGTGCTTGAATTCCGTGCGTGCGGCTGAGAATAGCTCCTCACAGACCTTGATGTGTGGGTCCATGGAGCCACCGACATCCAGGAACAGCAAAACCTTCACCGCGTTGTGCCGCTCCGGCACCATCTTGATATCCAGCAGCCCTGCATTGCGCGCTGTGGAGCTGATGGTGTCATCCAGGTCCAGTTCCTCGGCTGCGCCAGTGCGAGCAAACTTGCGCAGGCGGCGCAGGGCAACCTTGATATTACGCGTACCCAGCTCTACTGAATCGTCCAGGTTCTTGTAGTCACGCTTCTCCCAGACCTTTACCGCCTTCTTGTTCTTGCCGTTGGGGCCGACCCGAATACCCTCCGGGTGGTAGCCCTCCTGGCCAAAGGGAGAAGTACCGCCGGTGCCTACCCACTTACTACCACCCTCGTGACGCTTCTTTTGCTCTTCCAGGCGCTTCTTGAACTCATCTATCAACTTCTCCAGGCCACCCAGGGATTCGATCTTGTCCTTCTCTTCCTCGCTCAGGTTCTTGATAAACTCACTGCGCAGCCAGTCATCTGGAATAAGCGCCTCGATAATGTCATCGAGAGCCTCAAGCTCCTGGAAATGCAGTCCAAAGGCGCGATCAAAGCGATCGAAATATTTTTCATCCTTAACCATGCAGGCGCGGGAAAAATAGTAGAAATCGTCCATATCGGCAAAGGCGATGCGCTGCTTGAGCCCTTCCAGCAGGTCCAGCAACTCCTTGGTGCTGACCGGGACGCCCGCCTCGCGCAGGCCGTTGAAAAAGTTAATCAGCATTGGGGCTAACGCATTTCCCGTCTATGCATAAAGGCAAGTCGTTCCAGCAAATGTACGTCCTGCTCGTTCTTCAACAGCGCACCGTACAAGGGAGGGATTGCCTTGGTCGGGTCCCGGTCCTTGAGTATCTCATCCGGAATTTCGTCAGCCATCAACAGCTTCAGCCAGTCGATTAGTTCCGAGGTGGAAGGCTTTTTCTTGAGGCCCGGAATACTGCGGACGTCGAAGAAAACTTCCATTGCTTCCTGGACAAGATCCTGGGCAATATTCGGGTAATGCACATCGATAATCGAGCGCATGGTGTCGCGATCCGGGAAGTTGATGAAGTGGAAGAAGCAGCGGCGCAGGAAGGCGTCGGGTAGCTCTTTTTCATTGTTGCTGGTGATAATGATTACCGGCCGCTGCCTGGCTTTGACGGTTTCTCCGGTCTCATAGACAAAGAACTCCATGCGATCCAGCTCTACCAGCAGATCATTGGGGAATTCAATGTCGGCCTTGTCGACCTCGTCAATCAGCAGCACCACCTGCTCTTCAGAGTCGAAGGCTTCCCAGAGCTTGCCGCGCTTGATGTAATTGGCGATGTCGTGAACCTTGTCTCCGCCCAGCTGTGAGTCGCGCAGGCGCGACACGGCGTCATACTCATACAAACCTTGTTGGGCTTTGGTGGTTGACTTGATATGCCACTGGATTAACGGCATATCCAGTGCCAGGGCCACTTCCTCAGCCAACATGGTCTTGCCAGTGCCCGGCTCACCCTTGATTAACAGAGGGCGCTGCAGGTTCACCGCCGCGTTTACCGCCATCCGCAGATCATCTGTCGCGACGTAGCGCTCAGTACCTTCAAACTTCATAGTGGTGTATACCCGTAAAAAATGAACGTGCCAGCCTACAGAGTGGCGCCAGCGGAATCAAGGTGCGCAGGTTTAGCGGAGCGTACCCCCGTCATCACCCTCCCCTTCATCAACAAGCGACGCGCCGAGGCCCTCGAAGTCTTCATCGTCCGGGTCGAATTCGTCGTCGTACTCGACCGCATCCTCGTCCTCATACCAGTCGTCCTGCTGACGCCCGCGCAGCCACCACAAACCCAGTGCCAGCAACAACAGCAGGGATACTCCCCCCGGTATTAGCCAGGCGGGGAAGCCGCGCTGCGATGGCTCAGCGGGCACGGCATCCAGCGGGTTCAGGTCTGGCTCCGGCGCGACCACGTCAGTTAGCAGGCTAACCTCGCGCTGAAAGCTGCCTCCCTCGAGAGAAACCACAATTTCATAACGACCCGGCTCCGCCAACATTGGCAGCTCCGCTCGCATTTCACCGCTACTGCCGGCGCTGGAACCGGAAATCAATACCTCCCACTTTTCGCGGTCGGCGCGGGAAATAGCAATCCTCACGGTCAGCAATTCCAGTAAGTCCGGATCGATGATGACCTGCTCGGAATCCAGCAAGCGCAAACCCAGTTCCGGGCTGTGACCGCTGGGCATGGTCGTCGGCAGCCGATCAATAGCCAGGGTCAGGTGTGAAATGACATTAACCCGCGAAATAGAGCCAGGGGCAACAATGCGCCATTCACCCAGCGCTGGCTCGCGCACGGTAATAAGTTCAAAACGCTCGTTGTGGATCCAGTTCATTCCCGCGGGCGCGGTATCGCGGCCGATAGAGATTCCGTCCGGACTCAGCAGGCTGACTTCACCCGCATCGGCATCGGGAAACACCAGGGCCGTGAACTCCTCAACACTTTCATCAATCAGGAACTGCCCACCCAGCAGGGGCAACTGTTCGGTGGGTGCGGCAATATCCAGCGCCTGCAGAAATACCGCAGATAGCGCTTCCGGGGATTCGGCCCGCTCGGCCAGCCCACCGGTGACCTGGGCGAAGGAGCGCAGGAATTCCCAGTCTGCATCATCAGACAGGGCTATTGTATGCACGCTAACACCCCAGTCCCGCAGCTCGATTGCCACGCGCTGCAGCAAGTCCTGCTCCGCCAGCTGATTGGCGCCGGGCTCAGCTGAGACATCCACCTTGCCATCGGTGAGCAGAATAATACTGGTCCGGTACTGATGTTGCAGTCGCTCTATATCAAAACTGGATTGTTCTATGGCGGCGGGAATATCGGTGAGCAGGCCGTGGTTGCTGATGGTCGCCACTGCGCTGGAGGCTTGCTGTCGCCAGCCGTCGTTGACCTCTTCAAGTGGCACTACCATGTTGACATACTGGCCGAAGGTCCAGACGCCGGCGCGGGAACCCTCCGGTAACAATTGCACCATTAATTCCAGGGCTGGCTGGCGCAGGTTCAGGGGGTCGGAATCGCGCATGCTGCCGGAGACATCGATCAACAAGCGCACATCCGGCAACTGCTCCTGCGCGGCTGCCGGCGAGAGTGGCAGGGCCAGCAGTATGGAGAAAAATACTATTACAGGTCGCAATGAATACATGGTGGACCTCGCGGCAATCAGCCTTTGTTAAACAGTCTTCGCCCCAGGTAGACCAGCAGCAACAGGACTACAGCCAGGGCCTCAGCTACCAGTATAGGCCGCGCCGCTCGACCAAGCGCCTCAATACCGTAGGTGAGAAAGTCAAAGCCCATCACAAACAGGGCTGGCGCCCACGTAGTCCCATCCGGGGTCGGATGTGCCGGCGTCAGCGCTACCAGCCCCAGCAGCAATGCCAGCACCAGGCGGGTCGAAGCACCCAGCCGGTCACCTACCCAGTAATAAAGAACCAGCAAGCCCAGCAAGGTGGCTCCGGTGTATATCAGCCATGCCATATGATAAGACTCAGGATTCAGCACAGAGGCTACTCCACCCAGTGGATAATATGTTCATCGTACCCATCCGGATGCACAAATTCATCCGAGATTGCGCGCCCGCGAATAGACACACCGGCAGCGTGGACAGACTCCGGATCGCCACTAAGCAGGGGATGCCAGTCATACAGCGGCTTACCCTCGGCCAACAGCCGGTAGGCGCAGGTGCTGGGCAGCCAGTGTAGTTGCTCGAGTTCCTGCGGCTTCAATTGAATGCAATTGGGAACCAGCACACTGCGGTTCTGGTAATCACTACAGCGGCAACTGTCTTCGCGCAGGTAACGGCAGCGCACCTTGGTATACACCACCTCACCGCTGTCGGCGTCTTCCAGCTTGTGCAGACAACACTTGGCGCATCCATCGCAGAGCGACTCCCACTCTTGACGGCTCATCGCCGCGAGGGATTTGGTCTCCCAGAAGGGCTCGCTGTGCATCAGTGCTGGCGCTGCAATTCGTCAGGCGTGGGCGGCATCTGCAGGTAGTAGCCCTGCTCGCGAATCTGCTCGGCTACCTTGTCGGCATCGGCCCTTGCCAATTGCCGCTTGCCATCCAGGTGCAGAAGCATGACAGATTCCGGCTCACCAAACTGCTGTAGCAGCGACTGCGGCACCCGTGACAAACCTTCCTGCTTGTCCACGTACAGGTACATCTGCTCCTTGCGAGGGCTGCGAAAAACCTGGCAAAACATCAGCTCGCGACCTCGGCGCCAACTTCCTCAAACAGCGGTTTTACCAGAACATCCTGTCGCCAACCACGCCAGCGCTCTGGCTGCTCGACAGGCTGCCCGCTGGCAAGCCGCACCATTAACTCATAGTCCTTTGCCGGCAGCAGTGCCTCAGTGTCTATCTCCAGCTCTCCCGCAATCCCCGCCGCCGCCCGCTTCAAGCGCTTCAACTGATTGCGCTGTTCCGGGTTTAGCGGGCGCGGCAAGGCCTTTGGCAAATCATCCGCATCGCGGGCCATCACCTCGGCGATCAGTTCCAGCAGCACATCTCCCTGCTTGCGCTGTACGGCATGAGGCAATTCGGGGATGGCACGCAGCTGCGCAGTGTCTGCTGGAGCGCGTTGTGCCAACTCGTGGCACAGCTTGTCAGAGAGAATCCAGCTGCGCGGCTTATCCAGCCGCCGGGCCCGCTCATCGCGCCAGTCACAGAGCTCTTGCAAGATTGCCAGAGCCCGAGAATCCAGTTTCCAGGCCGTTTTCACTCGCAGGAAAGATGGCGGCGCCGGTTGGCTGGCAGCATGGGCGGCGGTCGCACTATCTTCCAGCACCCACTGCAAGCGCCCGTGTTGTGCCAGCCCCTCCTCCAAATGACGATAGACCGGCAGCAGGTGGACCACGTCGGCGGCAGCGTAAAGCAGCTGCTCCTCGCTCAAGGGTCGCGCCAGCCAGTTGGAACGGGTTTGCTCCTTGTCTATGTGTATACCGCTGACGGCCTCCACCAGCGCCCGGTAACCCAGTCCGAAACGCAGGCCGGTAAAGGCGGCTGCACGCTGGGTATCAAAGAGTGGTGTTGGCTGGCAGCCGAGAAATTTCTGGAAGACCTCGAGATCTTCGCTGGCCGAATGCAGCACCTTGACCACGGATTCATCACTGAAGAGCTGCCGCAATGGCGCAAAATCACTGACTTTCAGTGGATCAACCAGCCAGCCCGTTTGTGGCTGGGCAGGAAAACAGAGCTGAAACAGGGCCGCCTTGGGGAAAAAAGTATCGCGACGCATGAACTCGGTATCGATTATCACTGCATCGCTGTCCGCAAAGCGTTCGATCAACTCACGCAGGCCGGCATCAGTTTCTATCAGGCTAAAGTCCATAATCAATCCAGGGTGCGCCGGCCACTGAAGGCGTGCGCGAGGGTGCTGCCATCGACATATTCCAGTTCGCCGCCCAGAGGCACCCCGTGGGCAATACGGCTGATACGTATGTCCTGGTCTCGCACCAGGTCTGACAGATAGTAGGCGGTCGCCTCACCTTCGACAGTGGGGTTGGTCGCCAGGATTAATTCCCGAATTCCGCTCTCGCGAATGCGCTGTTGCAGTATATCCAGGCCAATGTCTTCGGGACCGATACCGTCTATTGGAGACAGGTGCCCCATCAGCACAAAATACAGGCCGCGATAGCTGCCGCTCTGCTCCACTGCCAGCACATCGGCCGGCGACTCCACCACGCACACCATGGCCTGGTCACGGCGGCTGTCAGCGCAGATGGTACACAGTTCCTGCTCGCTGAAATTGCGGCACTGCCGGCAATGGCCGACACCTTCCATAGCCTCTACCAGCGCCCTGGACAGGGCAAGACCCGCATCGCGCTCCCGCTCCAGCAGGTGCAGGGCCATACGCTGGGCGGTTTTACGGCCCACACCCGGCAGGCAGCGCAAGCTCTCCACCAACTGATCGATTAAGGGGCTGAAACTCACTGGATTATTTCCCCCGGGGCGCTAGAACGGCATTTTGAAGCCCGGTGGCAGCATTCCACCCAGGGCATTTTGATTATTGGCCTCGACCTTTTTCACCGCATCGTTTACGGCTGCGGCCAACAGGTCTTCCAGCATCGTCTTGTCTTCAGACAGGATTGCGTCATCGATCTGCACACGTTTTACGTCATAGCGACCGCTCATTATAACCTTGACCATACCGGCGCCGCTCTGCCCTTCAACTTCGGTATTGGCCATTTCTTCCTGGGCGCGCTGCATGTTTTGCTGCATTTCCTGCGCCTGCTTCATCAGGTCTGTAATACTTCCTTTCACCTTACACCTCAGTGCTTGATTGGAGTGACCGACTCACGGTCGATAGTGCCGCCAAAGCGATCCAGTAACAGTTTCACCCTGGGGTCAGATTCTATGGCGTCCAGTGCCTTGGCCTGGCGTTCGTCGAGCAGGCGCTGGGCCCTGGCTGCGGGCGTTTCGTAACGTGGCGAGCCGACTTCTATGTTGACCTGGATCTCTCGACCAAGACTTTCGCTCAATACCGCGCCTATGCGCTGGGCCTGGCTGTCGTTATAGAGCGAGGCGTTCGATTCATCCAGTACCAGGTAGGCCCGGTCACCATCGACCTGACGCAGCTCGCAGTGGGAAGCGACATTGTAAACAATGCCACTCAAGGGCAACTGATCCAGTAGTTCGGCCCAGCGAGCAGGTTCCAGCACCAGCGGGCTGGTATTCGCAGCTGCGCCTGCCCCGGGCACATCCTCAACAGCTGCAGCAACTGCCGGGTCGGCTTCCGGCGTGGCTTCTGTTAGGGCTTCTGTTAGGGCTTCCGATATGGGTTCTGTTATGGGTTGCGGCACTGTATCCGGCTCGGGCACCGAAAGCGGGGGCTCAATTGCCGTCGGCGCAGCTACCGCCTGGCTCAGCTGTGCTGGCGCGGGTTCAGGCTTTTTTACCGGGGCGGCCACCTCCGGGCCGCTTTCCTGCAGGTCCTCTGGACCGAGGTCCTGGTCGAGCACGGCAACCGGTCGGAACGCTATCATGCGCAGCAAGCACATCTCCATTCCGCTGCGCGCCTCAGGAGCCAGCCCTATATCACGCCTGCCGGTGACCGCCAGTTGGTAATAGAGTTGCGCGTCCTCTGCGCTAATAGCCTGCGCCAGCTCCGAGACCTGGGCGGCGTCCCCCCAGCTGTTGTCTACCGAGTCAGGTACCGCCTGTGCTAGCGCTACCCTGTGCAGCAGGGAGGCCAACTCTTGCAAGGTGCCAGCGTAGTCCGGCGCGTGCTCGGACATATCCCCAACCACGCCGAGGGTGGCGGCTGCATCTTGCGCAATCACGGCCTGCAACAGTTTGTAGACGAAGCTCAGGTCGACGGTGCCGAGCATACTGCGCACATCACTTTCATCAAGCTTGCCGCTACCGAAGGCGATCGCCTGGTCTGTCAGGCTCAGCGCGTCGCGCATGCTGCCATCGGCCGCCCTCCCCAATAGCCACAGGGCAGGTTCTTCATAACTGACCATTTCCTGGTCCAGCACGTTTTTCAGGTGACCGACAATCAGCTCTGCAGACATATTTTTAAGATTGAACTGCAGGCAGCGTGACAGCACGGTGGCCGGGAGTTTCTGCGGGTCGGTGGTCGCCAACAGGAAGACAACGTGCGGCGGCGGCTCTTCGAGGGTCTTCAGCAGCGCGTTGAAGCTGCTGGCTGAGAGCATGTGCACCTCGTCAATCAGGTAGACCTTGTACCTGCAGCGAGTAGGCGCATATTGCACGTTTTCCAGCAGCTCCCGGGTGTCCTCTACCTTCGTGCGCGAAGCGGCGTCGACCTCGATCAGGTCGACACTGCGACCCTCGGCAATCTCCAGGCAGGAGCTGCATTCGCCACAGGGCTCTGAACTGACACCTGATTCACAGTTCAGGCACTTGGCCAGGATGCGGGCAACCGTGGTCTTACCGACACCACGGGTGCCAGTGAACAGGTAGGCATGGTGAAGGCGATCGTGATCGAGGGCGTTGATGAGGGCCTGCAGCACATGCTCCTGGCCCACCATTTCGCGGAATATACGGGGACGCCATTTGCGGGCCAGAACCTGGTGAGACATATGTTTTCTTATTGAGCCCGTGAAAAAAACCTGGGGACCTAGCATACACCAATGTTTCGGCCAGCTCACTTGGAAGCAAGGCCCTGCTGGTCAGAGAATGGAGGCGACCCATACAGCCACACCCCGGCACACGATTTGATAACTACCGTTGCTCCCTTCCGGGCCTGGCGGAGTTCGCTACCTATCGTTGCGAGGGGACCATACGGGCCGCCATAAAATGGCGGAGAGGGAGGGATTCGAACCCTCGATACGTTGCCGTATACACACTTTCCAGGCGTGCGCCTTCGACCACTCGGCCACCTCTCCCAATGCGGCGCGCATCATACCACAACCCTGCCCCGATTCCAGTGCCGGCGCGGCTGTTTACTGGCGCAAACTGTCAGCTATCTGGCGCAGCCGGCCATGTGTGATGCAGGCCCCAGGGTATGTAATAAAACCCTGCCCAAAGCACGGGGCAAGAGCAATGACAGGGAGAGCCGGAAATATGAATATGATCGACTATGAGCCGCGCCAGCGAGACCGCCAGAGCCTGAAGCAGAAGCTGGTGAGCGCGGTTGCCAATGGTGACAAAATGGCAGCCGATGAGCTGCGAATGCTGATGAAATTGAATGCGCCGGAACAATTACCCAGACAGGGGCAAAGCCCTCATTGACGCGCGGTACGCAGCCGCGGCGCCGGGCCTGCATCAGTGCTGCGCCAGGGATTAATGTCCAGCCCTCCGCGGCGAGTATAGAGCGCCTGCACTGACAAGTGACCACAGGCACCAGCCTCCTGCAGGTCACTGAACATGCGTTCCACACACTGTTCGTGGAATTCCTGATGCCGGCGATAGGCGTGAATATAGGTCAGCAAACTGGCCGGATCCACGCGTGCTCCGCCGACGTGAACGATAACGCTGGCCCAGTCCGGCTGGGCCGTAACCGGACACAGGGAGCGCAGGGCATGACTGTGCAACACCTGCTCTTCCCCATCACCACACTTCTCCAGCAGCAGAAGCTCCGCTTTCGGCTCCTCGACCACAGCCTGCAACGAGCAGTTGTCTATACATTCCCCTGGCAAGGGCGTTATTGCCAGTGCAGCGTCCTCCAATTCCAGTATCTCCACCGAGACCGCCGCGCCGGCCACAGTGGACAGGTCCGCGACCAGGGTATTGGCAAGGCCTGCAGCGCTGTCAAACTGCTCCTGGTTGAGGGAGTTCAGGTACAGCTTGAAGGACTTGGACTCAACCAGGCTGGGGCTGGAAGCCGGTATGCTGAAACGCCCCACCGCAAGCCGCGGCTGCGATCCCGGCGCCAGCCAGGCCAACTCCCAGGCGTGCCATACATCCTCCCCGCGGAAAGGCAGCTGTTCAGGGTCCAGCCCCAGGCTGTCCCGGGCCTCAGCACGCGGGATGGCGAACAAGAGTTCCGGTGCGTATCGCTCTGGAACCGGACTGTTCTGTCCCAGCAGAGTCACTGTCGCAATCTCTTGCCGGTATTGAGCAAGTGCAGGCTGAAGCCGAAGGCGCACACGGTAAACAACAGGATCATGCCAAAGGCAAATCCCACTTGCACATCAGATACTCCCAGCACGCCATAACGAAAACCATTCACCACGTAGACCAGCGGGTTGAGCCGGGAGACATTGGCCCAAAATTCAGGCAACAGGTCCATCGAGTAAAAGACGCCACCGAGATAGATCAGGGGTGTCAGGATAAAGGTCGGCACAATGGAGATATCATCAAAGTTATTGGCAAACACCGCATTAATAAAGCCAAACAATGCAAACAGAATCGATGTGGCAATGACAATCGCTATAGTCAGGGGCAGATTGTGAATACTGAGCTCGGAAAAGAACAAGGACAGAGCGGTGACGATGATGGCCACCATCAGTCCCCGGCTGACACCACCGGTAATAAAGCCCGCCAGAATCACCCAGTTGGGTACCGGTGAGACCAACAATTCTTCCACGCTGTGATTGAACTTGGCACCAAAGAATGATGACACCACGTTGGAATAGGAATTGGTTACCACCGCCATCATGATCAAGCCCGGCACCACAAACTGCATATAGCTGAACCCACCCATTTCGCCGATGCGTGAGCCAATCAATGTACCGAAGATCACAAAGTAAAGCGTCATGGTAATGGCCGGCGGCAACAGGGTCTGCGGCCAGATTCGCAAGTAGCGACGCACTTCCTTTATGAGGATGGTTTGGAAGGCAATCCATTTTTCGTAAGTACTCATGACAACAGGCTCACAAACATTTCCTCAAGCCGGTTGGACTTGTTACGCATACTACTTACCTCTATACCCTGGTCGGTCAAAGCCGCAAACAACTGGTTAATGTCCTGGTCCTGGTCTACCACAACCTCCAGGGTATGGTCGTCCAACTGCTGGCTGGGAAAGCCAGGAATGCTCAGGTCGGCACTGATGTCTCCGCGCACATCCAGCAGGAACATTTCGGTATGCAATTGCCGCAGCAATTCGCGCATGCTGCTGTGATGAACAATACGGCCCTGGTCAATAATAGCGATGTTGCGACACAGGCTCTCTGCCTCCTCCAGGTAGTGGGTTGTGAGGATAATGGTGGTGCCTGAGGTATTGAGCTCACGCAGGAAATCCCACATGGAGCGCCGCATTTCTATATCGACACCGGCGGTAGGCTCATCCAGCACCAGCAGACGCGGCTCGTGCACCAGGGCACGGGCAATCATCAGGCGCCGCTTCATGCCGCCGGACAGCTCGCGGGCGCGGTCATTGCGCTTGTCCCAAAGCCCAAGCTTGCGCAGGTATTTTTCTGCGCGCTGCCTGGCCAGCTCCAGCGGCAGCCCATAGTAGCCACCCTGGGTGACCACGATATCCTCGACCTTCTCGAACAGGTTAAAGTTGAATTCCTGGGGCACTATTCCAATATGCTGCTTGGCGCCGGGAAAGTCCCGGTCAGTATCAATGCCAAACACCTCCATTTTTCCGCCAGTTTTGTTTACCAGGGAAAACAGGATGCCAATACTGGTCGACTTGCCGGCGCCATTGGGGCCCAGCAGGGCAAAAAAATCACCCTCTTCAACCGTCAGGCTAATACCCCGCAAGGCCTCCACTCCATTGGCATAAACCTTGCTGAGGTCGGTAATGGCGAGAGCAGCTGTCATAAGTTTCCTGTTGTTAAGAGGCAAAAAAGGCGGCTATTGTATCTCTCCGAACGTAAGGGTGCGACCAGCATGAACGACGAACAATATCGTGACCACTGCCTGAGCTTGTTGGGTAATTTCAGCGAGCTGATGGGCCGCCAGACAGCCCAGGCTTCAGCCGACGACCCGCTGCGCGAGCTGGCACAGGGCTTCGAGCAGTTGGCTAAGGCTGCTGCCCTTTATGAGGCGGGACCCGAGTTGGTCAACCGCCTGTTCGCCAGCTGCCCCGAGCTGGCGCCTGCCTTTCCCAGGGAACTGCTCTGGTTTCTGGGCGGCGATTGCCTGCATTTCATGCCGGATGAGGAGCTGGAAATGTTTCAAAAGCTGGACGAAATGCGCGATAATGCAATGGCTGAAGGGGAAACTCTGGACTATCAGCAAGCCAAGGCCAAGCTGTTGAAATTGCAGTAGATATTTTGCGGCTGGCAGGCTTGACCTTTGTTCGCGGGCAACCTAGAATGCGCGCCTCTCACATTTGAGAGTTAGACGTCCCCTTCGTCTAGTGGCCTAGGACACTGCCCTTTCACGGCGGTAACAGGGGTTCGAACCCCCTAGGGGACGCCATTTAGCGGGAATAGCTCAGCTGGTAGAGCGCAACCTTGCCAAGGTTGAGGTCGCGAGTTCGAACCTCGTTTCCCGCTCCATATTGACAAAGAAAAAGGGACCTCAAGGGTCCCTTTTTCTTTGGGGGCAAGGGGTAATCGAGCATCGGTGGATAACTCCGCAGGAGTTATCCACGGATTCCCGATTTCCGCTGGCCCCTTCCCGTTACCCCGATACCCAGTTACTCAGCCACCAAAATCATCCCCACATAGTCCTCCAACACCGGATCATCGGGATCCGAGGTATTGCTCATACCGAGCACACGGCCCTGCCGGTCAATAAAAAAGGTGGTTGGCGTGCCACGCACACCGTACAGCGCCGCCACGTCCTCACCTTCGAGCAGGGTTTTGAAGTGCAGGCCGCGGCTCTTTAGCACCTGCTGTGGTTCGGCACCCCGGTCTTCACGAAAGCTGATGCCCAGCAACACCAGGCCCTCGTCAGCATGCGCGGCTTGCAGGGCTTCCAGTCCAGGCTGCAACTTCTTGCAGTAGGGGCACCAGGTCGCCCAGAAATGCAGCACCAGGGGGCTGCCGCGGTAATCCGAGAGACTGATCAACATGCCGTCGCTGTCGGCAAGGACGAAAGCCGGCGCCTTGTCCCCGGCCCAGGGGGCAGCACTGAACAGGGAAACGCAGAACAATAACAAAGCACAGCTGAGTGCCCGCATGGTGTATTCCTATAATTAATAGCTGTTGATACAGACCGCCACCGTGAACGGGAGTTCCGGCGCTGCGTGAACCTTGCTGGGTCTTAGTGCTTAAGACCATGCCGGGAATATCAAGCCAGGCTAAAGAGCTGACTCAGGGGCTGAGGTTCATGGCAGCGAAACGAGCCTGTTCGTTATCCACGAAGCGAATCCACTGCCGCGCCCACTCCCTGCTCTTCTCATGTTCCGCCGCGGCGACAAAGGCGGTGCGGGCCGCATCCAACTTGTCGCCACGGGACAGCGCCATACCCACCAACAGCCAGGCACTGCCCTCATCGCGCAGCTCGCCCTTATCGATCGCCTTGCGCGCGGCGCGCTCGGCCGCTTGCCACTGATAGGTATCCATATACAGGCGGGCGACGCGCAGGTAGAGCTCGCCGGTCTCAGCCAACGCTGCCGCCTCTGCCAGCGGTGGAATTGCATTGGCCTCCTCACCGGCCATGTACCAGGCCTGGGATTGCAACTCCAGATTTTGCCGTGTGCTTTCTATACGACCGGACTCCATTTCAGTTTCCAGTAAGGACGCGGCCTTGTAGGGCATACCGTGGGCCAGGAACAAGTTGGCAAGGCTCAGCATGTGATAGCCATTTTTCAGCCGCTGGTCGTCTAGTAGCGACTCGACCAGGGCCATTTGCTTGTCCGTGTCACCGAGCTGCCCATGTAAGGCCGCCAGGTTAATCAGGTAGCGTTCCGCCGGGTACAAGGTCACCAGCTCATAGAGGACATCGCGCATAGCGTCGTAGTCTTCCAGATAGTAATAGACCGAAGACAGCATCAGCATCCAGTTTTCCCGGGGTTTTGATCCCCGGTCTACCAGCATCTGGATAGCCTTCTTTAAGGGCGCCACCGCCAGATCGTAGCGCTCCTGGCCGACATAAGCCTGCGCCAGGATAATCTGGCTCATAGGCTGTGGCGCCTCCTCTTCGGCCGCCAACAGGCGCAGGGCATAGGCTTCAGCATCCTTGTAATTCTCCGATGCCAAAGACACCTGGCTGGCGGTAGTTAACAACGCGCGTATCTGGGACGGCGGCAGGCCATTCTGCTGCAGGGCTTCCTCGTAACAGGCCAGCGCCTTGTTATTGTCATCCAACTGGAACCAGGCATAACCGAGCATATTGAGAACGTGCGCTGTCTCGTAGCCGTTGAGTTTGCGTTCACGCAATTCCTCCAGCTCGGTCACTGCGGCGCTCCAGTTCTCCGCATCAATCAGGGGCTGAATTTCGTTGATGGCATCGTAGGTCTTCTTACTCATGCCAACGACAGTTTCCTTGGCGATGAGGCCAGGCGCCGCCAGCAAGGACAGCAGCAGGACCGAGACTGAAAAAAGGCGCTTCATTGTTTACTGGTGTCCAGTTCCTGGTAATAAAACATATTAAGTACCCCCTGCACTTCCACCGCGACCCCGTCGATGACCCGGGGCTTGTATTTGAAGCGCAATGCCGCCTCTACTGACGAGCGATAGAATACCGCTGCCGTACAGCGATCCTTGATCACCACCACGTCCTTGACCGTACCCGCGGTGGTTACCGTGTACTGAACCAGGCATTCGCCAAAAATCCCCAGGGCCAGGGCCCGCTGCGGAAATATGGGTGCGACTTTAACAATAGGCAGGTAGTCACCTTCACCTGCACCAAAGCCAATACCACCCTTGTCGATGCTGATACCCGCATCGGCGGGCATCATTGAAACCGCTAACTGTTGCCCGCTGGCGTCCATCTGGTTCTGCGGCATGGGGGGCACCTCGGGTGTTTCCTCCAGCTGCGGACGCGGTGGCTTGCGATCCTTGCGCTCGACTTGTTCTTCCCGTTTGACCCGCACAAAATCCAGCATCTGCACGCGCGTGACATCACTCAACATCAAATCCGAAGAGCTGATCAGGTACTGCATGAACCAGGCCAGGAACAAGGCACTGGCCGTACCGGCTAACAGGGCCAACAATACTCGGCCATAGTGCGCCGGCGTCCGCGCCGTCGACAGCGCGCGATCGATGCCGGCTACGCTGTTGCTCTCAATTGTCATTAGCTGCCAGGGCAATATTAAACACACCGGCCCGACGCGAGGCGTCCATCACCTGCACCAGGGTGTCATTTTTTGACTCCCGGTCCGCCTGGATGACCACCGTGCCCTTGGGGTTCTCCGCATGCAGCCGCTCAATGATGGAACGTACCGAGCGCAGGTCTACCTGGCGCCGGTTGATCCACACGGCGTTGGTGGCATCAATGGCTATAAGAATGCTGGCCTTTTCCTGTACCACCGCGGTTGCCGCCGACGGCTTATCGACGTCTATGCCCGCCTCCTTGATAAAGGTAGCCGTTACGATAAAGAAAATAAGCATGATGAAAACCACGTCCAGCATCGGCGTGATATCGATCGTGCCTTCCTCATCATCAGTCTGCGTGACCAGGATATTGCGCATTAGTTACTACCCCCGATATAGACGAAGCGTGCCTGTAGAGCATCCCGTTCGGCAATCGCACGACGCTCCGCAAATTTTCCCACCAACATGCCAAATATCGCCACCACCATGCCCGCCAGGGTCGACACCGTGGCCTTTGAGACCCCGGCCGCCATTGAGCGTGGATTATTGGAGCCGGTCGCGGCCAGCGCGTCAAATATCTCCAACATACCGGCCACCGTGCCCAGCAAACCCAGCAGGGGGCAGATCTTGATTATGATCCCAATCATTGAGTAATTGTGGTTGAGCTCGGCGGAGATGCGATGTCGCAAATGCTCGCGATACTGCAGTGCGTACCAGGAGGACTTGTCGGCACGCTCGTTCCATAAGGTCACAGCACGGCGCGCATGGGTGGGATAGACAAAGTACAGGTAGTACAGGCGCTCACACAGCAGTGTCCACAATATGAACGCCATGAACAAAATCAAGGCCAGGATGTTGCCTCCCAGCGACAGTAAGTCGCCAAGCCAGGGCAGCCAGGCATCAATGAAGACCATCATGCCTGTTGCGCCTGCTCCGCCTGGGTCGCAACCACGGCCACCGCCTCGTGCTGCAAGATATCAGTCAGCGCCTTGGCCCGGCTGTGTACGACGTTGTGAAGCAACAGGGTTGGGATCGCGACACTCAGACCCAGTACCGTGGTGATCAGTGCCTGTGAGATACCGCCGGCCATCAGCCTCGGGTCGCCCGCACCAAACAAGGTGATAGCCTGGAAAGTAATGATCATGCCTGTCACCGTACCCAGCAAGCCCATTAGTGGGGCAACGGCGGCAATGATCTTAAGCAGGGGTAAATGCCGGTTGATGTGCGGCACTTCACGCAGTACCGACTCACCCATTTTCAATTCCAGCGCCTCGATATTGAGCGAGGTATCTTCCCGGTATGACAGTAAAATCCGACCCAGGGCATTGTCTTCCTGCGGGCTGTCCAACTGCGCCAGCTGTTTGCGAATGCGCCGGGACTCAGACATCAGGTCGGCAAAACGCCATAGCGCCAACAGCACACCGAAGATGCCCAGGGCAATGATAAGGTAGCCAATCACGCCACCCTGGTCTATCCGCTCGCGGAGGTTGGGCGCCTGGGTAAGAATGCTCAGCAGTTGCCCGCGCACCGGGTCAATCGCGAAGGGGAAATAACCCTCCTCGCCGTCCGCCAGGGCACGGGGCCCTTGCAGGAACCGTGAATCAGGCTGGCGGGCGAATTCAATCAAGCGACCGGTTTCCGGAATGTATTGCAGAAACTTGCCGTCGGCGACAACATTGAACAGGCCCACCCGGGTTACCTGTTGCTCCACCTCAGCGCCCTGTGCGTTTACCACGGGCATTGCGCTGGTAACCACGCGCCCGGACTCCACCATTTCACGCTGTAGTTCGAACCAGAGCTTCTCAATCTCGGCCAACTCTGGCAGGCGGTTGGCCTGGCCCATGCGGCCTGCGAAATCCACCAGGAAATCGTTGCGATCCGGATACTCAAGTTGCGTCAGGGAGCCATGAAACTGGGCCTGGGCGTCACTGGAAACCTGCTGCAGAACACCAAACAGTTCCTTCAGTGAACCCATGCGCTCCTTGAGCCGCTCTTCCAGATCAGCAATCCGCGACTCATTCTCTTCGAAGGTTACCTCGCGTGCCTTGCTGATGGCCTCCTGGCGCATCTCCTCGGCGATGATATCGTCCAGCATCTTCTGCTGGTCCGCCTTATTGCGACTAAAGCGCTGCATTCGCTGTTTGTTGGCGCGGGTTTCCGCCAGTCGTCCGCTGCGCACTGCCTCCAACAAGCCGTCAAGGGTCATGGCATTGGGATCGACCTCTGCCTCCGCGGCTGGATCCGCCGGGGCGGGCTCATCCTGGGCAAGCGCCGGGATCGGCATGGCGCACAGCAACAAAATAGTCAGCCAATATTTCATCGCTGCACCTCCTGGTCGGAATCAAGGGCGATGGAGATCAATTCAGGAGCGACCTCCTGCTTCGCTACCTTCAGGCCCTGGTTCATGTAGCGACGCCAGCGGCCCGAGGACAGGGGCACCCATTCCAGGTTTCCGCTGTCCCAGTAGCCGACGTCCTGGCTGCCAACAACCTGGTACATCAAGGCTATCCGGCCCACACGCAGGAATTCCGCATCAAAGGTAGCGCTACCCAGGTCCAGTTTGTCTTTGTAGGCTTCTATGGTGCGGCCATAGTCATTTTCAATCTGGTAGGCCTCAAGAACCCGGCGGGATTTTTCAGCCACGGTGACATCAGCCCGGGGCAACAGCGCTCGCAAGCCCCTGATTCGCTTATTACGCTCATCCAGCAGGAAGGGAACGTCCAGCGCCACGAACTGCTCCAGCCCGTCAATCATGCGTGACATCAGCGGGAGTATCTGGCGCTCAACCGTTGCCACATCGGCTATCGAGGTCTGCAGGATATCGATTTCCTGCGCCTGGCCATCAAGTTGCTGCTGCAGCATGCGGTTGTAAAGGCGCAAGCCCTCAACCAGCTTGAGGTGAGCGTAGTAATCATCGACCAGCGAGCGGGTATCCTCATGCAGTTTGTCGACTTTCTTTTGCACCGCCGCACCGGCGGCCGCTCGCTCGATTCCCTGTTGCTCTATCTGCTTTACCTGCTCCTGGGCCAGTACAGCGGGCGCTAGTAGCGCCACAGAGGACAGCAGGATTTGTATTATTTTTCTATACCGCTTTGCCATAGGGCCTCCCCAATGCGGCAAGGCTTCAGCTGCCGCGAGTCACACAATGGATACTCAGGCAAGCATACGCAGGTTGCCTCGGCCACTGTTTGATACAGGTCAAGGTATAGTTGAGGGAACTACTGAAGTAAAGTTTGCACCCCGGCGATGGTGTCGCCGGGTTGGCTCAAAATGGCCTCTAGGCGAGGAATTCCGCCCGGGTGCTGGCGTCACTCTTGAAAGCACCACCCAGGGCCGTGGTCTGCGTGCGTGAATTCGAATCCATCACGCCCCGAGACTTTACGCAGTAGTGGGTCGCATCAATCGTCACCGCAACATCATCTGTCTCAAGCAGGGTCTGCAGGGCAACCAGTACCTGTTGGGTAAGCCGCTCCTGCACCTGGGGACGCTGGGCGAAGAATCGCACAATGCGATTGATCTTGGACAGGCCAATAATTTTCTGGCCGGGGATATAGGCTACCCTGGCGACACCGTCGATAGTCACAAAATGGTGCTCGCAGGTACTGACCACGGCGACCTGGTCAATCTTGACCATCTCCTCCACGCCCATCTTGTTGTCGATAACCGAGATCTTGGGGAACTGGCCGTAGTCCAGACCGGCAAAAATTTCGTCCACGTACATCTTGGCTATGCGATGCGGCGTTTCCTGCAGACTGTCGTCCTGCAAATCCAGCCCCAGGGCCTGGGTGATATCGGTAAAGGACTGGCGAATCAGGGAATACTTTTCGTCGCGACTCAAGCCATTCTGAATGAGGGGGGTTTCCAGACCACGTGCGATTAACTCCTCACGCACCAGCCTGGCTTCGGGCGATATAGCCAGGGCGACATTTGACGGTCTTTCTACGAGGGCAGTTTCCATTCTTAACATCCCGATCAGTAGGTTTCAGAAGTAGATACGAGCATTGTGGGTAATCGGATTGCCGCATCGCCAGCTCGCCCTGGCCGTAGCCCTGACACCAGCCATAGCCGCTCTGGGTGACCTGTAGCCAGCCCTGCCCTGCTAGCTCTTTTCCAGCTTTATCGAGGCCGAATTTATGCAGTAGCGCAGGCCGGTGGGCTCTGGCCCGTCTTCAAATACGTGCCCCAGGTGGGCGCCGCATTTATCACACATAACCTCGGTTCGCACCATGCCATGGGTGGTATCCGCTTCTTCGCGAATGGTGCTGGACTCGGCGGGCTGGAAAAAACTGGGCCAACCACAACCGGAGTCGTATTTACTGTCCGAGAGAAACAGCTGTTCTCCACAGCAGCGACAGTTGTAGGCCCCCATGTCCTTGGTATTCCAGTACTCACCGCTAAATGCGCGCTCAGTGCCTTTCTCACGGGTTATGCGGTATTCCTCTGGCGTCAGCTTATCGCGCCAGACCTCGTTGTCTTCCAGATCATTACTCATGTGCTGTACACTAAGCTCCGTTTTCAATCACTTTATCAAGCCATGGCCGACCTGCATATAGATGATTTCTATCGCGACTGCGGGATGATCCTGCTGCGTCTCTACGCCAGTTTTCCACGCAAAACCGTACTCTACGTTGACGACGTCTGCGGTCCCGACACGCCCGACGAATTCGGCCTCCATTCCGAGCGTCACCAATCCTGCTTCAGCGCCATGACCTGGCTCGCCGAGGCCGGTTACCTGGACTTCACCGAGACCATCAGGGAAGAAGCCCTGGACCAGGCTGTCCTCACCCAACGTGGCTTCCTGTTGCTGTCCTCACGCTCAGAAATAGACCTTGGCATCCCGAACGAAGAAGATGACGGCCTGCCACCCTCGGTCATGGAGCGTTCCATGACCAATGTAATGCAATTACGCAGGGCCCTGGGAGAGGGATCATCTATTGTCATTCAGCAAGTAATGCACCACTTGCTGGCGCTAGCCGCCGATAGGTGAGCCGGGCGGCGGCAGTGGCGGCTTCATGCCCTCTGGCTGCAATTCAGACAAGCGTTCCTTTATCAGGGCCACAGCCAGCAACTTCTGCGCCCGCCAGGCGGGATGGGCCGGCTCTGAGCGTTCCAGGGCGCTGCGCAACTGGTCCAGGTAGCTTGCCGTCAGAGCCCGCACCTGGGTAGTCGCCGCAGGATCCACCACCAGTTTCAACAAGGCCTGCAAAACCTGGTCATTAATCGCCCTTTGCAGTGCTGCATTAGCCGGCGCAGGGCTTTGCTTGAACCAGGTCTCGGCCAGCAGCTGCTCCAGGACCACAAAAAAGCCTGGCTGGTCACTGTAGAGCTGACCCAGCCGACCCATCCTGGCAGCCCGCTGCGGATCCAGTAATACCTCAAGGGTCAACTGGCTGGAAGCCTCGGCCGCGGCGATGGGGTCAAATACGACACCGGTAGATCGCGTGAACAGTTCACGGGTCGGTGGGTAACCCAGCGGTCGCGGCGGCAACAAACGCAGCAAGTCGGCATCGAGTGCGAGAAATTCCGGCTGCAGAGTCGCCAGCAGACTGCGCAGCGCACGCAGCTGTTCGCCGGCGGCCACCGGACCCGTAGGTCGCTGACCGTCACCACGCATGGCATAGCTGAAATACTGGCCGCCAATAAATTTAGCGGCGGCCTGAAGTTGGAAGCGGTGCAGCAGGTACATCGGCACCAGCACCTCTTCAATACTCGCCAGCGGCCGACCCTCGCGAATCACATACTCGGAGAAGTTAGCCAGCACGGTGGACCGAAGCTGCTGCAAGCGATCAAGCTCATCGATAGCATTGCTGCCGTTATCCCACAGGCTTGCCTGTGGATGCGGCGTGCCCGGCCCACGGGCATCCCTGTCACCGATGAACAGCAGGTCTGAGTCCAGTGTTTCGGACAATATCGCCTCCCGCGCCGCGATCGAGTCCTGGGCAGAGGAGAGATCCTGGTAACCATACTGTATAGCCCGCTTGTCCCAGTCGCCTATGCCGACTGCATAGGCCTGGCTGACATCAACATTACCCACGTCATCCAGGGTCACCAGCGGATGTGGATAGTCCATCACCGAGGCCCGATCGTTCACACTGGCAGCAAAGTTATGTTCAAGGCCCAGGGTATGACCTACCTCGTGGGCGGACAACTGGCGCAGGCGCGCCAGCGCAAATTCCTCCACCTGGGCTTCCAGGTCGGATTCCCCGTAGGGGGCCAACAAGCCTTCGGCCAACAAGTAGTCCTGGCGTACCCGCAGTGAACCGAGGGTGACGTGGCCCTTGATGATTTCGCCGGTGCGGGGGTCCCTGACCGACGACCCATAGGACCAGCCCCGGGTGGCCCGGTGCACCCACTGGATGACGTTATAGCGAACATCCATGGGGTCGGCGTCTTCGGGCAGCAACTCGACCTGGAAGGCATTCTTATAGCCGGCGCTGGTAAAAGCCTGGTTCCACCATCTGGCACCTTCAATCAGTGCCGTACGCACAGGTTCGGGAGCGCCGCGATCAAGGTAGTAGATAATCGGCTCGACAGGCTCGCTGATTGCCGCCGCGGGGTCCCGCTTGGCCAGGCGATGCCGCGGCAGCCAGGAACCCTTCAGTGGCTCGTGAATAGCCGTGGAATAATCCTGGAAGTAGCCTGAATAGGCGGGGTCAATGTAGCCAGAACGAGGCTCGAAGGGAATGGGTGTGAAACCCGGTTCGGGCAACCTGACCAGGGAGTGATGCATATGTACGCTGACCCGGGTCGGGTCCGGCACCACCGTGGGCAGGAATTTACCCGCTGGCTTGCCCGTCAATGTCACAATCGCCTCGACTTCCGTATTGTCGGGAAAGCTGCGGGTGCGTGGCAGGTAGATACTTGAAAGAGCCGCATCTGGCGTGTAATCACCCTCCTCCTGCTTTGCCAGTTTGGCACTGATGCCGTGGGCGTCACGCAGGAAGAATCCGGTGGCGTCGACCAGAACGCTGTCACCGGCCGCAGACTCGGCGGCGATATCGAATCCAGCGATCACAGATGTGGCGAAGGACTCCTCCACCGCTGCCTGCTCGGCGACATCCTTGCTGGCGGCTCGATAAGCGGAATTGTCCTGCACCAGTAATACCCGGGGGCCCACCCGCTGGAAGCGCACCACCCGGGTTGCCCCCAACTGCCCGCGATCCAGGCCCAGGTCATTGGAACCCACGCCCCTGGCTAACCATGACACATAAAGAAAAGGCTCATCGAATGAATCCAGCTGCAGATAAAACTTGCCGGTATCAGGCCGCCAGAAGGTATCAAAAAAGCCCTGCCGCTGTTCGGCGCCGACGGTAACGGCGGCCATGCCCGGTAGCCCCTGAACCCCTTCCGGCTCACGCTGGCTACAGGCGACCAACCCGGCCAGGGTCAGAGCGGCAAACAGCATTCGCCAGTGATACTTGCTAGTCATCATATTTTCTCCTGGGTCGATCACGGCAACACCGCGACCGGATACAAAATTTCATCATGATAGCCAGTGACTACCCGCCGGTAGCCACACAGGGCCTGGTCCAACTCGGGGTCATTGGTATCTACCAGTAAGGGCCGACCTGCTAGCCCACCGATTTTACCTTTTCCGGCAACCACCGTGATATTGTCGATGCCGACCGCACGCAGCACCGCCGGGCTAAACTGTTGGTTGCCGCGCCCAAATATATGTCCCTGTCCACCGATAGCGGTGACTATAATTTCGGCTGGCTTGTCCGTCTCAACCAGCAGCCGCAATAGCTCTTGCTCACCCGCATCGCTTAGCAGTACTTCGCCGTCGCACACCGCGTCCACACCCAGCAGCGTATTGGGCAGCCCCAATGCGGCCATAATCGCTGCCGTGGTTGACCCAGGGCCGATGAAGTAAATGCGACCCGCCACCAGGCCCTCGACAATATCAGCTGCAATATCCTCGGCCACCAGTTCCTCACTTTCCACACCCGCCACTTTGGTGCGTTGCAGGTAGTGACCCTCTTCCGGCGCGAGCAATTCACCATAGTAGCGGGCCTTCACTATGCCCTCTCGAAAAGCCGCCTCGTCGATATCCCGCACTTCCCGCATCTGCACATTCACCAGCCCCGCCTGTGCCAGGCGCGCCAGCAGTTCCCCGGCCGCCTCGGGCGATACGGCATACACCGCAGAGTGCATTTTGACCCCGCAGGGAATTCCCAACACCGCCACCCGGTCTGCCACCGCGTCGAGAATGTCCCGGGCCGTGCCGTCGCCGCCGGCAAATACCAATATATCCAGCTCACAAGCGGCCAGTGCCTGCGCCGCACGCCTGGTATCTGTGGCAGAAGTGGTTGCGGCACTGGCACGCCCACAACACTCAAAGGGAATATCCAGGCCGGCCAGCGCGTCACTGCCCATTGCACCTTCCCAGCAGTAGACTTTGACCATCGCTGGACCAGCAGCAGTCGAAGCCAGTTTGTCCGCCAACAATGCCATGGCGCGTTGGGCGCGCCCGGGCGCACGCAGGCTGGCTCCCCGGCGCAGGGCCTCGTTCCGAATATCCTCGCCATCGCTACCCTTGAGTGCAACCGTTCCACCAATGCCCGCGTAGGGATTTATCAACAAGCCTACTCGCAGCACGCTACACCACCTTGATCAGGGCATTGCACAGTGACTGTGCGGATGCGGACAATGCTTGCAGATTGCTGATCGATAGCGCACCCAGTTCGCGTCGCTGCCGGTAATGCTTGCGCAGGGGGTCAAAATCTCCAGGGCCCTCAAGCTGCTGCCGCAGTGCCGCATCATCCTCGTGAATATCGTAGACCTGCAGTAGCAACCAGCGCAGCAAGGACGCAGATTCCAGCTGCGGAGGCACTTCCACCTCCAGCGGTGCCAGCACCGGGCCCGGGTCGACCGGGTCGAACCGTCGCAGTTGCGCCAGCGACTGGTACAGCATTCGTGTCGCACGCAGCTTTCCGTCATAGCTATAGCCGGCGATATGCGCAGTCCCGAACCGGGCTCTCGCCAACAGCCCGGGATCTGGCCGCGGCTCCTGCTCCCAGACATCCAGCACCAGGCTCATATCGGGCCGAGCCGCGTCCAACTGCAATAGTTCTGCTGTGCCGATCAGTTCGCCGCGACCGGCATTGATGAGCAGGCTGTTCTCGGGCATTTGTTGCAAGTGGCTGGCTTCAAGCATGTGGTGGCTGGGCCAGGGCTGGCGCCGGGTCAACTCGGCATGCAGGCTGAGCACGGGACATTCCAGTACTTGTTCCAGTGAACACAAAGTCGGAGTTGCCGTGGACTCCAGCCACGGGTCGTAGGCGCAGCACTCTATACCCAGCGCCCGCAAACGCTCATCGAGGCGCCGGCCGATATAGCCATAGCCAATGATGCCGCAGCGCTCACCGGCCAGCAGTCGCTCCAGCATATTGTCAGTATTGGCAATGGCGCTGAGCACATAATCCACAACCGAGTCCGCATTAGAACCGGGGGCGTAGGCAAAGCCGATATTGCGTCGCTCCAGTTCAGGGCGGTCGATGTGGTCTATACCGCTGGTCGCGGTACCGACAAAGTCTGGATTGTGCAGGGCCAATAGCCCGGCGTCGACGCGAGTTACCGAGCGCAGCAACAGCACATCGACGCCCGCCAATTGCTCCGCGCAAAGGCTGCGGCCATCGACCAGCTCCAGTTCGCCCAGGCCACCAAAGATCTCGGCGACGCCAGTCAAATTCTGATCGGCTACAATTTTCATTGTTCAAGCTACCCCGTCTGCCAGCAAGCGCCGGGCGCGGTTCAGCACCCCACCACGCAGCTCAATACTTTCAAGGTAGTCCACTAATCTCGCCAGGGACTCTGCACGCAGCTGCCAGGGTTCCGGCAGGGATACACCCGGCACCGCAGTATCCAGTCGGGCCAGCTCCCGAGACAGCAGCGCGGCATCCCAGTGATTTTCGAGATTATTGCTGATGCGCGCTGCGCCGCGCAGGCCCAGGTCAAGCAGCTGGTGGCGTTGCTGCGCCAGCGTCTCCAGGTTGCCATGGGCCCGAATCAACAAGGCGCCAGATTTGGCGCCGATTGCCGGCACACCAGGAATATCATCAACAGGGTCACCGACCAGGCCCTGGTAATCCGGGAACTGCTGCGGTTCGACACCAAAGCGGGCCTCGAAGCCAGCCGCGTCCAGCGAGACACCCGCGGCAAAATCCCATAAACGATCGCCCTCCGCCAGCAACAGCTGCCCCAGGTCCTTGTCGCGACTGACAATAATCGCCGGCTGTTGCCCTTGCCGCCCCAGTGTCGCCAGGGTCGCGATGTAATCATCGGCCTCGTGCCGGCTGCCGCTGAAGCAAGGCACCGCCAGTAACTCGCTTACCTGCCGACAGGCCTCGAGCTGGTATGCCAGCGCCTCATCGGGCAGCTCACGGCTGGACTTATAGTCGGGGTAAATGTCATTGCGAAAGCAGCTGCCGAGGCTCTCATCGAAAGCGCAGGCGAGACTATGTGGGCCAGCACCCAGGGAATCAAACAGGTCGAGCAGGAAACTGGTGTAGCCATAGACCGCATTGAGCGGGTAGCCCTCTGGGCTGTGCCATCGCTCTGGCAGCGAGAAATAGGCCCGGAATATGTAGATCGACGCATCAACCAGGTAGTTAGGCGCAGTCACGGTCCGACACCTGCAAGTAGGAACGTTGATTGCCGCGGGTCCGACTGACCGCCACGACTCGCAGCCAGGGCATCGCGGAACTTCGCCGCTCGCTCTGGCAGTCCCGTCTGGCAATATTGCCGCGCTTGCACCAGCACCGCTTGCGCAAATTCGCCGTCAGCGGCGGGTTCGGTGCCGAGGTTGTCAAAGCTGACCCTGAATGGCAGGCCGCCGGCCAGCGCAAAGTGCCACTCAATCGCCTGCGGTTTGGCCTCGACCAGTTCGAACTGGCGTTGCTGTTCCAGAGTGCGGCCGTCTGGCTCATACCAATAGCCGTAATCTTCGAGCTTGCGCCGGTCCGGGCCCGCCAGGCACCAGTGCGCTACCTCGTGCAGGGCACTGGCGGGAAAATCCTCTCGGTAATAGATAATCGCAGCGCTCGCAGCCGACGCTGGTGTGTATAGCGGCTCCGCTGCGCCACCTTGCAGCCTGGTGCGATGCGCGTCGAAGAAACACTGGTGAAACAGTTGCTCCAGCGTACTCATACCGGGTGTGTGCTGTGGCTCGGGCATCACTGCTTGCGGATCAGGTAGCGAAATTCGCCCTCCACCTCTTCCTCCAGCACCAGTTGGTGACCCAGGAATTGGCAGAACCGGGGAATATCGCGCTGGGTAGAGGGATCGCTAGCGCGCACTTCCAGCAGTTCACCCGCGGCCATGTCGCGCACCGCGTTGTGCAGCAACATTACCGGCTCCGGGCAGTATAGTCCTCGGGCATCCAGGTGATGGCTGGGTGTTTCGCTCACAGGGACAACTCCGGCAAGCGCTGTTTCGTACATAAATCCCATTGCTCGCTGTCCAGGTCATAAACGATGACCAGGTCCCCACTGCTGAGCTGCAGCCGCAGATTACTCACCTTCTCCTCCAGGCTCAGCTCACGTATGCCGTAGTCGGTTCCGTCGCGGCTGGCAAAGTCCTCCAGCATGGCCAGCAGCACGTCCGTATCAAGCCGGGCAGTCGGAACCTGTACAAACTGAGCCACAGCGAACTCAGCCAGGCTTGACGAACTTGAGCGTCATGCGATCACTCTCGCCAATCGCCAGGTACTTGTCCCGGTCTTGCTCACCCAGGCGCAAACGCGGCGGCAAGGTCCAGACACCCTTGGGGTGCACGCTGGAATCCCTGGGGTTGGCGTTAACTTCACTGGCCTCGACGAATTTGAAACCCGCCGCTTGCGCCAGCTTGATCACATACTGCTGTGTCACATAGCCACTCTTGATCATATCCTCTATGGAGGTGCCCGGCTTGGCTCTGTGCTCAACAATACCGAGTACACCTCCGGGCTTGAGCGCCTTGTAGGCCGCGCCCAGCACCGCGGCGTCGGTCTTGTTATTCATCCAGTTGTGCACATTGCGAAAGGTCAGCACCAGGTCCACCTGGCCCGCAGGGCCAGCATCCAGCTCGGAGGGCGGCTGCAACTGCGTCACTACCACCTTGCCATAGACATCGTTATTGTCCCCCAGCTTGCTCAGGTACTTGCCCAGTGACCGTCGATAGTAGGGATGCGGTGGATTGAGCGACGCGTTCGCAGCGTAGAGCGTGCCCTTATCATGCAGCAAGGGTGCGAGGACTTCGGTATACCAGCCGCCGCCCGGTGATATCTCCACCACCGCCATATCCTCGCGCAGGCCAAAGAACTCTAGCGTTTGCCGGGGATGGCGCCAGCTATCGCGAGCCCTGTTTTCCTCACTGCGCTGAGCCCCGTCCAGGGCCGTCTTCCAGTCTGGTGCCGCCTGCAACTGCATGGCGCACAACATTATCGCTACCGCTATAAATGCTCTCACTATGAACTCCTGTCTATGCCTGTTTGAATCAGGCGGTTAATATACGGCCTCGAACCTGAAATGTGGAGCCTGCAACGTGCAAACCACCTTTATCATAACGTTCATCGGCGATGACCGGCCCGGCCTGGTTGAGGCGCTATCCGAGGCCATTTCCTCGCATGACGGCAATTGGCTGGAAAGCAGGCTGTCACAATTGGCTGGTAAATTCGCCGGCCTCATCAGCGTATCGCTACCGAGCGAGTCGGCTGAGGGACTACAGCAGGCGCTAAAAAACCTCTCTGCCGCGGGTATCAGCGTTCGCGTCACCGAGTGCACTACAGAGCAATCAGCGACTGATCACGGACGCATAATGACCCTGACCGTATTGGGACCGGATCGCCCGGGGATAGTACGGGAAATCGCCGCTGCCCTGAGCAAGCGTGACATCAACGTGGTCGACATGGAAAGCTATGTCAGCAGTGCACCCATGAGTGCCGAGCTTCTGTTCAACGCCGAGGTGGAAGTCGCAGTTCCAGACCCGGATATGCTCGATGAGCTACATGAGAAATTGGACCAGATTGGTGATGAAATGGATATGCATATCACTCTGGAGGCCAGTCAGGGTTCTGCTCACGGCCACTGATCCTCGCGAACAGCTTCTTCCCCAACACCAGCAGCCCTACGCTGAGGGCGGCCAGTAACATGGTCAACAACACGCCCAGCACGCAGTAAAGCATCAACCAGGCCATCTCCTCCGCCGGCACATCAAAACGGTCAATAGCGGCCCAGACAAAAGTCACTGTGGCCAGCAGGCCGAGAAAGACAGTGCGCTTGTTGCGAGATTTCACCTTGCGCTGTCAGCCGTCGCTGGAGCCCGGAATGACCGGCGTGGGCGACTGTACACCGGCGTTCTGGCCCCGGTGGCGCAGCAGGTGATCCATGAGCACGATTGCCAGCATCGCCTCGGCAATCGGTGTTGCCCGAATCCCGACGCAGGGATCATGGCGACCGGTGGTAATAAGCTCAACCGGATTGCCATCGACGTCGATACTGTCCCCCGGCAAGCGGATGCTGGAGGTCGGCTTAAGCGCCATGCTCACGGTAATGTCCTGACCCGAGGAAATTCCTCCCAGTACCCCACCGGCATTGTTACTGGTGAAGCCTGCAGGCGTGATCAGGTCGCGATGTTCGCTGCCCAGCGCATCCACGCAGTCGAAGCCGGCGCCAATCTCCACGCCCTTGACGGCATTGATACTCATCATGGCGGCAGCTATATCTGCATCCAGTCTGTCGAACACGGGTTCGCCCAGACCCGGCATGACACCGCTGGCGACCACGTTAATGCGCGCACCAACCGAGTCACCAGACTTGTTCAGCGCGGCCATATAGGCCTCCATTTCCTCGATTTTGTCCGGGTCGGGACAGAAGAAGGGGTTAGTTTCGACAACATCCCATTGCAAGCACTCGGCCTTGATCGGCCCCAGCTGGGCCAGGTATCCGCGGATCAGGATGCCTTCACCTGCCAGGTATTTTTTGGCGATAGCCCCTGCGGCCACCCGCGTTGCCGTCTCGCGCGCCGAGGAGCGACCGCCACCACGGTAATCCCGGGTGCCGAACTTTTGCTGGTAGCTATAGTCGGCATGCATGGGGCGAAAACTGTCTTTGATCTTGGCATAGTCTTTGGAACGCTGATCTTCATTTTCTATCAGCAAACCAATTGCCGTGCCGGTGGTCTTGCCTTCGAACACACCGGACAGGATACGCACCCGGTCCGACTCCTTGCGCTGGGTGGTAAAACGCGAGGTTCCGGGCTTGCGCCGATCCAGGTCACCCTGCATATCTTCCTCGCACAGATCCAGTCCAGGTGGGCAGCCATCGACAACGCAGCCAATAGCCGGGCCATGGCTTTCACCAAAACTGGTCACCGAGAACAATCTTCCTATGCTGTTGCCTGACATGGCTCTCCCGCCGGGGCTAAAAAGGCGCGATTATAACGGCTTTTGCAGGCTGGCGCCGTATTCGGCCAATTCCTGTGCACTCAACACGAACACACCGTGCCCTCCCCGGGCCAGCTCTATCCAGGTGAACGGCACCATGGGGAAGGCCTCCTGCAGTGCCATCCAGCTATTGCCCACCTCCCCAATCAGCAAACCGTCGGGGCTCAAAAAATGCACTGCCTCGCTGAGAATGCCGCGAATGGCATCGAGGCCGTCATGGCCCGAGCCCAGGGCCAGGGACGGCTCAAAGCTGTACTCCCTCGGCATGCTGCCCAGATCGGCTTCATCGACATAAGGTGGATTGGTGACAATCAGGTCGTATTGGCGCCCGCGTACCGCGGCGAACAGGTCTGACTCCAGAATCTCCACTCGCTCTGCGAGCTGCAACAGGTCCCTGTTCTCTGCAGCCAGTGCTAATGCGCCCTCATCAATATCAAGCAGGTCCACCCGCGCCTGCGGTTGCCAGGCCGCAATCGCCAGGCCGATACAACCACTGCCGCAGCACAGGTCCAGGACCCGCTCAATGCCGGGCCCGGCATACCAGGGTGAAAACTCCCGCTCGATCAATTCGGCGATGGGCGAGCGCGGAATTATCGCACGTCGATCTATCTTGAACTCGAGGCCGGCGAACCAGGCCCGGCCAGTCAGGTAGGGCACGGGAATCCTTTCATCAACCCGGCGCTGCACATTGCGAATAACTTGATCTTTCTCGGCCTCGCTGAGCGCGCAGTCCAGCACTGATGGATCACTCTCCAGCTCCAGCTGCAGACTTCCGAAAACCAGGTGCAGCGCCTCGTCCCAGGCATTATCGGTGCCGTGACCAAAATACAGCCCGGCCTCCTCGAAACAGCTTTGCGCCCAGCGCAGGCTGTCACCGACCGTCTCCAACTCCGCTTTTATTTGCTCTACGACTTCCATAGCGCAAGTGTAACGCGGCCAGCACTTATTGCGACTGTATCAGCGCGTTGCTACCATGCCGGTCCCCCAGGCCAAGCAGGGCAAATCTGTGGAAAACGCGTTTGCGGACATTATCAAAGGCTGCGGTGAAGACCTTAACCGCCCCGGACTACTGGACACTCCGGCCCGGGCGGCCAAGGCGTTCAAGTTCCTCACCCAGGGTTATGCACAGCGCATAGAAGACGTGGTGAACGAGGCCTTGTTCCCCTCAGATTCCAGTGAAATGGTGATCGTTCAGGATATTGAGTTGTACTCCCTCTGCGAGCACCACCTACTGCCATTCATCGGCAAATGCCACGTGGCTTACATCCCCACCGGCCAGGTTCTGGGCCTGTCAAAAGTCGCCCGCATTGTCGACCTGTTCGCCCGGCGCCTGCAAATTCAGGAGCAACTGACCACCCAGATCGCGGAAACCGTGATGGAAGTCACCGGCGCTGAAGGTGTGGGGGTGATTATTGAAGCACAGCATATGTGCATGATGATGCGGGGTGTCGAGAAACAGAACTCCCTGATGAAGACCTCGGCAATGCTTGGCAGTTTCCGCAAGGACCAGTCAACCCGCAGTGAATTCCTGTCACTGCTGAATTTTCGTCATTAGCTTTGGCGTCGCGCAGACTCGCGTCGTAAAAGTACAAGCGCTAGGGAGCGGCTGTCTGACGTAGCAAGTCCATATGCAAGAAGTGGCGCCGATTGGCGCGGTCCACCGCATACAATACCAGGGTCCAACTGGCGCCGGCAGCCTGGTAACGCCACACCCCGTAGCGCTGGCGCTCATCGTGACCATAGAGCACGCGCTCGTTAAACACCCGACTCGCCCACTGCGCGCTACTACCACAGCTGCGACCACTGCACTCGTACAATAGTACAGCGTCCTCCGGCAGTTGCTGGCGCTGCCAGTCAAAACCTTCCTCGGCTGTAAAACCCTCGTTGATCTTCCAGGTGACGCGAAGTAGTTCACCGCCGAGAGTCTCGCTCTTCTTGTGCCGCCAGCGCCCCCCCACCTTCTGCAGGGCGCCCAGGCCTAGCATGTACTCAGAAACGGCAGCCTCGCTGCGGCTGAATTCCGTGGAGTGCTGCCAGGGCTGTGGCTCGAGACCCTCTGCGCACAGCACACTATTGGCCGACAACAAGACCAACGCAGCAAGGGTGCCGGGCAAGATATGTCGTAAACCGGGCAGGAGTCCGCTCATGCGTCGGATTCGGCCAGGAACAGCTGGCGCAGCCGGTCCGCTATCAATTGCGCTGATTCTTCCATATGACAATGATGCCCTCCAGGCACAGTCTCCACACATATCGATTCAGGCAGGGGCCCGAGTTGTGGGTGCTCTTTTACAAAGCCCTGCTCCGCCAATAATAGCAAGACTGGCATGGAAAGCCCGGCGAGAATGGCCTGATTATGCGCCTCGGTCAGCTTCAGGGCAGAGGCGCCCTGGAGGCGCGCATCCATTGACCAGCACCAACCGCCATCGGTCTGGCGCAGATTACGCTCGGCGATTAACTGTGCCGCCTGCGCGGACAAGCCCTTGCGCTCTCGGATCGCAACAGCGTCAGCAATCTGTTTAAACACACGGCTCTGCTTATCCAGCAAGCGCGACTTATCACTCAGGAAGTCCGCCATCTGTATCATGCAATCCGAGGCTTCAACACTGCGTGACAGCACCGCATCCAACAGCGCCAACTGTCGAACCCGCTGTGGCAGGGCGGCCGCAAACAGGCTGGCAACAATGGCACCGCGGGAGTGTCCGAGAAGCCTGAATGACTCCCAGCCCAACTGATCCGCGACGGCCTGAATATCGGGCAAGTCGCTCCAGATATTGTACTCGCCATCGGCACTGCGGTGAGCGCTTTGCCCGTGCCCGGCCATATCCAGAGCCACAATATGGAATTCGGGTAACAGGCGCGCCAGGGGCAGGAAACTGGCAGCATTATCGAGCCAGCCGTGCAATGCCAGCATCGGCGGCTGTCCAACTTCGCCACTGCTGAGGGCCCTCAGGGTACGGCCAAAGACTTCAAACTCGATTTCCCGCACTGTCTAGATCTTTGGCTCATGTTCTGGCGGAAAGGCGTGCCACTCGAGGATGGCCTGACCCTGGCCAACTGCTTCCATGCGCAGGGCGACGACACCGGAGGGGGGAAAGCCCGGCAGTCGATAATCGCGGGTATCACCGCTGGTAAACCAACCCACAAGCTCGGCCACCCAGGGCAGATGACTGACCAGTGCGACACGTTCGGCGCCACAAGCTTCAATAGCTCTCACCACATCGGCCGGGGTAGCCGGCGGCAGCAGAGCAGGCTCCTCCTGGCCGGATGCAGCCGTACAGCTTTCCAGTATCGCTGCAGCTGTTTGCCGGGTCCGCAATTTGGGGCTGAAAAGTACATGCTCCAGCGACTCCCTGGTCAACAAATCGGCCACAGCTCGCGCCTGCCCCCTGCCATTTTCGGTCAGCGGGCGCTCGCCCTCGACCGCGCTTGCTGCCTCTCCGTGGCGTACAATAAATAGCCTCATCAGCGCTCCAAACCTGTAGAAAACTCAACGTCACGGGCCTGCTCCCCCAACATCAACCCACCGATCACATCAGCAATGGACTTGCGTTCGTAGAGAATGGCGTACAAGCCTCCGACCAACGGCATGTAGATGTCGCGACGGTCCGCCTCGGTTTTGAGTAAACGCAAAGTGTTAATGCCCTCGGCGACCTGCCCCAGCTCATCCAGAATATCATCCAGGGCCTGGCCCTTGCCCAGGGCAAAACCGACCCGGTAGTTGCGGCTCAGCGGTGATGAGCAGGTAACAATCAAGTCCCCGACCCCGGCCAGGCCGAGAAAGGTCAGGGGGTCGGCGCCGAGGCTGACCGCAAAGCGGGACATTTCCGCAAGACTGCGGGTCAGCAGCATACCTATGGTGTTTTCACCCATGTCCAGGGCGGCACCCAGGCCGGCCATGATGGCGTACACGTTCTTTAACGCACCACCCAATTCAACCCCGTACATATCACTGCTGGAGTAAACCCGGAAGCTACCACTGTGGAACAGCGCCTGCACCGTTTCATTCAGATGGGGATGATCACTGGCGACGACTGTGCCAGTCAACTGCCCAGCCGCTATCTCCTTGGCCAGGTTGGGGCCACTGAGCACACCGATGGGGTTGCCCGGCAACTCTTCAGCGAGTACCTGGCTCATGAGTTTGAAACCATCAGCCTCAATACCCTTGGTGGTGCTGATCACCAACGCTCCCGGCTCTATCCAGCGGGCGACTTCCCTGGCGACCTCACGACTGGATTTGCTGGGTACCGCAACGATCAATATATCCGCGCCACTCACCGCCAACTTTAAATCAGTGGTGGCCTGCAGCTGGGGGTGCAGCACGTAGCCGGGCAGGTAGTCAGGGTTTTCACGGCTTTCATTGACAATATCGGCGCGCTCGCCATTGCGCATCCACAGCTGCACTGCGTGCTCGTTGGCGGCAATAATATTGCCGATGACCGTTCCGAAACTGCCGCCGCCAAGAACGGCGACTCGATGGGTTTCTGGCATAAACTGCCACATGCTCCTGCGTTTTTTCGCAAGTGTAACAGCTACCCCGGCGAAACGCCGGGGTCGATGCGCTGGCTGTTAGTTGCTCAATTCCAGCAGCAACTTGTTAAGGCGCCTGACATAGCTGGCCGGGTCATCCAGGGTGCCACCCTCAGCCAGGCTGGCCTGGTCGAAGATAATGCTGGAGAGATCGGCGAAGCGGTCCTCATCGGCCTCGGCATCAAGCTTTTCCAGAAGCGGATGGTGAGGATTAACCTCGAGGATCGGTTTGTTCTCAGGTACTGCCTGACCGGCCGCTTCCATAATGCGGCGCATCTGGGCACCCATGTCCTGCTCTCCCACAACCAGGCAGGCCGGGCTATCCGTCAAGCGAGAGGTGGCGCGGACTTCCTCCACGCGACCCTCAAGCGCCGACTTAAGGCGCTCCACCAGGCTTTCTGCGTCCTTGTTCAGTTGCTCCTGTGCCTGCTTGTCCTCCTCAGACAACTCACCCAGGTCCAGCTCGCCACGGGCAACGTCCTGTAATGACTTGTCGTCAAATTGCTGCAGGTGGCCCATCAGCCAGTCGTCAATACGGTCAGTCAGCAACAGGACTTCTATGCCCTTCTTGCGGAACACCTCCAGATGCGGGCTGTTCTTCGCGGTATTGAAGTTCTCTGCCACCACGTAGTAAATCTTGTCCTGGCCTTCCTGCATACGAGACACGTAGTCCTCCAGCGACTGGTCCTGCTCATCGCTGTCAGTATGGGTGCTGGCAAAACGCATCAGGCCGGCAATCTTTTCCTTGTTGGCGAAGTCCTCTGCCGGCCCTTCTTTCAGGACCTGGCCGAATTCCTTCCAAAACTGCGCGTACTGCTCCGTATCCGACTTGGCCAGCTTGCCCAGCATATCCAGCACCCGCTTGGTCAGTGCAGAGCGCATGGCGTCAACCTGCGGATCCTGTTGCAGGATTTCCCGCGAAACGTTCAGCGACAGATCATTGGAGTCAACCACGCCCTTGATGAAGCGCAGGTATAGCGGCAGGAACTGCTCGGCGTCATCCATGATAAAAGTGCGCTGCACGTAGAGCTTGAGCCCGCGCACCATCTCGCGATTCCACATGTCGAAGGGCGCGCGACCGGGAATGTAAAGCAGGCTGGTGTACTCCAGCTTGCCCTCGACCCGGTTGTGACTCCAGCGCAGGGGCGTCTCGAAGTCGTGGGACACATGCTTGTAAAACTCTGTGTACTCATCGTCGCTGATTTCACTGCGGCTGCGCGTCCACAGGGCGGTAGCCTGGTTAACCGCTTCAAACTCCGGTGCCGCCTCGGCGGCGGTATCCGCTGCGTCCCCAGACTCCTCAGATTCCGGCATTTCCGGCGCCGCAGGCTTTTCCATCAATACCGGTACTGAAATATGGTCGGAGTATTTCTTGATAACGCTGCGCACGCGGAAGTCGTCGGCAAACTCGCTGCAGTCCGGCTTCAGGTGCAAGGTGATGGTAGTGCCGCGGCCCACCTTCTCAACGTCCTCCACCGAAAACTCGGCCTCACCCATGGACTCCCAATGCACACCGGCATCCATGGCGTCACCGGCGCGACGACTCAGGACTTCCACTTTATCGGCGACGATAAAGGCGGAATAGAAACCAACGCCAAACTGGCCGATCAACTGGCTGTCTTTCTGCTGATCACCCGTCAGATTCTCAAGAAACTGGGCGGTACCGGACTTGGCGATCGTACCCAGGTGCTCAATCACGTCCTGTCTGGACATGCCAATACCATTGTCACTGATGGTGACAGTACCGGCTTCTTTGTCCACCTGTACCTGGATCGCCAGTTCCGGATCGCTCTCAAGCAGGCTTTCATCAGCCAGGGAAGCAAAGCGCAGCTTGTCGATAGCGTCGCTGGCATTAGAGATCAGCTCACGCAGGAAAACTTCCTGGTTGCTGTACAGGGAGTGAATCATCAGGTGAAGCAGCTGCTTCGCCTCGGTCTGGAAACCCAGTGTTTCCTTGTGTGCTTCCGCGGTCATGCCTTGGCTCCTGTCGCAGGTTTACTGGTAAGACTCACATATGGGGTTCTCTTTCACTTTTTTCAAGGGCTGACACGGGAGGACTTGCATGAGCTAAACTGAGCCATCATGCGCTCACAATTACCAGGAATAACCGGGGATAGCACGTGACCTGGCTACTGTTGTCGGCAGGTCTGGCACTGCTGATGTTTTCCGGTGGATTGCTGGTTGAAGGTGCGTCCAATATCGCCGCCCGTCACCAGGTGTCACCGGCAATAATCGGTCTCACCCTGGTCGCCTTCGGCACCAGCTTGCCGGAGTTGGCGGTCAATGTCTCGGCCGTCAGCCAGGGCAGCACCGACCTGTCCCTGGGTAATATTTTCGGCTCCAATATCGCCAACCTCGGGCTGGTGCTGGGCGCCGCGGTGGCCGTTCGCGGCTTCCGGGTCGAGAGTGAAGTCATGCGCTGGGAAATCCCCCTGCTACTGCTGGTGAGTGCCATTGCCGTGGTATTGGC
The DNA here is from genome assembly GCA_039989475.1 of Halieaceae bacterium. Classification (GTDB taxonomy): domain Bacteria; phylum Pseudomonadota; class Gammaproteobacteria; order Pseudomonadales; family Halieaceae; genus JBDXHU01. Next base: position 394,368 of record JBDXHU010000002.1, on the reverse strand, counting down.
CGGCGATGGTACCCTGCGTGGCGAGCAGCCGACACTGGATCGCAGCGACGCGATAGTGCTGTTGCTGCTGTTTTTGATGTTCATTTACATAAACCTGACCAATATTCTGATCGACTCTCACGATGACCCACTGCTGGAGCAGGCCTCGGGTCGGGCGCCGGATCGCTACCAGAAGCGGCACTACGCCTATGTAATGGCTGGCATTCCCGGCTTATGGCTGGGCGGAGAGCTGGCGGTCGATAGCGCCAACGAACTGGCCCGCAGTTTTGGCGTGTCCGAGGCTGTCATCGGCCTGGCCGTACTGGCGGTAGGGACCAGCCTGCCAGAGCTGGTTACTTCAATAGCGGCAGCACTGCGTCGCCAGACCGCGCTGGCGGTAGGCAACGTAATCGGCTCCAACCTGTTCAACACCCTGTTCATACTGCCGGTGACTGCACTGATTCACCCGCTACCTATTAGCCCGCCGTCCCTGCTGGACATATGGACCAGCCTGCTGTTCACCGTGGTCATGGGCATTTTTGCTTTCTCTGCCAAGCTGCGGCTGAGCCGGGTGGAAGGCTGGATACTGCTGCTGGGATACCTGGGCTATGTAAGCTGGCGTGCAACGGCATTTTCAGGCCTGGCAGCATGAATATTGAAATACTGACCGGCCTCGCCCTGTTCGCCCTGGTTTCTTCCATCACGCCGGGCCCGAATAACCTGATGTTAATGGCCTCTGGCGCCAACTTTGGCTTTCGCCGCACCCTGCCACATATGCTCGGGGTGGCGTTGGGTTTCGTCATCATGGTCATACTGGTCGGTGTCGGCCTGGTGCAAATATTCGACACCTGGCCTGCCAGTTACACGGCGCTAAAGGTCGCCAGCGTGGCTTACCTGGTTTACCTCGCGGCAAGAATCGCCACCGCGGCAGCACCGGAGGCGGCGGAGTCCACTGGCAGTCCGTTTACCTTTACCCAGGCCGCCCTGTTCCAGTGGGTCAACCCCAAGGCCTGGACCATGGCACTGAGTTCAGTCGCGATTTATGCGCCCTCGCAGAACCTGGAGGCAGTGGCCCTGGTGGCAGTGGTCTTCGGCGCTGTCAACCTGCCCTCGGTCAGCATGTGGGCGGCGCTGGGGCAAAGACTGCGCTCTGTGTTGCATAATACGGAGCGATTGCGGGCCTTCAACTTCCTGATGGCGGGCCTGTTGGTAGCGTCGCTATACCCTATCCTGCTCTGACTATTCGCAGGCACACATCGCCGATTGAGCGCAGGGTGGCGCCGGCATAACACTACAGGCTCCCTTCGAGGCACCATTGCCTTTACACCAGGCATTGCAGTCGAAGGTATCGGGATGTCCTGTGTCGTTCTTGTGGCTGTGCAAGACCCCGGCACCCGGGTTACTCTCAACCAGCAGGCCGTTGTCCAGGCAGGCTTCACCAAACATCCTGCCATTGAGCGCACCTGAGCTATCGGCGCCGAGATGGCAGCCGGCCACACCGGGTGCTATGCCATCAGAATCCTTCCACCAGCTGGTCTCGCCCTTTTTCCAGTCCGCGGGTTTGAACTCAAAAGTGCCTTTGGCCCCGGCCATACCGCTGGCGCCTGCTGAGGGTGCGTCACCCGCACTGGCTAGGCCCGCGGACAAAAGTAGCGTGACACAAAAACTAATAAGCGCGCGTGATAATACTGGCATAAACAAACTCCTGGCTGTGTGGGATGTGCTGTAAGCACTCATAGCATAGTTGCAAATCCGCCTTCTGGACATCTTGTTTTCGATGACCAGGACCGGCTGGCCTTGCCTGCCGGCGCACAAAGCAAAAAAAACCCGCCATGAGGCGGGTTCTGGAACTGCTTGAGCGATCTACCAGCCGGTGATTTCCGCCAGGCCGGAACCGATATCTGCCAGCGAGCGCACGGTCTTGACCCCGGCAGCTTCCAGGGCAGCAAACTTTTCGTCAGCCGTACCCTTGCCGCCGGAGATAATCGCACCGGCGTGACCCATGCGCTTGCCCTTGGGCGCAGTGACACCGGCAATGTATGACACGACCGGCTTGGTCACGTTGTCCTTGATGAAGGCTGCCGCCTCTTCTTCCGCTGTACCGCCGATCTCACCGATCATGACAATCGCCTCGGTGGTCGGATCTTTCTCAAACAGGGCCAGGATATCGATGAAGTTGGAACCGGGGATCGGGTCGCCGCCTATACCAACACAGGTGGACTGGCCGTAGCCGGCATCTGTGGTCTGCTTGACCGCTTCGTAGGTCAGGGTACCGGAGCGAGACACGACACCGACTTTACCAGGCAGGTGAATACTGCCGGGCATAATCCCGATCTTGCACTCTCCGGGCGTGATCACGCCGGGGCAGTTGGGGCCGATCAGGCGCACACCCAGCTCGTCACATTTAACCTTCGCCTCCAGCATATCCAGGGTGGGAATACCCTCGGTGATGCACACGATCAGCTTGATACCACCGTTGGCGGCTTCGAGAATCGAATCCTTGCAGAATGGCGCCGGCACATAGATTACTGATGCATCAGCCCCGGTGGCCGCGACCGCTTCGTCGACGGTATTGAATACCGGCAGACCCAGGTGCTCCTGGCCGCCCTTGCCCGGCGTTACTCCGCCGACCATCTGCGTGCCATACTCTATGGCCTGCTCAGAGTGAAAAGTGCCCTGCGAGCCGGTAAAGCCCTGGCAAATTACCTTGGTGTTCTTGTCAATCAGGATGCTCATGCCGCACCTCCAGCTGCTTTAACCGCCTGTTGCGCAGCATCGGTGAGGCTTTCAGCGGCAATAATGTTCAGTCCACTCTCGGCCATCAATTTGCGACCGAGTTCGGCGTTGTTTCCTTCCAGGCGCACGACGACCGGCACTTGCACACCAACCTCCTCGACTGCACCAATCACGCCTTCGGCAATCAGGTCACAGCGGACAATACCGCCAAAAATGTTGACCAGTACGGCCTTCACATTGTCATCGGAAAGAATGATTTTAAAGGCCTCGGTGACCCGCTCCTTGGTGGCGCCACCGCCAACGTCGAGGAAGTTGGCCGGGAAGCCGCCGTGCAGGGCAACGATATCCATGGTGCCCATGGCCAGGCCAGCGCCATTAACCATGCAGCCGATATTGCCGTCCAGAGCCACGTAGTTGAGCTCCCACTGGGCCGCGTGGGCCTCACGTGCATCTTCCTGGCTGGGGTCGTGCATCTCGCCCACATCCTTCTGCCGATAGAGGGCATTGCCATCAACGCCAATCTTCGCATCCAGGCAGTGCAGGTTACCTGCGTCGGTGATCACCAGAGGATTAACTTCAATCAGGGCCAGGTCCTTTTCGACAAACATCTGCGCCAGGCCCATAAATATCTTCACGAACTGCTTGATTTGCTCACCCTTCAAGCCCAGCTGGAAGGCCAGCTTGCGACCCTGATAGGGCTGTGCACCCGTAAGCGGGTCTATAGTCGCGCGCAGGATTTTCTCCGGCGTCTCTTCGGCAACCTTTTCGATCTCTACACCACCCTCGGTAGACGCCATAAACACAACCCGGCGACTGGACCGATCCACCACCGCGCCGAGATACAATTCCTCAGCGATATCGGTGCAGGATTCAACCAGGATCTTGCTGACCGGCTGGCCGTTCTCATCAGTCTGGTAGGTCACAAGGTTTTTGCCCAGCCAATGCCGTGCGAAATCCTCGATTTCCTGCTTGGTCTTGACCAGCTTGACGCCACCGGCCTTGCCACGGCCACCGGCGTGAACCTGGGCCTTGACCACCCACATATCACCACCGATTAAACTGGCGGCCTCGGCGGCCGCGTGGGGAGTGTCTACCGCGTAACCCTTGGAAACCGGCAAGCCATATTCTGCAAACAGGTGTTTACCCTGATACTCATGAAGGTTCATCGTTGTACCGTTCCGTTAATTTATGGTGGGATCGCACTCAGCACCGGCTGGTGCAGAGCACTGAAAATCGGCGCCCATTCTCTATCAAATACGCGCCGCTAGCAACCGCGAGCCACCGACGCCCGCGCGGGCTACGCCCCTCGATAGCCCTTACTGGAAAAACCCCCGAGCGGTCTTATAAAAAGTCAGCGCTTTTTGCGATTGGCAATGTGGATAGCATGGCCGGCCACTGCCAGCGCCGCCTCATGCACTGCCTCGCTCAAGGTAGGATGACCAAACACGGTCAGGGCAATATCCTCGGCGCTGGAGCCAAACTCCATGGCGATCACGATCGACTGCACAAGATCAGCGGCGCTGGGCCCAACAACATGGCAGCCGAGAATGCGGTCGGTATCGGCATCAGCCAGCATTTTGACCATACCGTCGGAATCATTCGCCGCCAGGGCACGACCGCTGGCCACGAAGGGGAAAACGCCGACATTGTAGGCGATACCATCGGCCTTCAATTCCTGCTCGGTCTTGCCTACCGAGGCTATCTCCGGGTGTGTATAGATTACATTGGGAATGGTGTCGTAATTCATTTGCGCGCTCTTGCCGGCGATACGCTCGGCCACCATCACGCCCTCTTCCGATCCCTTGTGGGCAAGCATCGGGCCGCGCACGATATCGCCGACCGCATAAATATGCGGTGCCTCGGTCTGGCAGTAGTCGTTTACGTAGATAAAGCCGCGCTCATCCATGCTGACGCCGCTTTCGACCGAAAGCACGCTTTCAGTCTGGGGACGTCGACCCACACAAACAATAAGCTTGTCGAAGGTGATTTTTTGCTCGCCATCAGCATTACTGTAGGTGACCTCGACCTTGCCCTTTTTAACTTCAGCGGCCGTGACCCTGGCGCCCAGGCGAATATCCAGCCCCTGCTTCTTGAAAATCTTGGCCGCCTCCTTGGCAATCTGCTGATCCATCATGGGCAGAAAGTCTTCCAGCGCCTCCAGCAGCACCACCTCTGAACCGCAGCGATTCCAAACGCTACCCAGCTCAAGGCCGATGACGCCAGCACCGATCACACCCAGGGTCTTGGGTACCTCAGTGAATTCAAGGGCGCCGGTGGAGTCGACAATATGTTCATGATCCAGTGGTGCCGGGGGTATTTCGATGGGGACTGAGCCGGTCGCAATAATGATATTTTCAGTTTCGATGATCTCGGTCTTGCCATCGGCATCGGTCAGCTCCACCTGGTGGCGCGCCAGCACCTTGCCGGCTCCGGCCAGCGTGGTCACCCCATTTGCCTTGAATAAACTGGCAATACCACCGGTGAGTTGGCCGACGATTTTTTCCTTCCGGGCCAACATGGCCGGCACATCGAGGCTGGTCTTGCCCACCTTGATACCGTGTGTGCCGAGGCCTTCCACGGCCTCGTGGTACTTGTAAGAGCTGTCCAACAGGGCCTTGGAGGGGATACAGCCTACATTGAGGCAGGTGCCCCCGAGCTTGACCTTGCCCTTGTCGTCCTGCCACTTCTCTATGCAAGCGGTCTTCAGGCCGAGTTGAGCCGCGCGAATAGCGGCAACGTAACCGGCGGGGCCGGATCCAATCACCACCACATCATATTTATCTGACATACATCTTTCCTATAGCAGTTGTCTCACAACCCTGAGAGATCTCAAAGCTGCAGCAGTATACGGGCCGGGTCTTCCAGCAAATCCTTGATCGCGACCAGGAACTGAACCGCGCCCTTGCCGTCAATCAGGCGATGGTCGTAGGAGAGAGCCAGGTACATCATCGGCTGTATCACCACCTCTCCGTCCACTGCCATGGGCCGATCCTGGATCTTGTGCATGCCGAGGATGCCGGTTTGCGGCGGATTCAGGATAGGGGTGGACATCAGGGAGCCAAACACACCACCGTTGGTGATGGTAAACGTCCCGCCCGTCATCTCTTCAATACTGAGCTTGCCGTCGCGAGCGCGTAAGCCGTAATCGCGAACCTGCGCTTCCACGTCGGCGATGCTCATAAAGTCCGCGTCGCGCAATACTGGCACGACCAGGCCATTTTCCGTAGACACTGCCACACCAATATCCTGGTAGCCGTGGTAGACCACATCATCACCGTCTATAGAGGCATTCACCTCGGGAAAGCGCTTCAGTGCCTCACAGGCCGCCTTGACGAAGAAGCCCATGAAACCGAGACGGGTACCGTTATGGACATCCTGGAACTGGTCCCTGTATTTGCTGCGCAGTGCCATCACCGGCGCCATATTGACCTCATTGAAGGTGGTCAGCATCGCCGTATCCTGGGATACGCTGAGCAACCTCTCCGCGATGCGCTTGCGCATCCGGGTCATTGGCACACGCCGCTCTACACGCTCACTGGAAGGTCCCAGTGCCTCAGGCAGGCTGGCTGTTGCCGGAGCGGCAGCCGGCGACGGAGCAGGCGCCGCTGGCTTGGCGCCGGCGCCACTCTTGATGTATTTGAGCAGGTCTTCCTTGGTGATGCGGCCATCTTTGCCGGTACCGTTCACCCGGGAAGTGTCAATATTGTGTTCCTCGGCCAGTCGGCGAGCCGCCGGTCCAAGCTGTGCCTCATCGGAGCTTGTCGTTGCGGGAGCAGTCTCTGTGGCCGGCGTTGCCACCGCCGGTGCCGGGGCCGGGGCATCAGCACTAGCAGCTGCACCCTCTTCGATCGTGGCAATCAGCTCCTCGCCGAGCACCACATCGCCCTCCTGCTTCAGAATCGTGGCGAGCACGCCGTCCACAGGCGCCACCACTTCCATGACAACCTTGTCTGTTTCTATTTCCACCAGCAATTCGTCGCGACTGACAGCATCACCCGGCGCTTTGTGCCAGGTTGCTATTTCACCGTCTGCTACGGATTCCGGAAATGCCGGTGCCTTGAGTTCGATGGCCATTTGCTTATTCCTGTTCTGCCAGGGCTTCGTTAATGAATGCTTCTTGCTGTTTGATATGCAGACCCATGTAACCCGCTGCCGGTGCTGCCGAGGCATCGCGGCCTACATAGCGCAGATAAATATCAGGGTTGTGCCGATGAAACACCCGCCGCATATGGTGCTGGCTGGAATACCAGGCGCCCTGGTTCATGGGCTCTTCCTGGCACCAGACCGCATCGCTGAGGTTGGGGTAATGCGCCAGTTCCGCTTCGAGCTCGCGCTCGGGGAAGGGATACAGCTTTTCCGCCCGCAGGATGGCAATATCATCAATCTCGCGTTCCCGACGCGCGTCGCGCAAATCGTAATAGACCTTGCCCGAACACAGCACAACCCGACGCACCTTGAGCGGGTCCAGAGTATCGGTTTCACCGAGCACCCGGTGGAATTCACCGCTGGCCAGTTCTTCGATACTGGAAGTCGCCTGCTTGTGTCGCAGCAGGCTCTTCGGTGACATGACGATTAGCGGGCGTCGCAGTGGTCGCACAGCCTGGCGCCGCAACATGTGGTACACCTGCGCCGGCGTGGTCGGCACACAGACTTGTATATTGTGCTCAGCGCACATCTGCAGGAAGCGCTCCAGGCGCGCAGATGAGTGCTCGGGGCCCTGGCCCTCGTAGCCATGGGGCAGTAGCAGGGTCAGGCCACAAAGCCGCTGCCATTTGTGCTCACCGCTGGTAATAAACTGGTCGATCACCACCTGGGCGCCATTGGCAAAGTCGCCAAACTGGGCTTCCCATACCACCAGGCCCGTCGGCGAGGTGGTCGCATAGCCGTATTCAAAGGCCAACACCGCTTCTTCCGATAGCAAACTGTCATAAATCTCGAATACCGCCTGATTTTCGCTAACCTTCTGCAGGGGTATGTAGATGCTGCCGTCCTTCTGATTGTGCAGCACGGCATGACGGTGGGAAAAGGTACCGCGACCCACGTCCTGACCGGTTAGCCGCACCGGATAACCTTCTTCCAGCAAGGAGGCATAAGCCAGGGTTTCCGCCATACCCCAGTTGACCTCCATAGCGCCGCCAGCCATTTTGCGGCGATCTTCGAGAATCTTTCTTACCTGGCGATTCAGCGGCAGGCCATCGGGTGGCTGGTTGGTGGCTGTGGCCAACTGCTGCAGATGCTGTAAATCCAGGCGCGTATCCGACGCCACATTCGAGTCGTGGCCCAGGTAAGGGGTCCAGTCGACGAACAACTCGGTGTTGGGCTCGGTGACCAGGCTGCTGACCATGGGCTCGTCACGGTCCAGCGAGGCGCGGCAACTGTCTACCAGGGTCTGGTCACCTTCCTTGCTGACAATACCGGCTGCGATCAGTTTCTCCGCGTATAGATCCCGCGTGGTCGGATGGCTCTTGATCTGATGGTACATCAATGGCTGGGTCACCGAGGGTTCATCCGCCTCGTTGTGGCCGCGCCGGCGATAACAGACCAGGTCCAGGACCACGTCTTTCTTGAATTCATTGCGGTAGTCCACGGCCAATTGCGTAACGAACAACACGGCCTCGGGGTCGTCGGCGTTGACGTGAAAAATGGGGGCCTGCACCATCTTCGCGACATCGGTACAGTACTCGGTGGATCGGGCATCAGCGCGACGACTGGTGGTAAAGCCAACCTGGTTGTTGAGTATGATATGAATGGTGCCGCCGGTTCGATAGCCGCGGGTCTGCGACATCTGGAAGGTTTCCATCACCACACCCTGCCCGGCAAAGGCGGCATCACCATGTACGACAATCGGCACCACAGTGTTGCCCAATGGATCCAGGCGTCGATCCTGGCGGGCGCGCACTGAACCCTCAACGACCGGTGAGACGATCTCCAGGTGTGAAGGGTTGAATGCCAGCGCCAGGTGGCACTCGCCACCGGGCGTCATCACATTGGAGGAAAAGCCCTGGTGGTATTTCACGTCGCCAGAGGTATTGACGATTGCCTTGCCCTCAAACTCATCGAACAGGTCCGAGGGCCTCTTGCCGAACACATTGACCAGTACGTTTAGCCGACCCCGGTGGGCCATGCCAATCACGATCTCTTTGGCGCCATAACCACCGGAGCGCTGGATCATTTCAACCAGCATCGGGATCAGGCTCTCGCCGCCCTCCAGGCCAAAGCGCTTGGTACCCGGGTACTTGGCAGCGAGTGATTTTTCCAGGCCTTCGGCCTTGATCAGGCGGCGCAGCAAGGTTTGTTGTACGTCTTTTCCAAAATCCGGGGCTGAACGCACACTCTCCATGCGCTGCATAATCCAGTGGCGCTCCTCGCTGGCCACGATATGCATGAATTCCGCACCTACATGTTTGCAGTAGGTGCGCTCCAGGGCGTCATAGATTTCGCCAAGGTTGGCATCCGCCTTGCCGATATGCAGGCTGCCGGTTTGAAATACGGTGTCGAAGTCCGCGCTGGAAAGCTCATGGAAGGACAGCTCCAGGTCGGGCACGTGCTGGCGCTCAGCGATTCCCAGCGGGTCCAGCGCCGCCTTCTGGTGGCCGCGCTGACGATAGGCGGAAATCAGTTGAATAACGTGGACCTGCTTGCGCTCGTACTCGGTCGCCTGGCTGTCCGCCTGGACCGTGGCCTCGGTGCGCACCCGCATCTTGCTGATCTGGGCAAAACGGTCCCGTACCGTCGAGTGCGGCACATCCTGTAAGCTGCCGCCGTTCACCCGCGGCAGGCTGTCAAAGTAGCCACGCCACTCCTCCGGCACCGCGTTCGGATCCATCAGGTAGGCTTCGTAGAGATCTTCCACGTAGCTGGCGTTGCCGCCATAAATATGGGAGCTCCTCCAGAGGAGCTCCATCTGGCTCTCTTGCATGAGTCAGTTATTCCCGCTTTGTATAATGAGGCGTGTCGAACACATTATAGACGCAAACCCCTGGAGCTTTAGTAAGGCGCGACGCAATCAGGTCGCGCGTTGCAGCAACATGTTGCGGATATGGCCAATAGCCCGGGTTGGGTTGAGGCCCTTGGGGCATACCGCCACACAGTTCTGGATGCCGTGGCAACGAAACACACTGAAGGGATCGTCCAGTTTTGCCAGGCGCTCATCGGTGGCAGTGTCACGGCTATCGGCCAGGAATCGATAGGCCTGCAACAGGCCGGCGGGCCCGATAAATCGATCCGGATTCCACCAGAAAGAGGGACAACTGGTGGAGCAGCAGGCGCAAAGAATACACTCGTAGAGGCCGTCGAGCTTTTCCCGTTCCTCAGGACTCTGCAGTCGCTCTATCGCCGGCGCTGGTGTGTTGTTCTGCAAATAGGGCTGCACCTTTTCATACTGTGCATAGAACAGGGTCATATCCACGACCAGATCCCTGACTACCGGCAATCCGGGTAGCGGGCGCACTACCAACTTGCCCTTGCTGGCGGCCTCCGACAGCGGTGTGATACAGGCCAGGCCATTCTTGCCATTCATGTTCAGGCCATCGGAACCACAGACACCCTCACGACAGGAGCGACGGAATGTCACCGAAGGATCCTCCGCCTTGATCATCTCCAGCACGTCCAGCACCATCAAGTCTTTACCAGCGGTATCGACTTCAAGGTCCTGCATATACGGTTCGCTATCAGTTTCGGGGTTATAGCGATAAATACTGACTTGCAGCATGCTCAATAATCCTCATCTCTTCTACGTATTAGTAGGTCCGTATCTTGGGCTGGAAAGTGGGAACCGTTTTCGGTTCGAAATTTACGCCACGCTTGCCGACCCGCTTGTCCAGCGGGTAGTACATGGAGTGACACAGCCAGTTCTCGTCGTCACGCTCCTGGAAATCATCCCGGGCATGGGCGCCGCGGCTTTCGTTGCGGGCCTCTGCCGGGATCGCAGTGGATTCAGCCACCTCGAACAGGTTCTGCAGCTCCAGCAATTCAATGCGGGCCGTATTGAAGGCCTGGCTCTTGTCCTCAAGATGGGCGTTTTCAATGCGGGGGCGCAGCTCGGCCAGCTTCTTGACGCCCTCCTGCATGTAGTCGCCACTCCGGAACACACCAAAGTGGTTCTGCATGATGCCCTGCAATTCCTTGCGCAGGTCCGCCACCTTTTCACCGCTGCTGGACGCATTGACCTTGTTCAGGCGCGCCATGGCCTGGTCCAGGTCGGTATCACTGGCATCGCGCAACTCAATACCGGAGCGCAACGCATCCTCAATGAACAGGCCCGAGGCGCGGCCGAAGACCACCAGGTCCAGCAATGAGTTGCCACCGAGGCGGTTGGCGCCGTGGACCGAAACGCAGGCCACTTCTCCGCAGGCATACAGGCCTGGGATAATATGATCATTGCCTTCAGCATCCACAGTCAGGGCCTGGCCATGCACATTGGTGGGTATACCGCCCATCATATAGTGACAGGTAGGTACGACGGGAATTGGCTCCTTAACGGGATCGGCGTGCGCAAAGGTACGCGACAGTTCGAGAACCCCCGGCAGGCGGCTTTCCAGCACCTCGGCGCCGAGGTGGTCGAGTTTCAGGAATACGTGATCAGCCTCCGGGCCACAGCCGCGGCCCTCGAGGATCTCCAATACCATGGAGCGGGCGACCACGTCGCGACCGGCGAGGTCCTTGGCGTTGGGGGCATAACGTTCCATGAAACGCTCACCGTCCTTATTAACCAGGTAGCCACCCTCACCGCGACAACCCTCGGTTACCAGGGTTCCGGCACCATAGATTCCGGTTGGATGGAACTGCCACATTTCCATATCCTGCACCGGCACGCCGGCGCGCAGGGCCATGCCAACGCCATCACCGGTGTTGATATGGGCATTGGTAGTGGATGCAAAGATGCGTCCGGCACCGCCGGTGGCAAATACCGTGGCCTTGGATTTTACGAATACGGTCTCGCCAGTCTCCATGCATATAGCCGTTACACCGACTACAGCTCCGTCCTGGTTCTTGACCAGGTCTACCGCAAACCACTCATTGAAAAACACGGTGTCGTTTTTGACGTTGCCCTGGTACAGCGTATGCAACAGTGCATGGCCGGTGCGATCGGCCGCGGCACAGGTGCGGGCGGCCTGGCCGCCTTCACCGAAATTCTTGGACTGGCCACCAAAGGGACGCTGGTAGATACGGCCCTCTTCGGTACGGGAAAAGGGTAAACCCATGTGCTCCAACTCAAAAATGGCCTCCGGGCCAACCGAGCACATGTATTCAATCGCGTCCTGGTCACCGATGTAATCGGAGCCCTTGACGGTGTCATACATATGCCAGCGCCAGTCGTCATTGGGGTCAGAGCTGGCAATGGCACAGGTAATACCGCCCTGGGCCGATACCGTATGGGAGCGAGTCGGAAACACCTTGCTGATGACCGCCGTCTTATAGCCGGATTGGGCTAACTGCAGGGCCGCACGCATGCCCGCGCCGCCACCGCCAACGATGACGCCATCAAATGAAATTGTACGAATATTCGACATACGGGCTAGCTCCCCCACACAATCTGAAGACCCCACACCACATAGGTGAACAGGGTGATACCACACACAGCGCTGGCCAGGCCGCGATACAGGTTGGCGCGCGGGCCCAGCAGGCGCGGTGTCAGGTAGTCAGTCACCACGCACCACAGGCCAATCCAGGCGTGCATAGCGAGTGACAAAATGGCCGCCACACTGAATACGCGCATTGCGGTGTGTTGAAACAGGCCGTGCCACTGCTCGTAGCTGACATCAGGCGTGCTGATAAGGAAGGCTGCCAGGCAGGAGAAGTAAGCCAACAGCACTACTCCGCTTACTCGTTGTACCAGCCAGTCGTAGAGGCCGGAGCGGCCCAGGTTCGTTACTGCAGTTACCATATCCACATCCCCGCCAGAGCGGCCAATATGATTGAAAGAATAAGGACCAGGCGAGCACCGAGCACGCCACCTTCCAGGGTTTCACCGTAGCCAAAATCAGCCACCAGGTGCTTGATACCAGCCAGGGCATGGTAAATGACAGCTGCGAGGATCGCCCAAAGTACCAGCTTCGACAGCGGCGCATTCAACAAGTCCTTGAGCTGCTCGAACTGTTCGGCGCTGGCCAGGCTCATATCCAGCAGCCAGATCATTACCGCCATGGCGGCAAACAGGAACACGCCAGAGGCGCGGGTCAGGATGGACACAATCGCCGTAATCGGCATCTTTATCGTGGCCAGATCCAGGTTTACAGGTCTATTGTCAGTCACGGTTGTCTTCACCAGTAAGGGGCTCATTGAGGGAGCCAATTCAGGGATGGGCTGGCGCGAAGCACCGCTTTCATGGTGGCTCGGCAGCCGCGCAGAATTATAGGGAGTTAGGTCGGCAAATACAATGAAGGCTCTGCGGTGCAAGCTGCGGAGAGAGCCACGCCGACCGCCGGCTGAAGCCACTCGACCCGAGCTGGATCAATTGACAATCTCCGCCGAAACTCTATAGTTGACGACCCCATAGTTGTGCAGCACAGGACCCTCCATGAGCGACAAGAAAGCATCCCTCACAGTAGACGGATTGGACGAGGCAATTGAACTATCGGTTTATTCCGGCAGCATAGGTCCCGATGTCATCGATGTAGGCGGCCTCACCAGCAAGGGAATGTTTACCTACGACCCCGGTTTTGTATCAACGGCGGCCTGCGAATCACAGATTACCTATATCGATGGCGGCAAGGGTGTGTTGCTGCACCGCGGCTACCCGATCGAGCAACTGGCGGATCATTCTGACTACCTGGAGACCTGCTACCTGCTGCTGTATGGCGAATTACCCAACGCGGAGCAAAAGGCCGAATTCGAGAACACAGTGCGCTATCACACCATGGTGCACGACCAGATGACCTCACTGTTCCACGGTTTTCGCCGGGACGCACACCCCATGGCGATACTCTGCGGCGTTGTCGGTGCCCTGTCCGCCTTCTATCACGACTCCCTGGATATCAGCGACGAACACCACCGCGAAGTAGCGGCATTCCGCCTGATCGCCAAGATGCCCACGCTGGCGGCGATGAGCTACAAATTCTCCATCGGCCAGCCCTTCATGTACCCGGACAATACGCTCGGCTATGCCGAGAACTTCCTGCACATGATGTTCGGGACGCCCTGCGAGGACAGCAAGGTCAACCCGGTGCTGGCCAAGGCCATGGACCGCATCTTCCTGCTACACGCCGATCACGAGCAGAACGCCTCCACCTCGACCGTGCGACTGGCCGGCTCCTCGGGCGCGAATCCCTTCGCCTGTATAGCCGCCGGCATCGCCGCCCTGTGGGGCCCATCCCACGGCGGTGCCAACGAAGCGGTGCTGGATATGCTCGAAGAAATTGGCGATGTCTCGCGCATCGATGAATTTGTGGCCCGGGCCAAGGACAAGGAAGACCCCTTCCGCCTGATGGGCTTCGGCCACCGGGTTTACAAGAACTTCGACCCCCGCGCCAAGGTGATGAAGCAGGCTGCAGACGAGGTACTGGAAGAGCTGGGCATTGAGAACGATCCGCTGCTGGAGATCGCCAAGCGCCTGGAACAAATCGCCCTGGAAGATGACTATTTCATCGAGAAGAAACTCTACCCCAACGTGGATTTCTACTCCGGCATCATTCTCAAGGCCATCGGCATACCCACCAGCATGTTCACGGTGATCTTTGCCGTCGGCCGCACGGTGGGCTGGATCGCTCACTGGCATGAAATGATCAGCGGCAGCTATCGTATCGGCCGCCCGCGCCAGCTTTACACCGGACATACCCAGCGCGACTACCTGCCAGTCGACAAGCGCTAGTCATGACTGACATAGTCATTAGCGGCACTGGCCTGTTTACTCCGGCCCAGTCGATCAGCAATGCCGAACTGGTAGAATCCTTCAATAGTTTCGTCGACCTGCACAACAGCGAAAATGCCGCCGCCATCGAGGCCGGCGACATGCCCGCTCTAACACACTCCTCGGCGGAATTTATCGAGAAGGCATCCGGCATCAAGAGCCGCTATGTCATTAACAAGGATGGGGTTTTAGATCCCCAGCGCATGGCGCCCCGGATTCCGGACCGGCCTAATGAAGAGGACTCCCTGCAGTGCGAAATTGGGGTTATCGCTGCCACCCAGGCCATGCAGAGCGCAGGTAAGACGGCAGCAGACATCGACGCCGTACTGGTCGCCTGCTCCAACCTGCAGCGGGCCTACCCGGCCATGGCCGTAGAGCTACAGGCCGCCCTGGGCATCGATGGCTGGGGCTACGATATGAACGTCGCCTGCTCTTCCGCCACCTTTGGTATTCAGGCAGCGAAGGACGCTATCGCCAATGGCAGCGCCGACTGCGTATTGGTTGTGAACCCTGAAATTTGCAGTGGCCACCTCAATTTTCGCGATCGCGACGCCCATTTCATTTTTGGTGATGTATGCACGGCGATCGTGGTTGAGCGCGCTGACAGCGCCAGCTCGGATGAACAGTTCGAAATTCTCGGCAGTCGCCTGAAAACGCAATATTCCAACAATATTCGCAACAATTTTGGTTTCCTGAACCGCGGCGACGAAAGTGGCATCGGCAAAGCAGACAAATTGTTCCGCCAGAATGGACGCAAGGTGTTCAAGGAAGTCTGCCCCATGGTGGCCGCGCTTATCACCGACCATCTGGACAGCCTGGGCATGAACAGGGACCAGCTGAAACGCATGTGGTTGCACCAGGCCAACCTGAGCATGAACCAGCTTATCAGTAAGCGGGTACTGGGCCGCGAAGCCACGGCGGATGAGGCCCCGACGATCCTCGACGAATATGCCAACACCAGCTCAGCCGGCTCGGTAATCGCCTTTCACAAGCATCGTGCCGATTTTGCCAGCGGTGATATCGGCGTCCTGTGTTCCTTCGGCGCCGGTTACAGTATCGGCAGTATCATCCTGCGCAAGCGTTGATCATTGAACCCTACGCTCGCTTCTAGCCGGCGATAATCTCCTGCAATGCTTCCAATAATGCGGCGCAATGCTCTTCGGTACCTACGCTGATACGCAGAAACTGGTCGATGCGGGCCTGGCTAAAATGGCGCACGATGATATCCCGCTGGCGCAAGGCTGATTGTAGCTCCAGTGCCGGTTCCGAGGGATGGCGGGCGAACACGAAATTGGCCGCCGAGGGCAGCACCTCAAAGCCCAGCCCCCCTAAACCCTTGCTCAGCATCTCCCGGTTTCTTATCACCATGGTCCGGCTGCGCTCAAACCAGTCTGCATCCTCTAGTGCCGCAACCGCTCCGGCCTCGGATAGTCGCCCCAGCGGATAGGAATTGAAGCTGTTCTTGACCCGTGACAGCCCTTCGATCAGGTCCTCATGGCCAAACGCTGCGCCCACCCTCAAGCCCGCCAGGGCCCTGGATTTCGACAGGGTTTGCACGACCAAAAGGTTGGGATAATCGGCGATCAGCGCAGTGGCGGACTCGCCGCCAAAGTCGACATAGGCCTCGTCCACAACCACCACCGTGTCCGGATTATCTGCCAGCAGCGCCGCTATCCGGGACAGCGGCGTGAGAATGCCGGTAGGCGCATTCGGGTTGGGGAAAATGATGCCCCCATTTTCACGGTGATAGTCGGCCAGTTCTACCTCGAAATCGGCGTTCAGTGGCACGGTTTGGTAATTCAGATCGAAAAAACGCGCATATACCGGGTAAAAACTGTAGCTGATGTCGGGAAACAGCAGCGGCGCTGTCGGTTGGAACAGGGCCCGAAAGGTATGCGCCAGCACCTCGTCGGAACCATTCCCGACAAACACCTGGGAGGCCCTGATACCCTGGACATCGGCGAAGGCCTTGCACAGCCGCGTGCTTGCCGGGTCCGGGTAAAGACGCAGGCTGTCGTCGGCGCAGGCGCTGATAGCCTCAAGCGCCCGCGGCGAAGGGCCAAAAGGCATTTCATTGGTGTTGAGCTTTATCAAGTTCCGTGACTGCGGCTGCTCACCCGGAACATAGGGTGACAACTCGGCAATCTGCGGGCTCCAGAAACGGGACATCAGCTGTTTTCCTTACTCAATCAGCGGCATATTCTACTGGCTGCGAGCACACGACGCTAACCGCAGGCCTCACTCCACACTTCCTCTCTCGGGGTTCTGCTCTTATACTCACGACAGACTTTATTTAGGAGAAAGCGCGTGGTTCGCAATCCACTGGTGGACGTATTCGCCAAATCGCCGGTTCGTCCGATACAGGAACACATGGAAAAAGTGCTGGAGACAGCCGAGGCGCTGCCCGCATTCCTGGAAGCGGCGCAAGCCGGTGACTGGGAGGCAGCTAAAGCTGCCCAGAAGAGCATTGTTAAGCTTGAACGTGAGTCTGATGATCTCAAGCACTCTGTCCGAACCCACATACCCAAGCGACTGTTTATGCCGGTCTCCCGCAGTGATGTACTGCAGTTGGTAACCACCCAGGACCGGATAGCCAATTTAAGCAAGGACATCGCCGGCCTGATGCTGGGACGCAAAATGCAGTTTCCGGAGAAGCTGTTCCCGCTGATCCAGGATTACTGTGCTGCGGTACTGGCGGTCTGCCACCAATCCCTGGAGGCGATCAACACCCTGGATGAAGTGTTCGAGGTAGGTTTCAGCCGGCGTGAGGTTGGCCTGGTTGACAGCATGATTGCCGAGATCGGAAAACTGGAAAAGCGCACCGACAAGCAACAGATCAAGCTGCGAGCGACGCTATTCAAGATGGAGGACAAGCTGCCCCCGGTGGAAGTGATGTTTCTCTACAAGATAATCGAACTGATTGGAGAAATAGCCGATTACGCTGAGCGAACAGGTAACCGGCTACAAATCCTCGTTACGATTTAATACTTGAACTGGGTGTCGATCTGGATGCGGTCGTAGTCATGCTTGTTGCCCGCGTTCTCGTCGATCTCATTGATGAAGTAGGTCATACCGAGTTTCCATTTCTTGTTGATCGCATAGGCACCCTTGATGATGTGCCCCTTGGCGTCAGTACCACCGCCAGCGAAGTCTGAGTCGGTGAGCAGACCGAGCACGGCATCCGCCTCGAGGTCTTCATAGGAATAGGCCAGCTGCCAGGAACCGGCTCCACTGGCCTTGCCCAACTGGATACCCGCGATGTAGCCGGTATCATTGTCGTCAGCATCATCATTAACCACGTAATCGACAAATACCTTCACCGGCATATCGGCGACAGTCATCGAAACATCGGCAAAGCCCTGGATAATGTTGTAATCATTGGCATAAACGCAAGTGCTCAGGTCGTTCGGGTCGGAACAGCTAAAGCTGTTGCCGAAGAAGTCATCGACGTCACCGTGGAAGGGACTCTTACCCTCGGTATCGAAGTTATAATAAGCACCGCCGAATGTGACTTTTGCACCCGCCAGCTGGCCCTTGTAACCCGCCTGCGCGCCCCATGAGTAGGAGTCGTTTTCTCCCTTGGTGTCGCTCTCCAGCCAGGTACCCGCCAGGTTGGCGAAAAACCAGTCCTTCTTGTAGACCAGGCCTACACCTTCAGGGTTGAAGTCGGCATCGAAAATGAGCCCGCTCTTTTGCGGGCGGTACCAGACATTCTTGAACTTGCCGCCAAGCAGGTTGAGACCTTCCATGGCTTGCCAATTGGCGTAGGCCAGGTCCAGGCGAATATCCTTGGTGGAGGCGCCGCCACCCAGTGTCTGGTTGGTTGATACCGGATCATCACCACCTGATGCCAGGCCCAGGCCCACTTCGACATCATCCGGCAGCTTCGCAATCAGGGCTGCGCGGGCGCGAATCCGGTTACGATCGCGATCATCCTTGTTCTCTTCATCGATATTTTCATAGCGATAGCGGAAATCCCCTTTCCACTTGATGTTGTTGGTCCAACTGGCGGCTTTCTTGCCGGAACCGACCCTGGCCACCTGCTCGCGCGTAACAGCCACATCTTTAATGGTTTGTGCGCTGCTCGCCTTGAGCTGACTATTCTCTGCTTCCAGAGAATTGAGGCGCTGTGCCAGAGCGGCAAGTTGCGCCTGCATTTGCGCAAACTCGGCATCGCTGACAGCCGCCTGCAGCGGCAGTGACAGCAATAATCCAAGCAGTACTGCAGTGAGTGATTGAATCTTCATGAGTGATCTCCCCATCGTGGTACACCCCAGTGGTTTCAGGCAACACAGATTGCCGCTTTGTTGATAATTCTATGTTCGCCATGTGACAGAATTATGAAAATATGCCGCTAAAGTTAGTAGCTGGCTACATGACAGGTGAATAAAAAAAGGCCCGTAAGCAGGCCTTTTTTTATGCTCAGTGAAAATCGATAGCTAGTGGTGTTCTTCCAGGCGGGCAATGATCTCGTCAACCTCAACGTGGCGCACATTCAGGCCCTTGACCAGGTAGATGACGTGTTCGGCAATATTGCTGGCGTGATCACCTATGCGCTCCAGTGAGCGCAGGGCCCACATTTCATTGATCACCGAGCCAATGACCCTGGGATCTTCCATCATGTAGGTCAACAGCGAGCGCATGGCGTTTGCATACTCCTGGTCTACCACAGTGTCTTCCAGGGCAACATTGACCGCAGCCTCCACATCCAGCCGGGCAAATGCATCCAGCGAGTTGCGCAGCATGGCGATCACATGCTGGCCGATATGCCGCATTTCAACATAACCACTGGGCGAAACACCCTCCTCGCTGAGGTTGATAGCCTGGCGGGCGATCTTGGCGGCCTCATCCCCAATACGCTCGAGATCGGTAATCACCTTGTTGATAGCCAGGATCAGTCGCAGGTCACTGGCGGCCGGCTGTCGCCGCGCCAGGATACGCGAGCACTCTTCCTCGATTTCGACCT
This sequence comes from Halieaceae bacterium, assembly GCA_039989475.1. Lineage (GTDB taxonomy): Bacteria > Pseudomonadota > Gammaproteobacteria > Pseudomonadales > Halieaceae > JBDXHU01. The sequence continues at coordinate 374,839 of JBDXHU010000002.1, read as the reverse complement.
CGAGTGCATTGACCTCATCATCCCTGGCTACCACCAATTCGGCTTCGCCGCTTTCGGTGGCCACCAGTGAGCTGACTGCCGCGGCAATTTGTTGCTCCACGACGCCGCCCATTTCCAGCATGCGCGTTTTGACGCCGTCCAACTCCGTGTTGAACTGCTCCGAGATGTGTTGCTTGTAAGCATTCTTTTCCAAGGTTCGCCCCCGTTTAACTAGCCGTAGCGGCCGGTTATATAGTCTTCTGTTTGCTTCTCAGCAGGGTTGGTAAACAACTTATCGGTATCATCAAATTCTATCAGCTTGCCCATGTACATGAAGGCCGTCATATCCGACACCCGCGCCGCCTGCTGCATATTGTGGGTCACGATGACAATGGTGTAGCGCGACTTCAATTCGTATATTAATTCTTCGATTTTCAGGGTCGAGATCGGGTCCAGGGCGGAGGCCGGCTCGTCCAGCAGCACTACCTCGGGCTCTACTGCGATGGTGCGTGCGATTACCAGCCGCTGTTGCTGGCCGCCGGACAGGCCCAGGGCGCTGTCATCCAGCCGGTCCTTCACCTCGTCCCACAGTGCCGAAGCCTGCAATGACTTTTCCACCACCTCGTCCAGCACCCTCTTCTTGTTGATGCCCTGTATGCGCAAACCGTAGGCAACGTTTTCATAAATGGACTTGGGGAAAGGATTGGGTTTCTGGAACACCATGCCCACCCGTCGCCGCAGGCTGGACACATCAACCCTGCTGTCGTAGATGTTATCCCCTTCCAACAGCACTTTGCCGCCTACCCGACAGCCGTCGACCAGGTCGTTCATGCGGTTGAAACAACGCAGCAAACTGGATTTACCACAGCCACTGGGTCCGATGAACGCGGTGACCCGCTGTTTTGGAATATCCAGCTTGATATCGAACAAGGCCTGCTTGCTGCCTGCGTAGAACAGGTTCAGGTCGTCTACCTTGATCGCCGGGTCTGCGCCCGTGTTGGGCGCGGAAGGCTTGCGTCCGAGTGCTTCGATATCAATGGCATGTGTCTGCATATTCATTCCTAAGGCTTTCCACTTCAGGCATCAAGTGACTTATAACGTTCCCGCAGTCGATTGCGCAAGGCCACGGCCGCAAAATTCAGCAGGGCGATGATCAATACCAGCAGTAACGCAGTTGCGTATACCAGCGGCCTGGCCGCTTCCACATTCGGACTCTGGAAGCCCACATCGTAAATGTGGAAGCCCAGATGCATAAATTTTTGATCCAGGTGCAGGTAAGGATAGTTGCCGTCCACCGGCAAGCTTGGGGCCAGCTTCACCACGCCTACCAGCATTAGCGGCGCGACCTCACCCGCTGCACGCGCTACCGCAAGGATCAGCCCGGTCATCATCGCCGGACTGGCCATGGGCAGCACTACTCGCCACAGCGTTTCCGCCCGGGTGGCGCCGAGAGCCAGGCTGCCCTCGCGCAATGCGCGTGGAATCCGCGAGAGTCCTTCTTCTGTCGCCACAATCACCACCGGCAATGTCAACAAAGCCAGCGTCAGCGAGGCCCACATGAGCCCGGGGGTACCGAAGGTCGGGCGTGGCAATGCTTCCGGGAAAAACAGTGCGTCCAACTCACCGCCGAAGAAATAGACGAAAAACCCGAGCCCGAACACGCCGTAGACGATCGAAGGCACGCCGGCCAGGTTGTTGACCGCCACCCGCACCGTTCTGGTCATCAGGCCCTGGTGCGCGTATTCGCGCAGGTACACCGCGGCCAACACACCGAATGGCGTAACCATGACAGACATCAAAAGGACCATCATGACCGTGCCAAACATGGCCGGGAAGATACCGCCCTCGGTATTCGCCTCCCGCGGCTCGGTGGAGAGGAATTCCCAGAGCTTGGAAAAGTAGTGGCCGACCTTCTGCGGCTGACCCATTGCATTGGGCTGGAAGGCCCGCACAATTTTGGCAACAGGCAAGGTAACCGCGCGACCGTCAGCCAACAGCGCTACATAGCTATCGCGATTTAGTTCGGTATAGAGCGCAGCTAACTGCCCCTGCAAGGCCTTGTATTCGATATCCAGTTCAGCCCGCTGGGCGGCCAGCTCGGCCTGTGCGGCCGTCGATAATTCATCGCGCAGTTGGTAGCCCCGCTCACGCAGGCGCAGCCGCTCCATATCGTAGTTAATATGTCCTATGTCCACCCGCTCTAACTGGTGTATCTGTTCCCGCAGCTCCAGCGCAAGGTTAATGCGTTGCTGAAATATTTCCCAGACTTCTGCTTTGCCCTCAGCGCTATCCGCCAGCACGACACCATCATGTAACACCTGCTGCAGTTCGCCGTAGAAGTTGCCCCATTCCAGGCGTTCGATCACCATTACATCGTCGGGGAAACTTTGCTCATGCAACTGCTCTTCCAGCAGCCAGACAAAATCAGCGCCGAGAAAATCCCTGTTGCCCTGCTTGAACAATGTGCGCGAGTAAAACGGCCCAGGGCCCACCAGGCTGATGCCGGCACTGCGCAGCTGATCACCACTCACCTGCTGCTGCTCGACACGTTCACCCAGAATACTGCGTGATTCTTCGCCGGATATCACCTCGCTGCGCAGTACATCAGCTGGCCAGAAGTGCCCGAAGCCACGAATCGCCAGCAGCAACAGCAAACCCAGCACGGCGATCACACTGAGACTGACGGCGGCGGCATTAATCCAGATCATGGGTTCACCGCTACGGCCCCAGTCCAGCAGGCTGCTGCGTTGCTGCAGATACAGTGATTTTGATTTTTCGCTGGTCATCAGAGAGATCCGTACTTAACCCGCAGTCGCTGGCGGACTATTTCCGCCGCCGTATTGACCACAAAGGTGAACATGAACAACACGAATGCCGCCAGGAACAGCACCCGGTAGTGAGTGCTATCGACCTCAGCTTCCGGCACCTCAACCGCGATGTTGGCTGCCAGGGTACGCATTCCCTCAAAGATATTGACGTCCATAATCGGGGTGTTACCAGTGGCCATCAAGACAATCATGGTCTCACCGACCGCCCGCCCCATGCCGATCATCAGCGCTGAGAAAATGCCCGGGCTGGCGGTGGGCATGACCACGCCCTTGAGGGTTTGCCAGGGCGTGGCGCCCAGTGCCAGGCTGCCGTAGCTGAGATGCCGGGGAACAGAAAAGATCGCGTCTTCAGAAATCGAGAATATAGTCGGTATCACGGCAAGCCCCATGGCAATGCCGACCACAAGGGCATTGCGCTGATCGAAGGAAATACCCAGATCGTTGGTAATCCACGCGCGCATATCGCCGGCAAACAACCACAACTCCACCTGGTCGTTCAGGGCAAAGCAGCCGTATCCGAGCAGGCACACCACCGGTACCAGGATGGCCGCGTGCCACCCATCCGGGACCAGGCCGCGCCAACGCAGCGGTAAGCGCGACCAGGCGAAAGCAAACAACAGTACGCCAACGGGAAGCACCAACAGCACAGAGAACACGCCAGTCAGGTTGGCTTCGACATAGGGTGCCAGCCACAGACCGGCCAGAAAGCCAAGTATCACCGTGGGCAGTGCCTCCATCAGCTCAATCATTGGCTTGACCTTGCGACGCAGGGCCGGCGCCATAAAATAGGCGGTATAGATCGCACCACAAATGGCCAGCGGCGCGGCAATCAACATGGCGTAGAACGCCGCCTTGAGCGTGCCGAAGGCAAGCGGCGAAAAACTGTACTTGGGCTCGAAATCGTTATTGGAGGCGGAAGACTGCCAGGTGTACTCCGGTTCAGGGTAACTCTCGTACCACACCTTGTCCCACAGTGCCGACCAGGAAATATCGGGATGTTCATTGTCCAACTGCCAGTGAGCCAGGGCCCCGTCAGCGCTGGCGATCAGCAGGCTGTCGCCGCGCGGTGCGATGGCCATGGCACTGACCGCTGTCTCGCTGACCTGCTCGGTTAGTAATTTACGGTGGGCGGTCGTGTGGAACACCTGCAACTGCCCACTTCTGTCCAGGGCGACAAAACCCTTGCGCCGATGTTCGGGCATCAGGGCCGTAATCACCTGTCCATCAGTGTCAAAGCTGCGCACACGCTGCAACCTGATGGTGTTCGCATTTCGGACCACAAAATACTGACTCAGGTCACCGGCTTCCGATCCGACCAGCAGGGAAATACCGCCCAGCAGCATGGCGCTGCCGCTGACCGCTGCACCATTGTCAAACAGGTAACCATTATCGCGCAGGACAATATCACCGCGCTCATCCACGCGCTGCAAGTCCCAAAGCTGGTAACCCCCGTCGCGCTCCAACAGGTAGAGCCAGCGCTGGTCAGTACCTATGTAGATGCCCGCCAGGGGGCTGCGCTGGCTGCGCAGACTCAGCCGCTGCTGTTCCAGTTGTATCTCGCCACTGAGGAAGTCCTCCTCCTTGTTCCAGCGAGTTACCAGCACCTCACCATTTTCAGCCTGTCCCGCGATGACCAGGGCTTCTTCGCCGTCGCGAACTGCCAGGTTTTGCAGAGGCATGCCGGTCTCGCTTAACTCAAACTCCTGACCACCGTAGCTGTACTCCAGGCGCGGCGTAATCACCTGCACATCATTGGGATAACTGAGGCGGTATTGATGCTCGACCAGGATCACAGTGCCATTGGGGTAGGCCAGGGCCAACTTGCGGTTCTCCGGGCTTTCCTCGACCACGAACTGTGGCGCAGCCCCGTCCACCTGAGGCAAGTCCAGGGGCAATACCAGGGCGCCATCCCGTGCATTGATAAAGCCCGCGGAGCCATCCCTGGTGATCACCAGGGCGACTTCTCCCTGCTCCTCTACGGACAGGTAGCTGGAGTCACGCAAAGCCCCGCTGAGTTCGAAACTGGCGTCCTGCTCCATACTGGCGGAGCCAAATAATGGCAGAACTTCGTACACCAGGTAAAAGAAGATCAGCAGAATCGCCATCAGCACACCAGCGCCACCGGAACTCACGATCGCCGTGGCGGCGGAATCCTTGGCTCGACGCCAGCGCGGCATCCAGGTCGGTATTAATTGTTCAATAGCAGCCAAATCGTGTTCCCAAACTGAAACAGGCCACCAGGGCAGCCTGCTTGATCAGCTAGTTAAAATTTAAATCCCAAGCGATTTCAGGGTCTTTGCTGCTACGGCGGCCGGCAGGGGTATATAGCCATCCTTTACCACAACCTCCTGTCCAGGCCTGGACAATACCAGGGTCAGGAATTCGCGCTCCAGCGGCGCCAGCGGCTTGTTCGGTGCCTTGTTCACATACACATAGAGAAAGCGCGACAGCGGATAGCTGCCAGTGACCGCGTTGGCTGGGCTGGCGTCTACAAATGCCTGCCCCGGCTTTTTGGACAGCGGAACCGCCCGTACACTGGCGGTGCGATAGCCGATACCGGAGTAGCCAATACCATTGATGGAAGTGGAAACTGATTGCACCACTGAGGCTGAACCCGGTTGCTCATTCACGGTGTTCTTGAAGTCGCCTTTACAGAGGGCCTTCTTCTTGAAGTAACCGTAGGTACCGGAAACAGAGTTGCGGCCAAACATCTGGATATCCCGGCGTTCCCAGATCCCGGTCAGGCCGGCATCATCCCAACTGGAAATGTCGGCGTCTGCACCACACTTGCGGGTGGAGGAAAAAACAGCGTCAACCTCGGCAATGCTCATGCCCTTAATCGGGTTGTCCTTGTGCACATATACCGCCAACGCATCGATTGCGACGGGCACCGCCGTCGGCTTGTAACCGTAGCGATTTTCAAATGCCTCGATTTCCTTGTCCTTCATCTTTCGGCTCATGGGCCCCAGATTGGACGTTGCTTCAGTCAATGCAGGCGGTGCGGTAGAGGAACCAGCGGCCTGGATCTGGATATTCACATTGGGATAGGCACGCTTGAATTCTTCGGCCCAGAGGGTCATCAGGTTGGCCAGCGTGTCGGATCCTACACTGGACAAATTACCGGAGACCCCGCTGGAAACCTGGTAGTCAGGCAGCGCAGCATCAACGCCGGCCGCTGAGCTCACGCTGGCGAAAAAACCAAGGTTAAAAGCAATTACGGCAGTAGCGACAAGTTTGAAGAGCTTCATACGAGTTACCCGGTCAATTAACTTCCGGCAACCTTACTGAGCAATTGTTACAGGATTATGAAACCGGGAATATACAGCGGAAGGTACTACCCTTGCCCAGGCGGGAGCTGATCTCAAGGTGACCACCGTGGGCGGCCATAACGTGTTTAACAATGGCAAGGCCCAGGCCTGTGCCGCCGGTGGCCTGGGAGCGGCTCTGCTCGACCCGGTAGAACCGCTCTGTCAGGCGCGGCAGGTGCATTTCGTCGATGCCCTTACCCTGGTCCATCACAGACAGCTGTAATTGGGCTTCGTCAGCACTCGCTTCCAGGGCAATGGGGCCCTCACTGTACTTGAGCGCGTTGAACACCAGGTTGGATACGGCGCTGTGCAGGTACTGATAGTTGCCGCGCAATCCAAGCTCAGGGGCTGCCGCAATGGAAATCTCCCGCTCCGGCTCCAGACCCAGCGCCTCGCCTCGCACTTCCTGCAGCAACTCCAGCACATTAACCTGGGCCAGGCTTTCACTATCAGGCTCCACCGATTCCAGGCGACTCAGCCAGAGCAGGTCCCGCAACAGGTTCTCCATCCGCTGGGCATGTTGCTGCATCTGCTGTAAGGGACGCGCCAGCTTGGCATCATCCGCCATCCCCGATTCCATCAGGGTCAGCAGATAGCCGGTAATGACGGTGAGTGGCGTGCGCAGTTCGTGGGAAACATTGGCGACAAAGTCACGTCGCATCTCCTCCATTCGCTCCTCGCGCGTTACGTCACGGGCGAACAGCAGGTGGCTGCCTTTGCCAAAGGGAGTCACTTCAACCAGCAAGCGCACCTCGGCATTGCGAGGCCCCTCTATCAACAAGGGCTTGTCGTAGACCTCGCCGGTGAAGTAAGCGTGAAAATCCGGCAACCGCAGCAGGTTTAATATCGCCTGGCCGCGATCCCGCGGATACTCAAGCCCCAGCAGCGTTTCAGCTGCACTATTACACCATTCGATATTATCCGAGGGATCGATAAGAACCGTGGCGTTTTTTAGAGCCGCAAAGGAATCACGCAGGTAGCTGACAGTTGTCTGCAGCCGGTCTCGCTCTTCACGGTCCTGCCGCTGCAAGTAGTAAATTCGGTCAAAAATTTCCCCCCAGATGCCGCTCGCTTCGGGGGGTTCACGATCAGCTCGCCGCATCCAGTTGGCAACACGAAGCAATTGCCGGAGCCAATATCCCAGCAGGAAGACGCTGGCGATAAACAGCGGTAGAAGGTAGTTCTGCAACAAACCGCCAAGCAGAAACGCCAGCAGGTAGATCACGCCGACCAGGAAGACCTCCCTCCACCAACCGGCACGTGTCACTACAGGGAAACCCCACTGGATGAGAAGCGATAGCCAGTACCACGTACAGTCTGTATCAGCTTGCTGTAGTCTCGGTCATCAATTTGCAGTGACTTGCGGAGCCGGCGAATGTGCACGTCCACGGTGCGCTCCTCCACGTAGACATTGGCACCCCAAACCTGGTCCAGTAGCTGGCTGCGAGTGTAGGCCCGCTCCGGGTGTGTCATGAAAAACTGCAATAGACGGAACTCGGTTGGCCCTACATCGACTGTATCACCACCCAGGAATACACGCTTACTGTCCCCGTCAAGGGTCAACTCCGCCACCTGCAGGGTCGTATCTTCCATAGACCCACCGCTGCGTCGCAGCAGAGCGTGTATACGCGCGATGAGCTCGCGCGGGGCGAAGGGCTTGGTGATGTAATCATCCGCGCCCACATCAAGGCCCTGAATGACATTGTCCTCGCTGGTCTTGGCCGTCAGCATGATGACCGGTAATTCGCGGGTCGAATCGTCGCGCTTCAGACGCCGCAACAGCTCGATGCCACTGCCACCGGGAAGCATCCAGTCCAACAAAATGATATCCGGGCGCTGGTCAACCACAATGCGATATGCTGACTGAATATTATCAGCCTCCAGACAATTGAACTCAGCAATTTCCAGAGCCATGCGCAGCATGTCCCGTATCGCAAACTCATCATCGACGATAAGCACCGTCCGATCTTTCATACTCCGCAATCCCGTCTCGCACATAGGCATTGCTATTAAATGCCGGGAATATTACAAGATTATGACATCTGCAGGACCTATCTCAGCGATGCGTTGATGTTGTCCAGCACCTTGCTCCCGGGACACAGCTCATTTTCGCCCAGGGTATTGAGTGGCTTGTGCACTGTATCCAGCACCTCGTGCAACTCCGGAGAACTGCGGTCCATATAGATCATGCCGGTGAGGATGCGACCTTCTGTGCGGTATCTCTCAATCACGGTGAGCGCCGATGTGCGGTCAAAAGGATCCAGATCTTCCGCCAGCTTGTGCAGGTGTAGCACCGAACCATCGTGCATGGTCACCTCGGTGGATGTGCCCGGCTGGTAGTGCGCGGTAATTTCCTGGCGCATGGGCACGAAGTCAACCGTACCCGTTGCCTCACTGTGCTCACGGAAAAATTCGTAGGACTTGGTAGAGCCTGGATTGTTATTAAAAGTCACGCAGGGTGAGATTACATCGATCAGGGCAAAACCCTTGTGACTCATGGCAGCCTTGATCAACGGAACCAATTGTTCCTTGTCGCCCGAGAAACTGCGCGACACGAAGGTAGCACCGAGTTGTAGCGCCGTGGCACAGAGGTCAATGGCAGAGAAGGGGTTGGCGTCACCCTTTTTGCTAGCCGAGCCCTGGTCCGCCGTGGCACTGTCCTGCCCTTTGGTAAGCCCGTAGCAACCGTTGTTCATGACGATATAAACCATATTGAGGTTGCGCCGCACCACGTGGGCGAATTGGCCCATGCCGATGGAGGCCGTGTCGCCGTCGCCGGAGACGCCCAGGTATATCAGGTCGCGGTTGGCCATGGCCGCTCCGGTCGCAACAGAAGGCATGCGCCCGTGCACACAATTGAGGCCATGGGACTTACCGAGGAAGAATGCCGGTGTCTTCGAAGAGCAACCGATACCGGACAGCTTGGCAATCTTGTGCGGCGCAATAGACAGCTCGTGCGCCGCCTTAACAATAGCGCCGCTGATAGCATCATGCCCGCAACCGGCGCAGAGATTGGACAATCCACCCTCGTAGTCTGCCTTGGTATAGCCGAGCTCGTTTACTGGCAGCTCAGGGTGGCGAAAGGTCGGGTTGATATAGCTCATGACTGCTCTCCTGTTGCAGACGCTGCGCTGGCGCTTTCGCGACGCAGGGGGGTAACGTTGCTGCCGGGAATTTGCTGCAATATTTGCTTGCGGATATTGCGCGCGCTGATGGGAGTGCCGTCGAAACAAAGCACCGATTTCAGCTTGTCGGGACCAAATTCAAACTCAGCCATCAGCAGGGTCCGAAGCTGGGCATCCCGGTTCTGCTCAATCACAAAGGTGCGCTCGTGATCGTCGATAAATGCCTCGACGTCATCATTGAAGGGAAAAGAACGCACGCGCATCGCATCAATGTAAACGCCCTCTTCTTCCAGGTAATCCAGTGCTTCGCGACTGGAGGCCTCACTGGTGCCAAAGAAAATCACGCCGTAATCAGTATCCTGTGTGCAGGGGGTAATCTCCGGTGCCGGCACATACTGTTTCGCGGTCTCCCACTTGGCCATCAGGCGGTGCATGTTGCGCTCATAGACCTCACCACTCTCGGTATAGACGGCAAATTCGTCGCGGGAGGTACCACGGGTAACGAAAGCGCCCTTGGTTGGGTGCGTACCGGGAATACTGCGATAGCAAATGGCATCCATGTCGACATCTTCATAGCGGCCGAATCGCTCCATTTTCTCAAGCTGGGACTCGGTGACCACCTTGCCGCGATCATAGGTGCGCTCGTCATCCCACAGCAGGGGCTCAGACATATTGTCATTCATGCCCAGGTCCAGGTCGGTGAGCATGATAATCGGTGTTTGCAAGCGCTCCGCCAGGTCGAAGGCCTCCGCCGCCATATCAAAGCACTCCCTGGGCGTGGACGGAAACAGCAGCACTTGCTTGGTGTCGCCGTGGGAAGCATAGGCCGCGGACAAAATATCCGACTGCTGGGTGCGGGTTGGCATACCGGTGGAGGGACCCGCTCGTTGCACGTCGATCAATACTGTCGGCACCTCGGCAAAATAGGCCAGCCCCAGGAACTCGGACATCAGCGAAATACCCGGGCCACTGGTGGCGGTAAACGCCCTGGCACCGTTCCAACTGGCGCCTATGACCATGCCTATCGCCGCCAATTCGTCCTCGGCCTGCACAATAGCGTAATTCTTGCGCCCGGTACCGGGGTCAATACGCATGCGCTTGCAGTACTTCTCGAATGCTTCTACCACCGAAGTCGAAGGTGTAATCGGATACCAGGCGGCCATGCTGGCACCACCGTAGATGCAACCGAGGCCGATGGCCGTATTGCCATCCAGCAGGATTTTGTCACCGACCAGGTCACGTTTCTCGACCCGAATCGTGGTTGGGCAGGTGTAGTTCTCCTTGGCGTATTGGTGACCCAGCTCCAGTGCGTGGACGTTAGGTGCTATCAATTTCTCCTTGCCCTTGAACTGGTCGCCAACCAGCTCGGTTAATACGGCGAAATCTATATCCAGTAGCGCCGCCAGGGCACCCACATAAATAACATTCTTGAACAACTGCCGCTGGCGGGGATCGGCATATTCCTGATTGCAGATAGCTGTCAGCGGCAGGCCGATAATGGTGACATCATTGCGAATCAGGCGCAGATCAAGGGGCTTGGTGTTGTCATAAATGAAGTAGCCACCGCTCTCCACTTCCTGGATGTCCTGCGCCATGCTCTGCGGGTTTACGCTGAGCATGATGTCAACGCCGCCACGCCGGCCCAGGTAACCCTTTTCGCTTACGCGGACCTCATACCAGGTTGGCAGGCCCTGGATGTTGGATGGGAATATGTTTTTCGGACACACCGGCAGGCCCATTCGGAACAGGGCTTTGGCAAACAGGTTATTGGCACTGGCAGAACCGGTACCATTGACGTTCGCAAACTTGATGACAAAGTCGTTCAGCGACTTGATAGTTTTCATGCTGGCTGCCCCGCCTTGCTCACGTTATAGAGGAATTTCTGCATATCCCAGGCAGTGGTCGGGCAACGCTCAGCGCAGAGACCGCAGTGTAGACAGACGTTTTCATCCTTGACCATCAGGCGCTGGGTTTGCAAACCGTCCGCCAGGTACAGGTCCTGGGCGAGATTGCCCGCCGGGGCTGACAGCCTGGTGCGCAACTCCGCCTCCTCTGCCGGTGGCGCAAAGGTGATGCAGTCAGTGGGACAGATATCGACACAGGCATCACATTCAATACAGCGCGGCGCGTCGAACACGGTCTGAACATCACAATTGAGACAACGCTGGGCCTCCCTGAAACCGGTTGCCACATCGAAGCCCAATTCAACCTCAAGCTTGCGATCACCCAGAGTCTTTTTCTTGTCGGCCTGGGGCACAATAAAGCGCAGGTCGTTTTCAATCGCGTTATCGTAGCTCCACTCGTGTACGCCCATCTTTTGGCTAACCAGGTTTACCCCGGGAGCGGGCCGTTCATTGATATTTTCGCCACGGCAGTGCAGGTCAATGGATACGGCCGCCTGGTGCCCGTGGGCGACGGCGGTAATCACATTCTCCGGGCCAAAGGCTGCGTCTCCGCCAATGAATACACTGGGGTGGCTGGTCTTGAAGCTAAGCTCATCTACGACCGGCATATCCCACTTACCAAATTCAATGCCAATATCGCGCTCGATCCAGGGAAAGCTGTTCTCCTGGCCGATCGCCATCAGAACCTCGTCACATTCCATGAAGACCAGGTCTTCTCCGGTCGGCACCAGTTCGCGATTACCCTGCTCGTCATAGACAGCTTCAACCTTCTCGAACCTAACGCCCTTGAACTGGCCGTCTTCCATGACAAATTCCTTGGGCACATGATTGTCATAGATGGGAATATCCTCATGCATGGCATCTTCCTTTTCCCAGGGAGACGCCTTCATATCTGCAAAGGGGCTGCGTACCACTACCCGCACGTCTTCGCCGCCGAGACGGCGGGAGGTGCGACAGCAGTCCATCGCCGTGTTGCCACCGCCCAGCACAATGACCTTTTTCCCAATGCTCTTCACATGCTCGAAGGCGACACTGGCCAGCCATTCGATGCCAATATGTATCTGCGCATCGGCTTCCTGCCTTCCCGGCAACTTGGCCAGGTCCTTGCCCAGCGGCGCGCCAGTACCGATAAACACCGCGTCGTAGTCCTTGGCCAATAGTTCTTTGAGACTATCGACGTAGTGGCCGAAGGTGCTGATGACACCCATATCGAGAATGTAGTTGACCTCCTGACGGAGCACTTCTATGGGCAGGCGGAAGGCCGGGATCTGGCTCAACATCATGCCGCCGCCCTCCAGCTGCTCGTCGTAGAGGTCGACCTCGTAGCCCAGCGGCATCAGGTCCCGGGCTACAGTCAGCGAGGCCGGTCCGGCCCCTACCAGGGCTATTTTCTTGCCATTTTTGCGCCTGGGAATCTCAGGCATGCGTGCAGCGATTGCCGCATCATCCTTGTTGTCGGCGCATACACGCTTGAGACGGCAAATGGCGACAGGCTCTTCTTCAATTCGGCCACGGCGACAGGCGGGCTCGCAGGGCCGGTCGCAGGTGCGGCCGAGAACGCCGGGAAACACGTTCGACTCCCAGTTAATCATATAGGCATCGTCGTAACGTTCTGCCGCAATAAGCCGTATATATTCCGGTACCGGGGTGTGCGCCGGGCAGGCGTACTGACAGTCCACAACCTTGTGAAAGTATTCCGGGTTCTTGATATCAGTTGTTTTCACAATACTACTAAAGCCTCTACTCTATTCTTGTTATTACTCTCTGTTTTACGCGTCGCTCTTGCAGCTGGATTGACGGGCAAGCGCCGACCCATGGGGCAGTGCTGGCAAACCGGTTTATTGTGTCATACAGAATGCGGAAATAACATGAAGTGCAGTGGGAAAGTCGCTGAAAACCAAACACTTAGCCTGCCAGCCCGGAAACACTCCTATCCTTATCTTGCTACCAGAACCACCAGCCGCTGTCCTCCAGCTCTTCCTCACAGCCCTTCAGCTGGGTGGCATAGCGGGATGACTGCCTCGAGACCTTTCTGGAAACGTCCTTGAGCCATTGCTTGTTCTTGTAGCTGCGCTTGTTAAATCCACCGTGACCCTCATGGTAGGCCAGGTAGAGATGATAGGGATCATCCTTCTTGATGCCATTGCGACGGTAGGACTGGTGGTTGTACCAGCCAACGAAATCGATTGAATCCGCGAAATCATCCCGATCAGCGCCGTAGTTACCCGCGTCGCGCATATACACTTCCCAGGTTTCTTCCAATGCCTGGGTATAGCCGTAGGAATTGGATGGTCGCGGCCCGGGTATGACCCAGAGGATCTTCTTGCGAGGTGGCTTGGCCTTGGCCTTAAAGCGCGACTCCTGGTACATAATCGCCATCATCACCGGAATGGGGCTGCCCCAGCGATCCCGGGAGTCGTCGGCATCGTCATACCAGCCATCTTTTTCCCGGAAAATGCTGCAGACATTGTTCACGTCCGAGGGGGGCGAAGTCGTGCAAGCTGAAGTCAATATACATAATATTATCAATAGCTTATATTTCATTCTGCAGGTGCCTCATGAGCATTTAGCAGGGCCAGAAAAGCCACTTCATCAATCACATTAACGTCCAGTTCCCGGGCCTTGCCAAGCTTGGAACCTGCGCCCGGTCCGGCTACCACACAGCTGGTCCTGGCCGATACGCTACCGGCGACTTTAGCACCCAACTCCTGCAAGCGTGCCTTGGCCTCATCCCGACTCATACTCTCCAGGGTACCGGTCACCACCCAGGTCTGCCCCGCCAGCGGCAATTCAGCCGCGGGCTGCACCGGCAGGTCCGGCCAGCTAACGCCGCCCTTACGCAGTTCGGCCACCAACGCCATACTGTTGTCGGAATCAAAAAATTGCCGCAGGTGGTCGGCGACCACGGGGCCTACATCATCTACCGACAGCAGCTCTTCTTCGCTGGCCGCGACCAGGGCCTCCCAATTGCCAAAGTGTCGCGCCAGGTTCAGCGCCGTCGCCTCGCCCACCTCACGAATACCAAGTGCGAAAATGAAGCGAGCCAGACTGGTATTGCGACTAACATCAAGGGCCTGCACCAGCTTGCTCGCAGACTTTTCACCCATACGTTCCAGCGCCGCCAGTTGCTCAACCCGCAGTTGGTAGAGATCTGCCACCGAGGCGATCAGGCCCTCATCGACCAACTGCTCTACCAGCTTGTCGCCCAGGCCATCAACATCCATGGCCCGCCGGGAAGCAAAATGCTTGATGGCCTCCTTCTGCTGTGCCGCACAAACCAGGCCGCCGGAACAGCGTATGACGGCCTCGTCCTCAGCCTGCTCCAGGGGCGACTGGCAGACCGGGCAAGCAGTGGGGAAAAGCACGGAGCGCGCATCTGCCGGGCGCTCTGGCTGCACCACAGATACTACCTGGGGAATTACGTCACCGGCACGGCGCACAATGACCGTATCACCGATCATGACACCCAAACGCTCAATCTCATCCCGGTTGTGCAAGGTAGCATTGCTCACCGTCACCCCACCGACAAAAATCGGCTCCAGTCGCGCCACCGGGGTTACCGCGCCGGTGCGTCCAACCTGGAATTCAACATCCAGCAGCCGGGTCATCTCCTCCTGGGCCGGGAATTTACGGGCGATTGCCCAGCGCGGCGCGCGCGCCACGAAACCCAGCTGCTGTTGCAATGCAATGGAGTTGACCTTAAAGACGATACCGTCAATGTCATAGGCCAGCGTATCGCGCAGGGAGGCAACACGGTCGTAGTAATCGTTACAGGCAGTGACACCAACCGCGAGCGAGGACTGGGCATTGATGCGCAGTCCCCAGGCCTGCAGTTGGTCAAGGATCTCCGAGTGACGCCCGGGCAACTTGCCGCCCTCCACCTGGCCAACGCTGTAGCTGCACATTTCCAGCGGCCGGGTGGCGGTTATTCGCGGATCCAATTGGCGCAAGGTGCCAGCGGCGGCATTGCGCGGATTGACGAATACCTTTTCATCACGCGCTCGTGCCTGCTCATTGATGGCGTCAAATCCGGCGCGCGGCATATAGACTTCTCCGCGCACCTCCAACAAGCGTGGATAGCCCGTCCCCAGCAAGCGCAGGGGAATTGAAGGAATAGTGCGCACATTGTGGGTTATATCTTCACCAGTGCGACCGTCACCACGGGTAGCGCCACGCACCAGCTCGCCCTCGCGGTAGAGCAAGCTGACGGCAATGCCATCAAGCTTGGGCTCACAGGCAAACTCAATGGCGGCCTCGGACTTGAGCCGATCCTGCAGGCGCCGTTCAAAATCAGCCATCTCTTCAGCGTTGAATGCGTTATCTAGAGACAGCATGGGCAACTCATGCTGCACCTGGCTAAAGCCAGACAGGGGCTCGGCGCCAATGCGCTGGGTGGGGGAGTCCGCCGTCAACAACTCGGGATGCGCCAGCTCCAACTGTTCGAGCCGCCGCATGAGCCGGTCGTAGTTCACATCAGGTATGCTGGGATCATCGAGAACGTGATAGCGATAGTTGTGTTCGCGCAGCTCTCCTCGCAGCGCTTCTATTTCATCTGCAGCGGATTTGGGCATCTTGCTTTAGCGCTTGCCCTGGGTAAGCAGCTTGCGCTCCAGGTCGCGAATACGCTGGCGCATGTGTTCCAGGGTTTGCCGGGTGGTGGCGCTGCGGGATTCATCCAGCACATCACCACCGAGATGCTCCGCCACACCGCGCGCGGTTTCCAGCATTTGTTCAAATGCTCCCATCATGTCCTCAGGACCAGGCAGGCTGCAGAAAAAGATCAGGCCGCTGGTGGAAAAATCCGACATGGCATCAATATTGAAAACGCCCGGCTGCAGCATATTGGCCACACTGAACTGGATACTGCCACGCCCGGCCGCCTCTTCATGGCGATGGAAAAAATCCATCTCGCCGAAGCGCAGGTTGTAGGCCAGTAATACCTGGAGTATATCGTCGCCTGGAAAACCGGCCGGCTCGCGAGCGACCACATGTAACATCAACACTTCCTGGGCCGGCGCCGGCGCATTGGAGTCCACCACCTCGTCGCGGCTATCTGCAACCATCCCCTGAAGCATATCCAGGTTTTCGCCGAGCACACCCCGGCTCAGCGCCGCTGATTCCGGCCCGGGCGTCGATGTTGATTCTGCCACCAGCGTCTGATCTGGCACCTCTTCGGTCAGCAGCGGCGGTTCGCCCTGCTCATCCGGTGCCGCTTCAGGCTCTGTTTCCGACTCGGCTTCTGACTCGGCTCTTGATACGGTTTTTGACTCTGCTTTTGACTCAAGGGGGGGCGAGTCAGCTTGCGCTGCCGCTGCGCCGGACTGCAGTGCAGCGGCAGCTGCTGCCTGCTCAGTTTCAGCGCGGGTCAGCACCCTGGCGCCGCCATTGGGCAGCTCATGAGAGACACTGATATCGTCGCGCTCATCATCACCGTCGGGTACCGGGCTCAAGGACACCCGCAAGCGCCTGGGGTCGCGCATACGCCGATAACCATCCAGCAGCACCGCCACGATCAGCAGTACTCCTATGATAATCATCCAGTCGCGCACGCTTATGTCCATCTCTTTTCTCGCTAGACCGCCGCCAGTTCTGCCGCCGCTTCTACATCCACTGTTACCAGGCGAGACACGCCGGGTTCCTGCATGGTCACACCCATCAGGTGGTCGGCCATTTCCATAGTGATCTTGTTATGGGTAATAAATATGAACTGCACATGCTCGGACATTTCCTTGACCATACGTGCGTAGCGGCTGGTATTGGCGTCGTCCAGCGGTGCATCCACCTCATCCAGCATACAAAAAGGCGCTGGGTTAAGCCGGAAGATGGAAAATACCAGGGCAATGGCAGTCAGCGCTTTTTCACCACCGGACAGCAGGTGGATGGTGGCATTCTTCTTGCCAGGTGGGCGCGCCATAATTGTGATGCCCGTGTCCAGCAGGTCCTCGCCGGTCATCTCAAGATAAGCTGAGCCACCGCCAAACACTCGCGGGAAGAGCTCCTGCAAGCTGGCATTAACCTGATCGAAGGTCTCGCGGAAACGATTGCGAGTCTCCTTGTCGATTTTACGGATCGCTGACTCCAGGGTCTGCAATGCCGTTTCCAAATCCTCGTTCTGGGCGTCCAGGTAATTCTTGCGCTCGGACTGCTGGGTGTATTCATCGATCGCCGCCAGGTTAATGGGTCCCAGCCTGGTGATACGATTGCCCACCTGTTCCAGGCGCCGCTGCCACTCAGCCTCCTCGGCCTCTTCGGGCAAACCGGCTAGCACAGCTTCCAGCTCGTGCTCGCTTTCCAGCAAGGCCTTCTCCAGGGTTTCCCGCTGCACCTGCAAGGTCTGGTTTTCCAGTTTGAGCTTCTCCAACTGGCCGCGAACCGCCTCGGAACGCTGCTCAATGGAGGCTCGCTCGCCTTCAGCGGATCGCAACTCACCATCAATACTGGCCACCTTATCGCGCGCCTCGCCCAACTCGGACTCGACCAGCAGACGCTGCTGCAGCTGGGTTTTCAGGTCTTCCTGCAGACCTTCCAGCGGTGCGTCATTGCTTTGAATATTTTCCTGCAGGCTTTGCTTGCGCTCTATCAATCTACGCACCTGGTCACTGGTGCGCTCGATAGACTGAATCATTGACTGCAACTGAGCCTGTAGCGACTGATGCTGCATGGCTGTCTGGTGGGCGGCGTCCTTATCGTGACGCGCCGCCTGGCGCGCCTCGTCAAGCTGGGTACGAGCGGCGTCGCGCTGGGACAACAAGGTCTCCCGCTGCTTCGAATCCTGCTCCATGGACTCGATCGCCGCCGACAGTAGCTGACGCGCCTCGGCGAGTCCTTCCTGTTCAGCCTGGAACTGGCTGCGGGATTCATCAATCTCGCGGTTAACACCATCGCGGCGCTTGCTGATCTGTTCGATCTTGGCCTGCTCCGCACTTAACTCAGCGGCCATTTCAGCGTGCTCGCGGGTAACACTCTGCAGTTGGGCCTGGGCATCATGCCGCTGCTGCTCCATTTGCTTGAGTGTTTCGCCGAGCTGCGCCAGCTCTGTTTCCAATTCGGCGCAGTGCTGTTCCGCTACGGACATTTCCCCGGCCAACTGTTCCAGCTCCTGCTGGCGAGCAATGACACCGCCCTCTTCCTCGGCGAGGTTATTAACCCGCACCCAGTCAGCACCCACCCAGATTCCATCGCGGGTGATCAGCGATTGATGCGCCTCCAGCGTGGAGCGCCTCTGCAGTGCATCAGCCAGGTTTTCGGCCACCTGTACAGCGCCGAGCAGACCCTGCACATTGGCGACACCGCTGACCTTGGTCGCCAGGCCAGTAGCGGCCTGCTGGGCCGAAGCATCCATCAGCATCATCTGGCCACGCGGGGATTGTTCCAGGGCGCTGGCAAACTGCTCGATGCGCTCTACGCAGACAGCCCGCAAATTATCTCCCAGCACAGTCTCCACTGCGTTTTGCCACTCGGGCTCTACTTGAATTTGTTCCAGCAAGCGTGGTCTTGCACTTAACTGCTGCTGATCGAGCCAGGACTCAACGGCCTCGCCTGCCCCTGCCCGGCCCTGCTGCAAGGCCTCCAGCGAGGCCTGCCGGCCGCGCATTCCCTGCAGCACACCGCGCGCCTCATCCAGGCTTGTCGACAGCTGGTTGCGACGGTCGCGGGCCGCATTGACTTGCTGCAGTAACTCATCGCCCCGATTTTGCTGCGCCGCCATGGCCAGCTCCTGGGCGGCGATTTTCTCACCTAATTGCTCACACAACTGATCGGCGGGTCCAGCCGACAGGCTTTCCTTCTCCTGCTCCAGACTGCTGATGCGCTGCTGAATACGCTGTAGTGCCTGTTCCAGGTGCTGAATACGTGACTGCTGCACCTCAGCCTGCTGACGCGGCTTGGCCGCATGCTGGTTGAAATCATCCCACTCCTGCTGCCAGGACTGCATTACATCTTCCGCCTGCAACAGGGAGTCAGAAGATTGCTGTTCCGCTGCCTGCAGGCGCGACAGCTCAGGCGTGACAGCCGCCAACTCCTGCTCCCACTGGCTCTGCTTGGCGCCGTCATCTTCAAGGTGTTGCTCGGCTTGCTTGAAACTGTCCTCGGTCTGGACCAGGTCTTCCGTCAACTGTCGCGAGCGTTCCTGCTGGTGTTTGATGGTCTGTTCGATACGGGCTACTTCAGAACCGATACTGTAATAACGCGCCTGCACTTCGTTGAAAGTATCGCTGGCTTCGGTGTGGTTGACGCGCAACTCTTCTATGCGCGCATCGACCTGTCGGTGCTCGGCGACCACGCTTTCGAGCTTGATATCCAGTTCGCCGATATCGTGGCGGGCAGTGCCGATGCGGCCGTCTAATGACTGCCACTGCAAGGCCTGCAACTGAGACTTGAGGGCCCGTTCTTCCTGTTTGAATTCGCTGTACTTCTCCGCCGCTTGGGACTGACGCTGCAAGTGCTGCAACTGGCGCTCAAGCTCATCGCGAAGGTCGGTCAGGCGCTCCAGGTTTTCCAGGGTGCGGCGCATGCGGCTTTCGGTTTCCTTGCGGCGCTCCTTGTACTTGGAAATGCCAGCTGCCTCCTCGATAAATACCCGCAGCTCTTCAGGCTTGGATTCAATCAGCCGCGAAATCATGCCCTGCTCAATAATGGCATAGCTGCGCGGGCCGAGGCCTGTGCCGAGGAAAATATCGGTTATGTCGCGTCGCCGGCAGCGGGTGCCGTTGAGAAAATACTCCGACTGCCCCTCCCGGGTGACCTGTCGCTTGATGGAGATCTCGGCATAACTGGCGTATTCACCACCGACACTGCCATCCTGATTATCGAACACCAGCTCAATAGAAGCCTGGCCTACAGGCTGGCGATTGACCGAGCCGTTGAAGATGACATCCGTCATGGATTCGCCGCGCAAGTTCTTGGCTGAGCTTTCGC
Source organism: Halieaceae bacterium (assembly GCA_039989475.1). GTDB lineage: Bacteria > Pseudomonadota > Gammaproteobacteria > Pseudomonadales > Halieaceae > JBDXHU01. Next base: position 354,779 of record JBDXHU010000002.1, on the reverse strand, counting down.
CCATGACCCAGCGCACGGCGTCGATTACATTGGATTTACCGCAGCCATTGGGGCCGACTACAGCGCACATATTGCTGGGAAAGTGCACCTGCGTGGGGTCCACAAAGGACTTGAAGCCCGACAACTTGATTGTTTTTAATCTCATACGGCCTTAACAAAGTCTCATAAGTATATGATTTTACTATTTTTATTGATTATATTCTGGGCGCAAAACAACCGGGGGAGCTGCTCCACCGGTAATCGAGCACACAATATAGTGGGTCTAGTTTAACGCGTGGGCACAACACTTGGGAGTGGCAAGAGAGAGTTTTTTGCGACTTTTTTAAGCTTTTGCGCGAAATGCCGTCGTGACTCAGGAATCTCCAACCGGCTCAAGCACCAGCCGGTGCACGGTTGCTGCCGTATCCGGCTGTAGAGACGGCAAATTGGCCTGCAAGGTGGCATGCTGCTCCCCGGGCTGACCACTGGGCGAGACCCTGGCAACAACATCGACGGCACCTAACTCGGAGATCTTCTGTCCCGCCATAGAACTGGCGTCGTCCAAACGCAGGGTCATTGGCAACTGCGAGGCCAGCAGTCGCTTGACCGCCACCGGCATACGCGAGTCCACAGCAGGGTTGCGGGCGAAGACAAACAAGGTGTCCCCCGCGCTGACCCGCGCACCGGCGGCCAGCTCCAGGCGCAGGGTGACCCCGGCGCCATCGACAGCATCCTGCCCAGCGGCAGCGTCTTGCTCAGCGGCAGCGTCTTGCTCAGGGGCTGTAGTTGGCGCAGCTGCGGCAATCGCCCCGCCGTCGCCTGCCAATGCGGCCTCGGCACGGGCAATAACGCCCTGGATCATCTGCGCTGAAGAAGAGGCCGGGTCTTCCATCACCAGCAAGCGTCGCCAGTAACTGATCGCCGCCTGATATTGTTGCTTTTCATAAGCCACCATACCCAAAAGACCCAACGCCGTACGCTGGTGAGGGTCGATGCTCAAGGCCCGTTCAGCCAACAATTGACTGTCACTGTCCAGTACCCTGCCCGCGGCCAGGAAGCTGGCCTGGGCAGCCAGTGCCAGGGCGGTCGAATCCTGGGGCGCCTGCTCGGACAACTTCAGATAAAGCTGCCGGGCACGTTGGTAATCCCCTTCGTTCATGTAGAAGCGACCCAACATGGCCTGGTAATGCAAATTCTCCGGTCGCTGCTCGGCGCGATCTTCCACCAGTAGCATGGCACGTCGATAGTCAGCTTCGGAGCTATCCGCAGAGAATGTGCCCAGGGCCTGGGCCAGGGCCACATCAGGGCCCGCGCCCAGTTGCTGGTATAACACCGCTGCCGGCACAGCCAGGGCAAGCAGCAACAAGGGAAGTTGCCACCCCGGGCGGGCCGCAGATACCAGGGCCTCGGTCTCGCTCTCACCTGCGTCGTCATTCTCCAGCATTCGCAGCTGCACATCCTGCAGCAACTCGTCGACGTCTACACCCGCCTCGGTGGCCTGGGCCTGCAACTCCTGCCGGCGACGCTGGTACCAGTCCCGATTCGACTGCTCCTGGTCGCGGACCCGGCGCTGGCGTAAAAACAGCCCGGGAAAGGCGAGGAACAACGCTGCCAATAACAGTAAGGCAAGCGCCCCAATCCAGAATTCAGTCATTGGAGGATCCTTGTTGCGGGTCCTGGCTGGCCCCGTTGTCAGTGTCAGCGAGCAATGCTTGCAAGCGCTGCTGTTCCGCTTCACTCAGGGCAACACTGGCAGCGCCCGCCTTACGATTTCGAATACTGGCCAATAACACCCACAGGGCGAGGCCCAGCAGGATGACCGGGGCCAACCACAACACCATGGTGACCTGGTTCCAACGCGGCCGGTAGAGCACGAACTCGCCATAGCGATCGACCATGTACTCCACGATTTCGTCGTTACTGCGACCTGCGTGTAGCTGCTCGTGCAGCTGTGCCCGCAGGTCGGCGGCGATAGGCGCGTTGGAGTCGGCAATATTCTGGTTCTGGCACTTGGGGCAGCGCAGTTCAGCACTCAGTAGCCGGTAACGCTCGCGCATCTCTTCATCGGCGAAGTCGTAGGACTCAATTACCGCCTGCACCGGTGCCACCAGCAGCAACAAGCACAGCAACAGGTAGCGGCGGCTCATGCCGAGCCCTCCCGCCGCAGCTCGCGCACAATCGGCTCCAGGATCTCAGTCCACACCTGTTCATTGACCACGCCGACATGGCGATAACGGATTAGGCCATTGGCATCAACAACATAGGTTTCCGGGGCGCCGTAAACTCCCAGGTCCAGACCCAGGCTACCTTCAGCGTCGACGATATTAAGACGGTAGGGATCTCCCAGATCCTGCAGCCACTGCAGCGCGTCGCGGTCATTGTCCTTGTAATTGATGCCATAAATTGGAATTCCACGGGCCGCCAGCTGGGTCAGGTAGGGATGCTCCACCCGGCAGGATGCACACCAGGTCGCCCACACATTGAACAGTGCCACCTCTCCAATCACCGCCTGGCGCGAAACCATGGTGGCTGGCGCAGCACCCAACACCGGTAAGCTGAACTCCGGGATCGGCTTGTCTATCAAGGCCGAGGGCAGTGCCTGCGGGTCCAATTGCAAACCGCGCATCAGGAACCCCGACATCACTACGAACACCGCCAGGGGGATAAAAAGTTTAAGCCGTCCCACCCTGCGCCTCCGTTCCCAGCCCGGTAACGCCGGCTTCGGACCGACGCCGGGCGCGTCGATAACGACGATCAGCCAGGGTCAGGAATCCCCCCAGGCCCATGGCAATAGCGCCACCCCAGATCCAGCGTACAAAGGGCTTGTAATGCAGGCGAATCGCCCAGGACTCGCCGCCCAGTGGCTCGCCCATGGCGATAAAGATGTCGCGGAATACGCCGGCATCAATCGCCGCCTCGGTCATGACCTGGCCGGAGGCGAGGTAGCGCCGCTTTTGGGCCTGCAAGCGGGCTATGACAACCCCATCCTGACTGACACTGAAATTGGCACCATCCGCAATAAAATTGGGGCCGCGCACTTTTGACAGTTCGTCGAACACAAAATGGTAGCCGGCTATATCGTGGCTATCACCCGGCGCCATCTTTAGATCACGCTCCACCGCATACTGGCTGGTCAACACCACACCAATGACGCTGGCGGCAAAACCCAGGTGAGCCAACTGCATGCCATAGTAGCTGGGCGTGAGCCGGCGCAGCCCCACCATCAGGCTACTGGCATTGCGCACTTGCCGGCCCAGGTCGCGCAACATGGCCAGCACCAGCCAACCGGCCAGAACAACCGCCAGCATCACCCAGAGGTTAAAGCTGCCACCGTAAAGAAATGGAAAGCCAAAACCAATAATCAGCGCCGCCAGGGCCGGGGCCAATAACTCTGCGCGCCAGCGAGCAGTCTCATCACGCTTCCAGCGCGAGGTTGGCCCAATCCCCATAAACGGGATCAGCAGGGCCATCAATGGCAGGAACACACTATTGAAATAGGGAGGCCCCACCGAGTACTTACCCAGGCCCAGTGCATCAGTGATCAACGGGAACAAGGTGCCAAACAGCACCGTCAGGGTAGCCACCAGGAAGACCACGTTATTGAGCAGCATCAGGCTCTCTCGCGAGACCCAGGCAAAGCCGATACGGCTCTGCACCGCCGGCGCGCGCAGGGCGTAGAGCGTCAATGAACCACCCACCACAATAGCCAGGAAGGCCAGGACGAAAACACCCCTGGCCGGGTCGGCAGCAAAGGCGTGCACTGAGGTCAGCACGCCCGACCGCACCAGGAAGGTTCCCAGCAGGCTAAGAGAGAAGGTGAAAATCGCCAGCAGCACAGTCCAACTGCGGAACAGCCCGCGTTTTTCGGTCACCGCAAGGCTGTGAATCAGGGCGGTACCGGCCAGCCATGGCATAAAGGAGGCATTTTCAACCGGGTCCCAGAACCACCAGCCGCCCCAGCCAAGTTCATAATAGGCCCACCAGCTGCCCAGCATGATGCCGAGAGTGAGGAAGGCCCAGGCCGCATTGGTCCAGGGCCGCGACCAGCGCGCCCAGGAAGCATCCAGCCGGCCACCCATCAGTGCGCCGATGGCAAAGGCAAAAGCCACCGAAAAACCGACGTAGCCCATATACAGCAAGGGTGGATGAATAATCAGGCCAGGGTCCTGCAGCAGCGGATTCAAGTCGGCGCCGTCAGTCGGCACACTGGGCAGCAGCCGCGCAAAGGGGTTGGAGGTGAGCAGGGAGAAAAGCAGGAATCCAAGCGCGATGATGCCCATCACCGACAGCACACGTGACAATAGCTGCAGGGGTAATTCTGCACTGAAGATCGCCACCGCCGCCGTCCACAGCGACAGGATAAGCACCCACAACAGGAGTGAGCCCTCGTGGTTACCCCAGAGAGCTGAAAATTTCAGTGCCGTGGGCATCAGGCTATTGGAGTGATTGGCCACCAGCGCCACCGAAAAATCATCGGTGACGAATGCATAGCCAAGGCAGGCAAAGCTGATGGCAACAAATACCAGCATGCCGATAGACAGGGACGGCGCCATGGACATCGCCTGCTGGTTATTTCGAAAGCTTCCCCACAGGGGTATCAGGGTCAGCAGCAGGGCCAGGCCCAATGCAATAATCAGCGCAAAATGACCGAACTCGGGAATCACGATTTAGCTGCCTCTGCTCGCGCCAGGGCCTCGGTCACCTCGGGCGGCATGTAGTTTTCGTCATGCTTGGCCAGCACCTCGGTGGCCTGCAGCACCCCATCCTCGTCTAGCACGCCGGCGGCGACGACGCCCTGCCCCTCATCGAACAGGTCGGGCAGTATGCCCACATAAACAGCCGTAACCGTGGCCTGGTAATCGGTCACATCAAACTGTACCCGCAGGCTGTCACTGGCGCGCTTGATACTACCCTCAACCACCATACCACCGAGCCTGATAGGCTGACCCACGGGTGCTTTGCCCGCAGCAATTTCCGCAGGCGGGAAAAACAGGTTGATATTACCGCGTAGTCCGTAGCTCACCAGGCCGATCGCAAGACTGGAAAACGCGACAATGAAACACACCAGGATCAGGCGCTGTTTACGAACTGGATGCATGACTAACCTCTGTATGTTGCTGTTGTGCCGCCCGCTGCTCACGCCGCAGAATCCCGTCCTGCTCGCGCAGGAAGCGCCGACTGGACAGGCTTGGCAGTAATAAGAGACCCGCGATCACGGCAAAAGTTACCAGCGCGACAAACCAGACATAGGCACCGTGCCCGTCCATTGCCAGCGCTGCGGCTAAAGAATCAAACTGCATCGGTCGCTCCTTTTGTGCCCCGGCGCGCCAGCACCTGCTCGCGTACCCAGTTGGTGCCGGCACCCTGGCGCAACAGTTCGCTGCGCATATTCAGGAGCAGACTACAGGTGAACAGGCAGTAAAACGCCAGAATCATCAGCAGCAAGGGCTGCAGCATATCGCTGTGCATAGTCGATTCTTCTGTGAATTTGATAGTGGCAGGCTGGTGCAGGCTGTACCACCAGTCCACCGACTTGTAGATGATGGGAATATTGACTGTACCCACCAGACTCAGCACGGCACAGGCTTTAGCTGCGGCCGCTTTATTCTCGTAGGCCTGGTACAGCGCAACCACGCCCAGGTAGAGGAAAAACAGGATTAACATTGAAGTAATCCGTGCATCCCACACCCACCAGGTACCCCAGGTTGGCTTGCCCCAGACGGCGCCGGAGATCAGCCCCAGGAAGGTCAGCGCGGCGCCAATCGGCGCGCAGCTCTTCATTGCCACCTCTGCCATCTTCATCTTCCAGATCAGGCTAACAGCGCCAGCGATTGCCATGACGTAGTAAGCCGCCAGCGCCACCACAGAGGCCGGTACGTGGAAATAGATAATCCGAAAACTGTTGCCCTGGCGAAAATCCGCAGGCGCATAGAGCAAACCCCAGATGGACCCAACCGCGAGTAACAGCAGCGTTAGCGGCAGCAGCCAGCTCAATATGCTGCCGGAAATACGATACATCCAGGGGGGCGAACCGAGTTTATGAAAAAAGGACCACATAGCTTCTAATACAACCTGAGAGTGCGGGGATTATAGCGGGCTTGGGCTATCAAATCCTATCCTGCATCAACCGAAATACGTAAACCGGCAGCTATCGCGAAGGGCGCCAGTGCAATCGCCAGCGACAGCATGCCGGCTATCAGCAATAGCTGTGGCTGCGAATCATTACCGAATACGGCGAAGCGCACCGCGCTGCTGCCAAAAATCAGCACGGGAATATACAGGGGCATGATAATCAGTGAAATCAGCATCCCGCCACGCTTCAGGCTGACAGTGAGCGCCGCGCCAATAGAGCCGAGCAGGCTCAGCACCGCTGTGCCCAGGGCCATACTCGCCAGCAACACAGGCAGCGCCTCAGCTGGCAGTTGCAACATCATCGCGAACAGGGGCGATATCAAGGTCAGGGGCAGGCCGGTCAATAACCAGTGCGCAAACACATAGCTCAATGCAGACAGGTACAGGGGCTGCGGTGACAGCAGCAGTTGCTCCAGTGAGCCATCTTCGTAGTCGCTGCGGAACATACCCTCCGCCGCCATCAGCGACGCCAGCAGGGCCACGATCCAGAGTATTCCCGGTGCGAACTCACTCAACTGGCTTGGGTCCGGCCCAATACCCAGCGGAAACAGGGTCACTACCAGCAGGAAAAACAACAGCGGGTTCACCGTGTCTACCGGTCGCCTATAGGCCAACAGCAGCTGCCGCCTGAGGCTGGCGCGCAGGAACGGCAACAAGGGCGCGGTCTTCATGCCGTCGCTCCCAATATGACCCGGCGCAGGGGCACGTCCAGGGGCAGGTCCTGGTGCGAGGTCAGCACCACGGAGCCACCGCCGGCGACCTGGTCGATCAAGGTCTGGGTCAAGGCCTTGACGCCATCCCGGTCGATCGCGGTAAACGGCTCGTCCAACAACCACAAACCGCCGGAGCTCAGGTACAGCCGCGCCAGGTTGACCCGCCGCTGCTGACCGGCGGACAAGGACTGGCACAGAACATCCTCATAACCATACAGGCCGACCCGGTCCAGCGCCGAGTTGATCCCCGCCGGGTCCAGGCCCTGGCTATGACAGAACCAGTGCAGGTTCTCAGCTGGGCTCAACTGTAACTTGATGCCGAACTTGTGGCCAAGGTAGAGCAGCTGTTCGCAGTTACGCGTAATCGTGCCGGCCTGACCCAGTTCGGACAGGCCCGCCAGACTGCGCAGCAAGGTGGTCTTGCCACTGCCATTGGCACCTTCTATAAGGACCAGCTCACCACTGCCAACCTGCAATTCGAAATTGGACAGCAGCTGTCGCCCGCCCCGCTCCAGGCATAGCCCACTGGCGTTGATCAAGGGTTCTGACACTAGAGATTTACGGCCTGGATAAGGGGAGCACTGGCGCCCAGGTAAAGCTCCCGGTCTTCCTCAAGCCCAGCCTGGCCAGCGCGCAGGGACCTGAAATCAAACAGGGAGCTATCGGCAAGCTGCGACGGTGCAATATTACGAATGCTGCGGAAGATGGTTTCCGTGCGCCCTGGATACTGTCGCTCCCAGTCCTGCAACATCTTCTTCACCTGCACCCGCTGCAGATTCTCCTGGGAACCGCAGAGGTTACAGGGAATGATCGGGAAGGCCTTGTAATCGGCGAAGGCGACCAGATCTTTCTCCTTGCAATATGCCAATGGTCGAATCACCACGTTGGCGCCATCATCACTGAGCAGCTTGGGCGGCATCGCCTTGAGTGAGCCGTTGAAAAACATGTTCAGGAACAGGGTCTCGACGATGTCGTCACGATGATGACCCAGTGCTATCTTGTTGGCGCCGATATCCTGGGCGAAACCGTAGAGGCTGCCGCGGCGCAGGCGTGAACACAGCCCGCAGGTGGTTTTACCCTCGGGCACGACCTCGCGCACAATACTGTAGGTATCCTTTTCCAGGATGTAATAAGGCAGATCCAGCTTCTTGAGATACGCCGGCAGTATTTCTTCGGGAAAGCCCGGCTGCTTCTGGTCCAGGTTAACTGCCACCAGATCAAAATTGACCGGCGCGTTGCGCTGTAGACTCATCAGCACATCCAGCATGGCATAGGAGTCTTTGCCACCGGACAGACACACCATGACCCGATCGCCTTCCTCAATCATGTTGTAGTCGGCAATAGCATTGCCGGCGTTGCGCCGCAGTCGTTTCTGCAGCTTGTTGAACTCGGTTTTTTCCTTTTTTGACAGTTCCCGCACGGGCAGCCTGCTCACTCATGGTTACGGCTGCGAATTCTACGCGTTTTACCAGCAAATCCCAACGCGTATGCATATCGCGCTGGCGCGCATTGGCAGTGGCAATTAGCAAGTGAGATGTCTAGAATGTGCGGCCCGAAAACATCACATTGGCGCGCGAGCGCTTTTGCCAACGTCTTACGAGGAATCCCCCCATGAATGCACCCGTTAGAGTCACCGTTACCGGCGCAGCAGGCCAGATAGGCTATGCCCTTTTGTTCCGTATCGCTTCCGGCGCCATGTTGGGCGATGACCAGCCGGTCATACTGCAGTTGCTGGATATCACGCCGGCGATGGAGGCCCTGGAGGGCGTGCGCATGGAACTGGAAGACTGCGCCTTCCCGCTGCTGGCAGGCATTGTTTGCACTGATGACCCGGCCGCGGCTTTCAAAGATGCCGATTATGCCTTGCTGGTTGGTGCCCGCCCGCGCGGCCCCGGCATGGAGCGCAAGGATCTGCTGGAGGCCAATGCGGCGATTTTCTCGGTGCAGGGCAAGGCCATCAACGACAACGCCAGCAAGAGTATTAAAGTGTTGGTCGTTGGCAACCCGGCCAACACCAACGCCCTGATCACCCAGCGCAATGCACCGGATATCAACCCGCGCCAGTTCACGGCCATGACCCGCCTGGACCATAACCGCGCCATGACCCAGATCGCCCAGAAGACCGGCAAGACGGTCAATGATGTGAAAGACATGACCATCTGGGGCAACCACTCTGCCACGCAGTATCCAGATCTGTTCAACACCAGGGTTGACGGCCAGATCGCCACCGAACTGGTAGACCAGAGCTGGCTTGAAGAAGAATTCATCCCCACTGTACAACAGCGCGGTGCCGCTATTATTGCCGCCCGCGGTGCCTCCTCGGCCGCGTCTGCAGCCAACGCGGCAATCGGCCACATGCGCTGCTGGGCACTAGGCACAGACGCTGATAGCTGGGTATCCATGGGCGTCTATTCCGACGGCTCCTACGGCATTGCCGAAGGTCTTATCTACTCCTTCCCCTGCCGCTGCAGCAATGGCGACTGGGAAATTGTCCAGGATGCGGATGTCTCTGATTTCAGCCGGGCTAAATTGACAGCGACCGAGCAGGAACTGGCGGAAGAGCGCGACGCGGTCAAACACCTGCTGCCCTGATGTCCGAGGCAATTGAGCCAAAGAGCTACCACCACGGCAACCTGCGCAACGAACTGCTGAACACGGCCGAGCGGGAACTGGCTGAAGCTGGTGCCGATGAGCTTAGCCTGAGGGCGCTGGCGCGCGCGGTTGGGGTTTCCCAGACCGCGCCCTATAGACATTTCCGCGACAAGAGCGAACTGCTGGCGGCGCTGGCGACCCGCGGTTATCACAAGCTGCTGACCTCGCTGGAGGCCGCCGGCCGCCGTGCCGGTGCCAGCCCGATCGAGCAGATGCACGCCTTTGCACACTGCTATGTTAACTACGCTATTAGTAATCCCGACCTGTTCAAATTGATGTTCGGCCCCACCCTGCAGCCGCAGGAATTGTACCCGGAGTTACGCCAGGCCAGTCGCGACACCTACGAACTGGTCAGGGACATCATGCGCCGTGGCATAGAACAGGGAATCTTCCGCGCCGAAGACGATCATTACCTGGCCAATGCAGGCTGGTCCGGCATTCACGGACTGGCCACGCTGAAAGTGGATACGCCGCAGTTGTTCGAGCGGCACATTGACCTGGAGCGCCAGGTCGACCTGGATGTGCGCATATTCATCGCCGGTATTCGCCGGGAAGACTAGAGCTCTCGCAGTACCAATAGGGGCGGGCTGGAAACAACCCGTCGGCAGTTCCACACGCCCAGGGCACCGATCATCAACACCGCCAGCAGCGGCCCCAGCAGCCATATCTCCGGGTGCGGGCTATAGCTCATGTCCAGCGCCTGGGTTTGCAGGATGGCTACCGCTATCTCCGCCGCCACAGTCGCCAGCAGACCGGCAAACAGACCCAGGGCCGCGAACTCGATCACCACACTGCCGAGAATCAGGCCGCGGCTGGCGCCGAGAGCGCGCAAAATAGCGCCCTCATACAAGCGCGCATCCACGCTGGACTGCACGCCGGCGATCAGGACCAGGGCGCCCGCCGCGAGGATGACGGCCAACACCAGCTCGATAGCCGCTGAGACCTGGGCGATAATTGTTCGCACCTGGGCAATTACCAAATCCATCTCGATCACGCTGACCGTTGGATAGCTGCGAATAAACTCGTTGAGGAAGCGCTTGTCCTTGGCCTCAAGATGAAAGCTGGTCATGAACGTCGCCGCATAGCCCTGCAATACAGCCGGTGGAAACACCATGAAGAAGTTGGGCTGCATACTCTCCCAGTCGAGCCGACGAATACTGGCCACCGTCACTTCCAGTGGCAGCGAGCCAATCATGTAACTCACTGTGTCGCCCACTTGCAATTGCATGCGCTCGGCGATGCCCTCTTCCACCGAGACCAGGGGCTCACTGGTATCTGGCTGCCACCACTGCCCCGCCACCAGTTCGTTATCGGGTGGAATTTCATTGGACCAGGTCAAGTTGGTTTCGCGTTCGCGCCGATCCGGATCGGCTCCGTCACCACTACCCAGCGCCTCGCCGTTGACGTGGGTAATACGCCCGCGAATCATTGGATACAGGGGCTGCGAAAGCACCGCTTTACGTGTCAGCGATTCACGTACAGCATTGACTTCATGTGGCGCGATATTGAGCAGGAAATGATTGGGCGTACCTTCCGGCAGCTGCATTTGCCACTCTTCTATTAACGAGGTTCGCACCAGCAGCAATACCAACAGCAACATGATGGCCAGGGAAAAGATCACTACCTGCAGGGTGTTGGCGCCGCCACGTCGCTGCAAACCGGCCAGCGCCAGGCGCCAGATGCTGCCCGCCCGCATACCCGCCAGGCGACCGCCGCGCAATAACAAGAGTGCGACTACCGCCGCCAGGCTGGCCGAGACCGCAAGTCCCGCCAATACTGCCAGGGTCAGGGCGACATCGCCGCTATACCACAGCATCAGCAACAGTACCGCAGCCAGGCCAAGCAAGTTATCGAATACCGAGCGCCGGGTCTCATCGGGCAGATCACGACGCAATACCCTCAACGGTGAGGCGCCACCGAGGCGACTCAGGGGTGGCCAGGCAAAACTGAGCAAACACACCAGCGCCGTGGCGGCGCCAACGATATAGGGGCGTGCACCAGCGGGCCCAGGCATCACCGGTAAAGCGTCGGCGAAGAGCTCAAAAAACAGCGCCTGCAAGCCCCATCCCAGGCCGGCACCACACAAGGTCGCCAGTGTGCCAAGCAGCAATAAGCTAAACGCATAGAGTCGATTGATGGTGCCTGAATCTGCACCAAGGCTTTTCATAATGGCGACATAATCGTAGTGCCTTTCGCTGAAGCGCCGCGCCGCCAGGGCGATAGCGACACCCGCCAGTACGACACCCAGGCTGCCGGCCAGCAGCAGAAAACTCTCGGCCCGCTCCAGGGCGCGACCGATACCGCGCTGGTTATTACTGACATCCAGCAGGCGCTGGCCGTTCTGCATTTGTGGTTCCAGCCAGGCGATATACTGATCCAGCTCTGCCTCCGGTCCGGCCAGCAACAAGCGATACTCGACCCGGCTACCGGGTTGCACCACCCTGGTGGCCGGAATGTCATCGATGTGCATCAAAACCCGTGGACCATAGCCGAGGAAACCGCTGGCCTGGTCCGGCTCACTGCGCAGGGCGGCGGTCACTTCGAAGTCACCATCGCCGATATTCACCCTGCCGCCCACTTCGACATTGAGCAGGGCGAACAATCGGGAATCCAGCCAGACCGTTCCGGGCACGGGTCCCTGTCTGCGAATCTCGGAGTCCCCAAAGGGCTGCGCGCTCATCTGTAACTCGCCCCGCAGCGGGTAGGCATCGCTTGCCGCCTTGACCGAGGCCAGGTACATATCTTCTTCGCCGGCATACACCATGGAAGGGAAGGTCAGGATATTGGCCAGTTGCAAGCCCTGCCCTTCGGCATGCGCTGCCCACTCCAGAGGCTGGGCCCTGGAGCCAGAAACCACCCTGTCGGCGGCCAGGAAGCGATGACTCTCCTGTTCCAGACTGCTCTGCAAGCGGGTAGTGAAGGCACTAATACCGGAGACGATGGCCACGGCCACAATCAGGGCCGCCAAGAGCACACCCAGCTCCCCACCACGCCAGTCGCGCAACAACATCCGCAAGGCCGTCATCGGCGCTTAATCCTCCGCAACCAGCTCTCCGCCGTGCAGGCGGAGACGACGGTCACAGCGATCGGCCAGGCGCATCTCGTGAGTAACCAGCACCAGGGTGGCGCCCTGCTCCCGGTTTATCTCAAACAAAAGATCTATTACCTGGGCGCCGGTTTCGGTGTCCAGGTTACCGGTCGGCTCGTCGGCAAACAGGATCGCCGGCTCGGCGGCAAAGGCCCTGGCTATCGCCACCCGCTGCTGCTCGCCTCCCGACAATTGTTTGGGGTAGTGATCCATGCGCTCCGCCAGGCCGACCCGGCCGAGAAAATGTTCTGCCCTGGTCGCCGCATCGGCAGCACCATGCAATTCCAGCGGCAGCATGACGTTTTCCAGGGCAGTCAGGCTGGGTAGCAACTGAAAGGACTGGAACACAAAACCGATCTTGTCCGCGCGCAAGCGCGCCCGCTCATCCTCGTTCAGACTGGCCAGTGAAATCCCGTCAACCCAGACATCGCCCTCACTGGACTCATCGAGTCCGGCCAGCAAGCCGAGCAGGGTCGACTTGCCCGAACCCGAGGCGCCGACAATGGCTACCGACTCGTGAGCCTTGATTTCGATGTCGATCCCTTTCAGTATTTCCAACTGTCCCTCAGCCAGTGGGACACGCTTGAGGAGATTCTTCGTTTTGATCATGACTTACCGTAATTCCCTGGAGGTCGCAGGCCTGGGCCTGTTGTTGACCGTGCTCTACCTGTTTATAGCCGTTCCAACGAGTCTTGGATCACCGGCCGTTGCAGCGACAGCTAATGTCGAGAGGGCAACAAGTCCCCGCAACATTCTTGTGCTGGGCGATAGTATCAGCGCCGCCTATGGCATGTCTCTAGAGCAGGGCTGGGTCGCCCTGCTGGCGGGACGAATCGCACAAGAGCACGCACAATACCAGGTGGTCAATGCCAGTATCAGCGGCGAAACCAGTGCCGGCGCCGCCGCGCGACTACCCAGGCTACTGGAGTTTCACCAACCCGCGGTGGTCATTGTGGAGTTGGGCGGCAATGACGGCCTGCGCGGCTACCCGGTAAAGCGCTTGCGTGACAATCTGCGTAGCATTGTCGATCAAGCCAGCGCCAGTGGCGCCGGCGTATTGATGCTGGCCATGGAGATTCCGCCCAACTACGGTGCGCGCTACAGCCAGGCCTTCCGCGCCAGTTTTGTAAAGATTGCCAGTGAAACCGGTGTTGCCATGAGCCCCTTCATGCTCGATGGCGTGGCGACCGACGCCAGCTTGATGCAGGCGGACGGCATTCACCCCACGGCGGCGGCCCAGCCCTTGCTGCTCTCCAATGTCTGGCCTCACCTGGAACCCCTGCTAACACAGCAGGGCTCAATCGAACTCGATTTGTCCGCGCAGGAAAGTCAGGCCATAACCGCGCAGCAAGACCCGTTGGCCGAGTAGTTCACAGTCCAGATCTCCACCCCGGGCTGACAGCTGCCGCGCGGAAAACTGTTGTTTGCCTAGTCGATCTGCCCACAGCGGCACCAGCGCACAGTGGGCCGAGCCGGTAACCGGGTCTTCATCAATACCGACCTGGGGGCCAAAGAAGCGCGATACGAAATCGACCTGGTCGCCGGGCGCGGTAACTATCACGGGCAGATCGGTCGCTGCCAGCAAAGCGCGAAAGTCCGGTGACAGCTCCCTGATCTGTTGCTCACTCGCATAGCGATACACCCAGGACGGGGCGGCGTAAGCGACAAGTGGTTCGCAGCCCAACGCGGTGACAATGGCCGCATCGGCGCTCGTCTCGCTGATGTCGTGTACCGGCAGGTCCAGGCAGATACCCCGCTCATCCTGACTCACCAGTAACTCGCCACTGTAAGTCAGAAATCGAATAGTTTGTGCAGAGTGTCCCAGCTCATTGAACAGCACATGGGCGGTCGCCAGGGTCGCGTGCCCGCACAGCTCTACTTCCACCTGCGGGGTAAACCAGCGCAACAGGAAGTCATCGCCCTCGGGTAGAAAGAATGCGGTTTCAGACAGATTATTTTCTGCCGCAATCGCCAGCATGGTCTCCCGTGGCAGCCATTCCTGTAGTGGCACGACCGCGGCGGGATTGCCGCCAAACTGCTGTTGGGTAAAGGCACTGACCTGGTATTGATCGAGTTTCACGCGAATCTCCGTAATGTGTAAGCCTGGGTGAATCTACTCATTGTGACGCCGATGCTCTATAGTGCCAACAATCGCCGACGTGAATACTATGGAAAGAGAACAAACCCCACTGCAGCGCAGCACGGCCCACGTCATTTTCGGCACCGCCGCCGGCGCTGGCCGCAACTTCGACATCAGCCTCATCCTGCTCATACTCCTTAGTGTGGGCGTGGTGGTATTGGATTCTATCCCCGAATACCACGCCGACTACGGCGAGCTGTTCCTGCAACTGGAATGGGGCTTCACCGCTATTTTTACTGTGGAATACGCGACCAGGCTGTGGTGCTCACCTAATCGCAGGCACTATGCACTCAGCGCCTTCGGCATCGTCGACCTGCTGGCAATACTGCCCACCTACCTGGCCCTCATCATACCGGGTGCCAACTCGCTGCTAATAATCCGGCTGTTACGGATCCTGCGTATTTTCCGGGTATTGCGCCTGCTGCAGTTCCTCAGCGAGGCCAATGTACTGGCTCGCTCGCTGCGCAACTCGCGGCGTAAAATCTTTGTGTTTTTCTCCTTGATGCTGGTATTAACAACGATTTTTGGTTGCCTGATGTACGTGATCGAAGGTCCGGATAACGGCTTCAACACCATCCCCAAGAGTATCTATTGGGCCATCGTGACCATTACCACAGTCGGCTATGGCGACGTGGTGCCGCACACAGCGGCGGGACAGACCATAGCGTCGCTGGGTATGCTGACTGGCTATGCCATTATTGCCATACCCACCGGTATTATCACCGCCGAGCTGGCCCAGGAGATTAACCGCGAGCGCTCCAAAGTGAACTGCTCCAACTGCGAACGCACCGGCCACGAGGTCGACGCCCACTACTGCAAATATTGCGGCACACATCTATAAGCTGCCCAGCAGCGTAGGTATCAAGAATCATGAGTGAAGTCGCTGCCAAGTCAAAAAACACCCCTGCGTCGCCGCCGGCGATTTATAACTATCGCAAGTATTGGGCCGAGTGCTTTGGGCCTGCGCCCTTCCTGCCTATGAGCCGGGCCGAAATGGATGCATTGGGCTGGGACAGCTGTGACATCATCATCGTCACCGGCGACGCCTACGTCGACCACCCCAGCTTTGGCATGGCTGTGATTGGCCGCGTGCTGGAAGCCCAGGGTTTTCGGGTAGGCATTATCGCCCAGCCAGCCTGGGACAGCGCCGAGCCCTACAAAATTCTCGGCAAGCCCAACCTGTTCTTCGGTATTGCCGCCGGCAACATGGATTCCATGATCAACCGCTACACCGCCGATCGCAAGCGGCGCAATGATGATGCCTATACACCCGGCAATGAAGGTGGGCGCCGTCCGGACCGGGCCGTGGTGGTTTACAGCCAGCGCGTGCGCGAGGCCTACAAGGATGTACCCCTGGTGGTCGGCTCCATCGAGGCCAGCCTGCGTCGTATTGCGCACTACGATTACTGGAGCGACAAGATTCGCCGCTCGGTGCTGTTGGACAGTCGTGCCGACATCCTGCTGTACGGCAACGCGGAACGCGCCATTATCGACCTGGCCCACCGCCTCGCCGCCGGTGAATCCATACAGCAGATTCGCGATCTACGCGGAACCGCTTTCGTGCGCAAACGTATTCCCGAAGACTGGCAGGTGATCGACTCCAGTGATGTCGACCCGATAGGCCCGGTCGATCCGCACCCCGACCCCTATGCCATGGAGTCACCCGCCACCTGCGATACCGCCAAGGAAAAAATGCAGGATGAGCCTGAAGTGCAGGCGGTCAAGCTGGTGCCGCGCCAGAGCAGCCTCAAGCGCAGCGGCCAGACCGTTATTCGCATTCCCTCCTATGAGCAGGTAAAAGAGGACAGCGTGCTCTACGCCCATGCCTCCCGTGTGCTGCACAAGGAGACCAACCCCTATAACGCCAGCCCACTGGTGCAGGCTCACGGCGACCGGGAAGTGTGGCTCAATGCGCCCCCCATTCCACTGACCACTGAGGAAATGGACTGGGTATTTGACCTGCCCTACCAGCGCATCGCTCACCCGGAATACGGCGAGGCAAAGATTCCGGCCTGGGAAATGATTCGCTTCTCGGTGAACATCATGCGCGGCTGTTTCGGCGGCTGCACCTTCTGCTCTATTACCGAGCACGAGGGCCGTATCATCCAGAACCGCTCCCAGGAATCAATTCTCAGGGAAGTGGAAAACATACGGGACAAGACCCCGGGCTTCACCGGCGTTATCTCCGACCTGGGCGGCCCCACCGCCAACATGTGGCGCCTGGCTTGCAAGACCAAAGAGATCGAAGCGGCCTGTCGCAAACTGAGCTGCGTCTATCCCGGCATATGCAAGAACCTCAACACCGACCAGATGCCATTGGTCGAACTGTACCGTGCAGCGCGCGAGCTGCCGGGCATCAAGAAAGTGTTGATCGCATCCGGGCTGCGCTACGACATCGCCGTGCGGACTCCAGCCTACGTCAAGGAACTGGTGACTCACCATGTCGGCGGTTACCTGAAGATAGCGCCGGAGCACACCGAGGAAGGCCCGCTCAACAAAATGATGAAGCCGGGCATAGGCACCTACGATGCTTTCAAGAAAATGTTTGAGAAGTATTCAAAGGAAGCCGGCAAGGAACAGTACCTGATCCCCTACTTCATCGCCGCCCATCCCGGCACCAGCGACCGCGACATGGTCAATTTGGCGCTGTGGCTGAAGCAGAATGGTTTTCGTGCCGACCAGGTACAAACCTTCTACCCCTCGCCGATGGCCACCGCCACCGCGATGTATCACAGTGGACGCAATCCGCTGGCACGGGTTCGCCGCAGCGATGAGGGCATGCCGACCGTAAAAGGTATGCGCCAGCGCAAGCTACACAAGGCCTTCTTACGCTATCACGACCCTGACAACTGGCCGATGCTACGCAAGGCGCTGAAGGAAATGGGACTGTACAAACTGATCGGCTACGGCCAGCACCAACTGATTCCACCGCGCCAGCCAGGCCCCAACGCAAAACAGCGCGCCGGTGCCGGGCGACCCTTCAAGACCCAGCACACGGGCTTGCCGCGCAACCCTAAACGACCGGCCAGGAAGCGCAGGTAGGAAACCAGCACAAAGGGCCTGGATAGGCACTGATCAGGATGCCGAATTGCCTGTCTTCTTACGCGTCTATTTTTTTGATCTCAGAGCGCAGCTTAACAATACCCGGCTGAATTACTTTGGCGTTAATGCCGCGTAAATTGAGCGACTTACCGACGGCGGAATTCACGAAGATTGCTGCATCCTTGCCAAAGCGCTCGATGAACTTCTTGCAGCCTAAATGAGGCTCTGCTGTTATTTCGATGCATGCCTGACCAATTGCGAGTCTGGTACCAGGCGGCAAATTTTCAGGGCTCAGATCCAGATCGACGAAGAACTGGTCACCGGCCAGCTTCCAGCGTTCCCTGTCCCGGGCTATCAGGGTAATCGCCCTGGAGTTCATCAAATTCAGCTGCATCTCAGGATGGGCAGCGCCATCGTCTGTTTTTCTATTGCCTCTTGCCAGCCAGTTATCACCGACCAGCCCGAGGCTTACATCCAACTCTGCGGCTTCCAACTCCTGCCTCTCGCCAACACCGGGGCGGCACACAATCTGTTCTACAAGCCCACAGTCCTTCGGCGAAAGCCTTATAGCTTCCAGCCCATCTTCGAGTTCTTTCGCTGATGTATGCATTTAAAGTTGTTCCCCTGTTTGAACGCAGGCATCCGACTTCAAAGCTCATCCTTGTGGACAAACCACTCGCCGTCAAAGAGCCTCCCGGAATAGAGCCCTTCCCTTATCATTGCCACAAGCTTCTCCTCGCTTATTTCTTTCTGGCTGGCAAAGCTCTCTAGCGGGAGATAATCATTTTTGTCGATAGAAAATTTACTCGCACTACCCCTGGAGCCGGGAGTATCGCCCTGGCTATCCTGCAGGAAGGAATCTGCGGAAACGGCGGCCGACCTGCGCCTGACAATGCGAAAGGAAAGTAGCGCCAGAGCCGAAATTGCGGCTTGCAAGCTAAAGGCTGCGATCTCATCACCATGGTACATGTGTGGGAGCATGTAGAGGTGTATGCCGACCAGGGGCAGGATAGGCAGGCAAAGGAGGCCGATAGTACGAGGCGTCACAAGAAGCGCAAGAACGAGGCTGAGTATCACCAGGGCGATGCAAGCCGGCAAGGAATAGAAGAACATCAGGATGGTCATGTCAGAGGCATGTGCCAATGACGGACTCAACAGAAACAGCGCCCCATAGGTACTACGTGTCAAGAACTTCAATGAGCTTGCCTTTACCCACAATGCGATGCCCCTCTTTGATATCCCAACTCATGCCCGGTTTTAACTTTTCATCCAGCTCCGGTTTTGAAAAAAAGGAAACGACAACCTCTGTGATCTCTCCAGGGTATAAAAATTCTCTATCACCAGCAAAGTTAATCCTGCCCATAAAGGCATCACTCGATTTCATCCATGGGAACTGGTGATCTGGAAGGTAGCGACCCAGCTTGCATTCAACCGGGGTTCGTCTGCATCCCTCCCTATTCTCGATAAGCTCAAGTATTGCCCTGACGGCTGTGCTTTTTGATTGGCGCATATTAATTACCGGCGCCCGCCAGACAAGCTGGCATCCAGTCGTGAGTTTGGCCCTCACAATGCTCGAGAGCACTGACTGGAATATCATTTACCGCATCCTCTACAGCTTGAATCATTGCGAAGTTCCTTCTTCTGGATATCTCCAGTGTCCTGGTGGCACATTAGCTTCAAGATCAAAGATAGCAGCTCATGAAACAAAGCCCTCAAGTGAAGCTCGTTTATGTTATTTGATTCACAGTTCCGGGTGAAACCAGCAGGCAGATGCATGGCTTCTGCTTATTGGTCCCGGGATTCGCGTAGCCAGGGCCAGGAGACAGTTTTCGATTGCCATATATCACTATATGATGTATTTTAACTTCTAAAACATCATATGATTAGTGAGTCTTATGCCAAAACTTGCAGCGAACACAATCGAAGACAGGACCCTGGTCACCCAGGCGGCCATCAATGCTGCTACTGAACTGGGCCTGAGCAACCGCCAATTAGCCTCTACACTCGGCGTCTCTGCCTCCAAACTGGACCGGGCGCGAGCTGCCAACGGAGCGGCTTTCAGTGGCAAAGACTATGAGTTGGCCCTGCTGCTGATCCGCATCTACCGGGCGCTCTACGCCATTCTTGGCGGCAATCGCGAACAGATCCAGCACTGGATGGCCACGCCTAATCGGCATCTGCTGAATGAACCGCCACAGCAGCAATTGCAGCGCCTGGAAGGCATCGTCATGGTTATTCGCTATCTCGATGGTATGCGTGGTCGTATTTAGCGATGGATGCGGCGCAACTGCGGCAACTCGCTGGCCCCGCCAGCAGCAACGCGTGGCGCGTGGTTGAAACCCAGGAAACCGCGGCCACCGCTACCATCACCAACAACCAGGCCGAGCAGTCCCGACTGGAAGAGCTGCTGGATACGTCCAAGCCAGGTTTGCCGGCGGACCTGAGCCACCTGTCCTACCTGCTGTTCACGCCCTTTCGCTACCCACCACTGGAATACGGTTCCCGTTTCGGCAGCCAGTTTGAACGCGGCATATTGTATGCGGCACTGGAACTGCGCGTCGCCTTCGCCGAATCTGCTGTCTACCTGTGGTTGTTTCGCAGCGGTCCGCTGGAGATTGGTCCGCTCGCCGTCATCCGCGACCAGCGCAGCAGCTACTCGGTGCCGGTCGCTACCCAATCGGGTCTGCAACTGGCCGCCCAGGCCTTCGATGACTTACGGGCGCAACTGACGCGGCGCGATGACTGGAATGCTTCCCAGGCATTTGGCAATACCGTCCGCGACGCCGGTATACAAGCGCTGTGGTATCCCTCCTGTCGTATTGATGGCGACAATGTTGCCGTGCTTGATCCCGCCGCTCTGGGAGCCGCGCGAGAAGCCAATTTGCGACCCTGGCATATGGTTCTGGACGGCGAGCGCTGCTGGTTCGGTGCCCAGGCCCGGGATGAAAGTTTCGAATTCAGTTTTGAGCAATTCGCTGTCAACGGCGTTATACCGCACCCCGCGCTTTAGCGTCACCGACTGCCACTGCCGACACTTGAAATATCCCGGTTGGTACCCATATAAGTAATGCGGATGCTCGACAGAGGTCCGTTACTTTATATTGCTTGATTAAGAGGATATTGAAATGAGAAATACATTGGATTTATCACCCCTGTACCGCTCTGCCATTGGCTTTGACCGCATGGCTTCGCTGCTGGATGCCGCTGCCGTTGACAGCAAGCCCAGCTACCCGCCTTACAATGTGGAGCTGGTAGAGGAAAACCGCTATCGCATCAGCATGGCTGTCGCCGGCTTTACCCAGGAAGAAATGGAAATTACCAGCGAGCAAAACACACTGGTTATCGCGGGTAAGCACGCCGACAATGCTGAACGTCAGTACCTGTATCACGGCATTGCCGAGCGTAATTTCGAGCGTAAATTCCAGCTGGCCGAGCACGTCAAGGTGGTCGATGCACGACTGGAAAACGGTCTACTGCACGTTGAACTGGTGCGCGAAGTGCCGGAAGCCATGAAGCCGCGCAAGATCTCTATCAACGGTGGCGAACTGCTGGACCAGGACGCAGCCTGACACTCTCTCCGGGAGCCGCTCCTGCGGCTCCCGACAAGTGGACCCGGTAGCATTTACCGGGTCCAGCATTACCCCCAATTACGCTATCATAGGCGCCCCGGTACCAGCAGAGGCGTGACCATGATGCGCAAACAAACTTTTAGCAGGCTATTGATCGCCATCGTCCTCGCCTGCGGCTACTCCAGCACCAGTGCCCAGGCCACCAGTATTACCGTGGGGGCTCCCCTGCCGGAGCTGACGATTGATGAGCGCGGGGAATTGATGCTTAACGGTGATGACTTCGCGTATACGCCATGGCGTAATCCCGGCGGCATTGGCAAAGTGCATGTGTTGCAGTACATGGCAGGCACGCTCAAGGCTCGCAGCCAAACCCGTCCCTTCACCGACCAATTACAAGAGAACCTGCCCCTGGGTAGCTACCATGTCACCACCGTAATAAACCTTGATGACGTGCTGTGGGGCACCACCGGCTTCGTGGTCGGCGAGGTCAAGGACAGCAAGCGTAAATATCCCGATTCCACCATCGTGCTGGACGAAGAAGGCAGCGGCCTTGACACCTGGCAGTTAAAGCCCAAGGGCGCCACGATCGTGGTGCTGGATCCCGGTGGTAGTGTGCTGTTCCTCAAGCAGGGCGCCATGTCTGAGCAGGAAATCGAAAATACGCTGAATCTGATCCGACAGCACATCAGCGAGCGCAGTTCTTGAGCAAAAAGCTACTTTACCCGCTGCTGGTCCTTGCAGCGGCCATTGCGGTGATGACCCTGCTGATTATTTCCCGCTCAGAGCCCGTGGGCGAGGATTTCACGCCACCACTGACAACCGTGCGAGTTGTCACCACCGAGAGCCGGGCGGAGCACCTGGTGGTTCGGTCCCAGGGAACCGTGCAACCGCGCACAGAAAGCCAATTGATTCCCGAGGTATCGGGTCGTGTGGTGTGGATGTCACCGGCACTGGTGTCCGGTGGCAGCTTCAGCGAAGGCGAAGCATTGTTACGTATCGACGACGCTGACTATCGCAACGCCGTCGACAAGGGCAAGGCGGCCCTGACCCGCGCCAAAGTCGAGCAAGAGCACGCGGCCGACGAACTGGAACGCGTTGAAAAACTCCACCAGCAGAAGCTTTCCAGCCAGTCGCAAGTTGACGAGGCCCAGCGCCGTTTCAGGGTGGCCGAAGCCAACCTGGTAGAGGCGCGAATCAATCTGCAGCAAGCCGAGCGCGACCTGTCGCGCACGCTGATCAGTGCACCCTACAGCGGCAGGGTGCGCAGGGAGCATGTAGACCAGGGGCAGTTCATCGCCCGCGGCAGCGAATTTGCCACTATCTACGCCACTGATTTCGCCGAGGTACGCCTTCCCATCGCAGCCAACCAGCTCGCTTACCTGAATATCAGCACCGGCGGCCAGCTCCCCGAGCAGCCCTCACCGGTAACGCTCAGCGGTGTACTGGGCAATGTTCAATTTATCTGGAATGGCGAGCTGGTGCGCACCGAAGCCGAATTCGACTCCAGTTCACGAATGATCTTCGGCGTGGCTCGTATTCGCAATGTTAAGGGACCCGAGATGCCGCCGCTAGCGGTTGGTTTGTTTGTGCAAGCCGAGATCCAGGGCCGCCTGGTCGACAATGTCATCCGACTGCCCCGTACCGCATTGCGCGACCAGAACCAGGTGTTGGTAGTCGACGCAGAAGACCGCCTGCGGTTCCGCCAGGTCACAGTGTCGCGCATAGAGCACGATGAGGTACTGATCCGGAAGGGGCTGGAAGCCGGCGAACGCGTTTGCGTCTCCCCGCTGCAAACCGTGGTCGATGGCATGCAGGTGCAGGCGGTAGAGTCGCAATAATATGCAGCGCCTGATCCCCTGGTTCGTCCACAACCCGGTTGCCGCCAACCTGTTGATGGGCGTGCTGGTCGTCGCCGGACTGCTGGCCCTGCCCTCCATACACAAGGAGGAATTCCCCAACATCGATATCGATGCCATTTCCATCACCGTGCCCTATCTTGGCGCTGCGCCGGAGGAAGTGGAAGAAGGCGTCTGCATACGCATTGAAGAGGCTATTCTCGGCTCCGAGGGTATCGATACCATCAACAGCAGCGCCTATGAGGGTAGCTGCAGCGTTGTGGTGGAGCTGGTAAACGGCGTTGACAAGGTCAGGGTGCTCAATGACATCAAAGGCAAGGTCGATGCTATTGATTCCCTGCCCAGGGAAACCGAGAAGCCGGTTACTGCCGAGATCACGGTGCAGGCCAACGTCCTGCAGCTGGCAATATCCGGTGACGCCGACGAGCGAACCCTGCATGTTCTGGGACAACGCATCCGCGACGATATCGCCGCGCTACCGGGCGTGTCGCAGGCAGAGCTCCTGTTCGCCCGCCCCTACGAGATATCCATTGAGGTGTCCGAGCAAACCCTGCGCCGCTACGGCTTGACCCTCGAACAGGTTGGCCAGGCGATCAGGCGCTCCTCCAAGGACATCCCCGGCGGCGCACTGCGCACCGACGGTGGCGAGATATTGCTGCGCACCAAGGGCCAGGCCTATATTGGCGCCGAATTTGAAAACATTATTGTGCTGACCCGCAACGATGGCACCACAGTAAGCCTGGGCGAAATCGCCAATGTGGTTGATGGCTTCAAGGATACCGATCTGCGCGCTCACTTCGACGGTAATCCCGCCGTCGTGGTCAAGGTAGCAAGGGTCGGCAATGAAGATGTGCTGGGCATCGCCGAGCAGGTCAAGGCTTACGTGGACCGGGCTCGTCAACAGGTCCCCGAAGGCATCGACCTCACCATCTGGATTGATGAGTCACAGGACCTGGTTGATCGCCTCGATGCACTGGGCAAGAACGCTCGCAGCGGTTTGCTGCTGGTACTTTTGATACTGACGCTGTTCCTGCGCTTCCGCCTGGCCATGTGGGTCGCGGCCGGCATTCCGGTCGCCATGCTTGGCTCGGTAGCCCTTTTCCCCGCCTTCGATATCTCCATAAGCACCATGTCGGTCATGGCATTCATCCTGGTGCTGGGCATCCTGGTCGACGACGCCATCGTGATTGGCGAGCGAGTCTATGCCCACGAACAACTGGGCAAGGATCATGACCGGGCGGCTATTGATGGGGCGCAGGAGGTTTCCATCCCGGTAATCTTTGGCGTATTTACCACCATGGCCACCTTCATCCCGATACTTAACATTCCGGGTAACCTGGGTTCGTTTTTCAGTGCCCTGGGATACGTGGTTCTCCTCGCCCTGTTTTTCAGCATCGTCGAGTCACAGTTGATACTGCCCTCCCACCTGGCTCATCGTTCCACCGAACGCAAAATGAGTACGGATACCCCACTGATGAACAAGTGGCTGACACTGCAGGACAAACTCAGCGGTAGCTTGCAGAGCCTGGCGGAGAATTACTACCTGCCGGCGGTTAACAAGGCGGTAGAGTGGCGCTACCTGACCCTGGCTATCGCCCTGGCCATACTGCTGGTCACGGTAGCCCTGTTTATCTCTGGCAGGGTCGTATTCCAGTTTTTCCCCTCTGTGGAAGGGCACCGGCTCTACGCCACGCTGACCATGCCTGAAGGCACCCCTATCGAGCAGACCGAGCGCGCTGCCAGGGCCATGGAGCGAGCTGCGGAAGCACTGCGCGCAGAGCTGGATGCGGAATTGCCGGAAGGCAGCCCCAGTAAAATCAAACACGTACTGGCCCTGGTTGGAGCGAAAATACCGAAAGGCTCCATGGGTCGCCTCAACACCCAGAGCAATCTCGCCGAGGTCGGCGTCGAGCTGGATTTACCCACCGATTACGATGGCATCCCCACCAGCCAATTTGCCAATCGCTGGCGCGATTTGACAGGCAGCATTCCTGACGCCGTGGAGTTGCGCTTCACCTCCCAGGCCTTCAGTGTCGGTGACGCCATCGATATCGAATTACAGGGCTCCGATTTTGACGAGCTGCGCAGTGCCGCCGCCAGCCTGCGAGAACGCTTGCAACAGTACGCAGGCGTGCAGGACGTGAGCGACAGTTTCCGCGCCGGAAAACAGGAGGTGAAGCTGGAGTTATTGCCGGAGGCGCGCACCCTGGGGCTATCCGTGGATGACCTGGGCCAGCAGGTTCGGCAGGCCTTCTATGGCTACGAGGCCCAGCGTATTCAGCGTGGCAAAGACGACATCAGGGTCATGGTGCGCTTCCCCGAAGATGAACGCCGCTCCCTCGGTGACCTTGAGAACATGCGGATCCGCACTGCTGACGGTACCGAGGTTCCCTTTGTCGGTGTTGCCAAGGCCTCTCTGGGGCGCGGCTACACCACGATTAAGCGCATTGATGGCCGCCGCGTGGTGCGCGTGATTGCGGACGTAAACCGGTCCATCAATACACCTGAGGCGGTAATAAATTCGGTACGGAAAAATGATCTGCCGGAGATTCTGGCTGCACACCCCGGTGTCAGTTATGGTCTGGCCGGTGAAGCCGAAGAACGCGCCGAATCCATGGGAGGCCTGTTACGCTTTGCGGTGTTGGCGCTGTTCGTCATCTATGCACTGCTGGCGATACCCCTGCAGTCTTACCTGCAACCGCTGGTAATTATGAGCGTAATTCCTTTCGGCATTGTGGGCGCCATACTCGGTCACTGGTTGCTGGGTCTGGACCTGATTTTCTTCTCATTACTCGGCATCGTCGCCCTGTCCGGGGTGGTGGTCAACTCCAGCCTGGTACTGGTGGATTATATTAACCGCCAGCGCAGGTCAGGCCAGGACCTGGCCTACGTGGTCAGTCATGCCGGCAGCGTTCGTTTCCGCCCTATTGTGCTTACCTCGGTAACGACCTTTGTTGGTCTCAGCCCCATGATGGCGCAATCCAGTCTTTCCACCATGATGTTCGTGCCGATGGCAACCTCGCTGGCATTTGGTGTGCTGATCGGCACCTTTATCACGCTCTTCCTGGTACCCAGTCTCTACCTGATACTGGAAGACCTGCTGACCGGGTTGGGGAAGAGGGAGCAGCCAACTGCCCTGCCCCCTTGAGATCAGGCTATAGCAGGTTCAGCCAATCCTCCAGCGCCTCATACGCATCTGAACCTGGCTGATGGCGCACGCCGCCAGCATGCGCGATCCCTGCAACCTTATTGAGTACGAGTGCGGCGCCCTTGGTTTCCACCAGCATGCGAAAATTATCCGTGTTGAGTGCGACGAAATCTGCTGTGCTGGTAGGAACAAGATCATTGTCAGAGGCCACTGCGCCCGAACCACCCGGGTAATGACAGCCTACTCCACAGCCACCGGATCCTAATGGCGCATCAATAATATCGGAGATACTATCGGCATAAATCAGCTCCGCTACACCGGCCGGCGCCTTGTCAGTAAACAAAGCCGCCGCCTTGGCTTGCACGCTGTCGTCAGGCTCGCCAACTGTTACCGACAGGGCCAGCGCGCCCACATCGGCACTATCAGCCACTGCCAGCGGCGCGTGCAGAATCGGGTTCCACTTGATCACATCGGTATAGTCCACCACTTCGCTGGCATCGACGTCGCCCACCAGCTCCGGGGCCAGCGCATCGAGAGCCGCCTGCAGCTGGCTGTCATTGAGCAGCGCAATGTAGTCCTTCACCTGTTGGTAGGCGGCCTCGGTCAGGGGCGTCACGGAAAAGCCGCTGGCCTTCAGTTGCGCACCGGTGACAATGGCATGCACGACACCGTTGACCGGCGTTGCCTGTGCATCGATCACCGAATTCTTGTCGGCATCGTAGTCTGCACCGCCACTCACAGACATCAGGTACCAGGTGGTCGGCACAAAGACCGAGCTGTCAGTGAAGGTGTGAAGACCGAGAAACCACAGCTGGGCAACCGGGCCCAGGTCATCGTAAGCCTGCTGTCCCTGGCCGGCAATGATCGCGGCCGGGTCGTCGGTCATTTCACCACTCACAATCGAGTCGTCGCTACGCAACTCGGTCACTGTAATGGTGGCGCCTCCGATCGGGCCGTTTAGCTGGACCTGCTCACAGGCCACCAGGCCCAGGCTGGCAAACGCCAGCAGGTAATGTGCAATTTTCATGTTCCATTCTCCTGAATTACCACTATCCATTTTTTGTTTTTGTCAGCCCTTCTCACCCTGTCAGGCGAAGAAATCCATCAGCTCCCCCGTATTAAGGGGGAAAGGGGCTGCATTTTCATGCTGATCAACGCCGGCCAGAATTCGCATGGCGCGCTGCACATCACCGGGGTAGATGTGGCGACCATTGGCCTCGTCGACTTGCAGTGTAGAGGGATTAAGGTTCTGCGCAAAATGCAATTCGCTGGTACTGCCAATCACCCGGTTGCCCCAGGCCGCGCCCTTCTGCATGAACAGGGCTGAACCGACCGGCCAGTGGTCCTTGCCATCGGAGCTGTTATAGGCCGGGGTGCGGCCAAAGTCTGAGCCGACAAAAACGGTCAAGCGGTCAGCGATGCCGAGCTCCTCGGCGTACTCCCACAGGTAGTCAATAGACTCAGTCAGGTGTTGCAACACTGGCTCGTGGTCCGCGTCGTGATCCGCATGGGTGTCAAAGCCGGACACATGCAGGTCAGCCGCCATGCTGACCCCGGATTGAAACGCCAGTAGCGATACCTGGGTCTGGCGCAGCAGGCTGGAGCGATTACCCTGGCTGAATTCAACCAGGTCCTGCAATTCACCGTCTTTGGGTAAGACCTCGGCAAAGGCGGTCAGCTGGTCACGGCTGAGCCGGGCCTGGTAATAGGTATCCAGTCCATGCGCCTGGCGAGGTGTCAGGCCCTCCTGCGCCATCAGGTCCTGCAGTCGCTGCAGCTGGTAGGCCTTGATTCGGTCCAGGTCGGATTGGCTACGGTAGTTTTTGTCCGGATCCCAGGCGGTGACATTACCCAGGATCAGGTCACGCAGCCCATCCGGGTTGGTGATGCTGGTATAGCGCACCAGGTTGGCCGTTTCCTGGTAACCGCCGCCACTAACAAAGCCCATCGGTAATTCCGGGCCAAAGGCACTGGCGGCCAGTGCAGTTACCGTTGGATAGCCTTCCGACAGGCGACCACTCCAGGTATGGGTAATACCGGCGCTATGGGAATTGGTCTGGGCATCGACACCATTGATGACCATCAGGTAATCGCGATACTTTTCAAAGAACGCGGCATTGCCGGCAAAGGGCGCATAAAGAATATTACCGGTCTGCTGAATCTCCCCGCTATTGGCCCAGTGATTGATGTCTTCCTCGCCGACCACGTTCACTTTCGGGTCGCAGAAACTCGTCACGTCCCAGCCACCCGAGACCTGAATACAGACAAACAGCGGGCCGGAATAACCCTCCTCCGCTGCGTAACTGCGGAAGCTCAGAGGCAAGCCGGCGCCGACGGCAGACCAGGCGGCCAGCTTCAACAAATCCCGGCGCTTCATATTGGCCTCCCTATTCATAGACATAGCGATAATCCGTCATGTAGTAGATCAACATGGAAATCCAGGTGTTGAGCGTGTGCTGGGGATCGCTCAGGTCCCAGCCTGCCGTGTCGAAAGGCTGGAACGGGCAGGACTCCTGGTCGCTACCGTTGAGCTGAGTCGGGTACGCCAGCTCAATGCGCTCGGCCCGGGTCTCGGTAAACAAAGCCAATGCCCGATCAACCTCAGGATCATCAGTGGCCACCGTCTCGCCCAGGAAGCGCTGGTGTAAGTGCGCCAACTGCTCACGCACTGCCTGCTCTGCATTGCTCTCGTGCTGATTCTTGTTGACCTTGCTGAACATCAGTCTGTTGGCCTGGGGGTACTGGAATTCTATCGCCACCAGCACACAACCCATCTGCAGAGGCTGTGCCTCCACCACGGTTGTCATAAGAGAGGTCATCTCGGTTGCACGCCGGGTTACCCCGTCAGAATCGATGCCGCCGTAGAACAAGCGGTACTGGCTGGTCAGCTGGGAATAATCAACACCAAGGTATTCCTGCTCGAACCAGCGGTAACCGGTGACCGCCTCGGTTTTGCGGTCCAGTTGTTCTGGCGTCAGCAGCTTGCCGGTACCCACATCCAGCATGGCGCTGTCGGCAGCGATGACCTCGGGACCGGCGCTGTCGATACGGAACCAGGGGCTCAAGATCATCTCTACCAGCAGGTCCTTGAGATTGTAGGGGGCGCCGCCGTTAAACCCGGTAATAAAGCCTGAAGCCAGGGCGTCGATATCGGCGGACTGGGACTGGAACAGAGCCAGTCGTTCCGCGTAATCGAAGTCACTCTCATCCTCAGGTGCCAGGGCCGCCTCCTCCCCCATCAGGGCAGGCCACCAGAATTTCACAGTACCGGTGCCGAAGCGATAATCCTCACTCAGGGCGGCCGCCAGATCCTGCACGGTACTTTCCGTATTGCCAAATTGCTGACCGTCAAAACCTGGCTCTCGCATATCCTTGTACCAGACATCCCCAAACTGATAGGGATCTTCTGCATCCTGGTCACGCTTGTAGAGAATTGGCAGGGAGTCGGCGCCACCGAACTGGTCCTTGTAGAAGCCCTCGTCACCGTAGTTCTGGTAGGCAGCTGCGACCGGGTCCATGGTTTCGTGACACACGGTGCAGTTGGGGTTCTTCAGGGTCGGGTTGTCGGTGTCTGCCAGCGCGTCTGGATCGGTAGTGCGCGGCGCCGAGCGCTCAATATCGAAACCGAGGAAGTGGTACCAGGTCCAGCGCGAGCGGGCGCGGTTGCGATTGGTGTCCGTGGAGGGATAGCGTGACAGCCAGCCCGGTGTATTCAACACACCTGCCTGCGGGTAGTCGGTCGGCAGCCCACCCGAGACATAGGCGCCAATCACCTCAGCCTCTTCATAGGTGGTCGAGGCATCGTAGCGGGTATATCCCTGGACAGTGCCCACCTGCCATTGATCGATGTCCTGGTCGCTGTCGAAGCTCACCCCGGAGCGGTAAGCCAGCGCCAGCTGCGGATTGACCATGGTGTATTGCGCCGTGAGGATCTCGGTGTAGGGCAACTCCTGCTCGACCACGTGGGCGATTAGCTCAAGGGGCTGCCTGGCAATGCCAAAGCTGGTGCCCTGGATCAGGGTATTCAGCTCATTCATCTGGCCGGCATCGCCGAGACTGGCCGCCTGGTTGACCAGGTCGGGATAGAAAGGCTGGAAGAAGATGGTTACCGGCGTGTCTTCAATCCACTTGTCAGTCAGCAGGCGATCATTGGCGCCCTCGATGAGGAAATTGTGAAAGCCCTCGCCCTGCATCAGGAAGCGAATCATAAAGCGCAGCGTGTCGTCATCGCCGTTGGCTACCGCCGCCAGGTCTTCATCATCTGGCAGCACACCTGCCAGGAGCATGGAAGCACGACGCAAGCTGTCTTGCGCCGAGCTCAGCGTGTAACCCGCCAACAGGTCCTCAATCACCTCGCCGCCGGAATTACTACCCGCCAGCAGGTTCAGGTAGGTCTCAAAAGCGTCGTACTCGGGGCTATCAATGGCCAATTGCAAGCCGCCCTGGTGGCCGACGCCGGTAGTCAGGCTGAGAATGCTTTCGACACCCAGGCTTTCTACCAGCCCTGAGTACATCGCATCATTTATCGCCAGGTGGTCAGGGTCTGAGTCAGCTACCAGGCTATGCTCACTCAGCCCTGCAATATCCGGATTGCCGTGGCATACCAGGCATTTCGCCTGGGCCACATCGGGCGACACAACTTGTTCAAACCAGGCATCGCTGGCACCTGAGGGCACCAATAAAGTTGTCATTTCGCGGGCGATAGCCAGGCGCTCGCTATCGCTGGCGCCACTGGCGATTGCTTCTATCATCGCTTCCAGCGCCGAGGCGGAGCCCTTGTACAGACTGGAGGAGTAATACAGGGGGTTCCAGGTCAACAGGTCGTCATAGTCGATTATGCCCAGGCCGGGATCACGCACGTCCAGCACCAGGCTTCGGGCATACTCGTCCAGCGCTGCGGTCAATTCAGCATCGCTCATAACTGCGTAGTGCTCCCGCACCCACTGCCACGCGGCCTCAGAAAGGGAGCCGTACATATGGGCCCCGGCCTGCAACTGGGCGCCGGTCATCAAAGCACGCACCGGCCCGATAACGGCACTGGGACTATCGTCCACCACCAGGTCACCGTTGCTGTCATAGTCAAAGCCACCCTGCAGGGTAACCAGGTAATAGCGCTGCGGATCCAGCGGCAAGTCGAGCAGATCGAAGACACCCAGCAGCGTCAGGTAATTCAGATCGAGGAAGTCATCAACGTTGTCGTAGCTGGATTCGACGCTGGCCAGGTCGTCAGTCAATTCGCCACTGAGCAATATTTCGCCGCTGCGTAAATCCGCCACAGTTACGGAGGCACCACCTATAGGTCCCTGTACTGTCGCCTGCTCACATGCGGTAAACAGGAAAGCAAGTATCACAATGGTCAGTAGTCTTCGCATAGCGCTTAAGCCAGCCCCAATGGTTGTGCCATTTTAAGTCCTATAACGCGTCAGGTAGCCCAAAGGAGTACAGACACACAGAAAAAAACTGCATAAACTGGGATGCATATCACAGTTGGTAGCTAGTAACAGGGACGAACATGAGTGATAGCAAGCAACGACCGGACTTATCCCAGATACTGTCATCCGACCTGAGCACCTTTGTCGATGACATTCTCCACCAGGAGGGCGGCATGGATCACTTCCGACAATTGCTTTCCGACGAGCAGCTGAGCACCCTGGAAAACCAGCGCAAGCTGGACCTGGTTACCCGCGCCGGCGTGTCTTTCACCCGAGAGCGCGATGTCGCCAATATATTTGAAATAACCCTCAATACCGCTCGCAAGCTGACCAATGCCGACGGCGGCACTATCTACATGCTGCATGAGGCCTTCTCGGGCAACCCGCTGGACCCCGGCGAAATTGAGACACGGGAGCTATGCTTCGTCGCCCTGCAAAACGAGAGCATGAACACCAGCCTCAAAGGCGACGACATCGGCATGATGCCGCCGGTGCCATTGGTTATCGACGGCGAGCCAAATCTCACCAATGTTTCCGCCTACTGCGCCAATAAGCGCAAGATGCTGAATTTTGCGGATGTCTATAACGCCGAGGGCTTCGCTTTCGAGGGCACCCGCGCCTACGATGAGGCCAACAGCTATCGCTCCCAGTCGATGCTGGTGATCCCATTGGAGGATCACGAGAACAACATGATCGGTGTGCTGCAACTGATCAACCGACGCGGCGAGGGCAGCCATATCATCCCCTTCAGCGATGAAGACATTGAGCTGGTTCAGTCGGTCTCCTTCCCGGCAGCGGCCTCGATTACCACCCAGCGACTGATAGAAGAGCAAGCGACCCTGTTTAACGCCTTTGTCGCTGTTCTGGCCCAGGGCCTGGGTGAAAAATCACCGCACACTTATAACCATATTCGCCGGGTAGCCGCCCTCGGCGAAGCCCTGGCGGCCTCGCTCAGTGACTGGGACGAGGGCCTCTATGCCGACATCCGTTTTGACAGTGATGAAATGGCGGAGATTCAGCTGGCCGGCTGGTTGCACGACATCGGCAAAATCACCACACCCGAACACATTGTGTCCAAGCAAGTGAAGCTGCAATTCGTCATGGACCGCTTTGAGTTGGTGGTGGAACGCTTCAGTTCCAAGATCAAGGACTACCGGATCAGTATGCTGGAGCAACAACTGGCTGCCAGCCAGGCGGGGGCCGATAGCACCGCACTGGCACAGTTCGAACAGGAGTTCGATAGACAAGCCGGGCAACTCGCAAAGAAACTGGAGGCCCTGTTTCCTGCCAACCGCGGCGGCGAATCAGTTGGCGATGACGTGCTCGC
Organism: Halieaceae bacterium; assembly: GCA_039989475.1. Classification (GTDB taxonomy): domain Bacteria; phylum Pseudomonadota; class Gammaproteobacteria; order Pseudomonadales; family Halieaceae; genus JBDXHU01. The sequence goes on along the minus strand of JBDXHU010000002.1, from coordinate 321,701 downwards.
CCTGATCGAGGATATTGCCTCCATCCAGGTGCAGCGATCTTTCAAGGCCGAGGTAAAGGTCGATCACGGCTATCCGCTGGTGCATAAAATCGAAAGGACCAGTGAGCCGGCCCCCCTGCTGGATGCCTGGGAAAGGGAAAACCTGTTGATCCATCGCGGTACGCTCAACAATGAAGAACGCAGCGCCATCAACCAACATGCCGACCGCTCCTGGCGCTGGCTCATGGCGCTGCCCTTCCCGCGCAAGCAAAAACGCCTGCCGCTGTATGCCGGCGCTCACCATGAGCACCTCAACGGCAGTGGCTATCCAAACGGCATCGATGCCAAGGACATGCCCATGCAATCGCGGATCCTCGCGGTTGCTGACATCTACGAGGCCCTGGTGGCCAACGACCGGCCCTACAAGGGACCCATGAAACTATCAGTGGCCCTGGACATACTTGGGGACCTGGTAAAGCAGGGCAAACTGGACGGTGAAGTCATGCGCATCTTCCTGCGCTCGGGTGGCTATCTCAGCTATGCCAAAGAACACCTGGACCCGGAGCAGATCGACGAGGTCGATATAGACGCCTGGATCAGCAACTATTACCAGCAGCCTGAGCCACCTGCTATGCGCTAGCGGCTACAAATTGGTAGAAGTAGCGATTTACTCGCGCCCTGTTTGTTGCTAATTTTGGGTGGCAGCAATATGCACCGTCAACATTATAAATATAAAAGCCCCGGAGGCATTGATATGGCAGTTCGCAAACTCACTCCACCTTTCGTCTGCACCCTACTCGCTGGCGCGATCAACGGACAACTGGCTTTCGCCCAGGGCGGATTCCTTGAAGAGATCATCGTCACCGCAGAAAAGCGAGAGACAACCCTGCAGGACACGCCAATCGCGGTCAGCGCATTCACCCAGGATGAACTGGAGCGCGGCCTGATCAACAACAACATGGACATACAGTTTGCGGTGCCCAATATGCTCATGAGCAAGGGCTTCTTCACCACGGCAAACATTAATATTCGCGGGATTGGCAACCTGGCGGTAGGTGCCGCCGGCGACGCAGGCACCGGCGTACATATGAACGGCGTCTACCTGAACAACTCGCGGATATTTGAAACCGAGTATTTTGACACCGAGCGTGTCGAGGTATTGCGCGGCCCCCAGGGCACCCTCTACGGACGCAATACCACGGCCGGTGTCATCAACGTAATCACCCAGAAACCAGAAGAAGAATTCGGCGGCTTCATCGATGCGAGCTATGGTGACTACAGCTATGTGCGCGCCCGCGGTGCACTGAATATCCCGCTGACTGACAATATTTCCCAGCGCTTCTCAATGTTCTATACCAACCGCGACGGCTATGTCGACAACATCTATCAAGGCGGTGATATCGACGGGCGCGATATGTATTCAGTGCGCTCCTCCACCTACTTCCAGATTGGCGACAATACCGACGCCAACCTGGTGATCAATTATTTCGATGAGGACAGTGACCGCATGCGCGGTTCGGGCAACTACTGTAAAAAGGATCCCGATGGCGTACTCGGCTGCCTGCCCAATGCCAACTTTGCCAACGAAACCGGTAACACCGGCGGCACCGTCGGCGGCTTGCTAACCGGCACCGTCAGTGCCATTACCGGATTGCCATTCCCCAGTGATGACAACGCCAATTCAATCAACCCCAAAGACACCCGAGACGCCAACTTTGACTTTAATCCGCAGTATGAAGCGGACGAAACCATCGTCACCCTGGAGATCAACCACGATCTTGGCAACATGATGTTCACCTCGGTAACCGGCTACCAGGACTCCAGCCTCGATGCCCGCAATGATTACGATGGCACGGTGGCTTCAGAGGAATGGCCCTTCCCGGTAACCTATAACCGCGGGCCCGACGGCCCGATTACCGTCCAGCGCCTCTACCAAAATGACCGCTCCACCACTGATCCGGAACAGTGGACCCAGGAATTCCGCCTGGCCTCCGACTTTGACGGAGACTGGAACTTCATGGCCGGGGCCTTCTACCTGGACTACGAGAGTGAGGTGCACTACTACGTGTATTCCTCGGCCCTGGCTGTCTTTGGCCAGACCCTGGGACTACCGGAAAACACCCACGTATTTGACAACGACACCAAGAAGTATCAACTGGACTCCTGGGCCCTCTTCGGTGAGTTCTACTATGACATCAGCGACACCGTGGAGATGACACTGGGTCTGCGCTATACCGATGAACAGAAGGAAGCTGACCAACGCTCCGTCTATCTCAACTTCCTCGATGATCCCAACGTGCCAGGTGGCAGCTATCAGAACTTTAAGGACGACTGGCAGGAAACCACGGGCAAGGCCAACGTAAATTGGCACCTGAGTGACGATGTTATGCTGTTTGCCACGGCAGCCCGCAGTTACAAGAGCGGCGGTTTCAACCCCATCAGCTCTGAATCAGACCTGCTCAACCCCGCATTGGGCGGCAATCCCGGTTTGGCCAATTTTGACCCGGAATATATCAACTCAATCGAAATTGGTGCCAAAACACGACTCCTGGACAACACCTTGCAGGCCAATATCACGGCCTTCTACTACGACTATGAAGACCTGCAGGTGTCCAAGATCGTGGCCCAAACCTCGGTCAATGAGAACATGGACGCTGACATTTTTGGCGCCGAGGGCGAGTTCATATGGGCACCCTCTGAAAACTGGACCTTCAGCACCAACCTGTCCTACCTGGATACTGAATTGGGCGACCTCGACACCTTCGACCCCGCCGATCCCAACCAGATGGGCACCGCCGATGGCATCGTTTCCCTGGGTAATGGCAACCTGGTGGTATCCTGTAATTGCCCGGGCATTGAAACCAATGTCGATGGCAATGACATCCCCAATGCGCCCAAATTTACGGCCTACCTGATGGGTCGTTACAGCCACTTCCTCAATAATGGCATGCGTCTGGATTTGCAGGCCAACTACTACTACCAGGACGATTTCTACACCCGCATTTTCAATGCCGCGGACGACCAACTGGATTCATGGGATGTGTGGAACGCATCGATCGTGCTGAACTCAGCCAATGAAGACTGGTATGTAGAAGCCTGGGGCCGGAACCTGGGCGATGAGGACAACTACACTGGTCAGTACCTGCAGGATGCCGCGGTAGGCCTCTACCGCACTTACCAGTTGCTGGAGCCTCGCACCTACGGTATTACCGCGGGTTACAGCTTCTAATAAACCGCGCTTTTTAGCTCGCAAGGAAAGCCCCTTCGGGGGCTTTTTTTGTGCCTGCTAGAAAGCTGGTATCAACCGAGGGATTAATCAGAGGACGCTGCCGTGCCCTGGCACCGGGCTCCAGTCAGCTTGCGTTTTGGTCTTGCGGGCAGTTCGGATTCATTGCGAGGAATGTCTGAGTCCGGAAATCTGCGAAGCAGATTTTGTCGAGTTCCGCAGCAACCGAACTGCCCGCAAGGCCAGCAAGCGGAGCCCGGTGCCAGGGCACGGCAGCGTCCGTAGTTTAAAGCCTAAGCCGGCAGCGTCCGTCACTTACAGCCTAACCCGGTCAACGCTGGTAAATCGTGCGCCCACCCACAATAGTCTCCACCACCGCAATATCGCGTACATCAGGCTCCTTGAGCGGATCGCCATCAAGAATCACGATATCAGCCAGCTTACCCGACTCCAGCGAGCCGATATTGTCTTCCTGGAATACTTGCCAGGCTGCCTCGATGGTCATAGCGCGAAGGGCCTGCATGACGCTGACACGCTGCTCGGCGCCAATCACATCGCCGCCCGTAGAAATACGGTTTACCGTACTCCACAGCAACTGCAAGGGCAGCATTGGCACCACCGGGGTATCCAGGTGCACACTGTAGCGCAGGCCCAGGTCCTGGGCAGAGCGCGTCGGACTCATGCGGGCTGCGCGCTCGGGGCCCATGAAGATGTCTCGATGACGATCGCCCCAGTAATAGGTATGGGCGCTGAAAAAACTGGGGGTCACACCCAGTTCTCGCATGCGCAGCAACTGGTCTTCCCGCGCCATCTGGGCGTGAACCAGAATCAAGCGCGGATCCTCTACAGGGTTCTGCGCCTGGGCCAGCTCAAAAGCGTCGAGAATATCGTCGATGGAGGCATCTCCATTGCCATGAATGGCGAGCTGGAAACCCGCTGCGTGATAGCGTGCAACGATCTCAATCAACTCATCCCGGGGCACGGCCGGATAGCCGCGGTACTCCGGGTCGCCCTTGTAAGGCGTGTAATAGGGCTCGGCAAGATAGCCCGTAAAGCCCTGAATACTGCCATCGGCCACAATTTTGACCGGGCCAATTATCAGCTTGTCGCTGGCGAGGTCAGCGCTGTCAAAACTACCATCCAGTAAATCCTCGCCCAGCAGGTGCTCGAAGGGGAATAACACCAGCCGCGGACCAACCAGTCCGATCTGCACAGGCACGGCCATGGATTCAGCCATGGACCGGTCCACACCGCCGCTCTGGGCGGTGGTAACACCCTGCGCCGCGTATTCCCGGTTGGCTGACAGCAATATACCGATTGAGTCCAGCATGGAGAAGCTCAAGGCCTCTGCGGTGGCCGAACCCTGTGCTGTCTCTTCCAACAAACCTGCAGGTTCACGGCTGTTGGGCAAACGCACAATCACACCACCGACCGGGTCTTCACTGTCCGCGGTGATACCCATTAATTCAAAGGCACGACTATTGCCAACACCCATATGCAGTGAGATGTGTGTGATGTAGATAGGTATGTCTGAAGACACCTCATCCAGGTCGGCGCGGGTCGGGTGTCTCTTCTCCCGCAACAATGTGTCGTCATAACCGAAGCCGGCCAGCCAGTTGTCATCGCTCTTGCCGTCCAGTCGTGCACGCAATGCATCCTGCAATTGCTCGATACTGGTCACCTCGCCCACAGGCGGGCTGCGCAGGTCGACCGATACCACGTCTATGCCGGAGCCGGGGAAATGCCCGTGGGCATCGACGAAACCGGGCAAGAGTGTCCGGCCCTGTAAATCGGTGATGACTGTATTGTCCGCTGCCAGCGCGCGCATTTCTTCATCGCTACCGAGTCGGTGAATGCGATCACCGCGCACTGACATGGCTTCAAACACCTGGTCATCCGCGTCCATGGACAGAATCTGCCCATTAACGAACAGGCGGTGCTCAGGTGCAGCAGCGGGAATAAACAACAACCAGGCAAGTGCCAGGACACCGGCCAGCAAGGCCACGCTGACCAGCAGCGTAAGCTTGATCCACTTCACGCGGCGACACCGATGAGAATATTGGCTAGCCGCGCCCGGTGCCAGGCACCATCACCCCATAACACCTGGTTGTGATTCTGGCGTTTAAAATAAATGTGCACGAAGCACTCCCAGGTAAAACCGATGCCGCCGTGGAACTGTACCGCGCGGCTTGAGGCAAACACCGCCATATCGCTGGCGGAGGCCTTGGCCATATGGGCAAAACGCGTGGCATTCTCAGGTTCGCTGTCGATGGCACAGGCGGCGTTGTAGACCAGGGATTTGCTCTGGTCGATCTCCACCATGGCATCAACCAGCGGGTGTTTCACAGCCTGGAAAAAACCGATCTGATGCTCGAACTGCGTACGGGTGCGGGCATATTCGACCGTGGTCTGCAGTTCCCACTCAGCCGCACCCACCATGTCCGCGGACACCATGGTCCATATCGCAGGCATCGCTGTGGCCACTGCGGCAGCTGCGTCACCGCTGACTTCGACCGCCTCTACCCCATCGAAACTGACCCGGGCCTGATCACGGCTCAGGTCGACAATCGCATCCGCATGCACTTCGATACCGGCGGCATCAATTGACACCCAGTACAGTGCCAGCGCGTCACCCTGGCGGGCCTTTACCAGCAGGTAGTCAACTTTCTGCGCATCCTGCACGTAGTAAGCGGTGCCGGACAATTTGCCATCCACCACCGCCACATCGGTGTCAGCTTCTTCCCAGGAACCGCGACTGTCGATTAGTGCGGGACTGGCGGCAGCGCCACCAACAATCGCTTCCAATGCGGCGTCTGCTGCGGCACCGCCACAGGCGGCCAGCAGATAGCTGCAGTTAATGGTCGGCAGCAGGGGTGAGGGAAACGCCGCCCGCCCCGCCTCTTCGCAGAGGCCGGCAACCGCCGCCGCACTCATGCCCAGGCCACCTGCACGCTCCGGCACAGCCAGCATGGTCCACCCCAACTCCACCATTTGTTGCCACAGCTCAGGCTTCCAGCCTGCCTCCAGGTCGCGATGGGGATCCGAATCCGCCGCTATCACTGCGTGAAGCTGATCCACGGGCAAATTATCTGCAAAAAACTTGCGGGCGGAATCCCGCAACATGGTTTCTTCTTCACCAAAGCCAAAGTTTACCGGCTGCGTCATGATGTCTTCTCCTTAAGCTGGTTCACTTGGATTTCGGCAGGTGCAGGACCCGCTCACCGAGAATATTGCGCTGCACTTCACTGGTACCGGCAGCGATGGTGAATCCGTAGGAATTCATATGCGCCATCGGCCAACGACCGGCCGCCGGTGCATTTGGGTCGGCGATGTACAGGGAGCTGGCAGCACCTTCAATTTCAGTGGCCAACTGCGCGGTGTCCTGGGCGATCTCGCTCTGGCGCAACTTGTGCTGTAGGGGAATACGCATCGGGTCGTCAATCAAACCCTGCACCCGGGACCGGCGACGGCTCTGGCGAAAGCCCTCCTCGCGGATAATTTCCTTCATGATGCGATCGCGGATAACCGGGTCGTCGGCTGCGGTCTTGCCACCGCGCTGGCTGCTTTTCGCCAGGGCAATCAGGCTGGCAGCGCCCTGTTCGGATTCTTCCTCCCCTTCTTTACGCTGCACCCTGCCGCCAGCCTGGGGCGTAATCAGCTGGCCGGCGCCGCGTTCATGGGCCAGTGTGGTCATGGCCACCTGCCAACCCTTGCCAACTTCATCGAGGCGATAGCTGTCATCAACTTCCAGGTTCTCGAAAATCACCTCGTTAAAACCGGTCTCGCCGGTCATTTTGATCAACGGCCGCACGGTCACACCCTTACCCAGCGCCGAGCGGATCGGCACCACGAAATAGGACAGCCCGTCGTACTTGTGATCCTTGGAGGTGCGCAGCAGGATAATCATCCACTCGGCAAAATGTGCCAGGGAGGTCCAGACCTTATGGCCGTTGATCAGCCACTTATCGCCTTTGGGTTCGGCGAAAGTTTGCACGCTGGCCAGGTCAGAGCCCGAGCCCGGCTCGCTAAACCCCTGGCACCAGATGTCTTCGCCCGAAAACAAGCGCGGCAGCAGGGCCTGCTTTTTCTCTTCCTGGGCATGGTAGAACACGGTGGGCGCCGCCATACCCAGACCGATCACATTGGGGAAAAACGGGGTCTTCGCGGTAATAAACTCGGCATTTGCGACACGCTGGCAGTCATTGCGGCCGCCGCCGCCAACTTCGACTGGATAATCGCAGCCAACCAGGCCGGCATCATAGGCCCTCTTCTGCCAGTCCTGCAGGTAGTCCAGCTGCTCGGTGGTCATGATTTCCAGCGGTGACAAGGGCAGTCGCACGGAAGTTTCCGCGGGCGCATTGGCGGCAATCCAGTCACGACAGTACTGACGAAATTCCGCCTGCTCCGGGGTATCCTTGCGTTCGGTGTCTGACATCACCACTCTCCTTTTCCATTATTAATGTATGGGAAGGCAGTGATTCTAAGGGCCTGTGCAGCCGGGGGCAAACGTCGGTTTAGCTTTGTTCCAGGTTGACACCGGCGTCGCGGGTGGTGAACTCCAGGTAAACGCGCAGCGCCTGGGCTCCGTCGCGCAGAGCCTGGTCCGCATCCAGGCGCGAGTCTTCCAGGGCCATCTGTAGCGCCATGAAGCCTATTTCCACCGCCAGCCGGGCGTGACGCGCAGTCTCCGCAGTGTAGGGAACCTTGAACTGATCAGCCCATATGCGCCCGAAGCCATCCGCAATCGCCCAGTGGCTATCCAGGCGCACTTCCTGCAGCGGCGCCATTGCCTGCATACCATGCATGATCTCCAGCCCACCCCGGAAATCGCGGGTTACCTCATAGGTCTCGAACAGGAGGTTATAGAGGCTTTCAAGCATATGCTGTGCTGATTTGCCCTCCACATAGGTCTGATGCCAGTGCACGAATGCATCGTTCTGGGCATCCATCAGGCGTGCGCCGAGGGCATTGAGCACGGCGTACTTATTGGGAAAGTAGCGATAGAGCGCGGGCACGGTAACACCGGCCCGCTCAGCGATATTGTTGGTAGAGATGCGCTCCAGGCCGACTTCACACAGAAGCTCACCCGTGGCCGAAAGGATGGCCTCGTAGGTCTTTACTGCGCGCTGCTGCTGCGGTTTGTTTTTTTCCAGCAACTCAACGCCTTGAGCCGCATCTTCCTGATCAATCATGCTGTCTCAGATTTTCCTTGCCAGGGTTTAGTTTACCGACCGATGCCGATGTAAAACGTGACCCCGGTCACACTTTCTCTACTCTATCGGCTAACATCGGCCATCGCTTGAGTGGTGCATATGCCCCGTGTGGGCTACATAAGTGGAGAACGCGCAAATTGGCGGGGTGTGAGCATGATCCCAATGAATAGCCACAGGTCGGCGTTGACCGGCCCTCGCTGTATCGCGTTCCTGGGCCTGTTGAGCGCTTCGATTGTCGCCCTGGCGTTTGAACGCACGGAACAGCGCGAACCCTGTGATCATTACACAGCAACGCGCCAGCCCCTGTTTGGGGACCTGCACGTGCACACCAGCTACTCCTTCGACTCCTATGTATCCAGCCAGCGCAACGACCCCTGGGCGGCCTACCGTTACGCCAAAGGCGAGGCCATCATGCTCAGCAACGCCGATGCCCAACAGACGATCCGGGCCCAGTTGCAGCGGCCGCTGGACTTCACCGCCATTACCGACCATGCCGAGTTTCTCGGGCCTGTCGATATCTGTACCCAGGACGCCGGCGAACTGGGCTATTGGTTCCCCTATTGCGTGATGTCTCGCAGCGAGACCTTCATCCTGCAAATGCTGGCCCTGGACTACTGGGCCAGCCTGGGCGTCGTGAGCGACGCGGCGCAAAAAGAAGCGTCATTCGTTTGTTCCATGTCTGACTGTGACGCCGCCCACCGCGCCAGTTGGGGGCGCATACAAAAAGCGGCAGAGGATCACTACGATCGCTCTGGTGACTGCAGTTTTACCACCTTTGTGGGTTACGAATATACTGACGCGCCTGATTTCAGGAACCTTCATCGCAATGTAATTTTTCGCAACCAGCAGGTCACCGAGTCCGCTATTTCAACCTACGACACCGGCACCATGAACTTCCCGGAATTGTGGACCCGCCTGCGCCGGCAATGCATTGAGGCTGACGGCGATTGCGATGTCATGTCGATTCCACACAACCCCAATCTCAGCGGCGGACTTATGTTCCCCGACCCGCTCACCAAACAACAGGCCAGGGACCGGCTATTCTTTGAACCCCTGGTAGAGCTGGTGCAACACAAGGCAGCATCGGAGTGCCGCTTTGATCGCCTTGCCGGTATGGGGCTGGACACCGAAGATGAGCTATGCAGCTTTGAACAGGTGGTTGCCGACAACCTGTCCATGCTTGGGACCGTCTTTGGGGAAGTGCAGGCCGATGAGGCAGCCCCGGTTGCGATAGACCAGTTTGGCCGCCGCAATATGGTTCGCAATGTACTCAAGGATGGGCTGAAGCTAGGGCGAGAGACGGGCACCAACCCATTCAAAATGGGCTTTATCGGCAGTACGGATACTCACTCTGCAACGCCGGGCGGTGCCGAGGAAAACAACTATGTGGGCCACCTGGGGCGCCGCGATGCCGGCTATCGCAACCTGCAGGATCACTTCTTCGACAATCCCGGCGGCCTGGCCGTCGTCTGGGCCGAGGAAAATTCCCGCGATGCGATATTCGAGGGCATGCGCCGCAAGGAAACCTACGCCACCAGCGGCACACGTCCGCTGGTACGTTTCTTCGCTGGCACCGATTTGCCCACCGACCTCTGCGCTAGCGGGCAAATGATTGAACAAGCCTATGCCAATGGCGTGCCCATGGGCGGCGAGCTGGAGGCTACCAGCGTATTACAGCCACCCCGCTTTCTGGTTTCAGCCATGAAAGACGCGGGCAGCCCGGGCAACCCGGGCGTTGACTTGCAGCGCGTGCAAATCGTCAAGGGCTGGATAGACCAGCATGGAAATACCCGGGAGGCGATACACAACGTAGCGGGCAACCCGGACAATGGCGCCTCAGTTGACCCTGGCAACTGCGCCCTTACCGGTACTGGCCACGCCGAGCTGTGTGCGGTTTGGCAAGACCCGGACTTCGACCCGGATGAGGATGCTTTCTACTATGCCAGGGTCCTGGAAAACCCCAGCTGCCGCTGGAGTACCTTGCAGTGCCAGGCCGCGGGCGTGAACCCCTTCGCCAGTAACTGCGCCGAACAGGCGGCCGCCCGGACAGAAGCCCGCCAGGACGAGGGCGCCTGGGGCGACGTCTATGGTCGTTGTTGCCTGGACCCGGTTGCAGAACCGTTTTATTCCCCAATCATCCAGGAACGTGCCTGGACTTCGCCTATCTGGTACTCAGGCGTAGAAGGCGATAGCCGCAACCAGTAACAGGCCCAGCGGTGACAGCCAGCGCGCGCTGCGATTAAGCGCCGCAGCCTGTGCATTCTGATAGTGCTCGTCGATATAGGTCACCGCCACCGCAGTCGCCAGCGCAACAAAAACCAGCACCGACGCACCGATCATAAATATATCCAGGCGTGTCAGGTAAGCGATAGGTGGCAGCACCGAGGACATGGCAAAGCGGTAGGCTATCAAGGTCAGCATAGAAGTCGCTGCCAACCCCACTCTGGGAGGCACAAACTCCAGCGGTATCCAGAAAACCACCCAGGTCATCATTACCACCAGGAACAGTGGCAGCAGTTGTTGCCAGGTGTAATAGCCGGTAAGGCGCGCTGCGTCCAATACCAGGTCCAGCCGCACCAGGTGCTTGTCCACTGGCGCGACATACTGAGTCAGGTGGCGCGAGCCGGCAATTTCAATATCCCAATTGGCAACCGACAGCGTTTCCGCCAGCCCCAGGTATTCCGGCCGGGTAAGCAGGCTCACATCTTCCTCGCCATAGGTAGACACTATGTTGAAGCTCAGCTCCTGACGGTCGAAAGGAAAATCGGTGAGGTCTGCCTTGAAGGAAAATTCGCCAAGGCTGCGCAGCAAAAACGTCACGCTGCCATCGCTGGCAACTGCTAGCTGCGGAGAGCGTATAGCCTCGACATGGCGGCGATTGAGCAACTGCAATACCGGTGTCCACACCTGGTCGGTTTGTACCGTGCAAGCTGCCGCACCGCTGTGGGCGAGGCGCGGATCGCGCCAGTCGGCCCGGAACAAAACATCTGCGATAAAACTCTGGTCGACGTCGTGAATAGAAATCAGGTCGTTGACGTAGACGCGCACGCTGACCTCAGTGGGACCGTCGCTGGCCGCAGGGCGCAGCATCAACTCATCACCATCAAGCCGACACTGGCCGGCCCACAGGGAAGTGCTGCAAAACAGCAGTATTAAAGCGATAGCGCGGTGCATCATTCTACTTCCCTGTGCTTTGGTCTGAGCCGGGATTATCTCGCAAGCGGGCCCTGGCTCGCCACCACTTTAAGCTGGGTTGATCGCTGCGTTTTCATGGCTGCAGCGTTCACGTAGCGGTAGTTGTTCTTGCCCGCAGCCTTGGCCTGGTACATGGCGCCATCGGCCAGTTTCAGCAAGGATTGCAGGTCTTCACCGTCGTCCGGGAAACAGGCAATACCCATACTGGCAGTGACGCTCACCACGGATTCATCGATTCTGTAGGGTGCAGACACTGCAGCCAGCAATTTATCGGCCACCACGGATACTGAACTGAAGTCTTCCAATTCAGCCAGCAGGACAACAAATTCATCACCACCCAGACGCGCCACGGTGTCAGTTTTTCGAAGCTGCGACTGCATACGCGAGGCAACGTTCTGCAACACGAGGTCGCCTGCTGCATGGCCATAACCGTCGTTAACTGGCTTGAAGCCGTCCAGGTCGAGAAACAGCACAGCGATTTTCCAATCATTGCGACGGGACAGGAATAATAGTTGCTCAAAACGCTCACGCAGCAGCGTGGGCCCGGTCAGGCCGGTTAGCTCGTCGTGCAAGGCCAGCAATCGCGATTCAGATTCCGTCTTGATCTGGGTGGCCAGGCACAGTGAAAACATCAATACGTGGGCCACAAAACCCACTTTGGCCAGTCGCATCACAATAGCGACCTCACCCGTACCAGTGACTGTCAAAACGCCCTGCACTGCCGCTGCCAGGGCGGGCAGCAACAGGGCTATTAACAGCGGCACAGCCAGTCTCACCCGCAATCTGATGGCGTAAACACAGACCACAAAGCCCATGACTATACCAACACCCCACACGACTGAGGCAGCATATACAGGGAGGGCTTCCACACCGAGGGTCACCACGACCAGCAAGGTGAGCAGCAGTGCACCGAGCACAATCTGCGTATAGCGGTGCAGGCCCGGCGCTAGTTGCGCCATTCGCAACAAGCTGACCACAGCAAGCAGGCGCGCCAGGGCCGAGACCAGGTTGAAGCTGTGCATCGCCCTGCTATTCAGCCAGGGTTGATCTGGCCACAGATGATAAAAACTCCAGCCACCCAGGGTCAGCAAGGCCATCAGCACTGATGTTACATAAATGGTATAGAACGTATATTCAGCTTTACGCAGGCTAAGGGCCAGGCTGAGGTTGAACAATAGCAAGGTGCCCACCGCTGTCAGGCAAACCAGATTGAAGGTGGAATAGATTTGAGTCTCTTCCAGGAATGCTTCTTCCTCAACCAGCACCCAGGGAAAGTTATTGGTTGACGGTCCGCCAATAACTCGCATATAGACTGTCGTCGGGGTGGAAGCGGGATCGATACTGAAGCCGTAACGCGGCGAGTCCTGCTCGCGACTGGAGGCCGGGTAATGATTACCAGTCAGCCACTCATGGTAGCCCCCACTGGCGTCGGGCCGGTACATGCGCACCTCGAATATGTTCTCCACCATGGCAAACAGGTAGTAGTTCTTGTCCAGCGTCTCGGGACTGAACCCAAGGGTCAAACGCAGCCATACGGGCGTGTAGCCGGCGGGAGGCTTGCTGTCTGCACTGTCTTTGAAGGGGTATAACTCAGGATGGGAGCGCAGTTGCTCGAGCGTGAGCGTTCCGCCCGGATCGAGCAGATACTCAAATTCATCTGCCAGGGGATGATAGTCACCCTGAACTTGCAGGGGCTCAGCCCGGGCAGACAGGCTGACAGCACAAACTATCAGTGTGGCAACAAACCAGGTTTTCACGAATCGGCTCATAAGGCACTTATCGGTCAGCGGCGAGATAACTTGAGGTGGACGCAGCTGCACCGGTGTTTGTATGCTCTGCCCTCCCACCAAAAACTGCTGACAGGTACCACATGGCCAAGCGCCGCACAGAATATCGATTCCACGGCGTCAAAATGCTGACTGCGGCCCACCCCGCCATACGTCGGGTAAAGCGGGGCGATGCGCAGCCTTCTATCCATGGCAACAAGTTGTGGAAATCCAGCTTCCTGCTGATCGATTACCTGCAGAAAAATCCCCCCGAGCACTACCGCCGGGTGATGGACGCCGGTTGCGGCTGGGGCATGTCTGGCATTTACTGCGCTAAGGCATTTCGTTCAGATGTGGTCTCGGTAGATGCCGACCAGCAGGTATTTCCCTACCTGCAAGCGAATGCCGAGGCCAATGGGGTTGCGATCAGCACCTTGCAATCGCGCTTTGAAAAAATTACCAGCCGGCAGTTGCAAGATATAGACATGCTGGTGGCTGCGGATATCTGCTTCTGGGATGAACTGGTCAATCCCGTCTTCAACCTGGTCAACCGCGCGGTAAAGGCTGGCGTCAAGAAAATCATTATCGCCGACCCCGAGCGCTCGACCTTTTTTGAAATGGCCCAGCGCTGCGAAGATCGCTTCTGTGCCGAAGTCATTGAATGGCGCACCCGTCGTCCAGTACCGGCAAGCGGCGCCCTCATGGTTCTTGAGAATGCCTGACTAGATGGCGAGCGCCCGGTCTACACTCTATGCGGTAATGCTGGTATCCCTGCTGGGGACCGCCGGCATCGCCCTGCCCTACCCGGTGCTTTCCCCGTTTTTCCTGCAAGCTGAGAGCAGTAATGCCCTCACACATTTTATGGGCCTGCCGCCGAAGATCTTGCTGGGGATTATCCTGGCCTTGTATCCGCTGGGCATACTCATTGGCAGCTCCTTTATCGGTGCCTTGTCAGACCTGTATGGACGCAAGCGGGTATTGATCATCTCACTGCTGGCCGCCGCCGCAGGTTATGGACTGACAGGCTATGCAGTAGCGATAGAGAACTACCCGCTGTTTGCACTGGCCCGGTTTCTGACCGGAATCTGTGAGGGTAATATCGCAATCTCCAGGGCGATCGCGCTGGAATTGCATCCCACTATCGACCGCACCCGGGCAATCTCCCTGCTCTACGCCACTACCTATGCAGGCTGGCTGGTGGGGCCACTGGCGGGCGGTTACCTGATGCCGCTGGGTGTTGCTAATGTGTTCCTGGCCACGGCGGCTATGACTCTGCTGGCTACCGCGCTGGTCAATTTTGCTATCGTCAACCAGGCCCGGCAAGACGACGCTTCTGCTACCAGTGTCTGGCAAGTGATTGCCAGTAACAACTCCATCGGCTTGTTGCGTGTCAGCGCCATGCAGCCACTAATTTTTTACCACTTCCTGTTTACGCTGGGTCTTAACGCTTTTTACGAGTTTTACCCACTTTGGCTGGTGGAGCGCTTTGGTTTTGACAGCATACGCATTGGCTGGGGCACAGTGGTCATTACGCTGGCGATGATCATCAGCAGTCTGTACGCCGTCGCGCCGATGGAGAGCCGCTTTGGCCCAATGGGCACGGTGAGGATCGGCAGCCTGACCCTGGCACTGGTATTTATGCTGCTACCACTGGCCGGACCGCAGAGCCTGTACCCCGCATTCCTCGCCTGTGGAGCCATTATCGCAGTCACCAATGGCGTATTCCCCGCCTATATGGCCAATAACTTTGAGCAATACGGACTGGGCCGGGTACAGGGATTACTGACCACCAACTTCTGCTTCGCCAACGTGATTGCCGCCCTCGCCGGTAGCGCCATCGCCCTGCTTGGCACAGGCTGGTCATTATTTAGCGGGGGACTGCTCTGTGGCCTGGCATCACTATGGCTGTGGAGTCGACGTCAGCCTCAACAGCTTCCGAAACAGCTGCTCAGTTAACGCGGTATTCCCGGGTCACCCCATCTGTGGCAACTGCAACGCCATCTTCGAGCCTGGGTCGGAAGCGGCCGTTACGCAGCCAACGCGTTACCCGGTAAGCCATTCCCTCGCGCTCTGGGTCACGGGCGTGACTCTCCACGTTTTTCGCCTGCCCACGCGCGGTCACCGAAAAACTGGCATCCACCAGCGCACTTTTACTGAACTCTTCCTCGGCCAGGACGCCAGGAAAAAGCACACCGCCAGCGGGTAACTCCAGCGGCGCCTGGTACCACTGCTGGCGCAGACTACCCGTGGCATCGGCAGCCAGCAGCTCCCAACTGCGCTGGTAACTGTCCAGCGCGCGCTGCGTGTACTCATTCCACATATGCCAGTCACCCAAATTGCGTTGCAGCTCCGCCCGCAGGATCGGGTCGCCATCCTCGCCCAACCTTTCATCCAGCAACTCCAGTCGACTCTTGCCCCGCGCATAGGCCGATTGCTGCAAGTACTGCAATTGGCTGCGCTCTACACTGATCTCGCCCTGGGACTGGCCATATTGGCGACCAAACAACATCTCCGCCTCCCGGTCCATTCCCAGGTCGCTGACACCGATCAGGTAAAGCATATCCAGCTGCGCATAGGTCAAAGGCTCCAACTGCGCAACCGTCAGCGGAGCTTCCTCGCTATCCTCCACTTCCTTGTCCACCAGCCTCCAAATGTCATACAGGGGCTTGAGGTTTTCCTTATCGGGCTCGCGCATCCAGCGTCGGCGCAGCCAATCGGCATATTCGAGTGTGGCTTTAATATGGGCAGTCTCTCCCAGCTGGTATTGCTGCTTGTGCAGGTGGTAAAGATAGGCCTGGATTTCATGTGCAGACTCGTAGTCCTGCATGGCGAGATAGGTTTGTAGTAACTGTCGCAACACCGGCAATTGCAAATCGCTGTAGAGGCCGTCGTTGACCCGGGTCAGGTGCACGGCCCGGCGCCAATGTACGATGGCGGAACGATAATCGCCCCGGCTGTGAAAATAATTGGCAGCATCCAGCAGGGTTTCCGAGAGGTCTGCGCCGTAAGGTCCCAGCTGCCATTCGCTCTGTTGAATGAGATCAAGCCATTGTTCGGCCTCGGGCGCACTCAGCAGGGGCGGCAATGGCTGGGGCAGAGACTCGCTGGCAAGGTAAAAACCCTGGCCGAAGGGAGTCGGCAGGTCGCCGCGCTCACGAGCCTGCAGGGGTGTTGCAGCCAGCATTGCTGCCACCGCAAATAACAGCAGCGCGAGTCTCGAAGATCCGCAGCGTAAACACATAGTTGCTTTGAACAGCACGATGCCAAAAATATCCCGGGGGCGATCAATACGGTCAATATAGCTGTACCCCCGCCGCGTAATCCAGCCCGGCAGCCAACAAGCTGTTGCCGCAATTGAGAATCAATGCCATTTAGGGTATAAAGCTCGCCCGCGCAGGAATCACCCGGTCAGTGCCAGCGCGGCGACATAAAACCAAAAACAACAACCGAAGTATCTGGGGTGGAGGCTTAAGCAAGCAGACAAGATTACTGGCAATAATAGAGGCATTACAGCATGAAACAGCTCGGCATACTGGACTCGGCATTCATCAACCTGGAGCAGGGCAATACCCCGCAGCATGTGGGAGGCCTCGGCATCTACGACCCCTCCACCGCTCCCGGTGGCTTCGTCAGGTTTAAACAGGTGATCGCCAACTTCGAGCAACGCCTCGGTCGCTTACCCCTGTTTCGCACCCGCCTGGTCGAAGTACCGGGCGGCGTCGATCGCCCCTACTGGGTCAAAGACGCTAACTTCGATGTCGAATTCCACCTGCGCCACATCGCCTTGCCGGAGCCCGGTGACTGGCGACAGCTCTGCATCCAGGTTGCTCGCCTGCACGCGCGCCCGCTGGACCTGTCACGCCCACTGTGGGAGGCCTACATCATTGAAGGCCTGGACAACATCCCCAATCTGCCCGAAGGCAGCTTTGCGGTTTACACAAAAATGCATCACTCCCTGGTCGATGGTGCCGGCGGCGCCTCTTTCATGGCAGCGTTACACGACCTGGAAGCCGACCCAGGTGACGAACCGCTGGGCGACGGCAATGAACCCACGCTGGTAGACCGTGAACCTTCTGCTGCTGAGTTGCTGGGGCGCGCCTCGGTTAACCGCGTCAAAAACAGCCTGGGGATGGTCAAGGGTGCGGCAGGCCTGACCCGCGAGATAGGCAAATTCGCCATGCAGCTCGCGCGCAAGGAAATCCCGATGCCTGACGTTCAGGCACCAAAGACCCGCTTCAACACTCCGGTCGGGCCGCACCGGGTATTTGAGGCCACTGATTTTCCTATTTCAGACTTCAAGACGATCAAGGATACGACTGGCGTCAAGCTAAACGACGTAGCCCTGGCTATTGTTGGTGGCGCCCTGGCGGGCTACCTGGAGGCCAAAGGGGAAACGCCAGAGGGCGCATTGGCCGCCGGCCTGCCCGTCAACCTGCGCACCCGCCGCGGCGAGACAGACGACAACAACCAGGTTGGCTCGATTTTCAGCTCCCTGCACACTGACATTTCAGATCCCATTGAACGGCTCAAAGCCATTCATGCCAGCACTTCAGAAGCCAAGGAGTTTGGCGAACACAGCCCCATGCTGGACACCATCAAGGTTGCCGGTGTTTTCAGTCCTGCATTGACCAAGGCCGCCGCCACCCTGTGGTCGGATCGCAACTTGTCGCGCTTCATACCGCTCAATGTCTCCACTGTCATCACCAATGTGCCTGGACCCAACTTTGACCTGTTCTGCGCCGGTGCCCGGCTCGTGCAATATCAGGGGCTGGGGCTACTGACACCTGGTGTCGGCCTGTTCCATACCGTGTTCTCACAGTCTGACCGGGTCAATATGTCGGTGCTGGGTGACCGCGAGACCATGCCGGACCCCGAGTTCTACATTGACTGCCTCAAGGCCTCCCACCAGGAATTACTGGGCGCGGTCACGCAAATGGGCGGCGCCAAACCCGCTGCGAAGAAGGCGGCGAAGCGCAAAAAGTCCGCCGGTAAAGCAGCGGCCCGCAAGTCGGCCGCCGCCAGTAAGACCCCGGCGAAAAAAGCTGCGGCGAAGAAAGGCAAGGCACCCGCTCGCAAGAAGGCGAGCAAAAAAGCACCGGTGAAACGGGCCGCCGCCAAAAAAGTCGGAGTAAAGAAAACCGCCGCGGCAGCTAAACCGGCGCCCGCTCTCAAGCAAGCACCCGCAGCGGCTACCGATGGCCGGGTACGGGCACGCCGCAAGCCGGGCACCGTAGCGCCCAAGCTCAAGGTGGTCAGCGGCTAGCTATCAGGGGTCGGTACGCACCGCCTCCTTGAGAATGAGGTCGCGGCGGGCAATGATGGCTTCGATCTGACGCGGGTGCAGCCAGGCTGACAGCTCCGCACTGAGACTTGCCTCGTCCAGGGCCAGCAAGCGCTCCCGGAACAGGTCAGATAACCTCAAGGTCACTTTCCGGTATTGTTTGGGTCGCCGCTCGGTTGAGCGGAAGGCCAGCGAGTGATCGATAAAGCGCAGCATAAAGTCCTTGCGGGTCCAGATGATATTGGTGAGATTGCGGTCCTCGTTATAGATCAGGATATCGAACAGGAAGCGCAGTCGATATTGCTCATCCTGGGCGCAGAAGCCTGTAAACGCTATCTCCTGCTCCAGGCGATCACGCTCATTTAGCGCATTGGGTATCCAGGCACCTACAGTTCCCTCTTCGCCATCCACTGAGCGGATGACGGACACCGGTACCATTTGCAAATCAATCATGCGATCGAGCCGATAAGCCGCCGGGTCGTACTGGTAGCGGTCGGCATCATTGTGACGACGGCCAATATAGCTTTTTCGGGTTTCCAGCCCCGGCTCAGTATCCTCGTACTTGAAGACTGCATAGTCTTCGACCTCCCCTTTACGCAGGGTCAAGCGCTTGGGCTTGGTGACACCGGTACCGATAAACTCTGAGCTCAGGATTGCGCCATTGAGCAACAGGTCCTCCAACTCGGCATCCGTCTGACCCCACAGTTCCTTCGAGATCGAGCGCTGCCGACCGAAAGGCTGGGCCGCCTCGCTGTCACCGGCATAGTGCAGCCAGGACTTGTCCCCTTCCAGGATATAGGCAGTGGGCTTTCCCTTGTAAACGGCCTTCAACATCCCGGTATCCAGGCGCAGCACCTGACCATCCAGGCGCTGCGATGCACCGCGAGGATCTGGCGTGTGGCCAAGTACCAGTTGCCGGGTGCCAGTGCGCTTGAGTATGCGCTCGGTATTGAAGGACTCTGCGTAGGGATGGCAATAGGCGTTGCCGCGGTACCAGATTGGGCTTTCCGGAGTGAAGACAAACGCCTGCTCGAGCTCGGTCAGGGCCAGGAAATCCTCGAACCAGGCCGGGCGCGCCTTCGGGTCAACCGCCAATATCGCTTCTGCCTTGCTATTCAAATAATCACGACGGCCCCAGAAATCCACATATCTCGCCAACTGGCCGGCATCACGCAGCGACTCAACCACGCTCAGGTAATCGGCCAACTCGCGCTTGTTATCGCCGTTAATCACTTCCAGCGAGGATTCTGCTATCACCGAGGCGATGCCGCCGTGCATATAGAGCCGGTCATTAACCCGGATCACCAGCGGCTTTTGCATTAACCAACTGCCTAGATGACCATTCGGCGCATAGGCCTTCTGCAAGCCCAGGTAGCCCGGCGGAAACAGTCGGTCAAATCCGGCTCTCGCCTCGGCTTCCGCCAGTTCGGGCTGACTTTCCCACCACTCGGCAAATAATGCCTCGCGGTCAGCGGCCGTTTCATCGTCGGCAAAGGCAGCATATTCGGCCCGGGATACATAGCGCAGGTCACCACTCATGACCATGACTTCATGGTTGCCAAGCACCACGTGCACAGCACCACCGGCAGCCATGGCCTGTTGCTCAAGCTTGATCAGCAGTTCTACGACCTTGCGCGAATCCTGGCCGCGATCTATCAGGTCGCCCAGGCTCACCAGGTGGGTATCGCCACCGATCCAGTCATCAGCGGCGTTGATCACCTCTACCTCGCGCAGCAAGGTGGTCAATTCATGGTAGGCACCGTGCACATCGGCGAAGGCAACCACGCGCGATTCGGTGTCAGTTTGCAGGGAGCCGGCCTGTGCCATTGTAGTAATGCCGACCGTCAGGGCCAGCAACAGTCTTGTTATTATTTGTGTGAGCATGTCTCAATCCATTCCCTGGGAAGTACTTGCAGTATAGAAGCGCCGCCCGGATTGAAAAACGCTTTTTTTAGCAGCCAAAAAAAACCCGCCAAAGGGCGGGTTTGAATAACTATGGTGGACCTGGATGTCGCCTGATCAAACTTCTTGCCTGGTACTGGGTTAAATCAGCGCTGCTTGCGCCAGTCTTCCCAGGCAATCACGCCAATCAGGGCAAAATACAGTCCAAACGTTGCTGTCATAAACATTTGGCATCTCCTAATGCGTCAAAGACTGTTGGATTATGGGTGCATAGTGATATATTCCAAATGTATTGTTATCATGTTTAACATGAACAGTATTTATATCACCCAGCCTGGTCGTCCCTGATGGAAACCAGAGAGCTTTTAAAAGTAGATCTTAACTTATTGTATTCATTGCATATTTTGCTTGAGGAGAGCAGTGTATCCAGGGCTGCCGAACGTCTCTTCATCACCCAGCCCGCCATGAGCAAAACACTGTCGCGCCTGCGTGAGGTCTTTGCCGATCCCCTCTTTACCCGCAGCTCACACGGTATGCAGCCCACGCCCCGGGCACTGGAACTGGAAGCGGACCTGAAAAACGTGCTGCAGGACATTCAGCAGCTGTTAACCGGACAGGTATTTGACCCCAATAGCTTTCGCGGTGAGCTGAATATCGCGATATCCGAGCACATAGGTGTGTGGTTGCTGCCGCCCTTAATGCGACGCTTGCAGTTCCTCGCGCCCCATCTGACCCTGAAGTCGATCACGCGGGTGGAGAATCAACTGCAAATGCTGGCTGCCGGGGAACTGGACTTTGCCGTGCACATCAAGCACAGCCACTATGGCGAAGACTTTGACTGCCACCCGATGGGTGGCGGCCCACCGGTTATCATGGCCCGCGAAGCGCATCCACTGACCGGTATCACAGCCAACTGGGACCAGATCCTGCAGTACCCGATCATGCGTTTGTATGTGGCGGACCAGGATCAACTGGAGATCTTCCAGAACAGCGAGAGCATGGCGCGGCGCCTGGCCCAGGATGAGCGCGTTTCCGGTGGATTTGAGACTTCTCACCTGCTGACGGCGATCGAGGTATTGCGCAACACCGACTACCTGATGCCCGGCCCACCTTTCCTGCTGAGCAACCCGACTGTGGCCTACAAAATACAGGCCCTGCCAATGCCTGTGGATATAGACTATAGCGTCGACTATGTCCTGGTCCGTCACCAGCGCACGGAGAACTCCCCGGTGCATAACTGGCTCTGGCAACAGATAGTGGAGACGCGAGCTGAACTGCTGGCGACACCGGGCTGAACAGCGCCTGCCATGGCATAATAGCGCCCGACTACCTATCAGCGAATTCTGTGGCATGAGCAAACACAAACCGCGACGAGAAATACCGCGCTTCGAACACCCCATCATGGAGACCCATTGCCACCTGGATTACCTTGAGGCGGACGAGCTTGCGGCTACCCTTGCTCGCTCCCGCGAGGTGGGTATCGATCGTATCGTCACAATCGCGGTCTCCCCCGACAACCTGGATACGGTACTGCAATTGGCCCACAGCGACCCTGCCATCTGGGGCACCCAGGGCATTCATCCTCACGAGGCGGAAAAGTACAGTGATGGGGTGGGCGAGATAATCGCCGAACGCATGGCGGATGAGCGCATTCTGGCGCTGGGTGAAATTGGTCTCGACTATTACTATGATCACGCCGATCGAGCAATACAGCGCCAGGTTTTTGAAGCCCAGTTGCAGATAGCCGCTGACAAGGACATGCCGATTGTGGTGCATACCCGGGAGGCCGAGGCGGATACGCGGGCGATACTGGCCAACTTTTCTTCCCGGCTTCCCCGCAAGGGAGTGATTCACAGCTTCACCTCCAGCCTGGAGCTGGCGGAGTACTGCCTCGGTGAAGGTTTTTGCCTGGGCTTTAACGGCATCACCACCTTCAACCAGGCCGACAATGTGCGCGAGGTCGTGAACGCCACCCCGCTCGACCAATTACTGCTGGAAACCGATGCGCCCTACCTGACCCCTGTGCCCTACCGGGGCAAAACAAACGCGCCCTTCTACTTACCATTTATTGCAGAACGCGTGGCACAGGTAAAAGGCTGTGATGTGGAGCAGCTGCTGGCCCGGGCCTGGCACAACAGCCTGCAGCTTTTCTTCCCACAAGCCTGAGCAAGCCGCTTATACCTGCCGGGCACCCGTGATAGAATGCGCGCCCTTTTTGCGGTCTGAATGCGTCTTTAGTGGAATATATTGTTGGACAACGCTGGGTCAGCCACGCCGACGCCCAGTTGGGACTGGGCATCATCGCCGAGCTGGATGGCCGTCGCGTCACCGTAAGTTTTCCCGCCATTGGCGAAGAGCGCACCTACGCTACTGAAAACGCACCGCTGACACGCCTGCGCTTCAAGGTCGGTGACCATGTCACCACACTCGACGACGCAGAGCTGGTGGTAACCGCTGTGACAGAACAGCGGGGCATCCTTTTTTACACAGGGCTGGATCACCACGATGCCGAAGTAAACATCAGCGAGCTGGACCTTGACTGCTTTGTGCAGCTGACCACACCGCAACAGCGACTCCTAAACGGGCACTTTGACCGCAATCAGGACTTCGCCCTGCGCATCGCGACCCTGGACCACCTCAATCGCCTGCAACAGTCTCCAGCCCGAGGTTTGCTCGGCTCACGCACCAGCCTGCTCCCCCACCAGGTCTACATTGCCGCCGAAGTGGGCAGGCGTTACGCGCCACGAGTGCTGCTGGCCGATGAAGTGGGGCTGGGCAAGACCATAGAAGCCGGCATGATCCTGCAGCAACAGCTGCTAACCGGTCGCGCCAGTCGCATTCTCATCGTCGTACCGGAAAGTCTCAAGCACCAGTGGCTGGTGGAAATGCTGCGCCGCTTCAATCTGCATTTCGCTATATTTGACGCAGAGCGCATCGAGGCGATTGAAGACGGCAATCCTTTTGAGAGTGAGCAGCTGGTACTGTGCAGCCTGGACCTGTTTCAGGACCAACAGCTGCTACAGGACCAGGCGCTGGAAGCGGGCTGGGACCTGGTAGTGCTGGATGAGGCACACCATTTGCACTGGACTCCCGACGCAGCCGGCGAAGACTATCGCTTTGTGGAGGCGCTGGCGCAAAGCAGTGCCGGGCTGTTGCTACTGACCGCGACCCCGGAACAAGTCGGCCAGGCCAGTCACTTTGCGCGCCTGCGCCTGCTGGACCCCAACCGTTTCCACGACCTTGAGCAGTTTGCAGCAGAAGAACAGGGCTACCGAGCCCTCAACACTGAACTGGAGCAGCTGGAGCAAAGGGGCGGCCAGCAACAGGCCATCGCCGACCTGCTGGATCGCCATGGCACTGGTCGCGTACTGTTTCGCAACACCCGCGCCGGCATCAAGGGCTTCCCCGAGCGCAAGTTACACAGCTACCCTCTCGACGCCACCGACCTCCGCCCCCATTTACCTCCGCCCCCAAAAGTGTCAGGTCCAGAGGCGTTGCAGGCACTGTTGTACCCGGAAACACTATTCGACGATGAAAGCTGGGTCGAACTGGACCCCAGGGTGGCGTGGCTGGAGCAGCAGCTAAAAGCGTTGCGACCGGAAAAGGTGTTGGTAATCTGCGCCCACGCGGCTACCGCAATAGCCCTGGAGCACTACCTGCACCTGCGCGCCGGCATTCGCAGTGCAGCCTTCTACGAGGGCCTGACCATCATCGAGCGAGATCGCGCGGCCGCCTATTTTGCCGATATGGACGCTGGCGCGCAGACCCTGGTGTGCTCGGAAATCGGGTCTGAAGGGCGAAACTTTCAGTTTGCCCACCACCTTGTCCTATTTGACCTGCCACTGAACCCTGACCTGCTGGAGCAGCGCATTGGCCGCCTCGATCGTATTGGCCAGACCCAACAGGTGGAAATTCATGTGCCCTACCTGGAAGGCACCGCGCAGGAAACCCTGCTGCACTGGTATCACGATGGACTCAACCAGTTCGAGGAAAGCTGCTCGGCCGGGTTCGCCATATTCGAACAATTTGATCAGCGCCTTGGCGCCCAATTATTGCAGGCGGATGATGAATTTGCCCAACTCATCGCTGACACCAGGGACTTCACTCTGGCAACCCGCGCTGAATTACGCGAGGGACGCGACAAGTTGCTGGAGCGCAATTCCTGTAAGCCTGAGGTCGCCCAGGCCTTGATCCAGGATATTGTCATCAGTGAAGACAGCGCCGCACTAAGTGACTACCTGGAGCTACTCTGCGACAGCTATGGTGTTGACCAGGAGTTTCACTCCGAGCACGCGCTGATCCTGCGACCCACCGACCATATGCTGACCGGCCACTTCCCAGGCCTGCAGGAGGACGGCACCACCGTCAGCTTCAGCCGGGAGTCGGCGCTGTCGCGTGAAGACATGGAATTCCTGACCTGGGAACACCCGATGATGGTCGAGGCCATGGAAATGGTGGCGACAACCGAGCTCGGCAACGCCGCCATCGCGACCTTGTCACTGAAGGGCATTCCCCCCGCTACACTGTTGCTGGAAACGGTTTACTCCATCAATTGCGTGGCGCCGGCTTACCTGCAGGTGGAGCGCTTTCTCCCCATATCACCGATCCGCCTGCTGGTTGATCACCGCGGCAAAGACCTGGCGGAGATCATGCCCCACTCCCGGCTCAATGAGCTCTGCCAAAAAGTCAAAAAGCCAGTCGCACTGCAGGTTATCAAACAGGTGCGTGAGCAGGTGGAAGAAAAAATGCTACACGCCAACAGCCTGGCTGAAGTTCGCCGCGCCGACTTATTGGGCTCGGCGGAGCGGCGCATGCGCAAGGAACTAGGCGAGGAACTCGCCCGACTACAGGCACTGCGCGAGGTAAACCCCAGCATTCGACAGGTCGAGCTGGATCACCTGGAATATATGATCGAGGAATGCGCCGCCCACATCAGTCACGCCTCTTTGCAAATGCAGGCTTTGCGGCTGATCGTAACAACCTGAGTCGGCCGCGGCTCAACAAGCTGTACCCGCCAGGGTCAACAGTTTGCAGCTATTGGCTACTATAGTGGTATAAGCCACCAGGAGCCCCACTATGAACGACTCTGCACAGCGACAGGTCTTGAACAAGGCCAACATGGGTATCGACGCAGGCATTCCCTTACAGGCCAGCGATGGTGGCATCGAGCAGCTGCGCGCGGATATTCAGCGGCTGATGGACATCGAAGCCATCAAGCAACTTAAACATGCCTATTTTCGCTGCCTGGATACTGCCAACCAGGAAGAGATGGCGACCCTGTTCCACGAAGATGTACTCGTGCACTTCAAAGGCGGCCATTACGAATGGGAACTGCGCGGTCGCGATGAGTACCTGGCTAATGTCGGTGCGGCCTTCAGCAAGCAGGCGGTGGGGCATCACAACGGGCATCACCCGGAAATTCAGATGCTCAGTGAAACCGAAGCCACAGGAATCTGGTACCTGGCAGATAACATGTGGATTCTTAATCACAAGTCCTTCACCACTGGCACCGCACTGTATTGGGACCGCTACGAGAAGGTCCAGGGGCACTGGCTGATCAAGGAAACCCGCTACGAGCGGATTTATGAAATTAGCCAGCAGCTTGAAGAAGCACCCGCTTTAAGCTCACACTACCTGGGGGCACACGGCCCCGACGCCGTTTTTTAGACCCAGTGGGGTCTGACCCCATTGGGGTCGGAGGTAAATGGGGTCGGAGCGGGCCGCGTAGGCGTGAACGGGGTCGGAGCGGGCCGCGTAGGCGTGAATGGGGTCAGACCCCGCAGCGGAGATATGAGCGAATGAGTGACAAACGGGAAACATCACTGATCGAGCAATTGGCTCGCTTCACCGGCCAGGTGGCAGGGCAAACCCTGGACGCGGCACGCTCTACTGCCACACTAACCACCATGTTTGGTGAGAACTGGCTTAAGTCAGCCCTGCTCAAGACCTTTGAGCCCGAGCGCCTCGACGCCATGGCGGACGCCGGTCGCTTCCTGCGCGACGCCAGGGAGACCGCGGGGCTCAGCCTGCGCGAGCTCACCGACGCCCTCGGTGTGAAGGATGACAACCTGCTGCAGGATATTGAAAGCGGCGACCGGGTCATGCCACTGGAACTGGTATTTCGCTCTGCCTCTCTGATTGCCCGTCATGACCCGATTCCCTTCCTCATTAAATTCATGCGCACCTACAATCCCGCCCTCGGCGCGACACTGGAGCAATGGGGCATTCTCGCCTTGCCCAAGCAGTATGAGCGTGAACGCCGCTGGATCAACCTGTATCGCAAGCACGACACACTGCGCGGCCTCAGCGACGAGGAATACGATCGACTGATCGACTACGTCGACAGCGCTACGCATCTCGTGCTGGATGTAATGCAAAAGGAAAAAGCCGCCAATACGCCCGCCAGAGTTACCGCAGCGCCAGCTGTCGCAGCACCCGAGAAGCGACCACGGGTCGCAGTGGAAGCCGTAGCGAAGAAGAAAAAGGCCGCAGGTAAAAAGAAAGCCGCCGCCAGGAAAAAGAGGCCAACAGGGAAATCCCGACCCAAATCCCCCCAGCGCTAGGCGGCATGTTATGATCACCGGTTATGGTGAAAAAACTACCCACCAAGGCAGAACAACGAGCAGCGCTGGAGCGAGAAACCCGACGCTATCTGAAAGATGGCGGCGAGGTAAAAGAGGTCGCGCGCGGAATCAGTGGTACCGACCCCAGTCGAGCGCAGGCCTTCCACGCTGGCAGCCTGTTTAACCAACCGCGCACCGCGCGCACCCTGGTACCGGAAGTAGTCGCCGCTATTGAGTCACGCCGCAACAGCAACAAGACTAAACGGCGCGCAACGCCCAAGCGCTCGCGCCTGCAGACGCCGCGGCGAAAAGTGATCTATGATGATTTCGGCGAACCCATACGCAAGGTATGGGTCGACGATTAATCCTGATCCGCACGACCCCTGAGTGTCAGCAGGTCAACCGTTCAGGCGGCGACACGCCGGCGAATAACACCAAGACCAGCTCCCAGCACCAGCAAACAAGCACCGAGCATACCAATCAGGGGCAGCTGGCTCGCGGTCTTGGGCAGCATTGGAGCACTTACGAGGGGCACCGCATCAGCGATATCCGGACCGTCTGCATCAACGTGGATCACGGCCCAGCGATCGTGCGGCATATACACATTCAGCTTCTGCCCGCGCATCAGCTCACTGGCACGATAACTTTGACCACCAATCTTGGCGCGCCATGACATGCCCACGTTCTGCGTGTAGGAGCCACCGGAGCTGCCATCGTTGTTGAGAACCTTGAACGTTATGGTATTGCCACGCACACGCTGTACCTGCACCTCAACCCGCGCATACATTCTGCCGTTCTTTTCCATAACGGCATCGCAAGCGTTTGCAATATTGGGGTATTGGTCGGTGACCACCGAGGACCATTCAATATCGGCGCAGGTCAATTCATCCTGTGCCAGCGCTTGCTGACCCAGGCTGAGTCCAGCGATAGCAAAGCCGATCACGGCCAGTTTCTTAAGTGACATAGTTACTTCTCCTTAGTTTATTACCAACGTCTCATCGAGCTGCGCTTTAACGACATAGCGCTGCGGCGCAGAACCGACAAAATAAAAGGGATAACAGGTTACAAGAGTGATTCTTTGCTGATCACTGGGATCAAGCACCTCAACATCAAGAGGGTCAACGATCAGAATTTCGTCGATGACGTAACGCTGTTCGCCTGCCGCTGTCTGTAAGCTGAGGGCATCACCAATCTCAGCGTCTTTCAGCACCCTGAAATAGCCATCGCGGTGACCGGCAATTCCAATGTTGCCGACATCACCCGGCGCAGCGGTACCCTGGATCCAACCGGCGCCGCGGTCCATGTCCAGGTCACTGGCACTCCCATACACCGGCACCTTCAGGCCCAGATCTGGCAGTGCCAATACCGCCAGCACATCGGCCGCGGCAGATGTACGAGTGGCCTGCCACGCACTGATGCGCTCTTCCGACCACAGACTCTGGTCTGGCTGGGCCTCAACCCAGGCCAGCTCGATGCTTTCGATATCCTGTACCCGACTGACCTCCCCCTGCACCATTTGTGTCAGGAAAAAGCCAGACAGCAGCAGGCCCAGCGCAAAGCAAGAGCCTTCAGCGAACCGTAAAGAGCCTTCAGCCAGCTTTAAAGAGCCTTCAGCGAACCGTAAAGAGCCTTCAGCGACTCTTGAAGAGCCTTCAGCAACTCTTGAAGAGCCTTTAGCGGAAAAATTTAAACGTGGCTTCATCGACAGCCGTCCGTCCTCTGGATATCTGAGCGGAAGTGTAGGCCAAATAAACCTGGCGCGCTAATCATCCGATTGCCACAAGTCGGCGTATTAACCAGCATGAAAACTAATCTGAGTATGTTCGAGCGCGTCGTCCGCCCAATACTGGGCTTCATTATTGGTACTATCGCGCTATCACAACCCGAAATCGGCATCGTCGAAGCTATCGTCCTGGTTTTCGCCACGTTCCTGATACTGAACGGACTGCTGGCTCGCTGCTATTTGTGGCACTGGCTTGGCCTCAACACGGCGCAAAACGAATTCGAACTATGTTCCAGGACATTACGGAGAGAAAAATGAAATTGATCGGCACCCTGCTGGCATCTGTCGCCCTCCTGAGCTCGACGACGAGCCTCGCTTCCTGTCCTGAAGTTCTGGACCACGACATGCGCAAATTGCGCTCCAAGGACAGCGTTAATCTGTGCCAGGCCTACAGTGGCAAACCCGTGCTGATGGTCAACACCGCCAGCCATTGTGGCTTCACGCCTCAGTTCAAGGGCCTGGAAGCACTATACAAGCAATACAAGGACCAGGGTCTGCATGTGGCCGGCTTCCCCTCCAACAGCTTCCGCCAGGAAGCGAAGACCGAGGAAGAGACCGCTGAAATGTGCTACGTGAACTACGGGGTCACCTTTGATATGTATGCCGAAATTCCTGTCAAAGGGGATGATGCTCACCCCCTGTTTGTGGAACTGGCTGCAGCCCAGGGTGCACCGCGCTGGAATTTCACCAAGTACCTGGTCGATGGCGAAGGCAACATAGTCGCCAGGTGGGGCAGTTCCACCAAGCCGCAAGACCCGGCTGTGACCCAGGCCATCGAGGCGGCGCTGGCTAACTAAAACTCGCTACACGAACCGATTCAATACAGATTAGGATCAGCGACATCGCTGCCACAGTTTTCGGTATGATCAAGTAGTGGACACCTTATATTATGACAGCCACTGCCCGCTGTGCATGCGCGAGGTGCGCCTGTTGCGGAGGATCGCCGACCCGCAATTGAAACTGCAGGACTTGCATGAGGTTCCAGACCAACCCGGCCAGCCAACCCGCTTGATCAAACTAGGCAGCCTGCATCTGCAAACCGCTGAGGGCGACTGGCTGACCGGCGTCGATGCCACCGTGCGTACCTGGAGCCACACGCGCTGGGGCTTCCTGTTTCGCATCCTACGCTGGCCGCTGATCGGAGCCGTGGCCGACTGGGTCTACCAGTACTGGGCGCGCCGACGCTATCAACGTCTCTACGGTTGCGGCGACTGCGCCGAGCAGTAAACCCTACTCCGACCCTGCTGGGGTCTGGCCCCATTCACGCCTGCGCGGCCCGCTCCTACCCCAGCGGAGTCTGACCCCAAAAGGGTCAGGGCTCAGCGGTGGTCTGCGTAGATACGCCGGGCCCAGTCCAGGCGAGGACTCATCAGGTCCATGGCGCCCTGCAGGGGTTCAGGGGCGACCTCTGGCCAGGCAAGACCGTATTGGGTGGGCTGGAACATGGGAGCGAATAATGCCGCTGCTGCCAGGTCAGCGCGACTGAAACGATTACCAACGAGATATTTATGCTCGGCATAGGCCGCACAGAGTCGATCCAGGGCACTGTGGGTGCGCTGCAGCGCTGCTTCTGCTGACTCAGGGGTAATACCCATGTGCTCGCGCATCATCCGCACCAGCTTGCTGTATCCAAACTTGAGGTAAAGTGGCCCCCACCAGGGACCATCACTGGTAAAAAAGCCACTGACAATGTCCCGATGATTGAGCAGGGTGTCATAACAGTAAAGGCGCACGTCTTTGCCCACCTGGCTGTCCAGCCACTGCTCCCAGGCCATCGCTTCTGCACGCAAGTCCGGATCGGACGGGGTTAAGGGCTGTGCCTCGTGCCGCGCGTCGAGGAAACTGATAATCTGCGCCGAGCCCTGGATGCTCTCACCATCGCAAACCAACAACGGCACGCTGGTGCTGGAGCCCAACTTGCTCGTGGTCCGGGCATGAATCCCTGGCAACAGGTTTTTGACCGAATACTCCAGCCCCTTGTAGTCCAGGGCGAAGCGAACCTTTTCACAGTAATGTGAGATCGGAAACTGATACAACTGATAACTCATATATTGCGTATAGTAACCCATGTTGACCAAGCTTGAAGCCCTGTTACAAGGCCACCCGCGGCTGGTAGCTCTCACAGGCGCCGGTATATCCGTCGATTCAGGTATTCCCACTTATCGTGATGACGAGGGTGAATGGCAGCGCAGCGACCCGATCCAGCACCAGGATTTTATTGAGCACGCGGCTACCCGGCAGCGCTATTGGGCGCGCAGCATGGCGGGCTGGAGCTACGTGGCTACATCGCGCCCCAATCGCGCCCACTACGCCCTGGCGGAGCTGGAGCAGGCTGGCCACATCGAGCTACTGGTGACCCAGAATGTGGACCGCCTGCACCAGCGCGCCGGCCATGAGCGGGTGATCGACCTACACGGCCGTCTCGATCGCGTCACCTGCCTGGACTGTGGCGCGATTGTGGCCAGGGCATCATTGCAAGGGGAACTGCAGGCACTCAACACACGCTGGAGTGCGTATATCGCCGAAGTACTTCCGGATGGCGATGCAGAGGTCGACGATTGTGTGGTAGAAGATTTCCAGGTTCCGCCCTGCCGGGCCTGCGGTGGCGTACTGATGCCCGATGTCGTGTTTTTCGGAGGCAGCGTGCCCCGCAGCCGGGTGCAAAAGGTAAGCCGGGCGATTGAAGAGGCAGACGCCTTACTGGTGGTCGGCTCGTCGCTGGCCGTGTTCTCCGGCTTCCGCTTCTGCCGCCAGGCCCATAAGCTGGGAAAACCGGTACTCATTATCAATCGCGGCTCCACCCGCGCCGATGAGCTTGCGAGTGTGAAAATCGCCCACGATGCGGCGACTGTGCTCGATCAACTCTGCAGCAAACTGGGCAGCGCCTCTGCCAGGGTGCTATAACGAAATTCAAAATTAGCTTCCTGCAGCCGCCGGGGGATTACGCGTTGTCCCTGCAATAGTAGTTCGTCTGCCATTTCACCCAGCGCCAGTCGCATGACGAAACCTGGAATGGGTAAGGCCAGCAAGGCCTTGCGATGGTGGCGTAATTCTTCACAGAAACCGCGATTGGTAACCGGTTCAGGCGCGGTGATATTAAACACGCCCTCCAACTCAGTGTGCTCGAGCAGAAAGCTTATCGCCTTGAGGACATCATCCCGGTGTACCCAGCTCAGCCACTGCCGCCCGCTGCCCATCCAGGTAGCAACGCCGAATTGCACCGACTTCTTTAGCTGATCCATGGCCCCACCCGCGGCGGCAAGTACAACCCCCAGGCGTAAAATACAGACCCGGGTACCGAGGTCGGCAAAGCGGCGGGCTTCATCTTCCCAGGCCAGGCACAGGCGATGTGAGAAACTCTCCTCACTGGCGGCGCCCTCGGCCAGCCGGTCATCACCCTGTGAACCGTAATAGCCGATCGCAGATGCACTGAGCAATATGGCCGGCGGTGCCGTCAGGCGCGCTGCCAGGGCGTACAGCGACCGCGTGGTGCCGACCCGGCTCTCGACCAGGCCGGTCTTGCGGGTTTCGCTCCAGCGCTGCTGGGCAATCGATTCACCAGCGAGGTTAATAAAACACTCGAAATATTCATCATCAGATATATCATTCAAGCTATTGATATATTTAATATTTTCACTGTCATAGTGTGACTCGTCACGAGTCAATATGACCAGATGCGCGCCCTGTGCCTGCAACTGCTGAATCAGCGCACCACCGATAAAACCTGTCCCACCTGTCAGTAATATCTTCATAACCCAAGTCTGGTACCTGATTGGAATTTAGCCAGTGCAGTGATCGAAATTCCTGCCTGCCGCGTATTATCCAACACAATCCACTGCGAACACCCACAATGACTACTTTAAACGAAGTTATCCAGATAGAGCGCCCTGCACAGGAGGTGTTCGCCTATATCGCTGATTTCTCGACCTGCGAGCAATGGGACTCCACCGCCATAGAAGCGACACGCATGGACCGTGGCCCACTCGGAGTAGGCAGCCGTTTTAAAGTGGTCTGTGCCGCACCAGTCGGCAAGCTACCGCTGGAGTACGAAATCACCGAATACCAGCCCGATGAAAAGGTGGTCCTGCGGGGCCATGGCCGCTTCTTCGAGGTTGAAGACACGATTCTGGTAACGCCCACAGCCAGCGGCTGCGAACTCAACTACACCGCGATCTTCACCTGGAAGCCACTGCTAAGCAAACTGGCACCCAAGCTGCAGGCAGGACTGGAGCGCATGGGGCGCGCCTCAATACAGGAAGGACTCAAACAGGCGCTGGAAGACAACTACCCAGCACCCAAAATTTCCACCGGCAATGCCCGCGCCGACCGATTCCTGCCCACAGCCCTGAGTCGCTTCAGCAAGCGCGGCTACAAACTGGGCAAGCAAAACTGGAACCCCGTATCCGCCTGGATGGGTAACAAGCACGTGGTACTGACCGGGGCTACAGCGGGACTCGGCAAATCAAGCGCGACGACGCTGGCGCGTCTGGGCGCCACACTGACCCTGGTCGTGCGCAACAGGAAAAAGGGCGACGACCTGCTGAAAGAACTGAAGGCAGAGACCGGTAATCCCAACATACACCTGGAGATTGCCGACCTGAGCCTGATGGCTGATGTCGACAAGGTGGTCAGCTCCCTGAACCGGCGCGGCCAGGCTATTGATGTCCTCATCAATAACGCCGGCGCCCTGTTCAACCCGCGCCAGCTCACCAGCGAAGGGCTGGAGCAAAGCTTTGCACTGCTACTGCTAGGGCCCTACCGCCTCACAGAAGGACTATACCCGCTGCTGAAGAAAGCCCACGCAGCCAGGGTCATCAATGTGGTTTCCGGTGGCATGTACAGCCAGAAGCTGCGTGAATGGGACCTGCAGAACGAACAAGACAAGTACTCCGGCTCAGTCGCCTATGCTCGCTGCAAGCGCGCCCTCATGATCAAAACCGAACAGTGGGCGGAAGGCTGGGCTGCAGATGGCATCACGGTCAACGCCATGCACCCTGGTTGGGCCGACACGCCCGGCGTGGAGGACTCACTGCCAGAATTCCACAAACTGACCCGGCGCATTCTGCGCACCCCGGAAGAAGGCGCCGATACCATCAACTGGCTGGCGGTCGCCACTGAAGCTGGCAAAGTGTCGGGGAAATTATTCCTGGACCGTGAGCCGCGCACCACCCACCTGATGGCATCAACCCGCGAATCCAGTGAATCCCGCGAGGCCCTCAGCCAGACGCTCGCCAACTGGGACAGCAAGCAAGACGCCGCCTGACCTCCGATCCCGCTGGGGTCTGACCCCATTCACGCCTGCGCGGCCCGCTCCGACCCCATTTACCTCCGACCCCCCTCACCTCCGACCCCGCTGGGGTCTGACCCCATTTACCTCCGACCCCATTTACGCCTGCGCGGCCCGCTCCGACCCCAATGGGGTCGGAGGTGAGGGTTATTGCTCGACGAAGGCGCGTTCGACGACGTAGTGGCCGATATCGCCATTGCGGGTCTCCCTGAACCCGCGCTCATCCAGCATGTTGCTGAAATCCTTGAGCATGCTGGGGCTGCCGCAAATCATAAAGCGATCGCGCTCCGGTGAGACTGGCTCGAGATCGGCGTCCGCGGCCAATTTGCCGCTGCTGAGCAAATCGGTCAGCCGCCCCATGGTATGGAATTCCTCTCGCGTCACCGTCGGGTAGTACAGCAATTTCTCCCGCACCAGCTCGCCAAAGTATTCGTTATTGGGCAAGTGCTCGGTAATGATGTCCTGGTAGGCCAGCTCATCGACAAAGCGGCAGCCGTGTGCCAACACCACCTTGTCGAAGTTAGCGTAGATCTCCGGGTCGCGGATGATACTGAGAAACGGCGCCAGTCCTGTGCCGGTAGCGATGAGGTATAAATTCCTGCCCGGCAGCAAATTGTCCTCCACCAGAGTTCCGGTTGCCTTGCTATTTACCAGCACCTCATCGCCGGGCTCGATGTGTTGCAGCTTTGAAGTCAGCGGCCCGTCCGGCACCTTGATACTGAAAAACTCCAGCTCTTCCTCGTAATGGGCGCTGGCCATGCTGTAGGCGCGCAACAGCGGCCGCCCCTCCTGCTCCAGCCCGATCATGGTGAAGAAGCCGCTCTTAAAGCGAAAACCCGGGTCCCGGGTAGTTTTGAAACTGAACAGGGTATCCGTCCAATGGTGTACTTCGGTGACCCGCTCTCTGAGTATCTGCGCCATATCCTTAACCCGCTTACTTGATAGTGGGCCTACTTTAGAGCGGTTCTATTTATTGAAATAGCGGTTATTACATCTATGTATTATCGCTTTTGCCGATATACTGCAACAACCTCGAAGATCAAGGAGTACGGGTATGCGCTACACCCTGAGACAGCTACAGGTTTTCCTGGCCACCGCCCGCCAGCAGAACCTGAGCCGGGCCGCAGACAGCCTGGCCATGTCACAATCTGCCGCCAGCGGCGCCCTGCGTGACTTTGAGCAATCGTTTGGTCTGGAGTTGTTTGACAGAATCGGTAAACGATTAAAAATCAACGAGTTAGGACTTTCTCTTCAACCTAAAGCAGAAGATTTACTGGAGCGCGCACAGGACCTGGAGGACTCCCTCAAGGTCGGTGGCGCACCCGGTCACTTGCGGGTGGGCGCCACCCTTACGATCGGCAATTACCTGGCGGTGCGCATGATGGCGGACTTTCGCGAAACACTCCCCCAGGCCGAGCTGAGCCTGACTGTCGCCAATACCAGCAGTATCGCAGCCCAGGTGGCCGCCTATGAACTGGATGTCGGCCTGATTGAGGGCGAACTGCGCCATAGCGATCTCGAGATCAGCCACTGGCGTGATGACGAGCTGGTGGTATTCGCAGCGCCCGGACACCCTTTTGCCAACCTCCCCGCTCTCGACGATGAGCAGCTGCTCAACAGCCCCTGGGTGGTGCGGGAACCCGGATCAGGCACACGCCAGACCTTTGACCGGGCCATGGCAGGCATTCTGCCGGAAATGGATCTATCCCTGGAATTACAGCACACCGAGGCGATCAAGCAGGCTGTTGCTGCCGGCTTGGGGCTAGGCTGCCTGTCGCGTATCTGCCTGCAGGAGGATTTTCAGCGCGGCTCCCTGGTACCCGTCAGGGTGCCGACACGCGACTTTCGGCGGCGCTTCAGTATCGTGCTGCGCCGGGACAAGTATCGCGGTGCCGGCCTCAAAGCCTGGCTGGCCTTGTGCCAGGCGCAGCGCAAGCAGGCATAAATAGCGCAAGCAGGCTTAAATGGTGCAAGCACGCTAATTATCAGACTCGCCATTCGATTCACGCTTGCGCTTGATTCGCGACAGTGAAACTGCATCAACTCCCGGACAGGAGGCGATGTGAAACTGGGAAACCCGTGCCAGCAACTGCGCCTGGTGCTGCTACACCCACTGATAGCGCTGTTCGGCATTGCAGCTGAGAAGCAGGGCTGTAAATGATGTCGTATACTCAAAACGCAGCCAGACTAACCGGAGAAAACCCATGAGCGAAGTAGCCAACGATATCATAATGAACCGCGAGGCCGCGGAGGAGATGCTCGACGACCAGCCGCAATCCGTCGAGGAAATTCGCACGGAGCGCAAACAGAAATTGTCCGCGGCGCTGCGGCTGTTCGGCAAGTTTGGTTTTGATGAAGGCGTGGCCGGCCATATCACCGTGCGCGACCCCGAGCATCTCGACCATTTCTGGGTCAATCCCATGGGCAAATCATTCAAGCTGATGACGGTGGCCGACCTGCTGCTGGTAAATCATCACGGCGAAGTTGTTGAGGGCAAGGGCCTGCTCAATGGCGCCGCCTTCACCATTCACTCCCAGATCCACATGGCCAATCCGAAAATTACCGCCGCAGCGCATTCACACTCCGTATACGGCAAGAGCTGGTCCAGCCTGGGCCGCTTGCTGGATCCCTTGACCCAGGACTCCTGTGCATTTTATGAAGACCACGTTCTCTTCGATGACTTCACTGGCGTGGTGCTGGACAACTCAGAGGGCGAGCGCATCGCCGCGGCCCTGGGCGAGAGCAAGGCCGCCATCTTGCAAAACCACGGCCTGCTCACGGTCGGCGAAAGTGTCGATGAAGCGGCCTGGTGGTTTATCACCATGGAACGCAGCTGCCAGGCACAGCTGATGGCAGAGGCCGCCGGCACCCCAAAGCTGATAAGCCATGAAGCCGCCACCCAGACCCGCGGTACCGTCGGCAACGCCCTCGCCGGCTGGTTCAGCTTTCAGCCCCTGTACCAGGTCATCATTGCCGAGCAGCCCGAATTGCTGAACCAGGCCTAAACCGCGCCGGCTTGATCCGGCGCAATTGCCTGCATTGCGCTCTGTGCCAGACTTACGACCAGACTGGAAACCCGTCACGGGAAGTTGAGTATGTTTGAAACCCTGGAAATTGGCCGCAAGCTCAAGCGCAAGGAGTTCAACGAGGCGGAACTGGAACTGCGGCAGCGACTGCTGCAGTTGCAGTTTGAGCTGGAAAAACGCGACTTCCCCGTCATCGTGATCGTCTCCGGCGTAGAGGGTGCCGGCAAGGGTTCCGTGGTACATCGTATCAACGAGTGGATGGACCCACGCCTGATCGAAACCAATGCCTTCTGGGACCATTCCGACGAGGAGGAAAGCCGCCCCTTTTACTGGCGCTTCTGGCGTTCCATGCCCGCCAAAGGTCGCACCGGTATATTTTTTGGCTCCTGGTATACCTGGCCCATCATCAACCGGGCCCTGGGTAATAGCTCCGATGCGGACCTGAAAGTTGAAATGCAACGCATTGACGAATTCGAGCGTATGCTGACCGATGACGGCGCCCTGGTGATCAAGCTCTGGTTCCACATGAGCATGGAGAGCGCCGCCCAACGCCTGGAGGAGGAGTCGCGTCGCAACCTGGCCGGTGTCGAAATCCCCAAGAACAAGAAAGAACTGGCTGAGCGTTACGATGAGTTCAAACGCATCAGTGAGATGGCGATCCGACTTACCGACACCAACTACGCGCCCTGGCACCTGATTGAAGCCGAGGACAAGAACTACCGGGAAATCACCGCCGGCGAGATCATAAAGAGCTGCCTGGAGGCACGCCTGGCGGCGGAGCCCAGCTCTCCCCCTGCCCCTGCCCTGGTCAAGCGCGGTAATGGCGGCCAGCCCACAATACTCGACACCATCGACACCAGCGTCAGCCTGGAGGCCAAGGAATACAAGGAAGCGCTGGAGAAGTACCAGCGACGTCTGGAGAAACTTTCCTGGGAGGCGAGGGAAAAGGGCGTGGCCTGCGTCGCCGTATTTGAAGGCTGGGACGCGGCAGGCAAGGGCAGTGCCATCCGGCGGGTCACCCAGGCGATTGATCCACGCCTGTTTCACCTGGTCCAGTTTGCCGCGCCCACCGATGAGGAGCGCGCGCACCATTACCTGTGGCGCTTCTGGCGCCAACTGGGACGGGATGGCAAGTTCACCCTGTTCGACCGCTCCTGGTACGGTCGGGTGCTGGTAGAACGGGTCGAGGGCTTTGCCCGCGACGACCAATGGCAGCGGGCCTATGCCGAGATCAATCGCTTCGAGGAACACCTGGCCGACCACGGCTCAGCCGTGATGAAGTTCTGGATACACATTTCCCAGGAAGAACAATTGGCACGCTTTGAGCAGCGCAAGGAAACACCGCATAAGGCGCACAAGATCACCGACGAGGACTGGCGCAACCGGGAAAAATGGCACGACTACGAGCTGGCGGTACACGACATGATCACCCATACCAGCACCCTGCATGCGCCCTGGACCATCGTGCCGGGCAACGACAAACGTTATGCGCGCATCGAGATACTGCGCACCTTTTGCAAACAGCTGGAAAAGGCCCTGGCTAAAAAAGACCCTCAATCTGACCCTGACCATTAACACTGATCTTTTCCGCAGCGGGTTGTCGCGGTAGGCCGGGCATGGTGAACAGGTCACCACAGAGCACGACCACGAAGCCGGCACCCGCTGACAGGCGCACTTCCCGGATCGGCAGTTCAAAATCCACCGGTGCGCCCTTGATAGATGGGTCAGCGGTAAAACTGTAGGGGGTTTTCGCCATGCAGACCGGCAGGTGCCCGTAGCCAGACTCCTCCAATGCACGTAGATGACGCCGACTCTTTTTCTCGGCCACCACCTCTCCAGCGCCATACACGCGCTGTGCTACCGCGCGGATCTTGTCCAGTAGCGGCAGGTCATCGACATAGGCCAGGTCCAGCTCACCGTTGCCGGCATCAGCCAGCGCGCAAACCACCTCGGCCAGTTCCGCCGCACCCGCACCACCTTTGGCCCAGTGTTCGCAGAGTCGTGCCGGTACTCCTTGCTCTTCGCAGTAGGCCTGCAAGCGGGCGAGCTCCGCCTCACTGTCAGCGCTGAAACGGTTGATGGCCACCACGGCAGGCACAGCAAACTGCTTGATATTGTCCAGGTGTCGCTGCAGGTTAACCAGCCCGGCTTCCAGTGCCGCCAGATCCTCCTGCTCAAGGCTGTCCTGGGCGGCACCGCCGTTCAGTTTAAGCGCCCGCACCGTCGCCACGACCACGGTAACCGCAGGTCGCAAGCCCGATTGCCGGCACTTGATATCAAAAAACTTCTCCGCCCCCAGATCGGAGCCAAAGCCCGCCTCGGTCACCACATAATCAGCAAGCTTCATACCGGTGCGCGTCGCCATCAATGAATTACAACCGTGGGCAATATTGGCGAATGGACCACCATGCACCAACGCCGGTGTACGCTCCAGGGTCTGCACCAGGTTAGGCTGCAGGGCATCTCGCAATAGCGCCGTCATCGCGCCATCGGCGCCCAGATCCCGCGCCCTGACCATGTCGCCCTTATTGTTATAGCCAACCACGATATCGCCTAGCCGCTGCTGCAGGTCTTGCAGGTCCGTCGCCAGACAGAAGATAGCCATGACTTCCGAGGCCACCGTGATATCAAAACCGGTCTGACGCGGCAGGCTGTTGCCGGGCCCGCCCAGGCCCGCTACCAGGTGGCGCAGCGCGCGGTCATTCATGTCCACCACCCGCCCCCAGGTTCGACGCCGCACGTCGAAATCCAGGGCATTGCCCCAGTGCAAATGATTATCCAGCATGGCACCAAGCAGGTTGTGCGCAGCGCCAATCGCGTGCAGGTCACCCGTAAAGTGCAGGTTGATATCCTCCATCGGCAATACCTGGGCGTAACCGCCACCGGCGGCACCACCCTTCATGCCAAACACCGGCCCGAGACTGGGTTCGCGCAAGGCCACAAGGCTGTTCTTGCCTATGTGGCGTATGCCGTCGGCGAGGCCGACTGCGGTAGCCGTCTTGCCCTCCCCCATAGGTGTCGGGGAAATCGCGGTCACCAGGATTAGCTTACCGTCGCCATTGCCGGACTGGGAGTCACAGAAATCATGGCTGAGCTTGGCCTTGCTGGCGCCGTAACTGATCAGGGCGTCCTCGGGGATAGCAAGGTCCGCCGCGATCTCCGTAATGGGTGCCGCTTTCGTTTCACGGGCAATATGCAGGTCACTCTTCATTATTGTTCTCCCTGAATGTCGGCTATTATCCTGCCCATGATCGAGCCCATAGACAAGCCACAGCAACAACTGGTTACCGACCACAGCTTGAGCTACATCAAGCTGGCGGGAGAATTACTGGGCAGGCGCTTTGATCCGGTCGCCATCGACTTCGACCTGATGGGTTCCAGCGCCGGTATGTTCAAGCTGGAGCGCCGTCACTGTCGCATCCGCTACAACCCCTGGCTATTCGCCAAGTATTTCGAGGAGAACCTGCAGGGCACCGTCCCGCACGAGGTCGCCCATTACATCGTGCACTGCCTCTACGGTCTGCACCGGGTGCGGCCCCACGGTGAGGAATGGCGGGCAATCATGCAGGCCTTCGATGCCGATGCCAGCGTGACCGGGGACTATGACCTGAGCGGTATTCCGCAGCGACGCCAGCGACGTTTCGACTACCGCTGTGACTGTCGCGAGC
The DNA here is from genome assembly GCA_039989475.1 of Halieaceae bacterium. Taxonomy (GTDB): domain Bacteria; phylum Pseudomonadota; class Gammaproteobacteria; order Pseudomonadales; family Halieaceae; genus JBDXHU01. The sequence goes on along the minus strand of JBDXHU010000002.1, from coordinate 280,812 downwards.
ACCAACTGTCCACGCGTCGTCACAACCTCATCGAACGGGGCAAGGGCCGCTATCAGTGCCGACTGTGCAGCGCCGAACTGGCGTACGCTGGCGACCAAAGAGAACTTCAGGCTTGATGTTGAGGTGAGGTAAAGCGCAAGGGCCGGCGCTTGCCGCCCCAATCACCGGGTCGTGCTTCAAACACGCCGGCCAGCTCAGTGCCACAATCGGGGCAGCAAGACTCGGGATTCAGTCGCCACTGCCCCATCTCGTGCCAATTCCGCTCTATTAGCAGCGCACTGCAGTGGTGACAGTAGCTGGAGTTGCCTCTGGGATCGTGCACATTGCCGGTATAGGCGTAGCGGACACCTGCACGCTGCGCCTGCAAACGAGCACGCGTCAGGGTTTCTGTCGGCGTCGCCGGGACATCACGCATTTTCCAATCGGGGTGAAAGGCCGTGAAGTGCATGGGTACATCCGGCCCCAGGTTCTCCACCACCCAGTTGCACATCGCTTCAATTTCCGCCTCGGAGTCATTTTTACCGGGAATCAACAGGGTGGTTAATTCCAGCCAGACACTGGTTTCATGGTAGACATAGCGAATCGTCTCCAGCACTTGCTCGAGGTGGGCGCCACACAGTTCGTAGTAAAAGTCCTCGGTAAAGGCCTTCAGGTCTATATTCGCCGCATCCATGGCCGCAAAAAATTCGACCCGGGGCTCTGGGCAGATATAGCCGGCGGTAACCGCCACTGATTTAACACCGACTTCTGCACAGGCGGCAGCCACATCAATGGCATATTCGTGAAAAATCACCGGGTCGTTGTAGGTAAAGGCGATTGAGCGACAGCCGGTTTGTTGCGCCGCATCAGCCAGCATGGCCGGGCTTGCGGACGCCGCCAGAGTATCCATTTCGCGGGATTTGCTCATGTCCCAGTTCTGGCAGAACTTGCACGCCAGGTTGCAGCCCGCGGTGCCAAAGGACAGGGTCGGCGTGCCTGGCAGGAAGTGTTTGAAGGGTTTCTTTTCTATGGGATCGACGCAGAAGCCACTGGAACGGCCGTAGGTAGTCAAGACGACCTGCTGCTGCTCACAGGCGCGCACATAACACAGACCCTGCTGCCCGTCCCGCAGCTTGCAGGCGCGGGGGCAGAGATCACACTGGACGCGGCCATCTTCCAGGCTATGCCAGTAGCGAGTAGGCACCACTGAGGCATTCATAGACCTTCAAGTATACAATACCTTTATGGCAACCGTGAGAAGCGCCGCTGTAGCCGGCCAGTTCTACCCGGCCGGTGCGGCCCAACTACAGTCAGATGTGGACAGTATGCTGGCCTCTGCCGGCACTGATGCGCCCTGCCCCAAGGCCCTGGTCGCTCCCCATGCCGGATATGTTTACTCAGGTAGCATTGCCGCAGAAGTTTACGCACGCCTGCGCAATAGTGAGCAGCCGATCACTCGCGTGGTGCTACTCGGGCCCTCTCACCGGGTAGGCTTCCGTGGCATTGCCACCAGTAGCGCCGACTTCTTCACCACCCCACTGGGGCAGATCCCGCTCGATAAAGCGGCGCAGCAACAAATACTGCAGCTGCCGGGGGTCCATGAGCGAGACGCTGCCCATAACCAGGAACACAGCCTTGAGGTTCAGCTGCCATTCCTGCAGCGCAGCCTGCAGGGCTTTAGCCTGGTTCCACTGGTGGTTGGGGATGCCGACACGGAACAGGTGGCAGCGGTCATCGATGGCCTCTGGGGCGGCCCGGAGACGCTGTTGGTCATCAGCTCTGATCTCAGTCATTTCCTCGACTACCAGGCAGCGCAAAGCAAGGACGCGGTGACCCGCCGGCGGATTGAAAACCGTGAGGCCACTCTCTCTGGCGACGAGGCCTGCGGATGCCGCCCCCTCAACGGACTGCTAACAGTGCTGCAGCGTCGTCAATTGGGCATCAAGACTGTCGATGTCAGAAATTCCGGCGACACTGCCGGCAGTCGCGACCGGGTCGTGGGTTACGGGGCCTGGGTGGTGGAGTCCCCGGTCCATGACGATGCGAATCCGGAGACTGACACTGGCAAGCAATCACTGAGCCTGGCCCAGCGCCAGCAGTTACTGCATCTCGCCCGCAACGCTATTACCGGTGGCTTAAACGGTGCCGAGCTGAACATTCCGCTGGCGCACTATCATCCCGACCTGCAAGCGCAGCGGGCCAGCTTCGTTACACTCAATATCAACTCGCGTTTGCGCGGCTGCATTGGCAGCCTCCTGGCGACACGGCCATTACTGTTGGACGTGGCTCACAACGCTACCAGTGCGGCATTCAAGGACCCGCGCTTCAAGCCTTTGGGTGCACATGAGTTATCTGCTCTTGAATTGCACATTTCGGTTCTGAGCGAGCCACAGCCAGTGGCAGCAGGATCCCGGCAGGCACTGCTCGACTATTTGGAACCCGGTATTCACGGACTGATCCTGCAGCAGGGCAGACATCGTTCCACCTACCTGCCCAGCGTCTGGAAAATGCTGCCGGAACCGGAACAGTTCCTTAGCGAACTGCGCGCCAAGGCGGGCTTGCCGAAAAGCGGCTGGAGCGATGCCATTCAGGTATCTGTCTATACCACCGAGGAGTTTGGCTGAAACCTCTTCAGCAAACAGGGCAGAAGCTCATTATGACTTCCATGATGGGTATCAAGCGAAGACCGTAGTGAGCCTGCTATATTTATGCGAGGAGGTATGATTTAGATGTTGCGAATATTGCTTTGCCTGGTGTGCTTGCTGGCGCCGCTGTCGGCCTTCGGGCAGGACAGTGACGCAGCCCCGCTGGATGCAATCTGGGTACTGGACCTGAACGGTGCAGTCGGGCCTGCGACCAGCGATTACCTGACCCGCGGTATTAGCAAGGCCGGGCAGGCGGAGGCGCGACTCATCGTGATTCGCATGAATACTCCGGGCGGTCTTGATGGCGCCATGCGCGATATTATTGCCGCTATTCTCGCCTCTCCGGTGCCAGTCGCGACCTATGTTGCGCCCCAGGGTGCACGCGCCGCCAGCGCCGGCACCTACATACTCTATGCCAGCCACATTGCCGCCATGGCGCCCGCCACCAACCTCGGCGCTGCCACGCCTGTAGTCATAGGCACACCAGGCCCAGCCAGGGTGCCGGATATTGAACCCGGCGAGGAGACCGACACCGAGCCAGCGGCAGCTACCAGCATGGACCGCAAGATGGTGAATGATGCCGCAGCCTATATTCGCGGCCTGGCAACTCTGCGTGATCGCAACGCCGAGTGGGCCGAGCTGGCAGTGCGCGAGGCTGCCAGCCTCTCCGCCCAGGAAGCTCTGGAGGCCAATGTCATCGACCTGGTAGCCACCAGCCTGCGCGACCTGATCGAGCAACTGCAAGGTCGAGAAGTGACCGTGGCGGAAACCAGTGTGACCCTCGAATTGGCCGGCGCGGTATTGTATGAGGCGCGACCGGATTGGCGCACCGAGTTTCTCGCCACCATTACCAACCCCAGCCTGGTATTGATCCTCGGTATGATTGGCTTCTACGGCATCATCCTCGAATTTTATAACCCGGGCTCGCTGGTACCGGGCACGATTGGCGTCATCTGCCTGCTGTTGGCAGGCTATTCGCTGCAACTGTTACCGGTGAACTATGCCGGCCTGGCACTCCTGCTGGTGGGGCTGGGACTGATGGTGGCCGAGGCGCTATCCCCCAGCTTCGGCATACTCGGAGCCGGCGGGCTGGTAGCCTTCGTCATTGGCGGCGTAATCCTGTTTGATACTGACGTTGAGGCATTCCGTGTCGGCTGGCCCTTGTTGGCGGCCGTCGGCGTCGCCACCGCCACCTTCATTATCATCACCATCAGCATTGCCCTGCGCATGCGCCGGCAAGCCGCCACGACCGGCGTCGAGGTGATGTTGGGCAAGCAGGGAGTGGCACTGGCTGACTTCATTGAAGACGGCCAGGTACAGGTGGGCGGAGAGATCTGGCATGCCCATAGCAAGCAAGCGCTGCAGGCGGGTGACCGGGTCGTCATCAAGAGTATTTCGGGACTTATATTATCTGTTGAGAAGGAGTGAAAATGATGGACGTTTTCTGGCCAATCATTCTATTTACCATACTGGCGTTACTGTTCTACACCTTCCGCATTCTGCGCGAATATGAGCGCGGTGTGATTTTCTTCCTGGGCAAATTCCAGCGGGTCAAGGGCCCCGGCCTGATCATCGTATTTCCCGGCATTCAGCAGATGGTACGGGTCGACCTGCGCACCCTGGTATACGACGTGCCAACCCAGGACGTGATTTCCCGGGACAACGTCTCGGTCAAAGTCAGCGCGGTGATCTACTTCCGGGTGGTGGACGCTGAAAGAGCCATCATCCAGGTCGAGGACTTTTTTGAAGCCACCAGTCAATTGGCGCAAACCACACTGCGCTCCATCCTCGGTCAACACGAACTGGACGAAATGCTGGCCCAACGCGACAAGCTAAACCAGGGCATACAGGTGCTGCTCGACGAGCAAACTGAATCCTGGGGCATCAAGGTCATCAATGTCGAAATCAAACACATCGACATCGACGAGAGTATGATCCGCGCCATTGCCAAGCAGGCGGAGGCAGAGCGCGAGCGCCGGGCCAAAGTCATCCACGCTGAGGGCGAACTGCAAGCCTCTACCAAATTGCTGGAAGCCGCAAAGGTATTGTCAGGCCAGCGCGAGGCCCTGCAGCTACGCTATATGCAGACCCTGACCGAGATCGCCGGCGGCGACCGCAGCTCAACCGTGGTATTCCCGCTACCGGTGGACCTGCTGGAGGGCCTGGCCAGGAAGTCAAACGACTAGCTGGCGGGTGAGGGCTGCCTGCGCCAGAGCAGATACCAGAGCAGGAACAGCAGGCAGGCTGCCTCGTAGATCATGGCGAATAAGGTGTAGCTACTGAAATCGCCGTGCATCAATCCGAGGCTGACCCGCACTACAGCAAGACCGGCAAAGATAAACATAAGCGCGTTGAGGGCCACCGCCTCAAAGCGCTCACGTAGCAAGCCCATCAGACACAAGACCCCGACCGCTATTTGCAAGCCACCGTACATGGCCTGGATTTCAATAACACCGGTTATGCTGGTGGCACTGAGTCCGGCTCCAGCCGCCATGGCTGAGGGCTGAACCAGGCAGTAGATGCCATAGGGAATAAACAGGAGCACCTGCAAGCCGAGAAATAGTCGCGCAATCATAAGTCTGTCTCCATTGTTATCACTCACCTCAGGCGGGCACCTCACCCCTGGCCCGCACTGCCTCTTTCATTGCAATCATATGGAATACACCAAACAGAAACACATTGAGCGCATTCCAGGTAACAGCACCCGGTGCCTGCCGAATCAGCTTGCGATACCGGTAACATTCCACCAGGTGGACACCCGCCAGCAACACCAACAGACCAATACTGATATTTGCGCCCAATGTGAGTGGCCTTGTGATCCCCACATAGACCAGAATAACGTATAGAATGAGCGTTCCGATTTTGATGGCCAGCAAGCCGATTCTCCGTTTTTGGACCAATTACCGGGGCACTGTATTTGCAGTTCCCAAGTGTAGCAAGCAAAACTTATGAGTGAGCCTATTAAGTGAAGCGATGGATTGCGCGCAAGTTGTTAAGCCTGTTTGGCTGGCGCATTGAGGGCGGTGCCCCACAGCAGCAACAGTTTGTGCTGATCGCCGCGCCACACACCTCGAACTGGGATTTCCCCCTGATGCTGCTATTCGCAGCATCCTTCAACATCAAAGTTTACTGGATGGGCAAGAGCAGCCTGTTTTTCCCACCTGTTGGCTGGATCATGCGTTTTCTGGGCGGAGTACCGATTCGGCGCGAACGAGCCAATAACGTGGTCGGAAGTATGGTGCAGGCCTTTGCGGAGAACCCTCATCTGGTGCTGGTGGTCCCCACCGAGGGAAAGCGGGCCCGGGCCGAGTACTGGAAATCAGGTTTTTATCACATAGCGCGCGGCGCCGGCGTCGCCATCGTACCGTCCTATCTGGATTACGGAGCCCGCCGCGGCGGCTTTGGGCCGGCCCTGTTGGTGAGCGGCGATGTCAGCAGCGACATGCAGTACTTTCGCGATTTCTATGCACCCATGCAGGGGCTGTTCCCGGAACGTTTTGGTCCCGTCAGATTGCGTGATGAGACCACCGAGCCCTGACTCAGGCTTGCGGCGGTGCTGCGTAATCCACTTCCTCCAACTCCGCCGCCAGGGTCTCTGCCAGGAAGGTCGCAGCTGCATCTCGAAGCTCGACTGAGCGGGCAAACTGGCTGTCGAAGAAAGCCCGCACCACGACGGAGGTGATCATATGCTGGCGCAGCGGGTTCATAGCCTCGGGCAGCGGATCGAGTAAACACAATTCATTCTTGGCTGCATAATCGATGCCCTGTTGGGCCGTGCCCAGCAGGTCCAGCCAGGGTTCCTCAACGTCGTTTTCAATATTGCGATTAACGATATAGCAGCCCAGGGCATCTGGGTTACTCATCCAGCGCAGCGAGGCCGCTGGACCGGCAAAGCCGGTATGGGAACCATTTGCTACGGTCACCAGTTGGCCGCCGGGTACTTTCCGCACTATTGGGGCCGCGTTGCTGGCAAATGGTACCAGGGCATCAATGTCACCGCCGAGCATCAGGAATGGCACCCGCGGCGAACGGAAAAACAGTTCACTAAATTGTGCCGTGGGGCCGGCAATAGACAGCGCCGCACCGATACGCTCGTCACCCAGGGTGGGGTGGAAGGCAACCAGGGTAGAGGTCATACCTCCCAGGGATATCCCGGTAACCCCGATGCGTTGGCCATCAATCATGTTGAACAGCATATGGTCCTGGTCCGCGGACTGGGTCAGCAGGGAGTCAATCAGGAAACTGACGTCACCCGGCTGGTTGACCACATCGCGCACATAAGGGCGATCCGGCGCATACATATTGGTCAGCGGATAATCCGCCGCCACTACCACGTAACCATGGCTGGCAAGGTGTTCGGCGAGGTAAGCACCACCCCGCCGCGACGAGGAAAAACCGTGGCTGTAGACAATCAGGGGATAGGGCCCCACGCTATTGTCCGCCGGATGCCAGACCGTCGCCTGCAGTTCACGCCGGGCCGCACCTGCGTAGCTGCCGTGCGCCTGGCTTGAACGGTTCATGTCGACAAACAGCTCGTCATGGGTGTGAACCACTAGCGGTCCGGCCAGCAAGCGCTCTGCACTGGCTGAGCCGTCGGGAAATGGTGCCGGCTGCCTGCCCAGGGCGAGCACAATGCCTGCCACAAGCAGGACCAGCAGCAGCCCCCCCACAATCTTAAGCGTTTTCATCATAGGCCTCCGGATCCAGTCGACGCATTTCTGCCTCGATCCAGGTCTCTACCTCCCTCATTAACTCATCGGCTTTGCGACCCTCGGCCGGAATTGGCGGGGCAATGGAAACATCAACCGTGCCTGGAGTGAGCCGAAAACTGCGCCGCGGCCAGCAGCGGGCAGAGGTGACGGCAATCGGCACAATACTGGCGCCCGTTTCTATCGCCAGCCGGCTGGCACCGGATTTGTAGTTGCCCTGGCTGCCACGCTCCGTGCGAGTACCCTCTGGAAACATGATAATCCACACCCCTCGATCCATCAGCTGCCTGCCCTTCTCAGCCACCTTGGTCCAGGCCTGGGAACGCTTGCTGCGGTCGATGTGCACCATATCAAGCCGCCCAATAGCCCAACCGAAAAACGGTATCATCAGCAACTCTTTCTTGAACACGAAGGCCAGTGGATGCGACATCATCGCAGGCAGGGCGAAGGTTTCCCATGTGGACTGATGCTTGGGACAGAGAATAACCGGTTCCAGCGAGTCGGCGCCGGGCAGGTTCTCCATGCCGTGAACACGATACTTGATGCCACAAATGACGCTGGCAAAGGCGGTCATTTGCTGTAACCAGAGAACGGCAAACTTGTACAACGGCCGCCCTCTAATGAAAACCGACATCAGGACAACGACGGCGCCATAGGGAATGACACTCAGGCACATCCACAGTACGTAGAGCAAGCCCCGTATCATGCAGCCGCCTCATCATTGGAGCTGGGGTCGGCTGCGACGGTGGAGTGCTTGCGCAGGAAGGAATCGATTTCTGCAAAAGCCTCCTGGGCTTCCGGCAGCTCGGAACTGATAAAAATATGCCAGACATGCAACATATCATTCCAGGCCTGTAACTCCACCGGCGAGCCCTGGGCCCTGGCCTTGTTCACATAGCGCACCGCATCATCCAGCAGCATCTCGTGAGCACTGACGTGAACCAGTGTCGGCGGCAAGCCGCTGAGGTCAGCAAACACCGGCGAGACTATGGGATTACTGGGGCTGATGCGATTGTTGAACAGCGCCACGAAGCGCAGCAGCCATTTCGGCACCCGGCTCATCTTGCCAAACATCGGGCCCAGCATATGATCTGTGGCGATATTGTCTTTCATGCTCGGGCTGGTAAAGGTGCCGTCAGTCGCCGGGGACAAGGCGACGGCCGCATTGGGCGCGCGAAGCCCCTGGTCGCGAATCCAGTTGATCAGCGACAGGGTCAGGTTACCACCGGCTGAATCGCCGGAAATGAAAATCTCTTCGGCGCTGCTGGCGCCCTCAGGCCCGTTTTCCAGCAACCAGCGATAGGCGGCGCGACAATCGTCGATGCCATCCTGGCGGGAGTTTTCGGGCATCAGCCGGTAATCCAGGGAGAACACGGCACCGCCCAGCAGTTCGGCATAGTGGGTGGTGATAGCGCGATGACTGAGGGGGCTGCCCATAACCCAGGCGCCGCCATGGATATACAGCATGCGCCGGGACGGGTCTCCGCCGGCGGCAACAATCCACTCGCCTTTCACCCCGCCGTTGTCGACCGGCATGACGCGACCCTCAAAGCCCACATCGCTACCCATGGCATCCATGTACTCGCGCATAAGCCCCAACTGCTCTTTGCGCGACACACTCTCAAACGCTCCAATCATCTCTCCCAGGGACGAGATTGCCTCAAAGTGGCCCTCGCTGGGCTTGCGCTCACCACCCATGGCCAGTGGTCGGGGTTGATCGTGCACCCGTAAATCGTCGCCCCGCAGCAGGAACAAATTCACCGCCACCAGCAGCGCCACAACTACAAGCATCACCCAAATCATCCGCGTTCTCTCTCATCGCAAAACAAGCTGACAGGATATAACCTAGAATGACCACAGGATGCAATGTTGGAGGCGAGAATGCACTGGACTTACCAGAAAGGATTGCACGATCTCGGCAATGGCAGTTTCGCCTGGCTGGCGCCGGATGGCTCCTGGGGCTGGAGCAATGCCGGCCTGATTACCGACGGCGAGGAATCGCTGCTGGTCGACACGCTGTTTGACCTGGACCTGACCCGGGAAATGTTGGCGGCGATGCGCGACGCCGCGCCACAGGCCAGCGACCGCATCGATACCCTCGTCAATACCCACGCCAATGGCGACCACTGTCATGGCAATGAATTGGTCAGCGGCGCTGAGATCATTGCCTCGGCCGCCTCAGCGGAGGAAATGGCAGAGCTACCACCAGACGCGCTGGCCGCTTTCGTCGACATGGCCAGGGATATGGGACCGACCGGGGAATATTTCCTGCACTGTTTTGGCAAGTTTTCCTTTGCGGGAATCCAGTTCACTCCCCCTACCCGCACTTTCCAGGGCCGCCTGGACCTGCAGGTCGGTGACAAGGCCATTGAGCTGATTGAAGTGGGCCCGGCTCATACCCGCGGTGATGTACTGGTACACTGTCCCACCGACAAGACCGTGTTCACCGGCGATATCCTGTTCATCGAGGGCACACCCATCATGTGGCAGGGACCGGTTGCCAACTGGATTGCCGCCTGTCAGCGTATTGAAGCCATGGACGTGGAGACCATCGTGCCGGGCCACGGCCCGATCACCGACAAAGCGGGTGTACGCCGGGTGCGCGAATACCTGGAATACGTGCGCGACCAGGCCCGGGAGCGTTTCGACGCCGGTATGGGCGCACAGGAGGCGGCCCGGGACATTGATCTCGGTACATACGCCAAATGGCTGGACTCGGAGCGCATCGCCGTCAATGTAGATACACTTTACCGTGAGTTTAGTAATGAGTCCCAGACCACTGATATTATTGAGTTATTTTCCAACATGGCAGAGCTGGCGGGCTTTGGAGACTCGCTATAAGCTGCCAGCGTCGCAGCCGACAAGCCGTGAATACCTACCTGTAGGCACGAGCCCGCCATTGAGATCATCCTGCCACCACGCGACCCTGCCTCCGCTGACGCATAAATATGTTTATAATCAGTAGCTTGCCAGCACCTGCTGTGCTAATTTGCAGCTCATATGCCTAAGCTCGCAACTGCTGCCATCCTGCTCCTGGCGATCGCCCTGATCGCCATCGGGCTCAGTGACCGCTTCGTTGCGGAAACAGCGCCCATGGAGGAGCCTGTGGCTGCGGCGGATGACACTGCTGCGGAGCTGGATGACGCTGCTGCGGAGGTGGATGACGCCACCAGGCCCACACAAAATGAACCTGGCAGGCTGGACTACCTGGACCTGATTACCCCGCGTCAGCCACGGGATTTCGACGCCATGGTCGGCGAGCGCCAGATCCGCGCCCTGGTTACGCCCAGTAAAACCTTCTACTTCTTTGACGGCGCGGTACAGCGCGGCCTGTCCTATGACGCCCTCACCGGCTTCGAGAAATTCATCAACAAGGAATTGCAAACCGGCACCCTGAAGCTCAGCCTTATCTTCATTCCGGTTACCCGCGACCAATTATTGCCGGCACTGGAGGCCGGATACGGCGACATTGCTGTGGCCAATTTGACAGTGACCGCTGAGCGCGAAGCGCGGGTGGACTTTTCCGAACCGGTATTACGCAACGTATCAGAAGTGCTTGTCACCGGCCCCGCCAGCAAGCCTATCGACGCACTGCTGGAATTGTCCGGCCGGCAGCTGCACGCACGCGCCTCCAGCAGCTACCACCACAGTTTGCTGGCACTGAACGAAACCCTCGCCGCACAAGCCCTGGCGCCGGTCGATATCGTGACGGTGGATGAACACCTGGAGGACGAAGACTTACTGGAAATGGTCAATGCAGGCCTCATCGAGGCTATCGTCGTCGATTCCCACAAAGCGCGGTTCTGGCAGCAAATTTTTACAGACATCACGGTACACCCGGAGTTGGTGCTGCGCAGCGGCGGCAACATCGCCTGGGCCATGCGTAAAGACAGCCCCAAATTGAAGAAGATGTTGAATAAGTACCTGCGCAAGACCGGCGAAGGCACCCTGATAGGGAACATACTGCTGAAGCGCTACCTGGAGGACAAGCAATACATCCAGAACAGCCTCAGCACACCGGAAATGAACAAGTTCAATGCCACCGCCCACCTGTTTCAGAAATACGCCAGCCGCTACGATTTCGACTGGCTGATGGTCATGTCCCAGGCCTACCAGGAATCCCGGCTCGACCACAGCGCCCGCAGCCATACCGGCGCGGTTGGCATCATGCAATTGTTACCCAGCACCGCTTCCGACAAGAACGTGAACATCCCGGACATCAAGCAGCTGGAAAACAATATCCATGCCGGCAACAAGTACCTGCGCTTCATCCGGGATCGCTACTTCGAGAACGAGCCCATGACCGACCTGGACAAGACCCTGTTCGCGTTTGCAGCCTACAATGCCGGTCCCGGCCGCGTGGCAAAATTGCGTAGCGAGGCCGAACGCGAAGGCCTGGACCCCAATCTCTGGTTTGACAATGTAGAAGTGATAGCGGCCCGACGCATTGGCAGGGAGACCGTCCAGTACGTCAGCAATATCTACAAGTACTGGGTTGCCTACCGGCTAAGCCGCAAACAAATCAAGAACGCTCTCAACACAGTCGCGGCACCAGCGCCGGTGGCGGGCTAGCCGGTACCGTAAGCCATACCACCATCAATGCGAATCACGGCGCCATTGGTATAGCTGGAAGCATCACTGGCCAGGTACAGCGCGGCGCCAATAATCTCTTCGGGCTCTCCCGGCCGGCCCAGTGGCACCATGGCGCGAAATGCGGCGTGCACCTCGTCAGTCCAGGCATTGGAAATATCGGTCAGGAACGGCCCCGGCATGATGCAGTTGCACCGCACTTTGGGAGTATAGCTGTGCGCCAGGGACTGGGTCAGGTTATTCAAACCAGCCTTGGCGGCGCCATAGGGCACTTCTGCGCCACTGGGCGCAACCGCGGCGATACTGCTGACGTTAATAATCGAGCCGCCGTCAGCGGCCGCCATTCGCTCTCCCACTACCGCCGACAAACGAAAAGGACCGGCCAGGTTAACGCTGATGACCTTGTCCCAGAGCTCGCGAGTGACGCTGGTCAATGATTCGTACAAGGGCGACATCCCGGCATTGTTAACCAGCACATCAATACGACCAAAACGCTCATAGACTGCGTCTACCAGCGCGTCGCAGGCGCTCCAGTCACCAACGTGGCAAGCGATGCCCAGGCATTGCTGGCCGCTGGCCGCGGCCAGCTCAAGGGCGACTTGCTCGCAGGCCTCGGCTTTGCGGGAACTGACCACCACCGTGGCGCCAGCCTCTGCAAACGCGCGGCACATTGCCAGACCCAGCCCGCGACTTCCTCCAGTAACCACGACGACTTTGCCGCTCAGGTCAAAATGCGCGGCGGTGCGAACGCTATCCATAAATTCTTCCTTCAGGCATTGCGAATGGTGAGACCACCGTCGGCAACCAGCATAGCGCCAGTAATAAAACTGGATGCAGGCAGGGCCAGGTGCAAGATGGCGTGGGCGATTTCCTCTGGGTCAGCATAGCGCCGCAGGGCCGTGCGACGATTGGCATAAGCGACCTTGTCGTCCTCTGCTATCGCCTCGGTGATGCCGGTGCGTACTGGTCCCGGACAAACGGCATTCACGGTAATACCCTCCTTACCCAGGTCTACAGCCAGCGCCCGGGTCAGGCCCAGCGCCGCGTGCTTTGCTGCCACATAGGCGCTGTTAAAGCGGGTAGCGCCCAGTGCTTCGGTGGACGCCAGGTTGATCACGCGTGGGTTGTCCGCCTGCCGCAGACCCGGTAGCGCCGCGCGCACAGCCCAGGCCTGGGCTCCTGCCATCACAGCCATCGAGGCATCCCAGACAGCTGCGTAATTGTCATCTTCAATTGCTGCGGGAATCGCGAAACCGGCGTTGTTTACCAATATATCAAGCTCGCCATAATAGCTGATAACCGCCGCCACAGCCTGCTCGACCGCGGCGCGGGAAGCGAGATCTACCTCTAGTGTGAACACCTGCTGACCCTGCGCTTCGACTTCGGCTTTTATTTCCGCCAGGGCCTCGGCATTTTTATCCAATAAGGCCAGTCGTGCCCCTTCATCCGCAAATAGTTGCGCGGTGGCTCGACCGATGCCGCTGGCGGCACCGGTAATCAGCACCACACTGCCCGCCACCGAGCGACTCAGGCCAGTCAGCCGCGTCACAGTCTCAACCCGCCTGGGCGATGACGCCGCCATCCATCACTATGGTATGGCCACAGAGGTAGTTACTGGCCTCGGAACAAAGATAGATAGCCGTCCCCGCCGCATCCTCAGGTTTACCCAGGCGAGCCACCGGAGCTCCGGAGACCTGCATGGACTCGGGATCGTCCGGCAGCAGGTGTGCAGTCATCTTGCTTGGGAAAAAGCCTGGCGCGATGCCGTTGATATTGATGTTTTCAGGGCCCAGGTCGGCGGCCATATGCCGGGTTAGCTGAATGACTGCCGCCTTGCTGGCGGAATAGGAGTAGTTGGGCATATGCGGATGAGCTATGCCATTGATCGATGCAATATTAACGACCTTTGCCGGGCAATCCGCATCACCGGCTTCACGCAGCGCAGGCAGAAAGCGCTGGGTGAGAAAGAAGATGGATTTCACATTCAGGTCCATCACCTTGTCCCAGCCATTCTCCGGAAACTCATCGATTGCTGCGCCCCAGGTAGCACCTGCATTATTAATCAGGATATCCAGCTTACTCTCCCTGGCCAGCACAGCGTCGGCAAAGCCGTTAACGCCCTCCAGGGTGGACAGGTCCGACTGAATAGCGATGCACTCGCCGATTTCCGACAAGGCAGCGGCCGTCGCCTCCAACTGTTCCAGTTTACGTGCCGTGATGTAGGTCTTGGCGCCGTTCTCGACAAAACCGCGCGCAATCATCGCCCCTATTCCGGTGGAGCCACCGGTCACTACAGCCACCTTACCGGCGACAGAAAACAAATTCTTCATGCATTCGTCCTTAATGTCTTTGCTTGTGGGATTACGCCGGCCAACATAGCCTCAGCTATCCAGCAACAGTGACGCCAGGCGCTTGCGATGATGCCAGGCATCTCCAAATTGCTGCTGGGTCCACTGGCCGCGGCGAATATAGAGCTGCGCATCACATTCATAAGTAAAACCCATACCGCCGTGAAACTGCACTGCCCTGTCACCGGCGAAGGCCAGCGCGTCGCCGGCTGTGGCCTTGGCCATGCGGCAGGCTATCTCGGCGTCGTCATCAAGAGCCGAGTCGCCAACAATAGTAGCCGCGTGATAGATCAGTGAGCGAGCAGCATCAAGCTGACACAAGATGTCCACGGTGGGATGCTTCAAGGCCTGGTAGGAACCGATCAACTTGCCAAATTGTTTGCGGGTTTTCAGGTACTCAACCACCGTATCGAGACAGGCAGCCGTACTGCCAGTCGCTTCCGCCGCTATCAACAATGCGCCCAGCAGTCGAATATCGCGCAGTGTAGCCGCCGTCTTATCCAGTTCCAGCAAGGCAGCTGACGGTACACTGACACCTTCCAGCGACAGCCTGGCGCCGCGCCGTGTTTGATCCAGCAGCACATGTCCCTGCACTGCACCGGCCGGCAATTGCGAGGCCTCCACCAGCACCAGCGCTGCTTGCCCTTGCAACTGGCAGAAAACCAATAGCAGTTCCGCCGTCTCGGCATCACTCACAAAATATTTCTCGCCGGAGAGGGTAATTGTGTCGCCATCTTGAGTGGCTATGCAGGCTGTCTCTGTGTCACCCCAATCACCACCGTCAAGCAGGGCCGGGCTTGCAATCGTACCGGTAGCCAGACGTGGCAGCCAGTCATCTTTCTGCGCCGAATTACCCGCCCGCAACACAGCCTGGGCCACCAGGGTCGATGACAGGAAAGGTGTGGAAAGCAAGTGTCGCCCCATGCATTCCGCCAGCGCCACTGCAGTCCCGACTCCCAGCCCTGAACCGCCATACTCCTCTGGTATTGTGAGGCCCAGCCAACCGAGTTCGACCATTTCCTGCCATACACCCGGGTCGAAACCGGTCTCACTGTCCAACAGGGCGCGTACCGCTGCAATCGGCGATTTGTCGCGACAGAATTCCCGCGCACTATCGAGAATCATGGCCTGCTCGTCACTGAACTGGAGTTCGTTGTTTCTATTCATTGCACTGCTCATTTCGGCAAACCCAATACATGTTCGGCGACAATATTGGCCTGGATCTGGCTCGTGCCACCGCCAATGGTGGTGGAAAAATTGTTCAAATAGGCCCGCTGCCAGAAGCCGCCCTGCAGCGCTTCCTGATCGCCGACGTAGAGACCACCCTGCCCCCCCTGGCAAGTGATTGCGAACTGCCGCATACGCCGCGCGTATTCACTGCTACGCAGTTTGCCCGACAAGTTCAGAGAGAAAGGGTAGTCCGAGGTCAGGGCCGGGATTGACGCGCGGCGCCCACCCAGGTTGTTCGCCTTCTCCTCCATGATCAGTTTAACCAGTTCGTCGCGCATAACCGGGTCATCCAAAACCGGCGCGCCGTCGCGCTGAACACCACGCAGTGAGTCAATCACATCATCAATCACCACCCGTACCTGCATCAGGCCACCGGCAGCACCGGCTTCTGCGCCGCGCTCATATTGCAGGGTTTGCATGGCGATCTTCCAGCCCTGGCCCTCCTCACCCATCAGGCACTCAGCAGGAATGCGTGCATCCGTGAAGAATGTCTCGGTAAATCCGTATTCCCCGGTGAGCTTCTGAATAGGCCGCGGATCGATACCATCGACCTGCATGGGCGACAGGAAGAATGACAAGCCGTCATATTTGCGCTCGGTATTGGGGTTAGTGCGAGCCAGCAGAATCATATACCTGGCGTAGTTACCCATGGTGGTCCAGATCTTGGTGCCGTTGACGACATATTCATCACCATCGCGCACCGCACGGGTTTGCACATTACCCAGATCGGAGCCGTGGTCGGGCTCGGAGAAGCCCTGACACCAGATATCTTCAGCGCTGAGGATATTCTTCAGATAACGCTCTTTCTCCTGCTCAGTGCCGGTATCGATGATCAGGGGACCGGCCCAGCCGAGGCCAATCACATTGAAAGCAATTGGCACTGCCGCCCTGCGCATTTCTGAATCGGCAATCATCTGGAAAACCGGCGCGACGCCGCCGCCACCGTATTCCTTGGGCCAGGCCATACCCAGGTAACCGGCAGACCAAAGCTTGTGCTGCCACTCCCTCAGGAAATCCAGTTGCTGATCAGAGCCAACTTCCATAAAGGTTTGCGGCAACAGGAAGCCGGGGTCGGCGGGCTTGTTATCGCGCATCCAGGCGCTGACCTGGGCACGAAAATCCGCCAGCTCCTGTTCACTGGGGGCGCTGCTGCTTTCTACTGCACTATTCATCCTACTCTCCTACAGGGTGGGCGGCTGCTCAGCGTCCATGGCATCGGCGCGCTGAAAGGCGGGCCGCTCCTTTAATCGCGCCAGGTACGCGGCGGTCTGCGGTGCAAACTCCCTGCCACAGGTCTCACCCAATTTCAGGGTGTCAGCCAGGTAAAGGGCGTAGCCGATAGCAATATCGGCAATGGTAAAGCGATCGTCACACAGGTAATCCCGATCCTTGATATGCGCATCCAGCATACGCAGGCGGGCAAAAAACCATTTGCCATAATCTATCCCCACCGGCTGCTTCTCCGGCGTTGGTTCCAGGTGAAAATAGCGCATGGCAATGGTCTGCGGAAAGGTCAGGGTCGCGTCACTATGGTACAGCCAGTTCAGGTAGGCCCCGTACTCCGGGTGATCAGCTTGTAGACCAAAATCATATTGCTGGTAACGCTCTACCAGGTAGTGACAAATCCCCGTGGACTCGGTCATACGCGTCGCCCCATCCTCCAGGTAGGGAATGGTGCCCAACATATTCGTTTCCACAAAATCCGGCTGGAAGATACGCGGCGGGAAGGGCATGATTTCCACCTCGTAATCCAGGCCCATTTCTTCCAGCGCCCACAGGGCACGCAGAGAGCGTGCGCCGCGGCAGTGCCATAGTTTCATCGCCATTATTTCATTCCTCGTTTAAAAGCCGTACTGCCGGGCCGCCAGGTCGCGCATGATTTCTTCAGAACCGCCACCGATCGCATTGACACGTACTTCCCGGTATATCCGCTCGACCCGGTTGCCGCGCATATAGCCTGTCCCACCCAGGATCTGCATCGCCTCGCGAGCACAGAATTCCATGGTCTCGCTGGCCTGCACCTTGAGCAGAGCGATATCACCGGGATTGGGATGGCCCGCCTCAAAGGACTCATAGCAGATCCGAATATAGGCCTGGGTGGCATTAAGTTTCTGCTTCATCTGCGCAATCTTGTGGCGGATTACCTGGTGATCTGCCAGTCGCTTGCCAAAGGTCTTGCGCTCCTGCGCCCAGGCCACCGCCTCCTCCAGGCACACCCGGCCCAGGGCCTCCATTGCCGCGGCCATGAACATGCGCTCACTGTTAAAGTTGGTCATGATAACCTTAAAGCCCTGGTTCTCTTCACCAATCAGGTTTTCCACCGGCACCCGCACATTATCGAAATAAAGCGTTGCCGTGTCAGAAGCCCACCAGCCCTGTTTCTTATCCAGTGCCGTGCGCGAGAAACCCTCGGCATCGGTCGGTATCAGCAGCATGGAGACGCCACCGGCTCCCTCGCCACCCGTGCGCACCGCAGTAGACACCCATGTCGCCCGCATGCCGCCAGTGATGTAGGTCTTGGAGCCGTTGACGATGTAGTGATCACCATCGCGAACTGCGGTGGTAGCCAACTGCGCCACATCGGAGCCGCCACCGGGCTCGGTGATCCCCAGCGAGATCCACTTTTCGCCGGCAAGAACCGGCGGCGCGACCATTTGCTTCATGGCCTCGCTACCCCAGTTGATCACCGGTGGCAGACCTATGCCGTGTACCATCAGGCTGGCGCCGATGCCGCCGACCCCGACCCGGGCCAGTTCCTCGTTGGTGATCCAGCCATGCCAGGAATCAATGCCCTCCCGGGTACCGCCAAACTCTTCCGGGTAGTTCATGCCCAACAGACCCACCGCCGCCGCCTTGGGCCACAGCTCAATCGGGATCTCGCCGGCCTCATCCCAGTCTTCCGCAAAAGGCATGATTTCGGTGTCGATAAAGCGCCGCAACTGGGTACGCCAGGCCTCATGATCCTCGCTTATATTGGGGTTCGGCAAGCGGGCCGAGTCGAAATCCAGTGACATGATATTTTCCTCTGAGTAGCGGCAGCCATCAGCAAGCGGCGAGACAGGCCGCTATGTTAGAAACTGGGCATGCTGACAGCCTGCGAAGCGGTGCCAAATTCTTTGGATATTGTGCCAAACCGTCGATGTAATTCAGACCAGTAAGTATAGTAGCTTTAGCCCGCGCGATACTCGCTGGGCGACCTCTTATACCAGCCGCGAAAGGCAGTGGAGAATGACGCCAGATCAGAATAGCCAAGCAGGAATGCTATCTCGGTAATATCAAGGCGTTTGTCCGCCAGGTAGCGCGCTGCCAGCTCTGCCCTGACCTCAGACAAAACGCGCTGGAAAAAGGTATCGCGTTCAGCGAGACGCCGCTGCAGAGTGCGCCTGGAAACTCCCAGCTCTTTGGCAAGCTGGTCAAGGCTGACCTCGCCCTGGGGCAAGGCCCGTACCATTCGATGCCGCACATCGTGCAGGAAGGGGTCCTCACCCAGCTCATCCTCGAACAGGTCCTCCAGCGCGCTGGCCCAGTCCTCGTCCAGCTCATAGTCGAGCTTAATCACCGGGGACTTCAAGGACGCGCGGTCCAGGTAGATACAACTGCGTGGCTGCTCAAAGTGCAGTTCGCTGCCAAAGGCCAGTTGCAACTGCGTCAGGTCCGCAGGGCGCGAATAGGTGAAATCTGCCCGCCGCACCGGTATCGGATCGATACACAAGGTATTGACGATGCAGGCTGAAGTAACCAGAATTTCGTCGCTAAGATATCGCTCGGTGCCGCTCTCTGGCTGCAGCGGCTGCCAGACCAGCAGAATGAACTCACCATCGCGCTCGACGCAGACTTCTCCGATGTCGCCACGCAACTTGAGTATGCTCGGCACCAGGTTGAGATATTCGCGGAAGCTGCTGCACAGGGTCGACATATACAACTGCAGGTTGATGCCCGCAAAGAACAGGGTACGGCCGACATAAAGACCGATATCACCGGAACCTGTCAGCTCCTCGGCCAGGCGATACATCTCGAACTGGCGTTGCAGCGGCAAACGGTCATCGGCGTGGCGTAACCACTCTACTTCCAGGTGTGCCCGTGCCAGTAGCTTGTCCCGGGCAACGCCGAAGCGTTCGGCCACCTGCAAAATGGCATTAATACCGCGGGCATGGACCATCGGCGCTTGCCTGGTCATGGTCCAGGCCACGCCCTAACCACGGACCCCATCATCGCCAGTAACACAGACATGCCATTCACCAGGTGTCGACAAAGCCACGGCGATTGCCATGGGGCGGCCTCGCCATGGGCGCGGCCGCCAGAGCACGAAGAATCACCGCCCGCGTCTCCACGGGATCGATGACCGCGTCTATTTCCAGGTGCGCTGCCGCCTCCGTGGCCTTGCCCACTTCGTACATCTTGCCCAGCAACTGCTGGAACAGGGCTTCCCGCTCAACCGGGTCTGCAATCGCCTCCAGCTCCTTCTTGTACCCGAGCCTGACTGCACCTTCCAGGCCCATACCGCCAAACTCTCCCGTTGGCCACGCCGCCGCATAGACCGGCGCTACAAAGCTGCCTCCGGTCATGGCCATGGCCCCAAGGCCGTAGCCTTTGCGCAAAAATATGGCGACCAGGGGAACAGTCAGGCTGGCGCCGGTAACGAATAGCCGGGACATGCGCCGCACAGCAGCCTGTTTCTCACTATCGGGGCCGACCATGAATCCCGGCGTGTCGGTCAATGACACCACAGGCAAGCCAAAGGCATCGCACAGTTGCAGGAAGCGCGCCGCCTTCTCGGCAGCCTCCGCGTCAACTGCACCACCCAGCTGTTGGCAGTCATTGGCAATCAAACCCACTGGTTTGCCTTCCAGCCGCATAAAGCCGGTGATAATCGGGCGCGCATAAATGCGTCGCAGTTCCAGGAAGCTGTCATTATCGGCAATAGTTTCTATGATCCTGCGCACTGGGTAACCCCAGCGCCGGTCCTCAGGTACCGCCTCGCGCAGACTCTCCTGTTCGGCGCAACTCCAATCCACCACCGGGCCCTGGAAATAGCCTAATAACTGGCGTGCGATACGGGTGGCATCAGCCTCGTCTTCGGCCACTATGTCGATGGTGCCATTACGCTCCTGTACATCACTGGGGCCTATCGAGGTCGGCGCATGTACGCCCAAGCCACCGCCTTCGATCATGGCAGGACCCGCCATGCCAATCCAGGAGGAGCGGGTCGCAACGGTAATGTCGGCGCAACCGAAGAGGGCAGCGTTGCCGGCAAAGCAGTATCCATTATTGACCGCTATGCGGGGCACCAGGCCGGACAAGCGTGCCCAGGTGGCAAAGGAACTGATGTTAAGCCCGGCGATCTGGGTAGCCACATCGGTATCGCCGGGGCGCCCACCTCCGCCCTCGGTATACATCACTACCGGCAGTTCCCAGTCCTCGGCCAGTTCAAAGATACGGTCCAGTTTCTTGTGGTGGAAGTAACCCTGGGTGCCGGCGAGCACCGAGTAATCGTAGATCACCACGGCCGCCTGCTGGCCATTGATGGTGCCGACACCGGTAATCACGCCGTCGGCAGCAGTACTGCTCTGCAGGTCCTGGTAATCCCGGCGATTACGCTGGGCGGCGACGGCCAACTGGCCATACTCGGTAAAACTATCAGCATCAACCAGGTCGGCAAGATTTTCCCGCGCACTGCGGTAGCCTTTTCCGTGACGCTTGGCCAGGGCTTCACTACGTTGCCCATCCAGGGTCTTCTCCAGTCGCTCCTGCAAACCGGCCAGCTCTGGCCGCAGATCATCGCTCATTATCGTTGCCGGGTCAGGGTGTTACCGTCTGTGTGCTCGAAATTGTGCTTATCGTAGATATCCAGCAAGGTGGTTTCTTCATAGCGCAGGGTATCGCCGCTAACGTTGACCCTGTGACGAAAACCCAGGGTCCGCGCCTTTTTCCGCATGAATGGCGACTGCACAATACCCCAGTCAGGATCACCATCTTTGGCCTCGACCTGCAGAGTCGTGGTATCAGCCTCTACGGTCGCCGTGCCGCCGGCCAGCAAGCTCACACCGCGGGGGATCGTAAGCGTTTGCATGATGGTCTGGCTGGCCTCACACCACAACCAGTAACCGACCTGGTCGTGGAACTGCTTGTCATTGGACTTGCGAAACACCGCCTGGTGGTAGCGCAGGATCATCAACTCCTGCTCCTCGGCATTATCCACATCACCTGCGGGTTCAATAGTAATCACTTCGTAAAAAGGGCTGTGCTCTTCACCATCGGGTTCCGGCGCCACATCCATGCCATCATCGCCCTTCCAGGTACCTATCAGGGCGTTGAGTGGCCCGTAATTCATTTGCTCAACAGACAGCTCAGTCATTGCTGTATCTTCCTCGTCAGAGTTATTCGTAAAAATGAACCTCGCCGGTCTCCAGCGAATACTGGGCGCCGACAATCCTCAGTGCTTCAGCGTCGATCAGTACCTCCAGTATTTCCGAACCGTGCTTGAGTTGTTCCACCGAGGCGTGAATATTTGCCTCCACCGCCGCAGGCATAAGCGCGGCACCATCCCCACTGCTGTCTTCTGCCAACAGCCCCTCTATCGCCGGTGTAATGCGACCGACAATTGAGCGCAGGTTGGGGGAGCGATTCTCGCTGGGTCGATGCAACTCATCGAGGGTGGCTTGCACCGCGCCACAGTTGGAATGGCCCAGCACCACCACCAGGCGAGTGCCGAACATTTCGGCTGCGTATTCAATGCTGCCAATCTGTGAGGGCGCCACCACGTTACCCGCCACCCGAATTACGAACAGGTCACCGAGACCGCGATCAAAAATGATCTCGGCGGGGACGCGTGAATCGGAGCATCCGAGGATGATGGCGAAGGGGCGTTGGTCCTGAATCAGCGCATCGCGGCGCGCCGGACTGGCCAGAATCTCACTATTAAGATCGCCGGACAAAAAGCGACGGTTACCTTGCTTAAGTCTGTCTAATGCATCCTGCGGAGTTATCATGCAGCAACACGCCTCGTAGAGTTATCAATACCGCCGCGCATTGTCGCATACCAGCGCCTATTGCGGCACTGCCAGCCTGCCCGCCAGAGAGCGCAGCTCAATATCACTCATGCTCTATCAGCTCCTTGCCATGCAGTTGCCGAAAAAAAGGGACTGTATCAAGATCGCCGGGCTTCCCGGTGATACGCCTTTGCAACAGCTTTAATACCAACTCCGTAATCGGTGACAGTGCCAGCCGGCTGGCCGCGGCCAGGTTGACCCAGCGCAGGTCTTCCAGCTCACCATTACCGCGCAAGTCACCACTCACATGTGCCGCATCCACCATGAAAAAGCGGGCGTCGTAACGCCGCACCCGGTTGGGTGGTGTTATGGCGCGGGCGACGTAGTCGAGCTTGTCCAGGGCCGGCACGATATTGTGGGCAAAGAAGGGTTGCCAATGGGGCGAGCGGCTGCGCACGGGCACGCGCGCGGGACTGCCCAAAATCAAGCCGGTCTCTTCAAAGGTTTCACGTACCGCAGTCATGGCCAGGGCGCGGGCGCGGGCTGCTGAGGTTGAGCTGGTCAGCCTGGCCTCTACCTCGGGCCGCAAGGGTACCGGGCACGGCACCCTGGAGTCACCGGCATCGACGCGACCACCGGGGAATACATACAGGTGCGGCATGAACACATGACCGGCGCTACGCACCCCCAGCAACACCTCGCGCTTATTGCGCACGATGATCAGGGTCGCGGCATCACGGGGCTTCAAAAACCAAAGTTCCCGGCAGCGAAGGCTTCCGTGGTCGCCTGCAGTACTTCCGGCGTGGGGTAGACGCAGGACACAATATTGGTGTGAACACCACCGGCCGCATAGCCCCGCATCAACGCACGGCATTCATCGGCAGAGCCAATAATGGCGATTTCATCAACCAGCTCATCCGGCAGTGCCGCGGCCGTGCGCTCACGGTCCTTGCTGGCCCAACCTTCCCGAATTTCAGCGGCGGCTTCCGGGTAACCCGCCCAATCAAGGAACTTGTTATAGACCGGCGTCGCATAGTAGCCGACGAAACCGGCACGGAAAGCCTCCCGCGCGGCGGCCTTGTCTTCGCTCACCACCACCATATGCCGGCAGACGATTTCCACCTCGGCGGGGTCTTTGCCGGCGCGCTCGGCGCCAATCGCCACATGGTTCATGATTTTTGGCAGGGCGCTGCGTGGGAACAGATTGAGAATCACACCGTCGGCAATCTCGGCTGCGGCCTCCACCATTTTGGAGCGTAAAGCCGCCAGGTATATGGGCGGCGTCGGTTGCGAGGGCGCCTGCCGGTAGCCGTGACTACGCAAGGTGTCACCGGCAAAGGCCGTTTTCTCGCCGGCCAACATGCTGCGCAGCAGGGATACAGTTTCCCGCATGCGCGTCAGCGGCTTATCCAGGGCCAGACCATGCCAGCCTTCGATTATGGCGTGACTGGAAGTGCCGAAACCCGGCACAAAACGCCCTGGATAAGCCTGGTTGATAACCGCAAGGGTTGAGGCCATCACCGCTGGTGTACGTGTATATGCCGGCACCACTGCAATACCCAGTCGCAGCTTTTCAGTGGCAGCCAACAGCATCGGTGCCAGCGTAAAGGCATCGAGACCACCGGCGTCCGCCAACCAGATATCGTCATAGCCCAGCGCCTCGGCTTGCTGCGCCATGGCGATGGTATCGGCGACAGAACCGGTCGGCGCGGGCAGCGATAAGGCAATACGAACTGGCAGGCTCACAGCTGCGACTTGCCGCGCTGCTGCACACCTTTGCGGCGCTGGCCAATGGTGTCGCCAGCAACACCCTTGTTGGCATGCCCCATCACCAGTTTCTCCATCTCCATCCCCGCACCCAGGGTCGATGCGAGACCGTCATCAGCCAGCTTCTTGTAGATCCGAACCGTGGCCGGCACACAGGAGGCAATATCGGAGGCTACCTGGCGAGCATCGTCAAGCAAGGATTCAGCCGGCACCGCACGGCTGACCATTCCCCAATCCGCTGCTTGCTGAGCCGAGATGAAGTTGCCAGTGAAATGCGCTTCCTTGGCCCGGCTGGGCCCGATCAACCGCGACAGTTTTTGCGACAAGCCCCATCCCGGGGCCAGGCCCACCCGGCAATGGGTGTCGGCGAAGCGTGCCTGCTCAGAGGCAATCAGTATGTCGCCCATTAGCGCCAGCTCGAAGCCACCGGTGGCTGCGACGCCATTAACCGCGACAATAATGGGACGATCAAAATCAGCCATGGCCCTGGCCACATCGTTTTCCCCGTGGATGGCGAAAGCCTCAAGTCCGCCGGGATGGGATTCCATCGCTTTCAGATCCAGACCCGCGCAAAAGGCCCGGCCATTACCGGTCAGGATCACCGCGCGAATCTCTTTATCGAGTTGCAGTTGCTTAAAGGCCTGGCACAACTGGCCCAGCAATTCCGGTGACAAGGCGTTCATCACCTCTGGACGGTTCAAGGTGACCGTTGCCACCGGGCCGTCTTTCTCAACCAGCAAAATATCTCCGCTCATAATGAAACCTCTCTAACAGCCTTTGAATTGCGGCGCCCGTTTTTGCAAGAAGGCGAGCGTGCCCTCCCGCGCATCCTCGCTGTGCATACATATTTTTTGCAGTCGCGCCTCATGGGAGATGGTTTGATCGACGGATTCCGACATGGCGCCATTGACGGTTTCCTTGGCATAGCGCAGCGATAGCGGCGCCTTGCCCGCCAACTCCATCGCCAGGGCTTTGGCCGCGTCCAGCAGCTGCTCCGCCGGGGCCACCCGGTTACATAAGCCAAGTTCCAGGCAGCTCTGCGCCGGCAGTTTCTCACCTAGCGCAATCAGTTCGTAGGCCTTCTTTTTACCCAGGGTGCGGGTCAGGTGCCAGGTGGCGCCGCCGTCGGGAATCAGGCTAATTGCGGCGAAGGCCTGGTACAGGTAGGCATTCTCAGCCATTACCGTCAGATCACAGTTCATGGCAAATGCAGAACCAACGCCGGCCGCGGCACCGTTGACAGCGCTAATCCAGGGCTTTGGCGCATTGGTGATTGCCATCAATGGCACTTTGTACTCCGTGTTTAGCATGTCCTCAACATCGAAGCCATCCGGCTGCTTCTCTGTCAGGTCGGCACCGGCGCAGAATGCCCTGCCCTCACCGGTGAGAATGACCACCCGAATGCTGTCATCAGCATTAACCTCGTTTATTACCGCAAGAATCTCACGACGGATGCCCCCTTCAATCGCATTCAGCGTTTCAGGACGATTGAAACTGACGATGGCGATAACTCCATCCCGCTCCAGCTTGATGTTTTCGTAGTCACTCATGGTTGATCCTCGTTTTATCCGCTTATCACATGCACTGGCCTAGCCTATACTGCCCGCCTCGCGCAGCGTCGCTATCTCCTGGGCTTCAAAACCCATGGCGCCTAGCGTGGCATCAGTATCCGCACCCAACTCGTGGGCCCCGTGGCGAACCTCACCGGGGGTACGGCTGAAACGCGGAGCCGGCGCCGGCTGGGTAATGCCGTCTACCTCAAGGTAGGCCTGTCGTGCCACGTTAGCCGGGTGTTTAGGCGCATCCATGAAGTTCAGCACCGGGGCAAAGCAGACATCAGTGCCCTCCATTAGCTCACACCACTGGGCCTGGGTTTTACTCTTGAATACGACGCTCAACTTCTCTGTCAACTCAGGCCACAGAGCCTGATTGTGCTGGTCTGCGAACTCATCAGGGTTCAGACCGGCCTTTTCCACCAATAGCGCATAAAACTGTGGCTCGATCGAGCCAATGGAAATGTACTCACCGTCTGCGCACTCATAGGTGTCGTAAAAATGGGCGGCACCATCGAGCATATTGGCCTCGCGCCGGGTCTCATCCCAACCACCAGCAGCCTGGAAGCCGTGGAACATCCACATCAGTTGCGCCGCTCCGTCGACCATGGCGGCATCGATAACCTGACCTTTGCCGGAATTCTGGGTCTCCAGCAAGGCGGCGAGAATACCGTTGGCCAGCAGCATGCCGCCGCCACCCATATCCCCAACCAGATTCAGGGGCGGAACTGGCTTCTCACCACCGCGACCGGTCGCATAAAGCGCACCGGTAATGGAGATATAGTTGATGTCATGTCCAGCTGCACTCGCCAGCGGCCCTTCCTGACCCCAGCCAGTCATGCGCCCAAAAATGAGCTTGGGATTGCGCTCAAGACACTGCTCGGGACCAATGCCCAGTTTCTCGCAGACACCTGGACGATAGGGATCTATCAATACGTCTGCGTTCTCGACCATGCGCAACAGGGTGTCCACCCCGGCCGGGTCTTTCAGGTTCAAAACCACGGACTTCTTGCCGCGGAAACTGACATCTTTTGACATGGGGGGACTGAACGCACCCGCACGTTCTATGCGAATTACCTCTGCCCCCATGTCGGCGAGCATCATGCCCGCCATTGGCGCAGGCCCGATGCCGGCCAGTTCCAGTATGGTATAGCCATTCAACGGACCCATAGCCCTACTCCTCTAATTGACCACTCTGCTCTACTTACTTGGGCTGCATCCGGATGCCGCCATCCATACGTACACACTCGCCGTTCATGTAGTCGTTTTCGACCATCATTTGGGCCACGTGCGCAATCTCGTCAGGATCGCCCAGACGACGCGGATACAGTACCTGCTCACCCAGGGGCTTGAGGAATTCCCAGATTTCCGGGGTCAGCTCTTCCGCACCACCCATCATCAATGGCGTGGCGATCAGGCCCGGCACGATGGTGTTAACGCGAATTCCCAGCACCGCCAGATCGCGAGCAATCGGCAGGGTCATGCCAACAACACCACCCTTGGAGGCTGAATAAGCCGCCTGGCCAATCTGGCCCTCGTAAGCTGCGACAGATGCTGTGTTGATGATGCAGCCACGACCGCCGTCCTTATTGAAGGGCTCATTCTTGGCCATTTGCTCGGCGCACAAGCGCAGCACATTGAAGGTGCCAACCAGGTTGACGTCGATGATCAGCTTGAAGGCATCCAGCGGGAACGGTCCCTTTTTGCCCATGGTGCGCATGGCGTTGCCAATGCCGGCGAAGTTGGCATCAATATGGATAGCGCCGAAGGCATCAATGGTCGCCGCGATAGCCGCCGCCACTGACTCTTCATCAGCGACGTTTACCTTGCAGAAAATGACATTTTCGCCCAGCTCAGCCGCCAGCGCGTTGCCCTTCTCTTCGTTCATATCAAAAATCGCGCACTTGCCGCCCTGGGCAACCAGGCGCTTGACCGTGGCCCTGCCCAGGCCAGACGCGCCGCCTGTTACAACTGCTACTTTATCTTTAATTTCCATGTGGTTTCTCCTGCGAAGGGTTGCTTAAGGATTTAGGGCTCAAAAATTTCGGGAGTTGAAGGGCTGGTAGTCATCGCCCAGGCAATCCCGGCTGATAATGATCTTCATGACCTCAGAGGTACCAGCGTAAATAGTTGAAATTTTCGCATCGGTGTACTGCCGCGAAATCGGGTATTCATCCATGTAGCCGGCGCCGCCATGCATTTGCACACCAATGTCGGCCGCTTTGACCTGCAGCTCTGAGGTAATGTACTTGGCTTTGGCGGCATCCACCGCAGTCAGTTGGCCGGCGTTAAAGGCCGCCACGCACTGGTCAGTATAGACCTGGGCGATATCCAGTTCGGTGCGCAGCTCAGCCAGCTTAAACTGGGTGTTTTGAAAAGCCGCCAACGGTTTACCAAAGGCTTTGCGCTCCCTGACAAACTCGGCCGCCAGGTCGTAAGACAACTGCGCCGCTGACAGGTAACCGACGGCGCCCATAAGGCGTTCTTCTGCCAGGCCCTCCATCAGGTAAATAAAGCCTTTACCGGGCTCACCCAGGACATTGGCCTTGGGCACCTTGACGTCGTTAAAGAACAGTTCCGCCGTGTCCTGTGCCTTCAGGCCCATTTTCTTCAGGTTGCGGCCGCGTTCAAATCCTTCGAAGCCGCGCTCCACCAGGAACAGGGTCATGGCGTGGGGATTGTTGTCCGGATCGGTCTTGGCCGCTACGATCACCAGGTCGGCGTTGATACCGTTGGAAATGTAGGTCTTGGATCCGTTCAGCACCCAGTGATCATCAGCCTCCACCGCGCTACTGCGCATACCGGCCAGGTCGGAACCCGCGTCGGGCTCTGTCATGGCGATGGCGAGGATGCATTCACCGCTGACACAGCCCGGCAAAAAGCGCTCACACTGCTCTTCGTTACCAAAGCGGGTCAGGTAAGGTCCCACCAGGCGACTGTGCAGGGAATTGTACCAATCCCCGGCCCGGGCATAAGCGGTCTCCTCAATGATTACCTGCTCAAAGCGAAAATCATTGTCGCCAATGCCGCCATATTTCTCATCCGGCCACACCATCAGCAGACCCTGCTGGCCGGCCTTGCGAAAGGCTTCGGGATCGACTCGGCCCTGCTCGCGCCACTGCTCCATATGCGGCACGATTTCCGCTGCCAGGAACTTGCGATAGGTGTCGCGGAACATGTTCTGTTCTTCGGTGAAATTTCTCGGAAGCATGCTGGAGATACCCCTGGAATAGTATTGGGAACTGTTTGGCGCCGAACAGTATGGTGAGAGACCCTTGCCCCAACAATGACAAGCTGGGACAAATAAATTGACCCAAAATGACAGGCAGGAGTAGCATGGGGCCGCATTAATGAACCATCACCTGGAAGCGAAGATGCAACTGGCGGCAACCCTGCTGATATTACTCACCGCGCTCACCTGTCCTGTCGCTGCAGGCGCCAACCCGCTGACCGAGGACCCGGTCCCAGACAAAATGTTTCCGCCAATGATCGAGGAAATCACGATCAGCAGTAGCGGCTCACGCATGAGTGGCCTGCTTTATCTGGCCAATGGCCTCGGCCCCCATCCCACTGTGGTACTGCTGCACGGCTTTCCTGGAAACGAGAAAAACCTGGATATCGCCCAGGTCCTGCGCCGGGCAGGTTTCAATATCATGTTTTTTCATTATCGCGGCGCCTGGGGGAGCGAGGGCGATTACCGCCTGGGGCAATTGGTGGTCGACGTTAAGGCCGCACTCGATTTTCTGCGGGATAATGCGACCCGTTACCGGGTGAACACCCGGCAGCTGACCCTGCTGGGTCACTCCATGGGTGGTTTCGCTGCCCTGGCAGCCGCCAGCAAGGATGCCAGCCTGGCCTGTGTCGGCGCTATGGCGCCGGCCAACCTGGGCCTGATAGCCGAAGGGCTGCGCTCCGGCGAGCCCAGCGCTTTGCAGTTCCTCGACTACGCCGACGGCTTGTTCATGCTGCACAACTTCGACGGCAAGCAAATGCGCGAGGACTTGCTGTCAGAGCCAGTCTGGAAACTCGATACCCGCCTGTTCGGACCGGGGCTGCGTGGGAAATCAGTATTCATGATCACGGGGCAGGCGGATGTGGTGACACCCCCCGCCTCCATGTTTGAGCCCACGGTGGCAGCATACCTGCGCGACCCGGGTATTAAGCTGCAGCACTTTGCGATTCCCGGCGATCACTCCTTTTCCTACAGCCGGCTCCAGCTAACTGAACTCGTTTTGGCCTGGTTGCAGGCCAACTGCCGCTAACAAGCCTCCATGCGTCAGCAATCAATTTCCGTGAACTTTGTACGCGCCGTGCTGAAGTACGCCGTGACGAACGGCCTGGACCCGGTGCAACTGCTGCGCGAAAACCGTATTTCGCCGCGACTCCTGGTCGAAGATGACGCCCGTATTTCCATAGAGCGATTTGCAGACCTGCAAGTGAGCACCATGCTGGCGATGGGTGATGAGGGACTGGGTTACGGCCAACAGGCGATGCCCATCGGTAGCTGGTCGATGATGTGCTATGCGGTGATCAACTGCGAAAACCTGGGCAAGGCCCTGGCGCGTTACTGCCGGTTTTTTGGCTTGTTTCAACATGTCATGGCGCCGCAATTAGTCATCGAGGATGAGCTGGCTATCGTGCGGCTGGCAGGCGCTGGAAGCAGCGCGGAGATTGACGAGTACGCCGGCGAATTGGCGCTGTTCAACTGTCACCGCTTCCTCAGCTGGTTGAGCCAGGAACTGCTGCCCGTCCAGGCTTTTAACTTCATCCACAGCGCACCAGAGCACGCCAGGGAATACCGGCCCATGTTTTCCGGCAATCCAGTGTTCTTCGATCAAGCACATACGGAAATGATACTGAACAGGGCCCTGCTGGAGCGACCGGTCACCCAGAATGAACAGTCCCTGGAACGCTTTCTGCGTCACCCCGTCCTGGCCATGCTGACCCAGCAATATGATCAGGCCAGTTGGACCGCGCGGGTTAAGCAATTATTGCGCAAGGACCTCGAACACATGCCGGAACTGGACACGGTGGCCGGGATGCTGGATGTTCATCCGCAAACCCTGCGCCGCCGACTTGGTAAGGAGGGCACCTCGTTTTCAGAACTGAAGGGGCAGGTGCGCCGGGACATCGCCCTGCACTATCTCGGCAAACGCGGCCTCAGTATTGAGGAGATATCTCACCGCGCCGGCTTTTCCGAGTCCAGCGCCTTCATTCGGGCGTTCAAGGGCTGGACTGGTGTGACGCCCTATACTTACCGGAAGGGGCTGTGAGCGTGCTGATAGTGCGGGTCAGCGGCTTTGCCTGCGACTCGCTTTGCGAGGCAAAGCTATTGCAAAGCTATTCTGCATCCGCCACTTCCAGCGCGTCCTGCAGCTCTTTCTTGACGAACTTGCCACTGGCGTTGCGCGGTAGCGGCGCGTCAACAATCCAGATATAGCGGGGAATCTTGTACGGGGACAGCAAGGTTTTGCAAAACTCTCGAATCTGCTCCGCTGTAGGCTGGGTATCCTGGGTCGGGAAAATGGCGGCACCCACCTCTTCACCAAGCCGTTCGTCCGGCACTGAAAATACCGCGCACTCACCGACACCCTCGTGCTTGAACAAGGCTGCCTCTACTTCAGAGCAGTACACGTTTTCGCCACCACGCAGGACCATGTCCTTGGCCCGGTCCACCAGGTAGATAAAGTTGTCCTCGTCCAGATAGCCGATATCACCGGTGTACAGCCAGCCATCAACAATTGTCTCGGCAGTCGCTTCGGGGCGATTAAGATAGCCCTTGACCACCTGGGCACCTTTGACGCAGATTTCTCCGGTTTCACCCAGAGGCAGGGTATTGCCTTCACTATCGATGCACTTGACGTCGAAGATCGGCATTACCACGCCGGCGCTGTTTGGCTTGTCAATAAAATAGTCGCCTGCCGAGGCGCTGATAATGCCGCAAACCTCGGTCATACCGTAACCCTGGCTTGGCCTGGCACCGCCTCCGCCCTGCTCGATCTTGTCGACGAGGTCAGGCTGCACGGCCGCACCGCCGCCACCAAGCGACTGCAAGCTGGAGGTATCGCGGTGCGCAAAATCAGGATGGTTAATGATTTCCCGGCTCATTACAGGCACCCCGGTGAAGGTCGTGACCTTTTCCTCTTCAATGAGGCGCAAAGCCTCTCCCGCATCCCATTTATACATATGCGCCAGCTTGCCACCGGCAATCGTCACGGCCTGGGCCAGGCAGTTGTTGGCGGTGACGTGAAATAACGGTGTCGCCACGATGGAAGACATTTGCGGCGCACCCGGGGCCATAGGGTCAGGCGCTGCCTCGCCTTTCGCAGCCGCCGCCGCGGCTGTTTGCGCGCTGCCAACAAACATCAGGCTCATCAGGTTATTGGTACAACCGCGGTGTGTCAGTTGGGCGCCCTTGGGCACGCCGGTAGTCCCGGAGGTATAAAAGATACAGGCGTCGTCATCGGGATCTATTGTCACCTCGGGCATTTTTGCTTCAGCGGCCAGTACCTCCGACCAGGGTCGCGCCCAGCCAGGCACATCCTCGGTGCGCACGGCAACAACAACCATTTCCGGGAACTCTGCGCTGACCTCGGCAAACCGCTCCAGCCGTTCGCGGTCGCAGATCAGGGCCTTGGTGCCTGAATCCTTGAGGCCATACTTAAGCTCTTCGGCAACCCACCAGGCATTGACACCAACAGCTACCGCACCCATGGAAACCACGGCCCAATAGCTCAACATCCACTCTGGGTAATTGCGCATGGCGATCGCCACCGGGTCGCCCTTCCCGATACCATTGGCCGCCAGCCAGTTGGCGATACGCGCCACTTCTTCCTGGGCCTCGGCATAGGTCCAGCGCTCGTCCTGGTAAACCAGGTAATCCTTGTCAGCATGACCAGCGGCCATGGCCCAGACATCACGCAGGGAGCCCGGCGCCAGGGCCCAGGACTTCAGGGTCTGGCCGGCAACTTCCACTTCCTTGATTTCAAACATTTGCCCCGGCGCGGTGAGGGCGGAGAAGGTGTCTTTGAGCTCTTTGTACATCGGAGATTTTCCCGTTAGCATAAATAATATTTATATAGACCAGTTGTTGAAATGTTACTACCTGATCTTGAGGCTCTGGAAGCCGCTGCCGCAGAAGTGTACCAGTATCTACAGCCCACGCCACAGTTGCAGTGGCCATTGCTCAATGAGCGACTGGGCTGCGAACTGTGGGTGAAGCATGAAAACCATAATCCGACTGGCGCGTTCAAAATTCGCGGCGGCCTGCTCTACATGAGCCAGCTTACAGCCGCCCAGGCAGATATTTCCGCCGTAATAGCCGCCACCCGGGGCAATCACGGCCAGAGCATCGCCTGGGCAGCGGGCAACTTCGGCCTGGAGTCGGTGATCGTGGTACCGGAGGGCAACAACCCCGACAAGAACCGGGCCATGCAGGCCATGGGCGCGAAGCTGATCGTACAGGGCAGTGATTTCAATGCTGCCCTGGACCACGCAATCCTGCTGGCTGAGGAGCGCGACCTGCATAAGGTGCCCTCATTCCATCCTGACCTGGTCGCAGGCGTGGCCAGCTATGCCCTGGAGTTGTTGAAGGCGCAGCCCGACCTGGAGCGGATCTATGTGCCAATTGGCCTTGGCTCTGGTATCTGCGGCACTATTTGCGCGCGCAATGCACTGGGGCTGAGCACAGAGATCATCGGCGTTGTAGCCAGCGGTGCCGACTGCTACGCCCGCTCACTGCAAGCCCGCAAATGTTGCAGTACCGAGAGCGCGAATACACTGGCGGATGGCCTGGCGGTCAGAATCCCGGACCCCGAGGCGCTGGCAATGATGCTGGACCAGGTCAGCCGAGTGGTCAGCGTCAGCGACGACGAGATCCTGCAGGCCATCAAGTACTACTTCACCGACAGCCATAACATTGCCGAGGGTGCTGGCGCCGCTGCACTGGCGGCTGCCATGCAGGAAGCGGAGTTGAACCGGGGCGCCAGGATTGCGGTAATCCTCAGTGGCGGCAATCTGGACGCCAGCTTGTATTGCAGGGCACTCGCAAATTAGAGACGTGATAAACAGGATCGAAAACAGATGAAACGAATTGGCGCTTACGCCCTGGCTACACTGATCGCACTGCTAACGGCGGGCGCGGCAGGCAACTACTGGTATTACTACGACGCAATTAACGTCCACCCGCAAAGCTTCGTTGAGAAACGAGCCCTGCTGGAGCCCTATATCCAGGTGTTTCTGCCCGAGGCCGAGGGCCCACGCCCAGCGGTGCTGTTTTTCCACGGTTGTGGCGGCCTCAGTGAAAATACCGTGCCACGAGCCGAAGCTGCGACGGCTGCAGGCTATGTGGCCATCGTGCTCGACAGCCTTACACCGCGCCAGATTGCCTGGCAGGACAATTGCGATGGGCGGGTGTTGCAAGGCCCTGAGCGCGCCGCCGACATACTGGTGGCGCTTGCCTACGCGCGCCAGTTGGCGACCGTCGACCCCGGCCAACTCTACATTGTTGGCTACTCGCACGGGGCCTGGACCGCCCTGGAAAGCCTGGCCTTTTACAATGCGCTACCGCCGGGGCTCACCGATAGTCCCGGACAGCACCTGGCCGGCGTAAAGGCCATAGTGGCGTGGTATCCCTACTGTGGCTTCGCAGCCGATTATGTAGGTGGCTGGCAGCCTGACATACCCGTTTTAATGATGTTGGCGGAGAAGGACCAGATTACCGACCCCCTGCCCTGTCAGAGCTTCGCCGAGCAACAGGCAGCCGCGGGCAAGTCGATCGAGCTGATCACCTACCCGGGCGTGAGCCACGGATTCGATGTGGATGCCGACTGGGTGAAAATTTACGACCCCAACATAGCCCGTCAGGCCCTGCAGGAGCAGTTTGCCTTTATCGCCCGGCCAAGAGGCTAGGCCGGGCGCAAATCCCTGTCATTTGCTGTATATTTTTTTGTCCCGCTTTGTCATTGTCCAAACGCTGCCCAGCCCACAGACTGCTTGGCTTTTGGCGAAGGCGATAAATCTACGACTTCAGGGATGCCCGCATGCTCGTTCAACATTTTACTGAATACTACGCTCGTAATTTCCCTAATAACGCCTGCCTGACCCAGGACGGGCAGACTACCAGCTACGGCGAGGTCGATCGCCTCGCGAACCAGTTGGCCAACGGCCTGCGGTCACTGGGTGTAGGCAAGGGCCAGCGCGTCTGTATTCTCGGTGAGAACAGCCTGGAACACCTGCTGCTATTCCTGGCAGCCTGCAAGATCGGCGCGGTCACGGTATCACTGAACTACCGTCTGGCCCCGGCCGAACTGGCCTTTATCATCAATGACGCCGAAGCCCGCGCTCTGCTCATGCTGGATGAAGGCTTTGAAGGGATACTCGACAAACTGAGACCGGAGTTGTCGGCCGACTTCCAGCTGCTGACCCGGGGGCTGCCCGACAGCCTCGATTGGGACAGTTGGCTCGCCAGCCAGGACAGCAGCAGGCCCGATGTTGATGTGCGCCCGGAAGACCCTTTCTTCCAGCTCTACACCAGCGGCACCACGGGCAATCCCAAGGGCGTGGT
The DNA here is from genome assembly GCA_039989475.1 of Halieaceae bacterium. GTDB lineage: Bacteria > Pseudomonadota > Gammaproteobacteria > Pseudomonadales > Halieaceae > JBDXHU01. The sequence continues at coordinate 245,437 of JBDXHU010000002.1, read as the reverse complement.
TTCTACTCACGCTAATTTTGTTGCCGAGTGCGCCATGAATACCACCTTCATGCCCTATCGTCCAAGCCTGGGTTCGGCCGATATTGTCTGTGCCCCGATGTTCCACATCGGTGGTGCCGGCTCAGCCCTGATCAGCACCTATAGCGGCGGCGAGATCATACTGCACAAGGTCTTTAACCCGGCCCAGGTGATCTCAGATATCGAGAACTATCCAGTCAACAGCATCTTCATGGTACCTGCCATGATCATGGCGGTACTGGCCTTGCCCGATATCGAAAAGCGCGACTTTTCAGGCCTGAAGCAGATTTACTACGGTGCCTCGCCGATTTCCGAGGCAATACTGCGTCGGGCTATGGAGGTATTTGAGGTCGATTTTGTGCAAATGTACGGTATGACGGAAACCTCCGGCACAGTGGTAAACCTGAGCCCCGCCGACCACGCCAGGGCACTGGCTGGCCAGCCTGAACTGCTGTTGTCCTGCGGTCGCCCTTCGGTCGGTGTTGAAGCGAAAATCATGGACGCCGATGGCAAGGAATGCGCGGCAAATGAGGTTGGCGAGATCTGGATTAAGTCCGACTCCAATATGATCGGCTACTACAACATGCCCGAGGAGACCGCCCGCAACCTGACCGATGGTTGGGTGCACACCGGTGACGCCGGCAGTGTGGACGAGGAAGGCTATATTTATCTCAAGGACCGCATTAAGGACATGGTGGTCAGTGGCGGTGAAAACATCTACCCGGTGGAAGTCGAGAACGCCATCGCCCACCATGCCTCAGTAGCGGATGTCGCGGTGATCGGCGTACCCGATGACAAGTATGGCGAGGCACTACTGGCTTTTGTGGTATTGAAGCCTGATTGCCTACTGGAACTGGACGAGATGATCGAATTCTGCCGGGAGCGGATTGCCGGCTACAAGATTCCGCGGCAACTGGAAATTATCGCGGAAATGCCGCGTAACCCCTCTGGCAAGATACTCAAAAAGGAACTGCGCAAACCCTACTGGGAAGGCATCGAACGAAGCATTGGCTAAAGGATAACACTATGGATTTTGAGCACAGCCCATTGGCGCAGCAGTACATAGACAGGCTCAATGCCTTCATGGACGAGCACGTCTACCCGGTGGAACACGACTACCACGAGTATATCGAGAGCTGTGACAATCGCTGGGCCACGGTGCCCATGATGGAGGAACTCAAAACAAAGGCGCGCGAGCAGGGCCTGTGGAACCTGTTCATGCCTGCAGACCATGGCGGCGAACTCAGCAACCTGGATTACGCCCCACTGGCGGAGATCATGGGTCGGGTGCTATGGGCACCGGAGATTTTCAACTGCAACGCCCCGGACACCGGCAATATGGAAGTGTTCATGAAATATGGTACCGAGGCCCAAAAGTCGCAGTGGCTGGAGCCGCTGCTCGCCGGCGACATTCGTTCCGCCTATGCCATGACCGAACCAGCCGTTGCCTCCTCCGATGCCACCAATATCGAGACTCGTATCGAGCGAGATGGTGATGAATACGTCATCAACGGCCGCAAGTGGTTTATCACTGGCGCCATGAATGAGCGCACCGGCATCTTTATTGTCATGGGCAAGTCTGACCCCGACAACGAAAACCGCCATTTGCAGCAGAGTCAGGTGCTGGTACCAGCAGGCACACCTGGACTTACCGTAGAGCGCGCGCTGAAAACCTTCAACTACGATGACGCACCCATCGGCCACGCCGAGATGGTTTTTGACAATGTTCGGGTACCGGCGAGCAATATGTTACTGGGTGAAGGTCGCGGCTTTGAAATTGCCCAGGGCCGTCTCGGGCCGGGCCGACTACACCACTGCATGCGCCTGATCGGCTGCGCCCAGCGCTCGCTGGAGCTGGCCTGCCAGCGCGTCGAACAGCGCTCCACTTTTGGCAAGACCCTGTCCCAACACCAGAGTATTCGCGAGGATATTGCTACCAGCTTTTGCGAAATTGAGCAGGTACGCTTGTTGACCCTTAAGACCGCCGACCGCCTCGACAAGTTGGGCAACAAGGAAGCCAGGGACTATATTGCGGCGGCCAAGATTTCCACCCCCATCCGGGTGCAGCGAGTCATCGACAAGTGCATGCAGGTATTTGGTGCCGGCGGACTCAGCCAGGACTACTTCATGGCCGAGGCCTATAACTATGCCCGCTGGTGCCGCCAGGCCGATGGCCCCGACCAGGTGCATATGATGGCACTGGGCAAACAACTCATTCAACGATACGCGAACTCATGAGCACACAAACACTGGACATCGCGAAGCTCCAGGATTACCTGGAAGAAAACATCCCCGGCTTTTCCGGTGAGTTATCCGCAGAGAAATTTGCCGGCGGCCAATCGAACCCGACTTTCAAACTGACTGCGGGTGGCAAGCACTATGTACTGCGGCGCAAGCCGCCGGGTGAGTTGCTGAAGTCCGCCCACGCGGTAGACCGCGAATACCGGGTTATCAGTGCACTGGCTGATACCGGGGTGCCGGTGGCCGAGACCTATTGCCTGTGTGAAGACGAAGATGTCATCGGTTCAATGTTCTATGTGATGGAATACATGGATGGCCGCGTATTCTGGGATGCCACCTTGCCCGAGGTAGAGAGCCAGGAAGAGCGCAGCGCTATTTACGACGAAATGAACCGGGTGCTGGCTGAGCTGCACAAGGTCAACGTGGAAGAGGTTGGGCTGGCCGATTTTGGCCCGCCGGGCAATTACTTCGAGCGCCAGGTTGGCCGCTGGACCAAGCAGTACCGAGCTTCGGAAACCGAGCACTCCCCCGCCATGGAAAAGTTGATTGCCTGGCTGCCCGCCAATATGCCCGCCGACGATGGCCTGGTGACCCTGGTGCACGGTGATTACCGGCTGGATAACGTGATGTTCCACAAAACCGAGCCGCGCATCATCGCGGTGCTGGATTGGGAACTGTCTACCCTGGGTCACCCACTGGCGGACCTGTCCTATCAATGCATGGCCTGGGCCCTGCCTCGCTCCGATACCGGTATGAGCGGGCTGGGAGGTGTTGACCGTGCTGCCATCGGCCTGCCCACCGACGAGGAATACGTGGCTGACTACTGCAAGCGCACCGGCCGAGACACTATTGAGAACTGGAACTTCTACCTGGTGTTCTGCTTCTTCCGACTGGCGGCCATTTTGCAGGGCGTGAAAAAGCGCGCATTGATTGGCACCGCCTCCAGCGCCGAGGCAACTGCCAAAGCCGCCGCAGTAGAGCCGCTGGCCCAGGCCGGAGCGGCACTGATTGATTGATTTTCGTTTTTACCTATTCAACACATACATCGATAAAGGAGTAACACCATGTCAGATGAAGTATTAACCAGCATTGAAGACGGCGTATTGATTGTCACCCTGAACCGCCCCCAGGCCAAGAACGCGGCCAACAAGGCGCTGGCCGAGGGCGTGGCGGCTGCCATGGATGAGTTGGACAGCAACGACGAGCTGCGGGTCGCTATTCTCACCGGCGCTGGCGGCACCTTCTGTTCCGGCATGGACCTGAAGGCCTTCGTCAGCGGCGAGACACCCCAGATTGAGGGCCGCGGCTTTGCCGGCCTTACCGAAAGCTCACCGAAGAAGCCACTGATTGGCGCTGTTGAAGGTTACGCCCTGGCGGGTGGACTGGAGCTCGCTATTTCCTGCGACCTGATTGTGGCTGCGGATGACTCCATGTTCGGCATACCCGAGACCAAGCGTGGTCTTGCCGCTGCCGCCGGCGGCCTGGTTAAACTGCCGCGCCAGATTCCGCCCCGCGTGGCAATGGAATTGGCCCTGACCGGCGACTTCATCAGCGCCCAGCGCGCTCACGAGCTGGGTCTTATCAACCACGTGGTACCGGCCGGCACCGCGCTGGATGCCGCCAAGGAACTGGCCGCCAAGATTGCTGCCAACGGCCCGCTGGCCGTTGCTTCAAGCAAGGCCGTTATCCAGAGTCAGAGCGACTGGGCCCAGGATGAAATGTTCAAAAAGCAAAACGATATTGTGAATCCGGTCTTTTTCAGCGAAGACGCCATAGAAGGCGCCACCGCTTTCGCCGAGAAGCGCGCACCGAACTGGAAAGGAAAGTAGCTTTAACAGCGGCCTGTCCCGATCACGAATACGACACTGAATATACGAAAGGAGCTTACTATGAGTGAAGCCTGGATTATTGACGCCTGCCGCACACCCCGCGGAATTGGCAAAATCGGCAAGGGGGCACTGGCCCACCTGCACCCGCAACACCTGGGCGCTACTGTGCTCAAGGCCATTGCCGAACGCAACGACCTGAACACCGCCGAAGTGGACGACATCGTCTGGGGCACCAGCCAGCAGCGCGGCAAGCAAGGCGGCGATCTCGGTCGCATGGCCGCCCTCGACGCCGGCTATGATGTGCGCTCCAGCGCCGTCACCCTGGACCGCTTCTGCGGCTCCGGCATTACCTCGGTCAACATGGCCGCCAGCAGCATTATGTCCGGCATGGAGAGCCTCACCATTGGTGGCGGCACGGAGATGATGTCTGGCTATGGCCAGGTCGAAGGCATGTCACCGTTTATCGACAGCGACAACCTGCACTTGCGCGAAATGCACCCTCAGCCTCACCAGGGTGTGTGCGGTGACGCGATTGCCACACTGGAAGGCATAGACCGCGAAGCTGTAGACGCACTGGCCGTGAAGTCTCAACAGAATGCAGCCCGCGCTATTAGCGAAGGCCGCTTCGACAAGTCACTGATTCCCGTACTTAACGAGGACGGCAGCGTCGCACTGGATCACGAGGAATTCCCGCGCCCGCAAACCACCCTGGAAAGCCTGGCGGAACTGAATGCCTCCTTCGCGGCGATAGCCGATTACCCACTGGATGAGTCGGGCACTACCTACCGCGGCCTGATTCAAATGAAGTATCCAGACCTGGATATCAACCACGTGCACCACGCCGGTAACTCCTCAGGCGTTGTAGACGGTGCCGCCGCAGTGCTGCTGGCATCACCTGAGTACGCCAGGGCCAACGGCATGAAGCCGCGCGCCCGTATCGTGGCAATGGCGAACATGGGTGACTCTCCCACCTTGATGCTTAACGCCCCGGTACCGGCAGCGCAAAAAGTTCTGGCGCGAGCCGGCATGAGCGCTGCCGACATTGATCTGTTTGAGATCAATGAAGCGTTCTCGGTTGTTGCAGAGAAGTTCATTCGCGACCTGGAACTTGACCGTGAAAAAGTGAACGTCAATGGCGGCGCCATGGCGCTGGGTCACCCAATCGGTGCCACCGGCTCCATCCTCATCAACACCATGGTTGATGAACTGGAGCGGGCCGACAAGCAGTTCGGCCTGGTGACCATGTGTGCCGCCGGCGGCATGGCACCAGCGATCATCATCGAACGGATCTAGCCCGAAGCTATAAATGCGCGGCGCCCTCCCTGGCGCCGCGCCCCCACTCCAATACACTGCCCCCGGTCTCACCCCAACGTTAGTGCGAACAAACAGAACAGCAACGCATAGCGCACACTCCTGTTTTTCCAGCAATCCCGCAAAGCCTGGCTAACAACATTCACGCTTCCCCCCGCACAGTCACCTATAGCAATGGACCCGGACTGTTACCCCAACAATGGTAATAGCTGGCGGGGGATAAACAATTGCACCAATGGCCTAAACGAAGGCCTAGTCCATTTGATCTAGCCCAGTGGGGCCCGCCGCTTCCAGCGACATCAAAATACGTCGGCCCAGCGCCAGCCCCATCATCCGCCCGGGGGATACTAAGTCCTGTTTGATATCCATTGGTCCAGTTGCTCATCCTCCACGTCCACGTTGAGTTGAACCCACAGCGGCAAGTGGTCGGAAAGCTCGTAGGTAAACTTCTTCTTCGACAGGGACTTATAGGGAGCCAACGTCTTGTGACTGCCTTTGTAGAAGTCCAGCACGCCGCCGTGGGCGCTGAACACCGAGCCGGTCACCGTCGGGTGGTGCAGGATCTGGTCGTAGCGCTTGTTCTTGGCCAGGTTGGAGCCGTGCTTAAGGCCCAATAAGCTTTTAGGCGCTGCCAGCCCATGCTGGGTGACCGCCTTGTAGAGTTTCGAGCGATAACTGGTGATATTAAAGTCACCAATGGCGATCACATCCCGGTCTACGCGGTACTCATCCTGCTGAAAGGTATTTACCCAGCCGGCTAGCTGGGACAATTCCGCGGTGCGACCCGCCGTCGTACCCCACTGCAGATGCACGGCCAGTAGCACGAAATCAAAATTGCCGGCTTTGAACGAGGCCAGGTAGGGTTTGCGCCACCAATTGAATATCGGCACATACTGACCGCTGTCCGGATCTTTCTCGCGCGGGCCGTCGCTCTCCGCGGCGAGGCCAGTAAACTGCACGGCGCGGGTATCGTAAACAAAGGCTATCCTCTCCTTGTTACCACCGGCATCCTCGGTGTAATCAGAGAAAACGGCATCCCAGTAGGGACCCAGTAACTCCAGTACATATTGGAGCTCACTAACGTTGCGGCGCAGTTCGGTCACCGCAATCAGGTCAAACTGGTGAAAGATCTCAGCTATATAGTGCAGGGAGCAGCGTTTGCGCTTCTTCTGGCCCCAGTGGCGGATATTCCAGGTCGCAATGTTGATGGTCTCGTCGAGCCGGGATGAGGGAATATTGGCTTGCTGTATGCGTTTGCGCAGGGTTTTTAGTGCTTTAAGTTCATCAAGCTTCAGTACTGAGTGGTCCATAACGCTGACTCCTCTGCTAAGGGAACATCTGGTCTAGCCTATGTTATCCAATGACACCCCGGTAGCCATCATGTCAGATAAGCGATCCGCGCGGCTTCGCACCTGTCGCGCCCAGCGGCTGTCCTGCATTTCCATGGACGCCCTGTAGTACTCTCCCGCTTCCAGGGCAGCCAGCATTTTCCTGAACTTCATTAAGCCGGCGGTGCCCATATTGAAGGCCATATCTATCAATACGTTCTGGCGAGTATCAGAGAGATGATCAAAACAGGGAATGGCTGCACGCACTTCGTCTTCATAGCGAGCCAGGTCGGCATCAAGCAATAACATGGCTTCTTCCTGAGTAACCTTATCGCCTACTGCAAGGATGTCGCGACCAATTTCGGCGGTTACCGGGTTGGCTTCAACATTGCGCCCTACCCCGACCGTGAGGCACCCTCCAGGGCAAATATAGGCTTCCAGCCTGTTGCCCTCATGAATTATCAGCTGGCTTTTGAGCTTTACCCGGTCGATCACGTGACGAGCCCGTAAGAAACGGTATTAGCTAATGGTAGCCGGGGCCCACCGTATAACAATCAACCAAATGGCCTAAACCAAAGTTTAGTCTGGCTAAATGAAGCGACCAGCCGAATGGTGTATTGGCATAAGCGTCGCTTTGAACTAAGTTGATAAGGTGTTGTATGCCTGCGGTAGCCTTCCCTTTGCAAAAATCCAAGTTTCCTGGCTTCGAAGAAGAGTTGCTGAGGCTACTGTCTAACCAGGTCAGTTTCTCGCCCGTCACTGTCATCGTATCCATGGCTATCATCGCGTTCATGGCACTGCAGCAGGCCCCGGACCTGCTCTGGCTATGGGGCATCTGGCTAGGCGCGGTGGTGCTGATGCAGGTGGCACGAGCTGTGATTATCCGCTCTCTGCCGCAGAAGACTCACCTGGAGCCAGGTGCCATGTTGCGCACCGCCGCCCTGGTGAATGTCCTCAACACAATCCTGCACAGCGTTTCCCTGATATTCTTTCCCTTGTTCACACCCTTCCAGGCCGCTGTTCAGTCAATGCTGTTCATCGGCATGGGGGTCGCCTCCATTATCACCGCCATGGGCTTCAGACCCTTCGCCCTGGCGCACTTGCTGCTGGGTCTGGTTCCCCTGTTCACGATGTGGTGCTGGAGCGGCCTGGCCGGCCCAGGTGGCAGCCTGGCCTACCTTGTGGCACTGGTGGGTTTCTCCTACACCATCACCCTGTATGCCATTTCCCAGCGAATTTTCCGGATGTTTAAAGAGTCCTTTGATAACCGCGAGCGGCTGGCTGCTGCGCTGGTGCAGGCTGAAGCCGCCGGTAACGCCAAAACCCGCTTTCTCGCCGCAGCAAGCCACGACCTGCGCCAACCGATACACACTTTATCCCTGTTCAGCGCTGCATTGGGCATGCGTGAGCTGGACCCACGGGCCAGACATATCGCTGAGAACATCGATACCGCGGTAAAGGCCCTGGCCTATCAATTAGATGCGCTGCTAGACATATCCAAGCTTGATGCCGGCATCGTCAAGGTCAGGAAATCACGTTTCAGCCTCAGCGACTTTCTCCAGCGCATGCAAAACGAATTCTTAAATCCGGCGCTAGATCGCGACATCAAAATCAAGCTGGACTGCCCACCAGACGCTATAGTGAACACCGACCCCGCCCTGCTAGAGCGGATTGTTCGCAACCTGCTGACCAACTCCATCAGTCACAATAGCGATTGCACCGTGCAAATGGCTGTTGTGCACAAGGACCAGCACTGGGAGCTGAGCCTGGCCGATACCGGTGTTGGCATACCCAGCGAGGAGCAAAACAAAGTCTTTGAAGAGTTCTACCAACTTGAGAACCCTGAGCGTGACCGGAGTAAAGGCCTGGGTCTTGGCCTGGCCATCGTGCAGCGGCTGTCCTATCTGTTAGGCCTGGACATGAAGTTTGAGTCTGAGCCCGGTTGGGGCACCCGCTTCAAGCTCCTCGTGCTCGCCGATCCCGAGAAACAATCCGACGTGAGCAGCGAGCCACAGCCTTACAATTCACTGGATGATCTCAGGATACTGGTGGTCGACGATGAATCCACTGTGCGCGATGGTATGAAAGTACTACTGGAAGTTCTGGGTTGTATTGTGAATACCGCCGGCAGCACAAGCGCAGCAGTATCGGCGGCGACCACCGATAAACCCGACCTGGCCCTGGTCGATTTCCGGCTGCGTGATCACGACTGCGGGCTCAACACCATTGATCGCCTGCGCCATATTTATCCGGGCTTGCCGGCCATTATTATCAGTGGTGACACCGCCCCGGACCGGCTACTGGAAGCCAAGGCCGCGGGCGTGCCGGTGTTGAATAAGCCAGTACTGGTTGATCCACTGAAAGATGCGATTTCGCTGGCCTGCCATATTCGGAACTAGCGCAATAAGCGACCAGGGAACGGCGTGGATAGCAGAAGGACTTGAGGCGCCACTAACTGAGTTGGGACCGTCGCCCAATCCGGACCGCGAACCTGACGCCGATGGCTTTGCTGTACTCGAAGTGGAGCGTGATGAAGGTGGTGAGTGGCAGCTATCGGTCAGATGTGATCGGGATGCAAGGGCCTCAGACCCAGCTTGGCAGCGGCAAATACTGCCTCGGTCCGATTGTGCACACCCAGAGCCTTGAATGCTGCTGACAGGTGCGTTTTCACCGTACCCTCAGCGATGTTCATCTCCCGTGCGATCACCTTGTTTGGTTTGCCCTGGATGGCTTTCATCAGTACATCCGTCTGCCGCTCTGATAGCAGATCGGAGCGCAGTTGTCCGCCCGCCTCGCCCTCATGTGGCTGCCTGCGCTCTCCTGTTGAGTCCAGTGCCGCTTGCGGCAGGTAAACACCACCGGCCAGTATCAGTTTAAGAGCGGCCACCAGCACTTCAGAGCTGGAAGCCTTGGGCACAAACCCCGAGGCGCCCTCGTCAATTGCGTCGCGGATCAGGTCGGGATCGTCCATACCTGACAGCACCGCCAATGGCACTGCGGGAAACTCATTCTTGATTTGCCGAAGGGCAGTCAGGCCGTGGGACCCTGGCATATTCAGATCCAGCAAGGCCAGGTCGATACTGGCTCCATTCAAGGCCGCCAGGGCCTGCTCGCAATTGCCAGCATCACTGAATTCCAGGCTTTCGTTGAGGTCAGACAGCAGGTACTTCATACCCTGCCGAAACATCTCGTGATCATCGATCAACAATACATGCACAATGAATACATCCGTTACCGCGTGTGGCCCGGCTTATTTTACTTATTTACCAGGGTCGAGTGCCTAATCTTTTGGCCTAAAACGATAGTCCAATTGTCTTTAACTGTACACTTGAGAGAATACCAATGCACGCTTGCAGATACCCAGCAATGGGTCGTGCTCCTTGTTGATTCCTCATGGAGTGAGGACTGCGCCACGGAAGGCACTTTTTTTTCAACAACAAGCAGCATAGTCAAAGCTCAGCTCATGCCGCGGGCTTCAGTCCTGTCTCAATACGATGCTTCAACGCCGCCCGATGCGCTCGCGTCGACGTATCGTCTGCCGCCAATACCAATTGCGAGCTGATCTGCTGCAACTGGTACAGGGCCGCATTGCGACTCAGGTAGTCATAGTCCGCGTTCTGTGCAGGGTCTACTATCAGTAACAAGCGCTCCACATAGTCGCGCTGTAATTGCTGGCGCATGCTGTTGACCGGGCCTCGGCTATCGGAAGCAAATATTGCCACATTCAAATCGCTCATCATCTGTGACAGGGAATACTCGTTACCGTAAAGGGCGCTGTCGCTGATACGCGTTTGTACGACCGGGTGCAGCAGATGCGCTAATACCCCTTGCTGTGTCGCCAGCACGCGTGCATGCAGTTGCGGGTCCTGGGGCTGATTCCAGTGGTTGTTGCCACGGCGCTGGCGCTGCAAGTGCCGATACAACTCGGCCTGCCAGCGCAATGCATCCGGGGCAAACAGTTGCTCGCGAAACAATGTCATGGCCTGTTGCTGACGCTCCAATTCAACCGGTCGCAGTGGCTCAGTGGCGCCGGGCTGCTCCTGCACCGCCCGCTCAACATAGAGCCCTCCAACCCAGCGTGAAGCCACCCAAAACTGTCTCGCCTGCTCGCTGGTCAAGCTGAGGTAGGCATCGTACAACGCCTGCCAACTCTCGCCAGCGGCCTGGTATCGCTGCAACAGACTGGCGCCGACCGAATCAATCAAGGCCAGGCGATCGCTGGCATAGCGCAGCGGGTCACTGCTCTGGTCGAACAACATCACCCGCGGGTCAATACCTGAACCCGAGCTTGCCATGACGTCAGCATCAAGACCAAAACCCATCTCCGCCTCTGTGGAGCGCTGCAAAATCGCCTGCAGGCGCGCCTCTTCCGCCACAGGGTCTGCCAGGGCTTCCGAATAACCATACTCGATAACCCAGTGATCATAGGGGCCCGGGCTTGTCGGATAATAGGCTGCCTGTTCAGCGCCCAGAGGTGCAAAGTTGATGGCCAGGTAGTCCATGACCGAGCTCGCCACGCCCTGCTCCGCCACTACCTCGGGCTGAGCCAATTGCTCCGGGGTCAACAATTGGCTGGCACGAAAGTTATGGTTAAGCCCCAGGGTATGACCCACCTCGTGGCTGACCAGGTCGTACAGCGACTGGCGCACTAACTCGGAATCCTCCGCACTGCCAGGCTTTACCCCCAGCAGGCTACGGCCCAACATTAACTGGGACTTCATATGGTCGCCGGCCAGGCACAGCCGGGACCGCAGCGGGGCTGCATCGAGGGCCGGCAACATGGCCTGCTCAAACAGCTGATCCGAGCGCAGATGACTGGTAATCCAACCGAACTCCAACATGATATCAGCACCGAGAATCTGGCCGGTGCGCGGATCGGGCCAGGACGGCCCGTAGCCACCCCAGGTCGATTCGCTGGAAGAGGTCCAACGCAGTACGTTGTAGCGCAGGTCGCCGGCATCCCATTCGGCATCATCCGGTTGAATCCTGACCTCAATCGCATCCTTGAAACCGGCGCTCTCGAAGGCCTGGTTCCATACCAGCACCGCCTCTCGCACCGTGTCGCGATAAGCCTCCGGCGTGGTGTTCTCCAGCCAGAACAAGATCGGCTCTACAGGCTCCGAGAGCGCTGCCCCGGGCTCTTTCTTGACCAGCTTCCAGCGGTCGATGGGGTCGCGCCAGGGCGCCACCGCGTAAGAGGTCATATCGGTGACCTGCTCGGCAAAATAACCGAGCCGTGCGTCAGCGAAGCGCGGCTTGAAATCTTCTTCGGGGGCGGGGATCAGGGTGTGTTGCAGCCTTACACTGACAAAACGGCTGTCGGTCACGGCGGCATCTGCCCGCACCAGTGGCGCCGGGTTTTCATAGACGTAATTAACGATCAGGTCGATGTTCTCCGGGTAGGCCTTCACCTGCTGGAGGCTGGAGCGAGTTTCACTGAGCTCGCCCAACACAAATTCCGCCTTGGGGTCGGCCTCAGGGTCGGCGGCCGGTTTTATTTGCTGCAATGACTCATCGAGAAAGATGGGCCCCATGTGCACCAACAATTCCCCAGCGTCGTTTTCGTCAACGATATCCGCCACTGCCAGCACCGTCGGCGGCAAGTTAGCCTCGGCTGAACGTGCCAGGGCACTGTCCGGGTCGAAGAAAAAACGCGTGTTCAGCTGCTGGACTTCCAGGACCTGAAAATCGCGACGCAATCGCAACACACGATGACTACCGAAGATACCGCGCTGGGTATTGGTGGCCGAGTTGCCATCGAGGAAGGTGCCAAAATACAGGTAGTCGCGCTCCAGGTGCTCTGGTTTGAAGCGCATATAAAGCGCCCCGCTGTCCTTGACCCGGTAACTGTCAATCAAGCCTGGGAAATGGTCGCTGTTAGCGATCACCGCATCGAAGGTCGGGTTGTCAGGGTCGAGGGCGGGAACTTCAGCAGACTCACAGCCTGCCAGCGAAATCAGGGTGACAAGGCACAGCAGCCCAATCTTGAAACGGCTTGGCATCAGTATTCTCTTTTTGAACGCAGCGCGCATTACAGCACCACAAACGACACGACGCAATGATAGACGTCGCGACCTTGCTGCCAGGCCGCGACGTCGATCAACAAGCTACTGAATCAAGCGGCGGCGCGCTGACCCAGCCAGGCTTCCAGCTCATCGGCACCACCGATGTGTTCGCCATTGATGAACACCTGGGGGAAGGTATCACCACCCGACATTGCACGCAGGGCCCGGTGTGGGTAGTGCTTATGCAGCTCCAGCTCATCGTAATCCAGACCGTGCTCACGCAGCTGGATCTTGGCGCGGCTGCAGTGGCCGCAACCGCTACGCGTCATGACCACAACATCAAGCGGCGCCGCGGCACCAGGCGCCACCTCTGCCAGCATGGTATCGGCATCGGAAACATGAAAGGGGTCACCAGGCTCCTGCGGTTCGATGAACATCTTCTTAATCACGCCGTCTTTTACCAGCATCGAATAGCGCCAGGAGCGAGGGCCAAAGCCGAGATCATCACGGCTGACCAACATGCCCATGCCGCGGGTAAAGTCGCCTGATCCGTCGGGCAGGAAGCTGATATTGTCGGCGTCCTGCTGTGCTTTCCATTCATTCATCACGAAGGCGTCATTGACGGAAATACAGATAATCTCGTCCACGCCATTGGTCTTGAATACGCCGGCCAACTCGTTGTAGCGCGGCACATGGCTGGAGGAACAGGTAGGCGTGAATGCCCCTGGCAGGGAAAATACGACGACCGTCTTGCCGGCGAAAATTGACTCACTGCCTTGCTCTACCCAGTCACTGCCCACCCGCGTCTTAAAGCTGACCTGCGGTACACGCTGACCTTCACGACTCTCAAACATTGCCTACTCCTTGTGTGTGGTTTTTGAAAACACGAGTAGTATGGGGAATTAGCACCTATCTATAAAATGAATTGTTTCGCATTATATAATCGATTATATCGATTAATGGCCAGAAAAAGTGAGCCGGTGCAATATTGAGGACTTGATCTGGTGACAGACCGGGTTATTTAATGGGCGCAGGAGGCCACATGCAGCCAGACACAGACCAGCATCCAGACCACCAGCCGCATCGCCACGCTTTCGGCCAGGACCAGGTCAAACCCGGCGAGCGTCGAACCATCTGGGTTATAGCGCTGACCGCAAGCATGATGATCGTCGAGATTATCGCCGGTCTTGTCTATGGCTCCATGGCGCTGCTGGCCGATGGCCTACACATGGCCTCACACGCCACCGCCCTGGCCATTACGGCCTTTGCCTATATCTATGCACGGCGCAATGCGCACAATCCGAACTACAGCTTTGGCACCGGCAAGGTCAATGCGCTGGGCGGCTTCACGGGAGCCATACTACTGGCCGTGTTTGCCCTGATCATGGCCATAGAGAGCGTAAAGCGCTTGTTTGTGCCGGTTACCATCGCCTTGGACCAGGCCATACTTGTTTCTGTGCTTGGACTGCTTGTTAACGGGCTCTCGGTATGGATCCTGGGCGGTGGTGGTCACAGCCACGAGGACCACCATCACGACGGCGATCACAACCTGCGCTCCGCTTACCTGCACGTAATGGCCGACGCCCTGACCTCGCTGTTGGCCATCTTCGCCCTGCTCGGTGCAAAGTACCTGGGTTACGCCTGGATGGACCCCACCATGGGCATTATTGGCTCGATCCTGGTAGCCCGCTGGTCCGTCGGCCTGCTGCGCATCAGCGGCGGGGTGTTACTTGACCGGCAAGCACCGGCAGATGTCCAGGCGAAAGTCAGGGCCGCACTGGAGGACGCGGAGACCCGCGTCGCCGACCTGCATGTCTGGTGCATTGGGCCGAATATACACGCCGTAATCGCGGTGCTGGTTAGCGGCAACCCGCACACCCCGGAATACTACAAGGCCAGGCTGCCAGAGGCACTGGGGCTGGAGCACGTATCACTGGAAATACACCGGGAAACCCCCTGATTTTGAAGACGGAAGCAATGCATGCGTAAATTTCTGAAACAGCTATTCAAGGCGCTGCTACTGCTGAGCCTGGCACTGTTTGCGCTGGCATGGCTTGGCATTTCACGACCGGTACCGCTGCCCGCGGCCGTCAGTCGAGCTGACAGCCTGCTGATCAGCAACGCGCAACTGGTCGATCTCGAAAGTGGCTTGATTGCAGCCGATACCCAGGTAATGGTGCGCGACGGCATCATCACTGCGGTGGGTCCCAGGCTCGATCAAAACACTGCAGCACAACAACTGGATGCCGGTGGCGCTTATCTGATACCCGGCCTGTTCGACATGCACGTGCACAGCCTCAAATTATCCCCGGTATTGCATCATCCGCTGTATATTGCGGCGGGCGTCACCGCCGTGCGCGACATGGGCGGCTGTCTGGGCGCAGAGGATCCCTGGCTTGCCTGCGTCGACGACAAACGTGCCTGGAACCTTGCCGCCGATGCCGCGGCAAAAGTAACACCGCGTTACGATGTGGTTACCAGTTTGCCCGTCGACGGCGGAGCGGAAATTCCCGCCGGCTTCAATCCCGCCCTGGGCGCGGCCGATGCCGACGGCGCACGCCAGCGCGCCGCCTTCGACCGCGCGCGAGGCCTCGACTTCATAAAGCCCTATTCCTCCTTGTCGCGCGAGTCTTACCTCGCCCTGGCACAGGCGGCGTCGGCCAACGGCCTGTACCTCGCCGGCCACAAACCTCTTGCGGTATCAGGGCTGGAAGCGGTGGCCGCAGGGCAGCGCAGTATCGAGCATGCCTTTTTATTCATCTGGGAATGTTTTCCCGCCATCGACGAACTGCGACAGCGCTCCAGTGTTCGTGCGATCTACAACAACGACATGCGACAACGCATGATTGCCGAGCACAGCGACAGCCTGTGCCAGTCCTTACACGCCGCCATGGCAAGCAAGGGCACCGCCCTGGTGCCCACACATACCACGCGTAAGCTTGATGCCTACGCCAGTGACTCAGAATTTCGCAGCGACCCGCGCCTGCGCTACATCCCGGCGCCACTGCAGCAACTGTGGCTGGGTGACGCTGACGGCATGAGCGCCCGCGCCGGACCAGGAGGACAGGAAAGTTATCGGGAATTCTATCGCTTCGGAATCAGGCAAACAGGGATTGCCCATGCCGCCGGCGTCACCATCCTGGCTGGCACCGATGCGCCGGACAGCTTCGTATTCCCGGGCAGCTCCCTGCACGATGAACTGGATCACCTGGTCGCAGCCGGCCTGTCTCCACTGGAGGCGCTACGGGCGGCGACCGTGGAACCTGCCCGCTTCCTGGGACTTGAAGGCAAGGCAGGCAGTATTCAGGTCGGCGCCAGGGCTGACATGGTCCTGCTACAAGAAAACCCATTGGATGATATTCGAGCTGTGCGCTCGATCGAGAGCGTGGTGCTCGCCGGCGCAGTCTATGACCGCGCGGCGCTGGATGAACTGCTGGCTGAGGTAGAAACCACCGCCGGGCGCTGGGACATGTGGCCGAAATTTCTCTGGCAAGCCCTCAACAGCCCGATCATGCGACGGCAGTTTGCCGATTAGTGCACGTGACCGTGTTCAACCTCTTCCGTCGTAGCCTCGCGCACTGACACGATATCAATGGCGAAATGCAGGTCGACGCCGGCCAGTTCATGGTTGGCATCAACCGTGACATCGTCACCTTCTACTTCGCGCACAACAATGCGACGCACACTACCATCGCCTGCCTGGGCCTGAAACTCCATGCCCACCTCGATCGACTCCACACCCTCAAAAGCGGCACGTGGCACAACCTGCAGCAATTCGGCCTGGTATTCGCCGTAACCCTCGCCGGGGTCAACCACGACCGCTACCGAGTCACCGGCCACCTTGCCGACCAGCGCCTTTTCCAGGCCCGGGATGATATTGCCCACGCCATGCAGGTAGGTCAGCGGATCAGCACCTTCGGAACTGTCTATAACCGTGCCTTCCTGGTCTTTTAATGTGTAGTGCATGCTCACGACCATATTGTTGCCGATCATGTCTGTCATATTACTTCTCCTCAAAAGCGGCGCAGTATAGCGGGAGTGGTAGCGCTCGGCTAACCCGATTTAGCGTGCCAGGCGGCCAGCACTTCGCTTTCGCGCTGCGCCGGAATACCGGCCCGCAGAGGCTCGCGGCGCGTTGCAGGCTGCGCCTGGATCCACTCATGGGTGTCAATGATCGTGTCGCGCAGGGGCCGATGCCTTAGTCCGGCCGCCGTTGCCTTGTCAGCATTCACCTGCCAGACACCGGCATAGGGGCCTGTTGCAGCCGCCCAAAAAGGCAAATCCGACATTTGCTGCAGGCCCTGCTCGAGCAGGAAATCATCGGGCACCCAGCTAAGCTGTGCTGCCGGATTGAGTTCCTGCTGGCTCAATGTCAGCAGGTCGCCAAAGGTGTTACCACTGTTATTGGTGGCATTAAAGGTCCCCATGACCTGCTGTCTAACGCAATGTGCAACCCACTGCGCCAGGTCCCGCGCGTCCAGCGTCTGCAGCGGACTCGCCACTGTGCCCGGTGCCAGCACGTCGCCACCGCGAAAGACTCGCTCGGGCCAGTAGGTAAACCTGTCGGTATGATCCCGCGGACCGACAATAAGACCGCAGCGAATCGCCGTAACCTTACCCGGCAGGGCCTCATTGGCCGCATCTTCACACAAGACCTTGAGGGCCCCGTACCAGGCATTCACATCTTCGGAGCTCGGGTCCGGCATGGTCGCTGTAGGCGAGTCCTCGGTAATGCCCGGCCTGGAGAAGTCCGCATACACGGATATGGTGGATATAAAAACATACTGCTGCAGACTACTGTGATCCAGTACCGACATAAGGCGGGTAACCGCGCGCGGCACGTAGCAGGACGTGTCGATCACCACATCCCAGGAGCGACCCCGCAGTTGCTCAATGTCATCGCTGAGGCGATCACCCTTGATACGCTCCAGATTGTCGAATAGGCCGGGGCTGGATTTACCGCGATTAAAAAGCGTCACCGCGTGCCCCTGGTCGAGCAGTGCCTGCACCATGTGCGGGCCGATGAAGCCGGTGCCACCCATAAACAGCACCTGCAACTGTCCTCCGCCCTTGCCGACCGCGCCGGCCAGTCCGGGCAATGCCGACAGCGTTCCCAGGGCACCCAGCCCCTTGATCACGTTTCTCCGTTTCATAATGCGACTCCCTGCAAATTTGGCGCCCTAAAACAGGCGTGGTGGCTTTGACATTCAGTCGGCGCCCGCCTAGCCTTCTTCGCGACAGATAATAAACCGGATGACATCATGATTTCACTGAAGGCTTTCCTGGGCATGCCATTTGGCCTGCTACTGACCGCACTGGCCGCCATCGCCCAGGCCGACACTCGCGTTATTCACGCCGGCACCCTACTGGCTGTCCCCGGCCAGAAACCCGCCACCCAACAAACCGTGGTCATCCTTGATGGCCGCATAAGCCAGGTCTTTGACGGCTATCTTGATGCCTCACAGTTCTCGAATGACGCCGAGTTGATCGACCTGCGCGACAGTTTTGTCATGCCGGGGCTGATGGACATGCACGTACACCTGCAAGGCGAGCTCGGCCCAAATAAGGACAGCAAGAGCCTGCGCTGGTCCAGCCAGCTGATAGAAATGCAGTCCTACATGCACGCCCTGCGCACCCTGCGAGCAGGCTTCACCACAGTTCGTGATGTTGGCTCCATGCCGCAGGAGATGTATGCCATGCGCGATGCGATCAATATGGGCTGGGTAGACGGACCCCGGATAATCGCCGCCGGCGGTGTCGGTATTACCGGCGGTCACGCCGACGTCAGTGGCATGAAACCCGAGTTCATGGAATTGATGACCTCCCCGGATGTCTGCAACGGCCCCTATGACTGCCGCCGTGCCACCCGCGACCGCATCAAGTACGGCGCCGACCTGATCAAGATCACCTCCACCGGCGGCGTTCTCACGGACCGGGCTACCGGCACCGGCCAGCAAATGGAAATGGATGAGCTACGTGAAGTGGTATTGGCCGCCAAACGCATGGGCCGCAAGGTCGCCAGCCACGCCCACCAGGAAGACGGCATAGTCGCCGCGCTGGAAGCTGGCGTCGCCAGCATCGAGCACGGCACCTACACCGGCAAGCGGGCGATCAAGCTATTCAAGCAGACCGGCGCCTACCTCGTACCGACTCTGCTGGCCGGCAAAACCGTGGCCGATATGGCGGTGAACACCAATGTGCTGACGCCCGCCCAGGCGGCCAAGGCTATCAAGGTGGGCAATGACATGCAGGGCAACTTTGCCAGGGCCTATAAAGCCGGCGTAAAGGTTGCCTATGGCACCGACAGCGGTGTTTCGCCCCATGGCGACAACGCCCAGGAAGCAGTACTCATGCACCAGGCCGGCATGAGTGAGATGGCCGTGATCAAGGCGGCCACTGTCAGTGCTGCCGACCTGATTGATATGAGCGACATCCTCGGCACTATCGAGGCTGGCAAACACGCCGACATCATCGCCACCGATGGCTCACCACTGCGGAACATCGAAGAATTACTGGATGTGGATTTCGTGATGAAAGGCGGGAAGGTTTTTAAACGATAGGCGACTCAGGTTTTCAGCATGTAGATCTGCCACAAATCTTTACGCGACATGCGCAGGAAGGGCTGTATAGCCGCCTGCCCGGTTTTTCCGATACTCTTTTGCAGGGCCTTCATTTCTTTCAGCACGTCCCTGACATCATCATCGATCTCGACTTCGATGCCGTTCTCTCGCATTAGTAACATGCCCTTGGCGCGCAGGGCCAACTCCTTGTGCAGGCGCAGGTAGCACAACATGTCGACCACGATCTCGCCGGGGAAGCGCCCCTGCAGGCTGGTCAGGTACTGGCCGATATGGGAGCTGGAAAATTCACCGGAGTTCAGTATCTCAAGCAGCTCGGTATCGCCGTCAAAGCCAACATCCAGCCAGTTGGATACCGACTGCCGGCTTTGCTGGATAACCACATAGCTGACTACCGGCAGTACCGCGACAATTAGCAGGGTTGAGAGTATCGGGCTGAGGAAAAAATGGTTGTAAATGGAGTGGGTCAATACCGCAATTAATAATCCCGGCAGCAGGTCCATCACAGCCACATTCTGGCGCGTTTCAGACAGACTCTGGGCGATAACCGCAAACATGGCGGTAACGCCACCGTGCATGATCGCCGTGCCAAAGCCGCGAACTATCCACACGCCCATATGCGCATCGGCCTGCACCTGCAAGTAGTACAGGTTTTCCACGATCGCAAAACCGGTGCCAACCGCAAAACCGAATATGGCCGCATCTACCAGGAATCCAATGCGATTACTGCGCAGCAGGTACACCAGAATCAGGGCCTTGATGACTTCTTCGATTACGGGCGCGATATAGCGAGAGAGAATTACCCGGGTTACACCCATGCTCTCGCCGGCCAATTGATTAACAAAATAGCTGGCGCCGGCACAGAGGCCGCCCACCACTATGGTGATCATCACCCAGCGCAGGCCGACCAGCTTGTAGCTATCGAAGTAGACCAGTGCGCCCAGGAATACCAGGGCGGGTAGCAGGGCTACCAGCAGCGGAGCCAGCGACATGAAAGTCATAACAGTACCGCCCCTTTCCCTGGGCTTACATAATCTTCAGTGACAGCATCCATTCGTCAGCAACTTTGTCCGAGTCCCGGTAGCCCTCAGCATAACCGACAGTGAGAGTCATTGGCAGTCGGTGCATGAGCTTGAACTCAAGATCCAGCTGAACACCCACTGAATACCAGGTTTCATCAAAATCTTCCCCGGGATCGGTGTGCAAGGCACCCGCAAAGAGGGCTGGACGAATATGATTGAGATAGAGGCTGGGAGTACCCGCATTCTTGAAACGCCAGGGCGGGATATTGAACTCCAGCATCGACTTACCGTATTCACGGGCGCTGATATCATCAATATTAAAGCCAGGGAAACTGTCAAAATTGCGATAGCGTTTGACCTCCCTGCTATCGACATAGTTATTCCCAAAACTACCAAAGTAGAAATTGGTAAGCGGGTTCAATCTGTCGCCATCAGCGTAACCCAGGGAGTTATAGAACCAGAAGGAAGAGTGCTTCCAGGGCAGCGCGAAACCAAAGTCCAGCCCAGCCCGGGCCCGCGGAACGGTATCGTTATCAGCATAGTCCGCCGCCGCCACCAGGTCCCAGCGGAAGCCTTTCTCGTGATCTACAGACCCCAGCGAGCGGCGGGTATCGGTATAGCTCAATTCCGCCTCAGCACTGGTGATATCCTGGAAAAACAGGGTGTCCACGTTTTGATTGCCGGGCAAGGTCTCCAGGTTCAGGAACTGCGCGATTTCTGCCGAGAACTCCAGCTTGCGCGGATCATCAAAGATCAGCGCCCGGTCATAGCCGATGATAAAGGCATCACCCTTGCGACTGCGATCAACGGGGCCAAACAGGTCGTAGAAATCAGCGTTGTTATGCCAGTAACGTGCACTCCAATACAGCGCGTCAAACTCGATGTCGATGTGGAAATCCTCATCCGCACCGGTTGAATAGGACGTGGTCACATCCAGTGAGTACAGGTGAGCGGGATCGGAGAAGCGTACATTTGCGCCCAGGGCAGTGGAGTTCTGGTAGCCCTCGATGACTGGCATCCAGTAATCCATGCGCATTTCCCGGTAGGGACGGTACTTGCCCTCGCGAACAATGTTCTCGGTGTAGTCAACCTCATCCAGGCTGGCGACGACATTCCAGTCCTTCACCACCGGGTGCTCACGCACAATCTCGTTGCCAAGGAAGCTAATAGCACTCACGTCTTCCAGCGGCTTCGGATCGATCTTCACCGGCACGAAGCCCTGCCCGGTAAACTCAAACACCAGCAGCGAGCCATCTTCCAAAGGGATGGGCCTGAAGAAACCTGTCTCAGCATTACTAACCGCTTCTACCGCGCCGGTAGCCAGCTCAAAGCGGAAGATGTTGGACACGCCGGTGTAATAGGAACTGCCATATAAGTAACGGCCATCCGGTGAGAACACAAAGCCTTCAGGCACCGCGGTTCCGAAGTCAAATTGTTGAACAGCCTCCAGCTTGCCAGCCAGCAGGTCCTCTGTTTTGAACACCCGCAAATACTGACCACCGTCCACCTCGGCCACGGAGGCCGAGAGCAGGGTACCGTCCGCGGAGATATCCAACTCAGAGGGTACCTCGCCATAAGCAAAAGCGTGCACCAGGGTCCATTCCTCGTGGGGCGGCGCAATCCGCACCAGCGAAACATAGCCATTCAGGTGGCGCAGGCCCCAAAGCGATTTGTCCGCCGGGTTGTGCACGATATCGCCTACCCGCGCGTCTTTGATCAACATACGCGACTTACCGGTCTCCAGTTCTACCGCCATCAGGTCCCTGAACGCATAATGGTCGGCGGAATAAAACAGGCGACGTTGATCCGGGTCGAATGCGGTAGAAGCAACGCGGTATTTCATGGCGCCCTTGATATCCACAACTTTCTCTAGCTCGCCATCATCCAGCGACAGCTTGCCGACATGGGCGACCACACCGGGGTAACGGAAGGCACCCACCATGGTTTTGCCATCGCTATCGATATACGACCTTGAAATCGACCCCAGTGCAGAGGGCGTGATGGGCTGGGCCGGGGTTAGCGGATATTTCCGCACCGCGGCCAGGTTGCGAGTCTGCCACTGTTTTTCAAAGGCAATCCAGTCATCCCATGCATCATCCAGGGATTTACCAAATACTTTCTGGAACTGGCGGGTGAAGTAGGCCTCACTGTCCTCGTCCCTGCGCAGCCACTGCACCACCTGCTCTGGCGAGTACTCAAGCGCCAGGTAGCTGAAAAACCGCGTGCCATAGAGGTAGGCGTTGACCCCGGTCTGAAAGTCAACGCTACTACCTTCGGCGACAATACCCAGGCTGCTGTAGAAATGGGCGTCATCGCGCACCATGGCCCGAAACACCATCTCATCATAGGCGCCCTGGGCCCGGCCAAGACCACCCGACATCCAGGTTTCCATGAATACCGCCGCGCCCTCGGTATACCAGCGCGGCACATTAAACCTGGGCGCAGTCAGGTAGTTATACAGAATCGACTCCGGGTGGCGCGCGGTCTGCTGCGGCTTGCCACGAAAGAAACGCCGCCACCTCAGGTCGTCCTCATTGGCGGCGTCCATATTGGCCAGGTGCACGGGCTCGTGGTTCATGAGCATGAACATACGCTCGCTGGCCGGCATGGTTTCCAGGGTGCGGCTCATTGGAGCGATATAAACTGAAAGCATATTGTGTGGGATAACGCCGGCACCGGCATTACCGTAATCGCTGAAATCCGTGAGTAATATGGTGGTCTTGCCGTTCGGCTGCCAGCCAAAAATGCGCTTTTGGAATTCCAGCGAGTTGTGAAAGTTGTTGGCTACATGTGGCACCAGGTAGGTCTGGAATGGATCAAAGTACAGTAGCTGCAGATCATCCGTTTCTACCACATCCAATTCAAATGGCTCTGCTGCAAGAGCGCCACTCAGCAAGCAGGCCAAGCACGCGGTGACTAGTCTTCCTGTACGCACCGTTATCTCCATCTTCTTTATTATTTTTTTATCTGGTACAGCATAGCCGCTAATAATGGTGAAGGTCAGCGTTCCTTCTGATCTTTAAACGAAAAAAGGCCGCCTGGTTGAGATCAGGCGGCCAGAACACACTCAGGGAATCAATTCATTGAGCGCGCCTGCGCAGAACGCGCAGCTTCCTGGGCCATCGCGCTGCGCACCGCCTCATTGGCGAAGGCACTGCGTACGGCTTCATTTGCAAAAGCGCTGCGTACTGCCTCACTGGCGAAAGCACTGCGCATTGCCTCATTTGCCATGGCGCTGCGAACAGCCTCATTAGCCATGGCGCTACGAACCGCCTCATTGGCCATCGCACTGCGAACCGCCTCATTGGCCATCGCGCTGCGCACCGCCTCATTGGCGAAGGCACTGCGTACAGCTTCGTTGGCAAAGGCGCTACGTACCGCTTCATTAGCCAGGGCGCTGCGTACCGCCTCATTGGCGAAGGCGCTGCGTACGGCTTCATTGGCAAAGGCGCTGCGAACAGCTTCATTAGCCAGGGCGCTGCGTACCGCCTCGTTGGCCATCGCACTCCGTACCGCTTCATTAGCCATGGCACTGCGAACCGCTTCGTTGGCCATTGCGCTGCGTACTGCCTCGTTGGCCATCGCACTGCGCACAGCCTCGTTGGCCATGGCACTTCTCACTGCCTCGTTTGCCATTGCATTTTGCGCGGCTTCGTTCGACATGGCGCTGCGTGAGGCTTCATTTGACATTGCACTGCGTGCTGCCTCATTGGCGAATGCGCTGCGAACGGCCTCATTGGCGAAGGCTCCGCGTACCGCTTCATTCGCCATCGCACTTCTTACCGCTTCGTTGGCCATCGCGCTGCGAACAGCCTCATTAGCCATAGCGCTGCGTACTGCTTCGTTAGCCATCGCACTGCGGACCGCCTCGCTGGCCATCGCGCTGCGCACAGCCTCATTGGCCATCGCGCTGCGTACTGCCTCGTTAGCCATTGCATTTTGTGCTGCCTCGTTAGCCATTGCACTGGCGCGAGCCTGGTCGCTGGCCATGGCACTGCGGACAGCCTCATTAGCCAGCGCACTGCGCACCGCCTCATTGGCGAAGGCACTGCGGACCGCCTCACTCGCCATGGCGCTGCGAACCGCTTCATTGGCCAGTGCACTGCGCACCGCTTCACTGGCGAAGGCACTGCGTACTGCTTCACTTGCCAGCGCACTGCGAACCGCCTCATTGGCAAAGGCGCTGCGTACCGCTTCACTCTGCATCGCCTCGGCAAAGGCCTCATCGGTGATCATGCGTTGATAGACATCCGTCTGCATGAGCTGCGCCACAGACTCGTCACCCAGGCTTACATCCTCAGCATCGATCTGCTCGCCTCGATAGCGCTCAGCCGGAGCAATAGTGCCGCCGACAGAGTCCTGTGAGGACGGATAGCCCATTCCAAAGTAACCCAGCACCACAACTACCGCAGCCAGGATACCCACCATAAGCCACACCTTTGAATTACTCGATGTGTTGATTGCTTCTGTAGTCATGCCACTTCTCCTTTCTCATTTTCCCCGAAGGGTCTTTTTCTTTGAATGCTATAGGCATTCAAGTTTCAAATTCAGGCTCAAGGCGCTCGCTGTTGCTCCGCTGCAATCACCAGGCTCTTAAAAGTCTCACCGTCTCGCTTGAAATCGAGCTCTATAGGCGCATCAAGGTCGCCGTGCTGGTAGAGGAATACGGTAAAGTCCTGCTCACCGGCAATACCCAGGGCGATTTCTCCGTCCACTGCGGTGAGTGACAAGACCTCGCTTATCTCCTGGGAAAAACCAAACAAATGATAGCTCTGGTTCTGGTAGCGAACAGCCACTTCAAGTGGCCCCGTACTGTCCAGCGCAAAACGCAACTGCAACAAGCGATCAGCTCGCAGCAGATCCAGACTGCCATTCAATGCCGGTTGCTCCAGGGTCAGAGCCTGGATGGCCGTAAATTCCGGCGCCGGTGACATCGTGCCCGCCAGGCCTGCCGTGCGCATCTCGCCGCGATCATTAAGACCAGACTGGGATAAACTACTGGCCAGCACCGCGCCTACCAGAAAAGCAGTCGCGTAGCGCAGAACCGGAAACTCAAACCATATTGCAAACAGGTTCTTCCAGGAGCCAGCCGACTCTTCTTCTGCCCCTTCCTCCCTTGGCTGAGCTGCAGTCGCCACTATCGCAGCCGCCAGACCCACCGGAGGGTCCAGGGGCTCCATACTATCCAGGCCCTCACACAGGCGCTGGCAATCCTGATAATAGGCGCGAACCTCCTCGCTGCCATCCAGGTATTGCTGCAGCTGAAGCCGCTCTGTATCACCGATCACACCGTCTATGTCGGCCTGGATCAGGGCGTTAATTTCCTGGTTAATACTGCTCACAGGTAGGCCTCTTTTTTCATCTTACCGGCCAGCTTCTGTCGTGCGCTAAACAGACGGGACTTGACCGTTTTCTCAGACACTTCCAGCGCCAGGCTGATGTCGTGGTAATTCATACCTACGATATGCTTCAACACCAGCACGCTGCGATAGTCTGTATTGAGTGTCATCAGAGCGCCCTCCAGTCCATCATGCAGCTCCTGGCGTTGTAAATCGTCGCCCGGGCTTGCTTGCTCTGGGGAGTGCTGCTCTTCATATTCTGTGCTTGGGCGAGTACGCCCCTGGCTATCAATTGCTTCATTAATGGCAATGCGACACAACCAACTGAAAAACTTTCGTTCCGGATCATACTTGTGCAGGTTCTCGAAGGTCTTGAGAAATACGGTTTGTGTAACATCTCTGGCCTCCTCCCTGTCGTGCAACATTCGGTAAACGACGTTGTAAATAGGTTTTTCATACTGGCGAACCAATGTCGCAAATGCTCCGTGGTCACCCTTTTCTACTGCCTGTATGAGGCCTGTATCGTCGTTGTTATTCATAAGTACGGTGTTGCCTGGAAAAAGTTGGTGAAATTCTCATGTTTTTTCCCTCCTGCCGTAAATCCTCGCCTCAGGCACAGGATCAACTCCCCGAACGCTCTATCTGAAACAGTTTGACGAAGCCCGAATACTGGAAGACATCGTGTATATGGTTGTTGACATTGATCAGCTTGAGCGCGCCGCCGGAGCGCATCAGGCGCTTGTGGGCCACCAACAGCACACCCAGCCCGGCACTGGAGATGTACTCAAGCTCGGCAAAATCGAAGACTGAGGCCTCAGCACTGGACTCGACAAATTCTCGTGCCTTGTCGGCCTGGGCCGTATCCAACCTGCCCTTGAAGTAAATAACGCCGTCTTCTCCTGAACCTATCTCAAACATTTATGCTTCCGGCTTCTTGGTAAAAGTAATAGTGGCGCAGCCTTCGCTGTCGTCATAGCTGTAATCGATGGTGTCGACCATCTCCTTGACCAGGTGTATGCCCAGCCCGCCCTCCTGACGCTCCTCAGCGGGCGAATCCAGGTCAGCTGGTGGCGCATCCTGGGTTATATCAAAGGGCGGCCGCTGGTGATCTGTCATGCTCACCGACAAGCCATTCTCCACCCGCTCATACTCGATGATGATTTCTTCCGGCTCCTCCGGATTGTAGTGCACCATATTGGTGAATAACTCGTCGATCGCCAGGTCCACCGCATAGCGCAATGACGTATCGATACCTCGGCTGACAAAAAACTCCTCGGTGAAGGCGAAAATTTCATCGAGACTGGCCAGGCTGCGTTTAAAGGTGCGCCGTGAGGGCTTCGAGGCACTGTCGTCGCCATCATTCTTGACAAAGACAATGGTGACATCATCGAGCTGCGGTGCCGCGCCCCCAAAGGCGATGGCTTCCGCGTACATTTTATCCACCAGCTCCGCCATGGGCAGGTGGCTGTTCTGTCGCATGACAGCCATCACGCGATCCATACCAAACAGCTCGCCGGCCTCATTCTCGTATTCATAGATACCGTCGGAGATCAGCGCCAGGATATCGCCCTCGGCCAGGGTGAGGCTGCGGGTCTTGTAGTGTTCCTGGTGATCGATGAATCCCAGCGGAAAGCAGGAGGGTTCGTACCACTCGGCCTCACCAGAGTTGCCGCGAAAGTGCAGAATCGGCCCCTGCCCGGCGGAATGGAATTCAAAGGCGTGGGTAGCGGTATTGACCAGGCCAAAGCAGGCGGTGACGAAGCGGTCGTCGGGCAAATCCTCAACCATCTGCGCGTTGATGTGCCGAAACCCCTCATCGAGGTGTGCGCCCAGGCGCAGGGAAACCCGCAACATGCTCTGCACCTGCAGGGCGCTCAGAGCCGGTCCGATTCCGTGCCCGGTCGCATCCGCCAACAACACAAAGATATTGCTGTCGTCGATCGCAACCAGGTCAAAAGTGTCCCCACCCGTTTCGTCCGTTGGCCACACCTGCCCGGCCACATCATAACCCGCCACCTCCGGCATAAAATCCGGCAGCGTGCTCATCTGGACTTCACGGGCAATCTGTATCTCTTGATCGAGATTATTGTTATTACCCATTGCAGTACCCCGGGGGCATCCAGCCCCAGAAGCACTAAGAATAGCAGATCATCGGCATTTAGGGATGCAGGTTTTATACTGCCTGTGAACGACAGTGTCGGCCACAGGCCGGACTCTCATGAGTCCAGCCCTGGCATGAAGTACAGCCCCCTATCGCTAATAAATCAGGAAGCGAGGATCCAGGTTGCAGCTGAAGTCGGGGTCCTCTGCATCAACAATCACGTTGTATTCAAAGAATGAATTTTTAGGCACTGTCGTCTTGATTGTACATATGACCTTATTTGATGCAGTTGTACAGTCAGCATTAGATTCAAAGAAAGTGCTGGCATTGAAACCTGTCTTGGCGGCAATCGTGAAAGGCCGGTCTATCGTCTTGTTTTTCCATTCCCAGGTAATGGTATCCCCCGGCACATTACAAGACTGGTTCTTCTTGTGCTTTCTGCAATTATTGACTTTGGTTTTCGAAGCGTCGATACATACAGGCCCAGATCCGCCCTTCTTCTTTAACTCTATCGTGGCAGGGGCTTTCGTTGACGGTGGCTTCCATTTCTTGACCATCGCATGGGGCGCCGTCATATTGTTGGAACACGCCGCAATAAACATCATCACAACAGCGGACAAAATAAGTTTCTTCACCGGAACTCTCTCCTTATTGATTTTCTTGTGCAGGTCTGACGCCATCGAAATTGGCATCCAGGGACAACAGATTTCTGGAATAGCCCATTTCAATCAGCTGATTCATATACTGGCGAGCCCTCACCTCTCTGCCCAATCGCGCGTAGGTTCGCGCGATATCGTAAACAGTGTAGACGTCAATCACATCTACCGCCAAGAGCCGGGAAATGATCGAGTCCGCCTCCTGCTCCATGCCCAGGGCAGCATAATAGGTGGCGACCGCGGATAACAGCATAACGTCGTTGGGGTTGATCGCGAGTCGGGGTTTAGCCAGCTCCAGCGCCTTGTGATATTTCTGTCGGTAATCCGCTACTCCGGCAAAAAATTGGGCCTCTCCAAGCGCCCCCCAGTACTCATGATCTTCTGGCACAATGGCCAGCGCCTTCGCGTACATATCCGCCGCCCGCTGAAATTCTCTACGAATAACGTAGGCGGAACCGAGATTGGCCAGGGTGCGATCATTCTTCTCTAAATCCGGTGCGCCTTCCCAGACCGCGATGGCCTGGTCGAATTGCTCCGACATAAAATAAGCGGCCCCCAGGTTATTCAGCGCCCGCGAATTATCCGGCGCCAACTCAGCCTCCAGTTTGTAGTACTCGGCCGCGCGCGGATAATCGCCTTTAACGAACTGGATACGACCCATTTCACGGTAATTGAGCCAGAAACTGGGCTCAATCTTCAGCGCCGCCAGAATCTGCTGTTCTGCTTCTTCAGCATTACGCAGAGCAATATAAGTACGAGCCAGCTCTCGCATGACTTCCGTGGAAAAAGGCGTCAATCGAATCGCGCGATTGAGATTGTCCAGCGAATCCATGGGTTTACCGGAATCCCGATAGAGCGCGCCAAGGGCAACATAAACACTGCTCTCATCGCTGCTCAATATATTGGCGCGATTACAATGCTTTTCCGCCGACTCAAAGTCCTCCAGCATCTGGGTTTCCTGGTAAAGCAGTAGCTCGGTACGACAGAGGCCGGCAAACCCGCTGGCAAACCTGGGCTCCAGCTCAGCAACTTCCTCGAACAGCGCCCTGGTCAATTGCAGCATGTCGAGATTCACGGGCTTGCGCAGCTCCGCCTGTGCCTTTAAATAAACCAGGTAGGCGGCGGGCGCAATATCCTGCTCCAGCACCGGCAAGCTGACGTGGAACCTTGCCGCCACGTGGTCGGCAATACTGCGTACTGTGGCGGCCATGTCCCGCTCAGCCAGGGGATAATGCTGGGACCAGACGCCCCGGCCGGAGCCGACATCCATGAGCGAAATCACCACCCGGTCCGTGCCAGCTGTAGCCGCGTTTGCTGCGCGCTCAACCATACCTGTGAGCTGGTAATCCGTATCCAGGCGCGCCTTGCGACGCCCCCGGGATTGCGCCAGGAAATCCTCAACCTGTGCCTCCGAGGCTATCTGCAACGCGCCTGCGCGGCGCAGCAGTCCTGCCACCTCGAACGCCAGGCCATCATAAGCTTCAGGTAGCGCTACATTCTCTGCAGAAGTAAAAGGCAGCACGGCAATTGAAGCCAGGGGTTCAGGACCATCAACAGGCCCCTCTTCGCTGGTTTTCTCCAGCGGCAGCAGCAGGTAGCCCGCCAGGCAAATCAGGAATACCAGGGCTATAAGCCCGGGTGCCAGACGCCCGGCGCCTTTACGACGGCGGCCATCATGCGTCGGCAAACTGGGGGGATGCGAACCTTTCTCCAGCCGCTCCAACAGCGATGCCAGCAGGCGCTCCAACTCCCTGTCATCCTGGTATCGCGGCCAGTCAAACAGGTTGATCGACTGTGCCCTACGGAAGGCGACAGGAACCCGCACCTGGTCCAGCATTACCGGGATCAAGATGCCTCGCTCCATGGCGTCACTGGCTTCCGCTTGCACCCACTCAGAATGAATGGAATTTTCCGTCCATACGACAACCACCAGCCGGGAATTCATGATGGCGTCGTCGATAACATTCTCAAAGGTGCTGCCGGGACTAATGGCGCTGTCCCACCAGACAGTCAGACCGTTAGCTTCAAACAGTTCTACCAGCGGCTCAACTCTCTCTATATCAACGCGCGCATAGCTGATGAAAATATCTTGCATGCTGATGGTATCTGTTCCTTGTATACCTGGGCGCCAGGCGATATGCCGCTTAAGGATATCACGGCTCACATCATTACGAACCGGGGTTTCCATTTGCACCGGGAAAGGCCATCGACAGGCGCGTTTACAGCCACAAATCTCCCGCAGCCAGCGCCCCGCCTGTAGTCCAGCTTACACAAGCAAATCCGTACCACAGTGTGAGTTTGATCACGCTTTCTGATGCTGGTGGTGCCAGTCAGTGAAGCCCAACACAGTTACGCGGCCGGCGCATTGTTGCCATGAGCAAAACAGGCAATAGTGAGTTCATGGGTGCTGCAGAGGACAGCAAAAATGAATACACGGCTAGCAACAACATATGTGACAGCCGCCATCCAGGTCCTGATGGTGATGGTGATGGGTCTAATTGCACCGCAGGTAGCTGCGGAGGAGAACTTGAATCTCCTGCCCCAAACTGAGGTCTTTCGTTTCAATACGCAGGACAAGTTTTACGAGACTCGTCGTTATAGCAAGAAGTTCAAGATCAAGGGCATCGAAGTTTCTGAACAGGTCTATTTCGGAGAGGCGAGAGTCGCCGGCAGGAAAGGCCCCGGCTTCACCTTCGAGGGCCAGGGTTATTCCTGGGGCTTTAATCACCGGGGCGCGGAACTGCTAATCAAGTTCTAGTCTATCGGTTCTGGGCTATCGGTTCTGGTCTATCGGTTCTTGTCTATCGATAGTCCATCTGCGGCCCAACCTGCTATTGCACTGGCTCACCCCGGGCTTACAATAGCGCAGTCCCCTTCTTCTGGATTTCCCCATGGCGAGCCTTACCCAACGCGCCCTGCAACTGGCGACAGCACCCGCCCGCTTCGCCCTGCGACAAACCCGCACCAATATCGAAACCCTGCGTGCACTGCGTGAGGACTACCGCGCCTGGGAGCCAATTTTGGAACAGGCCACGGAGGAAACCCTGGAGAACCTGATGCGGGTCATGGTGGCAGCGGAAAAATCGCTGCCGCGCAATATCGACGATATGACGCCGAATGAGCGGCGCCAGGCTTTGACCGACTCATTGGCACGCAGTGAGCAGCACCTGCTGGCGGCATTCGGCGAATTGTATCGCGGCTGGCGTATCGCCACCGCCGAAACGCCAGCAGTGATCGAAAACCCGCCCCAGGCGGAACTTCAATCTTCCAACTGAGCCATCAGCTGATTTACAGCGACCGCCTGGGACAGGTAATTATTGCGCACCCCGCGCCAGGTTTCCGGTCCACCCGCCACAGCTGCCTCGACGATGGCCCGGCCATCTCGCACAGCACGCTCCAGACCGCGCTTGCGGACAGGGTCCAGGTCGGCCTGGCGAAACTCGCTGTCAGGTCCGATACCGATTGAGTCGAGTTGATTTAGCAATGCCTCGGACCCGCCGCGCGCAGTATTGCGCTGCAGCTCCCGGTTCAGTATTTCAAAGAAGCCCAGTGAAGCCATGGGGTCTAGCCGGGTCGCAACCCGGGCCTCCGGCATGGGCGCCGGCTCCATGGGGTCGAATTCGGCCAGGCTTGCAAGCCACAGCTGTTCCAGCTTCTGGCGCGCGGCATCGATGTCCCCGCTGGCAGGCAGCAACAAGCGCAGCTTGAGGTGCGCGGAAGTCGTTTGAGAATAAACTGTACCCGTCGAGTTTGGCGGACGCACATCAACACCCGGCTGAGCCAGCACCGTGGACTGAAACTCGCCAGCGGCATCATTCAGTTTCCACCCGGTAAGCTCACCGTAAAAATTGGTCAGTGAAATCGCGAACAGGCCCTCCTCCAGGGCAGGCGTGCGCAGGATGACCGGTCCATCTGCCAGGTCAATCCAGGCGCTTGCTGTCAACGCCACCAGCGCTGGTGGCAGATCATCGGCACAGGGGATATCCGCCAGGTCGACATCGGTCTCCAATGTCGGCCAACGAAAAAGACGATTAATGGGTGCGTACACTCTTTGCTCAGCTTCAACCAGCTGGGTCTCATTGTGCAGTTGGCTGTACATGCGCACCATCGGGTAGCCGTAGAGGTAAGCGATTACCCCGAGATGGTGGCTGAACTGCTCCGAGGCAAAATTCGCCTTCTGGCGCTGCAGCAATGAGGCATCCTGTTCCGGACCGGAACAGGATGCAAGCAGGAGGAATAGAATCGGATACAGGCAGTTCAAGCCGCCACACCGGAAACTCATCGAACGATCAGGCCGCCTCGTCGACGCCCGTCTCAGGTTTCCCTGCGAACTTTTTTGCAGTTTTCCCCGCAGCAGGTTTTTTGCCCGCAGGGCGCTTGGGCCGTCTGCGCGCGGCACGCACGGGTTTGAGATCACCGCGTTCGAAGCGCTCCAGGATTTCATCCAGGGCTCGACTGATCCTGGTGCATGTTTCGATGGACCGGATCTCGGGCCAGGCAGCCGCCTCGCCCTCTTTCATCAGCAACATCATTTCTTCTTCAGTGATGTGCGAGAGAATTTTGGCGGGGTTGTAGAAGCGGAAGCGCGGCACAATATTGATATCTCCGCGGTACTCCTGGTCCAGCAGGCTGTGCAGACCGTTAATCATCCAACTGAAACGCGGCCAGTCAGAGCCATATTTCTGCACCTGTTGGCGGTAGGAATTAAGCATCTCCCGGGTCAGCTCAACGCCCAGCTTACCGGCGGCGGCAAGCAGGCGACTACGGCTGCCACTGTTGCGCAGGAACGGCAGCACCATGGGATTAACCATGCTGACAATGGAATGGTTAGTGCTGTACAAACGCCCCAGGCGCTTGGCCGGCAGATCATCACTGATCGAGCCATCCACCCACTTGCGCGAGGGCAAATAGGGCTGGGAGTCACCGTAGACATTCTTGGCGCTGAGAATCACCGGCGGGAACACGCCCGGCACTGCACAGGAGGCCATTATCGCGCTGCGGATGTAGACATTGGGTGAAGCAATGGCGTTCAGCAGGCGCGAGGTCTGGTGCGGCTCGGCCGGTGCGACAGATATGCTGATCTGGCGCCCGGTTTTCTCATAGGCTTCCTGGAAGGTCATGTCCGGCACCAGGCGCTCGACCATGGCCTGCACGTCGTGAACATCCATGCTCGGCTCTTTACCGAAGAACATGCGGTCGAAAGCGGTCGCTTCCTTCTCGGCTTCGAAGTGCACGTGTTTGGGGTCGTAGAACTTCTCCAACTCGGCATCCGTATGTGTGCCCAGTACGCCGGCAATCAGGGAGCCGGCACTGGATCCTGATATTACCCGCGGCAGCAGATTGCGCTCCAGCAGGGCCTTGACCACACCCAGGTGGTAGAAGCCCAGTATGCCGCCACCGCTGAGCATCAAGGCCGAACGACCATAGCAATGGTTGGCACGGTAGAAGAAATCCAGCTTGTCGGTCGTGCTGATTTCCTTCGAATCGAGTTCAGCGATGTACTTGAGAGCGTCTACGATTTCGTCGACATAGTCTTCGACCAGGATCTTGGTGCCGGCTTTGGCTTGCTGGTGCAGTTTACTGCTACCCATGCCACCCATATTGCCGTGAATGCCTTCATTAAGGGTGAACAGCAGGCCGACATCGTCATGGCGGGCGCGCAAGCTTCGCAGCCGGTCCAGGCGCCGCCGAATAGTGGCGTAATCATAGAGGGCAGTCTGGTCAACTTCTCGCCAACGCTTCATACCGCTGGTTTCATCATGAGTCGCAGCGAGCTCCCGCCACTCCTCGTATGACTCAGCCCGGTTCAACTGCTTGTCCAGCCGCTTCAAGCGCCGGTTTTTAAGCACAGTACACCCCTAATTCAACATGTGTTCAGTGTAAGCTTATCCGATTGAGACCTGTCAAAACAGACTTGAAATCAACAAATTGATGCCCATCAAGTGGTTTTCTGGTGGGGCCGGCGCTCAACGTACCATTTTTCGGGCGTTAGCTTCTTTTCGGCGCATATTACCGTCATATGTGGACAGTTTGGCCGCAAATGACTGTTACTAGCCCATACCGCCAAAGGCTCTTGGCATCTGCATATTGAGCCGCTGCAAGCCACCGTGTATGCCCAGTATCTCCCCGGTCATATAGCTCCCTGCTGGCGAGGCAAGATAGAGCGCGCCCAGGGCAATGTCTTCCACCTCGCCGAGACGCGCCATCGGCGTCAAATCAACCATGGTCTGCTCAATTTCCTCGGTCAGCACCGTATTCAGAGCATCGGTTCGGGTCGAGCCCACAGCGATGGCGTTTACCCGGATTTTAGGGGCAAATTCCTGGGCCAGTTCCTGGGTCAGCAGTGACAGCGCCCCCTTGGCCGTGCCATAGGCGGCGAAGCACGGTGTCGGTTTCTGTCCGGCGATGGAGGAGATATTGATAATGCAGCCATTGTGCTGGGCCAGCTCCGGCGCACACAGCGTAGAGAGCCGGTAGGCGCTGCTCACATTGAACTTGAAGGCTGCCTCAAACTGTTCGGTGGAGGTATCCAGGGCGGGTTTTGGCGGAAAGCCACCGGCATTATTCACCAGGATATCAATGCGCCCCATCTCTGCCAGTGCAGTCTCATATAAACGCTTGATCTGCTCGGGCTCGGTGACATCGGTGGGCACTACCAGGGCACGCTGGCCGAAGTCTTCCACCACACTCGCCACAGCTAGCAGGTCACTCTCGGTACGGGCCCCCAATACCAGGTCGGCACCGGCCTCGGCGAAGGTGCTGGCGATGGCGGCACCAATACCCTTGCCTGCACCAGTCACCACGGCCACACGGCCGTCCAGTCGAAATTTGTCAAAGATGCTCATAATGATCCACGCTACTGGTTATTGAGTTCAAAAGTTATACACTTGCACACCACGAAACACAGGGATGAACCGTGCGCGCCTATTTAATCGTCATTGCACTGCTGGTGGCAATCTTTGGTTCCATTGCCGGCTACCTGTACCTGCGCTTCTCTGCCCTGGCGAATATGGACTTCAGCCCGCCGCCAGTGACCATTGCCAGCTCGCTGGCGCAAGCAGCCAGCTGGGATAGTTACCTGGAAGCGGTTGGCAGCATCAAGGCGGTGCGCGGCGTCGAGCTGAGTTCTGAGACCAGCGGGGAAATCACCGCTATCAACTTTGATTCCGGCGACCAGGTCGAGGCCGGCACGCTGTTGCTGGTGCTGAATGACCAGGTGGAACAAGCCAGCCGGCAGAATGAAATTGCCTCCCTGGAGCTGGCGCAAATCCTGTTTGACCGGGACCGCAAGTTGATCGCGCAAAAGTCCATTCCCGAATCCCAGTACGACCGCTCCAAGGCCGATCTGGCCCGGGCCCGGGCACAGCTCGCAGAAACCGAGGCGCGCATACGCAACAAGCGCATCCACGCACCCTTCGCCGGCACAGTCGGTATCCGCCGGGTTGACGTCGGCGACTACATTGAACCCAACACCGTCATCGCCACCTTACAGGACATCAGCGAACTGGAAGTAGATTTCACACTGCCCGCTCGCTATGCCCCGCAATTGAGACCAGGCTTGCGCATCGCTGTCTCGGTTAACGCCTGGCCGGCACAAAGCTTTGAGGCTGAACTGATTGCACTCGACAGCCGCGTCGATCCCGCCACCCGCAACCTGCTGCTGCGCGCCCGCATCCAGGAAAGCGAGGGCTTGCTGCCAGGCATGTTTGCCATTCTGCGCGTCGACCTGGGTAAGCAACGACAAGTGATCACAGTACCGGAGACCGCGGTCAGCTACTCGCTGCAAGGAGATACCATCTACGTGGTTGAGCCGGGCGAGGATGGTGCATTGATCGCCGTATCGCGGATCGTCGAAATCGGCGCGACCCGGGATGGACGCACGGCCGTGCTGGAGGGAATAGAAGCCGGCGAACAAGTGGTCACAGTCGGCCAGAACAAACTGTACCGCGGCGTGAAAGTCATCGTCGACGATGCAGTAACGCTGTAGGCATGTCAGTGAAATTCACCGACATCTTTATTCAGCGACCGGTACTGGCCATCGTCGTCAGCGCCCTGCTACTCCTGCTGGGTTTGCAGGCGGTCAATCAGCTGCAGGTACGCCAGTTCCCCGATGTGGAAAAAAGCCTGATCAGGGTTAGCGCCGCCTACCCCGGAGCCAGCGCACGCACCGTGCAGGGCTTTGTCACCGACCCACTACAGCGCCGCATTGCCGCGGCCGAGGGGGTCGAGTACATCACCTCCAGCAGCTCCCCCGGCATGTCCAGCATACGAGTGCACGTGCGCCTGGGTGAAAAGAGCACCCAGGTAATGACAGAAGTGATCGCCAAGATCAATGAAGCCAAATTTGAACTACCCCGGGAAGTTGAAGACCCGGTGGTGACCAACAGCTTTGGTGACGACGCCATGATGTACATGGCCTTTCTTTCAGACCAGATGTCCATACAGCAAATCGTCGATTACCTGGTGCGTAATATACAGCCAGAATTGAGCACCTTGCAGGGCGTCGGCGAAGCCAAGGTCTTGAGCAGCCGCGAATTCGCCATGCGAGTGTGGCTGAACCCGGCCAAGATGGCAGCATTCGGCGTAACGGCCACCGATATCAACAACGCTATTCGGCAGGACAATTATATCTCCGCGGCTGGCACGACCCGCGGCCCTCTGGTACGCGCCAGCGTCGATGCTGAAACGGATATGCAGCGGCCGGAGGATTTTGAATCTATCGTGGTGCGCCAGGAAGACGAGCGTCGGGTTCGCCTCGGCGACGTTGCCGAACTGGAGCTGGCCAGTGCCGATTATGACTCGGCCTCCTTTTCCAGCGGCCGCGACACGGTTTTCCTGTCCGTCACACCCGCGCCAGGCGCCAATCCACTGGAAGTGGCGGCCCGGGTAAAAGAAGTAATGCCGCGGCTGACGGCGCAAATGCCAGCCGACCTGGAAGTATTTTTCGACTCCGACGCATCCGGCTTTATCAAGGAAGCCTTGCGCGAGGTCGTCACCACCCTGGCTGAAGCAGCGCTTATCGTGATGCTGGTGATCCTGCTGTTTCTCGGTTCGCTGCGTGTTGTGCTGATTCCCCTGGTGGCCATTCCACTGTCACTGATTGGCGTACTGTTCCTTGTCTGGACCCTGGGTTTTTCCATCAACCTGCTAACCCTGCTGGCCATGGTGATCGCCATAGGCCTGGTGGTGGACGACGCAATTGTGGTGGTTGAAAACGTGCATCGTCACATTGAGGAGGGTATGAAACCCTTTGACGCCGCTATCCAGGGTGCCCGCGAAGTCGCTATACCAGTCATCGCCATGACCCTGACCCTGGCCGCGGTCTATGCTCCTATCGGCTTCCTCGGCGGACTTACTGGCGTGCTTTTCAGTGAATTCGCCCTGACCCTCGCTGGGGCAGTGGTGGTATCCGGCATTGTGGCCCTGACCCTCAGCCCAATGATGTGTGCCTATGTGCTCAAGGACCACGACCACCAGGGCGCGGCGGCTGACTGGCTGGATGCCCGCTTTGAAACACTGCACAACGCCTACCAACGCTTGCTCGGGCACTGCCTGAACAATCGTGGCGCGGTGTTGCTGTTCGCCATGAGCATTTTGCTTAGCCTGCCAGTGCTGTTTGCCCTGGCCCAGAAAGAACTGGCGCCGGAAGAAGATAACGGCAGCCTGTTCATCGTTGCCACACCTCCCGATTACAGCAGCGTCGATTACGTCAATTACTTCCTCGACGAAATGGTCGCCGTGTGGAAGCAGGTACCAGACGTCAGCCACTCCTGGCAGGTAAACAATCCTGGCCAGGTATTTGGTGGCGTTGAGCTCAAGCCCTGGAGTGAACGCAGCCGCAGCCAGCAGGAAATTCAGGCCGATCTTCAGGCGGGATTCTCCAGCATCAGCGGACTGGAAATTTTCACCTTCGGCTGGGCCTCCCTGCCCGGCACCGACTCCGGACTGCCGGTTAATTTCGTTATCGCATCTACGGCAGATTACGACGAACTCGACCGGGTCTCGGAAGAGGTCCTGAAAAAAGCACGGGATTCGGGCCTGTTCGCCTTCGTCAATAAATCCCTGCGTTACTCGCGGCCGGAGGTGACGGTGCAAATCGACCGCGATCTGGCGGCGCGGCTTGGCATTTCCATGCGCGACATCGGCGAGACCCTGCAAACCATGCTTGGCGAGGCAGAAGCCAACCGCTTCAGTATGGGCGGTCGCAGTTACAAGGTGATCCCGCAAGCTGATCGTGGCTTTCGCCTGACCAAGGAGGGACTGGAGCGCTATTACCTCCGCACCGACAGCGGCGAGTTAGTGCCTATGTCTACTGTGATATCACTTGACCAGAGAGTGGAGCCCAACACGCTGTCACAGTACCAACAGCTCAATAGCGTCACCGTGCAGGGCTTTATGATGCCTCCGAACTCGCTGGGTACTGCTCTGGAGTTTCTCGAAACCTCCTTACAGGAGGTAGCACCCGTGGGTTTCCGCTCGGGCCACGAGGGGGAGTCCCGTCGCTTTGTGCAGGAGTCAGAAAGCTTTGGAGTGCTGTTCGGGGTGTCCCTGACATTCATCTTCCTGGTGCTCGCTGCGCAATTTAACAGCTTCCGCGACCCCCTGGTGGTACTGGTGGCAGTGCCGCTGTCGATTTTTGGCGCAGTGGTCCCGCTGGCGCTGGGCTGGTCAACCCTGAACATCTATACGCAAGTGGGACTGTTGACCCTGATCGGCTTGATCAGTAAACACGGCATCCTGATTGTGGATTTCGCCAACAAGATGGTCGCTCAGGGTATGGATAGAAGAGCAGCTGTGCTGGAAGCCGCTGCCTTGCGCTTGCGACCGATACTCATGACCACCTTCGCCACCGTGCTGGGCGTATTGCCACTATTGCTGGCCTACGGTGCCGGCGCCGCCAGCCGCTATGCCATCGGCCTGGTCATTACTACGGGTATGTTGGTGGGAACCCTGTTCACACTATTCGTGCTACCGACCTTTTACCTGCCCTTTCTTAAACGGGAGGTCAAAGCCGCAAACAGCCGCAGCCTCACAAGCGACGTTACCGGTGTGACGGGACCGGCTGAATCAGTGGTCTGAGGACTTGTAGGCGTCCGCCAGGTGGCGCTTGTACAACTTGCCATTTTCCATACGCGGCAGCTCTTTCATGAAATCGACCGAACGCGGCACCTTGATATGGGACAGGTGTTGCTTGCACCACTCGATCAATTCATGGGCGACGTTCTCCGTGGCATGGGCCCAGTCCGCCGGTTGCACCACGGCTTTCACTTCCTCGCCAAATTCCTCGTTGGGAACCCCGAACACAGCCACGTCAGCCACCTTGGGATGGGTGATGAGCAGGTTCTCAATTTCCTGCGGATAGACATTGACGCCGCCGCTGATGATCATGAAATTCTTGCGATCGGTGAGATAGAGGAAGTTATCCTCGTCGACATAGCCAACATCACCCAGCGTCGACCAACCCTGGGCGTTGTAGGATTTTTTGGTCTTCTCCGGTTCATCGTGGTATTTGAACTGGGGACCATTGGCAAAATAGATGGTCCCAATTTCACCCTGCGGCAGCTCATTGCCATCATCGTCACAAATATGAATTTCACCAACGATGGCCGGCCCCACAGAGCCGCGATGTGTCAGCCAGCTGGCCGAGTCGATAATCGTCATACCGGAACCTTCGGAACCGGAGTAGTACTCGAATATAACCTCACCCCACCAGTCGATCATCTGCTGCTTGATATCCACCGGACAGGGAGCGGCCGCGTGAATGGCCACCTTCATGCTGCTGACGTCGTAGGCATTACGCGTTTCTTCAGGCAGCTTGAGCATGCGGATCAACATGATTGGCACCCATTGGCTATGGGTTGCGCCATACTTTTCGATTAACTCCAGTGCTTTTTCAGCATCGAACTTTTCCATGATGACCGTGGTCCCGGCCATGGCCAGAACCAGGTTGTTATAGTGCATGGGCGCCGCGTGATAAAGCGGCGCCGGTGACAGGTAGACGGTATTTTCATCAATCCCGAATACGGCGGCAAAAGCCTGCAGGCTGGGGTGTACGTCATCAATATCTGTTATAGCTTCGATCGCAGACAGTACGCCCTTGGGCTGACCGGTAGTGCCGGAGGAGTAGAGCATAGGCGTACCCACGCTCTGATCATCAATCGGTGTTGTGGGCATCTCCCCGATTGCCTCTTCCCAGGCGCTAAAGCCCGGAGCCACACCATTAATCATATAGAAATGTGTTATCGCCGGGATCTCACCCAGCAACTCCTCCGCCACCGCCGACAACTGCTTCGAACCAATAAACAGCCTGGCCTGGCAGTTTTCCAATATGTACTGGGTTTCGTCCTTGCGCAGGTGGGTGCTTACCGGTGTAAAAATAATGCCCGAGCGCAAGGCGCCCTGCACGATATCCATGAACTGGCGATCATTCTCAATCATCATGCCGATATGATCGCCGCGTTTCAGGCCCAGGGAGCGAAACAGCTGGGCTACCTGGTTGGAACGCTGATCGAGCTCCCGGTAAGTAATGACCTCTCCACTACCACCCATTATGATGGCGGGCTTGTCCGGCGTGGCCGCCGCGGTGGCGCTAATATGGGGCATGGTGACTCCTGGTTCCTTTCGTTGTTTTATATAATAGTCGGAAACTCTAAAGCCGTTCCAGCACGGCGGTTAACAGCTTCCAGAATGGCGGCACCGTTGCTATCTCCAACCTCTCCCGCGGCGAATGTGCACCGCGAATAGTCGGGCCGAAAGACACGATATCCACATCCGCTTTCTTGCTCTTGAGAATACCGCATTCCAGACCCGCATGGATGGCCTTCACCGCCGGCGCAGTACCAAACAGCTCCTGGTAAAGCTCGCTGGTAGAGTCCAGTAGCGGATTATCAAACTGCGGCTGCCAGCCGGGGTAGTCAACGGTCGTCTCCACCCGGCAGGCCCACCACTCGGCGATGGCCAATACTTGCTGGGCCAGGCCCTCGGCTTCATCGCCATTAAAATAG
This sequence comes from Halieaceae bacterium, assembly GCA_039989475.1. GTDB lineage: Bacteria > Pseudomonadota > Gammaproteobacteria > Pseudomonadales > Halieaceae > JBDXHU01. Next base: position 204,005 of record JBDXHU010000002.1, on the reverse strand, counting down.
CGCAGGGTGGTTTCGAGGAAAAAGCCCTGTGCATCGATCCGCACTACGGCCAGGTTTATGCTCAGATCAACCAGGTCTGCAGGCTGCGCGGCGTTGTAACTGATGGCCCCGTGCGGAAATAACAGTAACAGCTGTTCAAACTGTGCCTGCTCAACGGCGGCCAGGGGCGCCGCGAGCTCGGCGGGCAGCAACTCCAGCGTCAAATCCGCATCGGCTTCTGGCAGATAGGCAAACCAGCGCGACAGCATCTTGCTGTTGAGTGCTTCCAGTTTCTGGCGGGCGGCGGCAGGCGCATAGAAACCCAGCGATGCCTCTCGGGGAATGACATTGTGGGCCACCCCGCCGTCAAAGCTGCACAGTTGCACGCCAATATCCCGCGCCTCGATCAACCACTGACCCAGCAGCTTGACGGCATTCCCCAGTTGTTGGTGTATCTGTATACCGGAATGACCACCCGCAAGCCCTCGTAGAGACAAGGTCCAGGGTTCCATGTCAGCTGCTGCTGTGGCCCGCTCCAGCTCGCGTCGAAGTATCCAGCCGCGACCGCCGGCACAACCGACAAACAATTCGCCCCAGTCCTCGGTGTCCAGGTTCAGCATACGCTGACCACTGAGCAGGTCGGCGTCCATGTCGCTGGCTCCGTACAGCCCGGTTTCTTCCTCGACGGTAAATAGCAATTCCAGCGGTGGATGTGACACCGCAGCATCCGTCATTACCGCCAGGGCGGCGGCGGCACCGAGCCCGTTATCCGCGCCCAGGGTGGTGCGGTCTGCCAGCAACCAGCCCTCTTCTACCTGCAAGGACAGGGGCTCGGTACTGAAATCGTGCTGCTTGTCGTCGGTCTTTACCGTGACCATGTCCAGGTGATTCTGGATGATGACGACGGGGTCCTGCTCTCGCCCCACTGAACCGGGCACATACACCACCAGGTTGCCGGCGGTGTCGGTCTTACTGGGATGACCCGCTGCCTCGGCCAGGTCGGCGATATACTGTCGCACCGCGGCTTCCTCGCCGGAGGGGCGCGGTATCTGGGTAATCTGGTAGAAGTGCTCCCACAGCATAGCTGGCTCGGTGGGGTAATCGGTGGGCTTAGTCATGCAGGGGGTCTCCAAAAATCATCGCGCCGAGCTCATCAAAGTGACGCACTACCAGGTCCGCGTGCCCGGTATGAGGGCTGCTACCCAGCGGATCATACAGGCAGCTGCGCATACCCGCATTGCTGGCAGCCTGCAAATCATAGAGGAAATCACCAACACAAAGCAGCTCCTGCACATCCAGTTCCCAGCCCCTGGCGATTTTTAGCAAACCCTCGGGGTCCGGCTTGGCGACAGCGTCTTCCCGGGCGATCAGGGTGTCACAGGGTATAGCCAGTGAATTGATCATCAGGCCAGCCGCCTCGCGGCTGTTGCGGGTGAAGATTCCGATTGGGAGTGATGCCTGCGTCAGCTGCGCAAGCAGCTCTTGTGCACCCGGAATCCAGCTTGCCGCGCTGGCACCCAGCATTTCATAGTGGTGAATCACAGCATTGGCACGCAGGCGTTCTGCCTCACTGTCCAGCGCGCCGATGTACTCGAGTAATCCCGTACCCTCTGGACAGCCGGTCTCTGCGCGCATGGCGGGAAAATCGAGACGTGAATCGGCCAGGGTGCCGTCCAGGTCAAACACCAACCCGCGCAGTGATGACAGCTCCGTCACGAACTGAACTACTGCAGGCGTCGCTGCAGGCATTCCTGCATACAAGTCGCAACCAGGGTGCCATCCTGGGCGTAAAAACGCCCACGAGCCAGGCCACGGGCACCACTAACCCGTTCACAGTTAACCTCGAACAAGAGCCAATCGTCGACCCGACAGGGGGCATGAAACCAGAGCGCGTGGTCCAGGCTGGCGGTTTGCATGCCCTGGAACCAGCTGCGGCCATTGGGTAGCAGGGTTGCATCCACCAGGCAGCAGTCGGACATATAGGCCAGCAGGCTTTCGTGAAGTCCGCGCGACTTGCCGATTTGCTCGCTGGTCTTCATCCAGATATGCAGTACACCTTCGCGTGGGGTCGGGTTGCGCCAGTCCACGGGCTCAACAAAACGCACATCCCAATCGAGGCCATCGACTATCTGGAATTCCGGCCAGAAAAAGTCCTCCTCCATACTGCGCTCGCGCTCATTCTGCAAGCCGTCGGGCCCAGGCACGTGGGGTGGCTCCGGCTCAAACTCGTCACCTTTTTCGCGCGCCTGGAAGGACAGGGAACTGACCAGGATAACGCGCCCCTCCTGTGAAGCCACGACCCGGCGCGAGCTAAAGCTGCCACCGTCGCGGGCGTTCTCCACATCCAGGGTCACCGGCAACTTGCCGTCACCAGCACGCAGGAAATAGGCGTGCTGGGAATGCACTTCCCGATCCTCTGGCACGGTCAACAACGCTGCACGCAGCGCCTGCGCCAACACCTGCCCGCCATACAGACGCGGGCCTTCCGGGTGGGTGTTCTCGGCGGTGAAGGAATAGTTTCCCTGGTGGGTCAGGGACAGGGTAGCGAGCAAATGCTCAAGGGTTTGACGTTCAGGCACAGCGGGTCTCTATTACCGGGGGGCCTACATTATGCGCGGCAGCCAGCAAATTCCAAGTGCTTTAGCGACCAGCACCGACCCTACACCAGCTTCAGCCGGGCTTGTAACTGTGCTTGCAGAGCGCCTGCACAGAGGGGAATCAGGCACAATAGTTGACTACGCATGGCTTGCCGCTTCAAATCCCGCAGAGCAATCTGTCCTTTATTCCACATCAGGATCAGCCCCCACTGGTGTCCCGCCAACAGTTGCGCCGTGCTATCGGGGTCAACGCCATCCTGCAATTCACCCGCCTGCGCGGCATGATCGAGGGCTTCACGAGCCACTTTCCGGGTATTGCCGAGCAGAAGGTCCACCAGGCGATGCTGGCTATCTGTCTGAAACAGCGCCTGCGCCATCACTTCAGCATACTGCGGCGTCGCTACCACCTGGTCGCTGACCACTTCGGTAAACGCCAGCAAGGAGGGTATTCCCTCTGCCGCGGACAGCACCTGTGAGTGCTGCTCCAGATTACCCAGCAAGTCTGCCACTGCCGCCAGCAACAGCTCATCCTTGCTGCCATAGAGATTATAGAGAGTCTTGGTCGACACGGAACTGGCCTGCGCCAGCTGCTGCATGGTCAAGGCGGCGTAGCCAAGCTCGGTAATTTCACGCCGTGCCGTTGCCAGAATGCGACGCTGTCGCTCCTCCTGTCGAGGCGAGGCGTAAGAACCGCGCTTGGCCCGGGCTGTCGAGTTGGCTTGCATAGTTGACAAATATTACACTTGATTGTAATTTTTGCCAACGCAGGCACCTCTGAGATCCCATCCATGTATTTCAACAACCCCGATACCCTGGAAAACCCCTACCCTCACTATCAGCGATGGCGTACTGAACAACCGATATGGTGGGCCGAAGATGTGCAGGGCTGGGTGCTGAGTCGCTATGACGATGTGCGAGCTGTGCTGAAGGACGCCTCCCTGTTCTCTTCCAAATCCATGGGTGAAGGTGATCAGCAAGCGATAGCCCTGCCCCTGCTTACAGATGACCCGCCTCGCCATACCCAGTTGCGCGCGATCGTCAACAAGGCTTTCACCAGCCGCACCTTGCAGGAAATGGAAACCGAAGTAGCAGCAATGGTCGACAAGCTATTGGATGAGTTGGATCACAAGCATCCAGTTGATATTTCAGACGCATTCACCATTCCCCTGCCAGTGGCAGTGATAGCGCGGCTGATGGGAATCCCCTTCGAGCGCAAGGATGACTTCAAGCGCTGGTCGGACGCGCTGACCGGAACCACAGAAGCCAGTGATTTGCAGGAGCGTATGCCCGATATTATGGAGATGGCGGGCTATTTCCAGGCACTGATTCCCGAGCGACGGAAAAATCCGGGAGACGACCTGATAAGTAAGGTGGTGCATGCCGAGGTAGACGGCGAAAGCCTGTCGGATATGGATATCGTCGGCTTTAACATGCTGCTGTTAATTGCGGGCAATGAAACCACGACCAACCTGCTCAGCAATCTGCTGTACTACCTGGCTGACCACCCGGCAACCTGGACTGAGCTGCGGGAGAACGCGGATAAAATTGACGCGGCGACGGAAGAGATCCTGCGCTTCGATGCGCCTGTGCATTGGGTGAGCCGCAAGGCCACCGCAGATGTCGAGTTCCACGGGCAAACAGTGAAAACCGGTGACACCGTATACGCGATCCTGGGCGCAGCCAATCGCGACGCCAGTCACTATGAAGACGCGGACAGTTTTCGCCTCGATCGCGGCCGCAGCGATCACCATACCTTTGGCCATGGTATTCACTTCTGTATCGGCGCACCGCTAGCGCGACTGGAAGCCCGCTATGCGCTACAGGGATTACTGCAGCGTTACCGCGGCATAAGGCATGCCGACAGCGCGACCAACGAACGCACCCACTCAAACATGCTGCGGGGTTTTCACCACCTGTGGCTTGAACTGGATCCCGCCTGAATGGCAAGGAACACATCATGATGACAGCTGAGACTATCCAAACCCTGCGCCAGTTAATGGAGTATGAGGCGGCCCGCAGCGAGCCGCCCCAGGGCTGGCCGGCCATGCCCGACATTCCGGCTGGTCGCTACGTCGACCCGCGCTATTTTGAGCTGGAGCTGGCTCACGTCTGGCGCAAGTCCTGGTTACTGGCGGCTCATATTGACGAGATCCCCGACCCCGGCTGCTACATGCTGTGGGAAAATGCCGGTCAGCCGGTCGTCATCGTGCATGCTGAGAATGGCGATGTGAACGCGTTTTACAACACCTGCAGTCACCGCGGCGCGCCGGTAGTGACTGAAGCGTTCGGACAGGGCCGACGCCTGACCTGCAAATATCACGGCTGGAGCTATGACCACCAGGGTGAGCTGAAGGGCCTGCGTGATCCGGAAGACTTCCGCGACATGGACATGTCCTGTCGCGGCCTGAAAAAAGTGCGCTGCGAGCGCTTCGGCAACCTGATCTTCACCAACTTCGATGCGGATGCGCCATCGCTGCTGGATTGGCTGGGCCCGATTGCCGACGAGTGGCAGGAGTTTCAGTTTGATAAGTGTCGACTGGCCGCCCGTGCCATCTTTGACCTCAACTGCAACTGGAAGATCGCCATGGAGGCCAACACGGAGGTCTACCATGTGCGCAGCATTCACCCCACCACCGTGTCACCGATTCTCGATGACCGACGCAATGTTAATACCCTGTATCGCAACGGCCATGGCCGCATGATCGCACCCACACCCAGGGGTAAGTCGAACCTGGAAGCGGTCGCCATGCCTGAGGATATGCCACAGTTCGAGGGCGTCGGCGAGATTGCGCGTACCTGCACGCAGTCCTACGGCTTGTTTCCCAACCTGGTGATACCGCTGAGCCAGTACGCTATTCCGCCCATTACGTTCTGGCCTAACGGAATCAATAAATGTCGCATGGAAACCTGGACCATGGCACCGGACTGGGGTGATGGCGAGGGGCCCGACATGTGGACTATTAACCGCGGCGAGGAATTGTGCCAGGTATTACAGGAAGACACCCAGTTCGGCGAGAAAATACAGGCTTCCATGGAGTCCTATGGCTTTCAAGGTGTGCCCCTGTCCTACCAGGAAGCGCGCATCTACCACTGGAACGAGGCCGCTGATCGCATCATTGGCATAGAAAATATCCCTGAGGAATTGCGGGTAAAACAGGTGATCGGCGAAGAATGGATCTATCCTAATGATCCGAGGGTAGCGCAACTGTAACGAGGTAGTGTCGTGGACTATGTAAACCTTGGAACAACCGGACTCAGGGTTTCACGCTTGTGCCTGGGTTGCATGAGCTTTGGTGAACCCGAGCGTGGCCCGCATCCCTGGACCTTGAGTGAAAGCGAAAGCCTGCCCTTGCTGCAGGCGGCGCTGGATGCTGGCATCAATTTTTTCGATACCGCCAATGGCTACTCAGATGGATCCTCGGAGGAAATTGTCGGCCGCTTCCTCAAGCAGCATGGCCGGCGCGATGAACTGGTCGTCGCCACCAAGGGCTTTATGCCCTGGCGCGAGGCACCGAACACCGGTGGCCTCTCGCGCAAGGCGGTGATTCAGGCAGTCGATGACAGCCTGACGCGACTGGGCATGGATTACATCGATCTCTACCAGATTCATCGCTGGGACCACCACACCCCCATAGAAGAAACCATGGAGGCCCTGCACGATATGGTCAGGGCGGGCAAGTTGCGCTATATCGGCGCCTCCTCCATGTATGCCTGGCAGTTTGCCAAGGCCCAGCACGTCGCTGAGATGAACGGCTGGACCAAATTCGTTTCCATGCAGAACCACCTCAACCTGATCAACCGCGAAGAAGAACGCGAGATGCTACCCCTGTGCGTGGACCAGGGTGTGGCTGTCATCCCATGGAGTCCGCTGGCGCGGGGCAAACTGACCCGGGACTGGGACGAGAAAACCAATCGCTCAGAGAATGATGGCTTTGGCGACTATCTCTACCAGGCCACCGCTGCTGCCGACCAGCTGGTTGTCGAAGTGGTGGCAGCGCTCGCCGCAGAGCGCAAGGTACCGCGAGCCCAGGTCGCCCTGGCGTGGTTGCTACACAAACCCGCTATCACGGCGCCGATTATTGGGGTCACCAGGGCCCACCACATTGACGATGCCGTGGCTGCACTGTCGCTGCACTTGTCCCCAGAGGAAATTGAACGACTGCAAGCACCCTATGTCCCACACGGGGTGGTGGGTTACGTCTAGAACACTAGCGCGCCGCCAGCAGGGCCCTGGCATCAGCCATCACCCGCCGGGCAACAGGGCTTTACAGGCTTTGTGCGAGAATGCTGCTCATGTTCTCATTCCACCCGCACGCCTTTCCAAAAGGCCACCCGGTCGCTGATCTCGCTGGCGGCTTGCTTCGGCTCCGGGTAGTACCAGGCGGCAGCGGCATTGGTCTCCCCGTCCACGGTAATATCGTAATAATGTGCCGTACCCTTCCAGGGACAGACACTGGTGCTGTCGCTGTCACTTACCAGGCTGCTGTTGAGTGATTCAGCGGGAAAGTAATGATTACCTTCCACCACTACAGTGTCATCGGATTCAGCGATGATCGTGTCTTTCCAAATAGCTCGCATGACTTGTTCTCCATGAATTGCCAATTGATACGCCCATTGTGTCGATTCGGAGCACCGCCGCCAACTACCGGATTTGGGTGAGTTACCCTGCGGGCCGCAACGCGCTATATTTAGCCCATGAACAAACAGCAGACACACCTTGCGCCAGCCGACTTGCGAGCGCGTATTCGAAGCGGTGATCACAGGGGCAATACCTCGGGCTTCGCCCCTGGCTTCGTGCAGTGCAATATCGTGATCCTGCCAGCAGACTGGGCGGCGGATTTCCTGAAATTCTGCCAGCTGAACCCAAAGCCCTGCCCGCTGGTCGCCAGTGCCGCCAAAGCAGGCGACCCGGGACTAGCGGGCCTTGGCGACATAGACATCCGCCGAGACGTGCCCCGTTACCTGGTCTATGAAAATGGTCAGCAGGTCGACGATGTTAGCGATATTACAGCCCTGTGGCGCGACGACCTGGTCACCTTCGCTCTCGGCTGCTCCTTCAGCTTCGAAGAAGCGCTGATTGCCGACGGGCTTGAGGTGCGCAATATCGCTGAGGGTGTGAACGTACCCATGTACCGCACCAACATCGACTGCGAGGCCGCCGGCGCTTTTTCCGGCAAAATGGTGGTGAGCATGCGGCCATTCCTCGCCGCCGACGCAATTCGTGCGGTGCAGATTTGTACGCGCTTCCCATCCGTACATGGCGCACCGGTTCACCTTGGCGACCCGGGCCTGATTGGCATTAGCGATGTTGCCAGTCCTGATTACGGCGATGCAGTGACCATCCACGAGCAAGAGCTGCCGGTGTTCTGGGCTTGTGGCGTGACCCCACAGGTGGCTCTGGAAAACGCCCGGCCGCCCTTCTGTATCACCCACAGCCCGGGCTGCATGCTGGTAACAGATATGCCCAACAGCAAGCTGGCTATCTTCTAGGGGTTTTTAGATGAGCAAGATGAAACTGAATTGTGACCTCGGCGAAAGCTTCGGCGCCTGGACTATGGGACTGGACGCGGAAGTTATGCCCTATATCGACCAGGCCAACGTGGCCACCGGCTTCCATGCCGGCGACCCGCTGGTAATCCAGCACACCCTGCGACTGGCTAAGGAACACGGCGTCACCGTGGGCGCCCACCCCGCCTATCCGGACCTGGTCGGCTTCGGTCGCCGTTCCATGGCCTGTAGCCGAGAGGAAATCATCGCCAAACTGCATTACCAGGTGGCTGCCATGGATGGCATGGCAACCTGCACGGACCTGGAACTGCGTTACGTCAAGCCCCACGGCGCGCTCTACAACGACATGATGTCCAAACAAGAGGTGCGCACCGCCATTTTTGAAGCCCTGGCGGAGTACCACCGCCCGCTGGCGCTGATGTTGCAGGCCACACCCGAGGTCGATGCGCATCGACGGGAAGCTGACACAGCGGGGGTCGAAGTCTGGTTTGAGGCCTTCGCCGACCGCTGCTACGCCGACGACGGCAAATTGTTATCGCGGCGGCTCGAAGGTGCGGTGCACAGCCGTGACAAGATGCTGGCCCAGGTTGAACAACTGTGTGAGAAAAGCAGTGTAACAACCATCAGTGGCGCTGAGTTGCCAGTCACCGCCGACACTCTGTGCGTACACGGTGACAACGAAGCGGGTGTCACAGCGATCCGCGATATCCGCGCCCTGGTCGGATAAGCACCCGCATGCAAATTCACAGCGCGGGCGAGGATGCCCTGATTGTCTATCTGGGCGAAGACGCCGACCCACAGACCTCGGCAAAAGTACAAGCTGCCTGCGCGGCAATTGAAATAGCGATCGGCGATGACCTGGTCGACCTGGTTCCCTCCTATGCCTCGATATTGGTGATTTACCGGTTGCTGCAGACCGATCACCTGTCGGTACAGAGCCGCATCCACCAGGCACTGGATCAAATTAGCGCCGATGATGACACCACCGGCAATCTGATTGTCCTGCCAGCCTGGTATGACCCGGAATCAGGCCCTGACCTGGAAACCCTGGCAAGCGACGCCGGGCTCAGCGTCGAGGAGGTCATCAATATCCACAGCAGCACAGAATACCGCGTGTACGCCATCGGCTTTGCACCCGGCTTTGCCTACCTGGGCCAGGTCGACCCGCGTATAGCTGCCCCAAGACTGAGTACACCGCGGCAAAAGGTCCCACGCGGCGCTATTGCCATCGCCGACAGGCAAACAGCTGTCTACCCCGCCCCTTCGCCGGGCGGCTGGAACCTGATTGGCCTGTGCCCCACCCGCATGTTTGATGCGGCTGCCGAACCAAGCATGCCGGTCAGTGTCGGCGATCGCGTCCGCTTCGAAGCCATTGACCGCCAGCAATACCTGGCACTGGGTGGGGAGCTGTGAGCGGCTTCAGGGTTATCCAGCCCGGCATGCTAAGCCTGCTACAGGATGAGGGCCGTTTTGGCCGACACCGCATCGGTTTAACCAATGGCGGCCCACTGGACCCAATGGCCATGGCCTGGGCCAATCGACTTGTGCACAATCCGACCGGGCTTACCGCCATCGAGGCCAGCTTTGGTGGCCTCGAGCTGGAGGCCCGGGTAAACAGCCTTGTGGCAGTCACTGGTGGAGACCAGACCATGGCAATCAATGGCGAAGAGAAAGCCGGCTGGCGCAGTCACAAAGTGGAGGCTGGCGATCGTATTAGCCTTGGTAATGCCAAACAATTTTGCCGCAGCTACCTGGCCGTGCATGGAGGCTTTGACGTTAGCACCCAGTTTGGCAGCAGCGCCACGGTCCTGCGCGAGGGCATAGGTGGCCTCAATGGCGGCAAGCTCGATAGTGGCGACGAGCTACCCGCCCGGGGCAGCCATGAACATCACTGCCTGGATATGCCACAGGACATGGCAACTGAATACAGTAGCGATATTACCGTGCGGGTTATCCCCGGCTATCAGCAGCATCAGTTCAGCCGTTTACAGCAGCGACGTTTTTTCTCGGGTGTCTACCAGGTGACTGATCGCGCCGACCGCATGGGTTATCGCCTGGAGGGCCCGAAAATTGAATGCAATATTGACGGCATCCTGTCCGAGGGCATTTGCATGGGGGCCATCCAGATTCCGGCGGACGGGCAGCCCATTGTTCTGCTTCAGGACCGACAAACCATCGGCGGCTATCCCAAGATTGGCGCCGCCCTGTCGATGGATACCGCCAAACTGGGCCAGTTAATGCCAGGGGCGACTGTGCGCTTCGAACCGATTACCCCCTACGCCGCCGACAATATTTTTCACCTGGCTCACAGCCTGTTTCAGCGCATGCAACCGGTACCGATTGATGAATGAGCAGCTGCTGAGCCAGGCAATTGAAGACCTGCTGGTCAGCCGCAACCCACGCGGCATGGCTACCGTACAGGCCGCCCTTGAGCCCGGTTATTTCCTGCGCGCGGCCCGACAGCTGCGGGATATCCGCGGCACGGTGCTCATTGGCACCGGCTTCCCGGTTAACGAAACCTATGAAACCGATGGGCCGGTTGGTGCAGTGGCCCTGTACCAATGCCTGGAGTACCTGGGTGCGGAGCCGGTGATTGTCTGCGGTACACCCCTGTCGAAAACCCTGGCCGAGGACTACCGGGTGCACGATATTGCTGTGGGAGACAGCACGGTTCGTAACGGCAGCGGCAACCTGTCGCCGGTGCGCTTTGTCAACGGACGTCGCAGCGGCGACCCGGAAGTGAGCACCCGTGCCGCCCTGGAGGTGCTGGCACCGACGGTGGTGATCAGTATCGAGCGCCCGGGACTGTCAGCAGAGGGTCGTTACTTCAATATGCGCGGTGAGGATATTACCGGGCGCTGCGCCTGCTTCGACTATTTCCTCAGCCTGGCCGAGTGCCCGACCATTGCCATAGGCGACGGCGGCAACGAGATTGGCATGGGTAATGTTCGCGAGATCATCGAAGAGCTGGATATTGTGCCTGCCACAACGGGCTGCGATGAACTGCTGGTCGCCGACGTATCCAACTGGGGCGCCTACGGATTAATAGCTATTATTGGGTATTGGCGCGGTGAAGACCTGCTTGGGAGAATCTCGCCGGTCGAAATATTGGATTATCTTTCCCAACGCGGCAGCGTCGATGGCGTTACGCGGGAAAATACACTTACTGAAGACGGGCTGCCCGCCAGCGAAGGCGAAAGCGTTATCCATGCCCTGCGTGAACTGACAGGTTTCGGAGAATCTAAATGAGCATTGTGTATCTCGACGGTGATTACATGGCCATGGAGGATGCCAGGATATCCCCCATGGATCGCGGCTTCCTGTTCGGTGATGGCATCTATGAAGTCATCCCCTCCTACGCGGGCCGTATGGTCGGGTTTGCGCCCCATATCGACCGCATGAAGGACGGCCTCGCCGCCATCGGCATAGAATTGGAGTGGGGCGAGGAGCAATGGCGCGAGGTCTGCGAGGAACTGATCGCGCGCAATGGCGGCGGTGACCTGGGAATCTATTTGCATGTCAGCCGCGGTGCCGACACACGCCGCTTTCATGCCTACCCGGAGGATGTTGCGCCTACCCTGTTTGCCTTCACCTTTGATGTTCCGCCCTCACCGGTGGCCGACAAGAGCACCACCAAGACCTACACGGTAACCACCACCCAGGACATGCGCTGGAAGCGCTGCAACATAAAGTCCACCGCCCTGCTAGGTAATGTCATGCACTTCAACCAGGGCTACCAGGGAGGCAACAATGAGACCATCCTCTATAACGAGAACGGCGAACTGACCGAGGCCTCGGCCTGCAATGTATTCGTCGTCAAAGACGGCGTGGTCGCAACCCCCGAAACCGACCACCAGATATTACCGGGCATTACCCGCCTGCTGCTGATCGAGATCCTGCGTGCGGAGGGCAGCATCACCATTGAAGAGCGCGATGTCAGCCTCGATGAGCTGCGTAACGCCGACGAGGTATGGATTTCCAGCTCCACCAAGGAGATTGCCCCGGTCATCATGGTCGATGGGGAACCAGTCGGGGATGGCGCCGTGGGCGATGTCTGGGAGCGAGCCCAGTCCCTGTTCTCGGAATTCAAGTACGACTACTGATGTCCAGACCTACCCGCGCCCTGATCAATCTCGATGCCCTGCGTCACAATTACCGCCTGGCGCAGGCGCTATCGGGAAATGGCCGGGCCATGCCTATCGTCAAGGCCAATGCTTACGGCCACGGTGCGATTACCGTCGCCAAAGCGCTGGAACCCCTGGCGCCGGCGCTGGGAGTGGCCTGTATTGAAGAGGCCATTGAGCTCAGGGACGCCGATGTAAATTGCTCGATCCTGCTGCTGGAAGGTTTTTTCAGTGACGAGGAACTGGAACTGGCCGCCGCCAGGGGTTTTTGGCTGATGATACAAAACGAGTACCAGTTGCAGGCGCTGGAACAAGCCCGCTTGTCCAGCGCTGTCGGCTGCTGGATAAAGCTGGACACCGGCATGCACCGACTCGGCTTCGAACCCAACCGGGCGCCAGAGTTGCATCAGCAACTGCTAGACTGCCCCCAGGTGAGTAATGACATCGTCATGGCAACCCACTTTGCCAGCGCCGATGACCTGGACAAGGACTATACTGCCAGGCAGATAGCGCAATTCCGCCAATACACCCATGCTATCGATGCACCCTGTAGTCTGGCCAATTCACCTGGACTGCTGGCCTGGCCCGAGGCTCGTGCGGAATGGAACAGGCCGGGCTTTATGCTCTACGGGCAGTCGCCCTTCTCCACGCCGCATCCCGAAGCCGACAAGCTGCAGGCTGTCATGACCTTTCGCTCAGAAGTCATGGCCGTGCGCACAGTTGCCACTGGCGAATCGGTCGGCTATGCCAATGCCTGGACCGCGCAACGGCCCAGCATCATTGCCACGGTTCCGGTAGGCTACGGGGACGGCTATCCCAGACACGCGGAGAGCAGTACCCCGGTGTTAATCAACCAGGAGCGCGCCCAGTTGGTAGGCCGTGTTTCCATGGACATGATCACCGTGGATATAACTGACATTCCCGGTGTCAAAATTGGCGACGAGGTGGTGTTGTGGGGGGAAGACCTCAGCGCCAATGAAGTTGCGCTGCACGCCGAGACTATCGGCTACGAGATCATGACGCGTTTGCACAACCGGGTGCCCAGGGAGTCCCACGGCTGATCCAGGCCAAACTTTATACAAGCCGGGCTTCACCAAAGCAAAAACGTGGCTTCGCCCGGGCACTGTTGTTAAGATGCGCGACCGTCGCCATATCGCACTGTAGCTCGCCATAACTGAGGCCAGAACACTGAAACGCCCTATTATCATCCTTATCCTCATCGCCCTGATCGCCTTGTTGGCTGCCGGCGCTGATCGTATTGCAGAAAACATTCTTGATCGGGAACTTGCCCCGCTGTTAAGCCGCGAACTCGGCTTGCCGGTTACCCTTGAGCCAGTCAAGGCCGACCTGCTAGGGCTCAAGGTACGCACGACTCGACTGCTTATGGGCGCCGCGAACGATCCCGCCATTGTCGCCACCAATGTCATGGTTGGCCTCAATTGGACTGACTTGCTTCGCGGCAAAGTGCGGCTGGCCCAGGCCAGCGGTGAGGATTTGTCGGTAAAAATCGCCAGCTGGCCCAGCAATGACAACCCCTGGCCCAGCGACTACTACTTCCTTGACCAGTGGCTACCCAACACACTCACAGTAACCACCGGCCGCTATATCAGAGCCGATGGCAGCAACTGGCCAATTACCACAGCAAGCTGGCGTCGTCACTTCGGCGGCTCTGCAAGCCTGGCCTGGCAGGAATCCCGCCCCGGTGGCAAGCTGACTATCAGTACCCGCATTAAGTCCCTGTCTGACCTGCTCGGCCTGAAGCAGGTCTCTGCCAGGCTGCAGCTGCAGACCGACGACAAAACGGTTGCGGAAAGTGACATGCAGCTTACCCTCGCCAGGGCCAATCAGGTCGCCTACCAGTTGCAGGGACAAGGCAAGATCGCCGGCATTGAGACCAGCTTTACGACCACAGGCAGTGACAGCTGGGCGTGGCCGGACAAGTCAAAGACACAGGTCAAGCAGTTACGGCCCGGCGCTCTTTTCAATTTCCTGCAGTTTTTATTCGACGATAATCCCTCAGCCAGCAATGACCTCGAGGCAGACCTGGCGACAAACCTGGCGGACCTGGACCTGCCCTCGCACCAGGGCCAGCTGGCGATCGATGAGATCCGCATCGGCAACGAATCAACCCACGACAATACAATCGGATTCAGTCTCGCCGGGCAAAAGCTGACAATCGATTCCCTGCGAGCGGAAGGCCCCAGCGGTTCGCTCAATGCAAGCGGCTCGCTCAACAGCCGGGATGGAGACTGGGGGGTGCAACTGGATGCTGACATTCACGCCCGCGATAAAGATGCAAGCCTTGCCGCGCACTACGTTGGCGCAAAATGGTATTGGCAGGCTGGCCATCTGCAACTGGGCGGCAACGGCACCAGCCTCGGCGCCCTGCTGGACTCGCTTACCGGCGACCTGCAACTCAAGGGCGCCCACCACGGGCAGGTAGTAACTCCCGTCGAATTAAGTGCCTCACTGGATAACAAGGACGACACCCTGGAATTACAGGGAATTGCACTGCGGCTTGGCAAGTCGCAGCTCACAGGTACTGTCGGGTTTTCCGGTGGCAAGGAGCGCTTGTTGACGGTTGACCTCCAGGGTAACAACGTTGACCTTAAATTCCTGACTGATGAAGACGAGCCTGCCGCTCGCCCCGGCTTCGAAATCCCGGTGTTCCTGACTGCACTCCCAGGTGTTGAAATCAACTGGCAGAGCCGGGTGCAAGGACTGGAGCTGACCGGAATAAGTCTGGCTGCGGCCGAAATTAACTTACAACGCAAACCGGGCCGGGGCACGCTCGTGGCCAGGATTGACGGCCACAGCAAAGGCAAGATCAAGTTACAACTCGATGTTGATGCCCCGGATAATCAGGCCGCGAAGGCCCATCTTCGAATCGATCTGGAGTCAGCAAACCTGGGCGCCCTGTTTGAGCAGGAACTCAGGGTATTCGACAGCCGCGCCACCGGCTCAATGGTGTTCAACAGTCAGGGCGACGATGCCCAGAGCATGTTCAAATCCATGCGCGGTGACGCCGATGTCAGCCTGGAACTTCGCACTGATGCAAATTGGGCGCGACAATCCGGCCCTGAGGAAACCCTGCGCATCGCTGGCGTATCCAGCCTGGTCATTGATAAAGATCGGATCACGGGCGTCAAGCTTGAACAACTCAAGGTCGATTCCATACAGCAGAACCTCACCGGTACAGTCTCCCTGGTCGCCGGTCGCTCACCCTGGTTAGTCGCGGCTTTCAATTCGGAGCGTTTCGACATCGACCAGTTGCTGGACTGGCTACCAACATCCGCGGACACAGCCGACCAGGACAACCTGCTGCAGTTGCTGCGTGAGCTGGGGCCTGTTGAGGTCACCTTTGCCGCCAAAACCCTGCGCTGGCTCGATGAACAGCTGGACCAGGTGATTCTTACCCTTTCCTCCGGTCTCGACAGCTTCACCCTGGAGAAACTGGATTTTGGCTATGATGGTACTGGTATCCGCAGCAAAGCCGGCCTCAAGTGGCGCGGCGATCAAGCCACACTGCATGCATCCGGTGAAGTTAGCGCCCTGAGTCTCGGAGATTTTCTGCCAGACGATAAGGAGAAACTCCAGGCGACACTGCAGGGCAAGTTTTCACTCAACGGTGAGGGTGCCAGTTTCGCGGATATCATCGCGAATATAGGTGGCAGTGTCCGCCTGGCCAGCAAAGCCGGGACCACAGGTGCAAGAGCTAACGACAGCATAGAACTGGATCTGCAGCGTATCAGCAATGGTGTAGAGGCCGACTTGAAATCCCTGGTCTGGCAAGGCAGCGACATCAAGGGCAAACTTCGCTACCAGCGCGCCACGCCGACCCAAATTGATTTACAGCTGTCGGGCTCACGTTTAAACCTGCTGCCCTGGGAGGAAACTGATAAGGACGCGCAAGCAAGCCCCGCTGACAAGAGCGGCGGTATGATCTCAAGCGCGACTCGCGCCACCTCGAAGGTGGTCGTGAGCCTGTTCAGAGCGCCAGCCAGGCTGGTCACTGGCGGCGATGACGCCGAGGAAGGCCAGCGATTGTTCAGCGCAGAGCAACTGGATCTGGAGCTGTTCCGGGGCTACAGGGGCAGCCTGATCGCCGACATAGACGAGATAAGCACCAGGGAATTAGTGGGGCGCCAGGTGCATGCCAGTGCCACACTAAAGGGTGGCGACCTCAGCATGAAATTGAAAGCCGACTACTTCAACGGCGGTTCCAGCGAGATTGACGCTGCTTACACGACCAGTG
Organism: Halieaceae bacterium; assembly: GCA_039989475.1. GTDB lineage: Bacteria > Pseudomonadota > Gammaproteobacteria > Pseudomonadales > Halieaceae > JBDXHU01. Next base: position 187,542 of record JBDXHU010000002.1, on the reverse strand, counting down.
CGACGCCGCCCATGGCCAGCATCGACGCCACTTTCACGGATATGTATGCCAAGCCGGATAAAAGCGGCTTTCCCAGGAGCGGCGTCATAAATGTAAGCAGTTCTGGTACCAGCGAGGCAGAACTGGCAGCCAACATCAATGGGACGGCCTATATAGAGTTCGGCAAAGGGCCGCTCGATTACGGCGCCCTGACCCTGTTAACCACGGATGCCGCAACCGGTCTGTTTCGCGGGCTGATACCGGGTGCTGAGAAACAGCAGCCGCAATTGAACTGCGCAGTCACCCTGTTTACCTTCAAGGATGGCGTCGGCATCACACCTTATGGCTACGCCGCACGCACAAACACTGCCAACCTATTGGGGCGCATTGAGGCGGATATGGAAAATGAACAGATAAAGGTGCGCTTCCAGTCCAGGAGTCGGGAGGGTGTGGGTATTTCCGTGGGCAATGCCTTTTCCAATACCGTCAGCCTGCAGGGGCCCTTCAGCGATCCCAAGATCGTAACCAACACAACCGGCCTGGTGGCACGGGGCTGGGCCGCATTTATGACGGCAGGAATATCCTTAATCGGCGAGAGTATGTTTAACCGGGTTCTGGCCAGCGCCAACCCGTGTCAGTCAACGCAGGCAGAGATTCGAAAAGATATATGCGGCACGGACCAGGCAGCGGCTGCCTCGCCCCTGGTGTGCCCACCTACAAACTAGTCGATCGCTTATTTAACGGTAATAGGCCCTGAGAATACGCACCAGGTAAACCAGGGTCACGGCGGTGAAGCCGATGGAGGAGCCTATGCCAAAGGAAAAACCACCCAGGGCAAGCACGACCACGCTCCAGATAGCCCACCACTTGATCATACCGCCGATATCAGGGGCCGCCGCCTGGCGAGAGATGTAGACAAACTCCTTGCCGGTCAAGGGGCTACCGCAGGCAAAACATTTGCTCGCCGTTGAGGCCACCGGACCCTCGCAGGTGATGCAGCTGACCACCTTTACCTGAGCCTCAGCCTCAGTCCCTGCTGCGGCTTGCGCCGTCGCATTGGTTTCGGCGTTTGTTTCGCTAGTCTCGTTCATCGTTCATCGCTCGAGCAATCAGCTAACCGTGTTTTCCGGGCCCCAGTAGGCTTTCATATTGAGTACCTTGCCGGCCTCGTCAAATTCGAACACGTCAATGATCTCAACGTGCATGTCCCCCATCACCGCCTTGAACGGAAACGCCACCGCATTTCCAGTGCACCTGGGCGTGCCCGTTAACTCCAGTTTTGCCCCCGCCTGCAGCGCTGTCTCGTAGAAACCCAACACGGCGTCGATACCGACGTAGGGCTCGGTACCGACAGGGTCCTCAACGGTGGCATTGTCGGCATACATGTCGCGGATAATACCAATATCGGATTTATCAAAGGCCTCCAGATACTGCTGAACAACGGCAATTTTGGCACTGACTTCCATGGTGTGTGCTCCTGTTTTTTTTGAATCTTATCAGACTGCGTGCAATACCGTATCGCCAAGCTGGCCAAACAAGGTGTACTCGGTGTGGTAGATATCATCTACCTGTTGCAGGGCCTGCTGCCAGGACTGATGGTCGCCGGGCTGGCTGACCAGCCGCTGCATGACAGGCGACAGGCCATTCCATTGATCAGCTGCCTGCTCGGCCAGCACCACCGAATCGGCGCTGACCAGGTCCGGGCGCTGCTGTCGCGCCCAGGCCATAAATACTGCGAAGTGATTGCGGAAAAATCCGCCGCCGGTACCAAACTTGATAATCGCGTTGTCCACATACTGGGCGCTGGCAGCGGCGTAATCTCGCTGTGGCCACTCCTGCATTTGCTGGTGCAGGGTCTTGATACCCTTGAGGCCGGTTTCACAGAGTAGCTCGTCAGTACCGGCTGCCAGCGACATCAGGTCACGCTGGGAGGTATCCATACCCAGCATGCGTTCTACAGTAATGCGCAGCGCAATACCGGCCGCCTCGGGCAAGTTGTGTCGTATTTTACCAGAGGAAAACTTGCCCCAGAGGTTGTGGGTAGATATGGCCACCTCTGGATTGCGGCTCTGGCACAGGGCAGCTATGGAGCAAGTCTCGGGGAAATCGTTAATCCGATCGGCAATATAGGCTTCCTGCTTGTCCTCATCAAATCCCAGCAGGATGAAACGATGAGCCGGAAAATGCACTTTGTACTCGCGGTAGTCCAGGTAAAAAATGTCACCGGACAACATGGTCGGACGACCCGCCAGCACCTCCGCCTTGACCTCTTCCCAGGCCAGCTCATCATCCGCTTGCATCTGCTCGCTGTAATCCATGCCCAGGGTGCGTGCCAGATCTGATTCCATGGTGGAACCCCGACCAAATAACATGAACGGTGGCTCCGCCCCCCGATAAGTAAAGAAAACGCAATCCAGGCCAGCGCCCAGGCCAAACACCACGCCTTCGTCCAGGTCCAGGCCACAGTAGTGGTAAATAAGATTGCGCATGGCGCCACTACCGCAGTGGCCCGCTGGAACAATACGAAAATCTTCTATCATTGCCTGCATAAAGCTATCCCGCCCGCTCTTCCACGGCCTTCCATACCCGCATCAGGTTGCCGCCGAGTAATTTCTCAATATCCTGCTCGCTATATCCACGACGCAACAACTCGGCCACCAACACCGGATAGCTGGCTACGTCCTTGAGCCCGACTGGTAGGGAATTGCCCACCCCATCGTAGTCAGAGCCAATGCCCACATAATCGATTCCGACCAGATTCTTGACATGATCGAAGTGGTCGGCAACCTGCTGCACAGTCGCGAAGGGATAGGGATGCTTGCTGCGATAGGCTTTTGCAAATGCCTTGAGCTCCGGGCTACCGCTTTTATAGCCGTGTCGCTTGGCGTAGGCGGTCGCTGCCGGCCGGTATTTGAGTCGATACTCGCCCGCCTCAGTGGTAACGAAACTGGAGCCGAAATTAATCATGATGACCCCGCCATTCTTGGCCAGGGCCTTAATCAGCTCATCATCCATATTGCGCTCGAACACCGGCTCTGTCTGCACCAGGGCGCGGGTGGACGAATGGGAAGCCAGCACCGGCGCAGCGCTGCTAGCCAGCACTTCATAAGCCGCCTGATCAGATACATGGGAAATATCGATCATGATGCCCAGCTTGTTCATGCGCGCCACCACCTCTGCGCCGAATGGGCTCAGGCCCTGCCACATCCGAACCTTGTCGTAGGAGGAGTCGCTGATGTGATTGGATTGAGAATGAGCCAGGGTAATGTAACGGATACCGCGTTCATAGAAGTGCTGTAACTTGTCGAGACTGCCCTGTATCGGTGCGCCGTTTTCCATCCCCAGGGCCAGGGAAATCTGGCCAGCCTGGAATTGCTCCTCTACCTCGCTGGTCGAGGTGGCCAGTGCAAAGCGCTGCGGTGCGCGCTGCACGATTGCCTCGACCTGGTCGATCAGGGTGTTGGCCAGCGCATAGGCCGAGCCATCATTTTCACTGCTGGCTGGCGTATAGATCGACATGAACGGCACATTGAGCCCACCCTGTACCGCTCGCGGGTAGTCGAATTGACCCTCGGCAGTTGCCCGGGTAACGTCCTCCCAGTGTTCATTGATCCGGTTGGGCACATCAATGTGGCTATCAACCAGCAGGTACTGCTTAACCAGCGCGCGGGCGCGCCGGTCATACTTGTCGGCGCTGGCCGCGGCCGCCACTAACATCAAGCTCAATCCACAACTTACAATCCATCTCTTCTTCAGCACATCCCACTCCAGTTCACTGCTGCGACACTATTTAAGGCATTCCATTCACAGCGGCATGAATAGTACCAAACCGCGGCCGCATCGGGGAGAATCCAAATTGCCGCTGAACAACGTATAGATGCAATACAGGATGCGAAGTGCAACCGGGACCGAAACCATGATGATCTTCAAACACGCCGCCCTTCAATTTGGCATTGCCCTGATCGCCTTCACCCTGTGGGCGGCGGCTGACAGCTGGTATTTGCTCACCGAGCTGGCTATTGCCAATGCGTTGTCCGTGCTGCTTGCGGCCCTGGCCGGTGTCGCCCTCAGCACAGTGATACACGAGTGGGGTCACTACGCCGGCGCCCGGCTGTCTGATTCCGCCCACACTATCCCGGAAAAATTCGGTTTATTTGTCTACGACTTTGACTACGAAAAGAACAGCTTGCGCCAGTTCAATATCATGAGCCTGGCCGGCCAACTCGGTAGCTGGGTCACCGTATTCGGACTGTGGTGGCTGATTCCCATGGACAATTCTGGCCGCCTCATGCTGGTCTGTGCGGCAATCGGCAGCGCGATCTTTGGCGGCATGATCGAATGGCCGGTACTACGGCGCTCGCAGCATAGCGGCGAGCCCTTAAAGGAACTGGGCAAGATCGATAAAACTGTACTTAAACGCAGCGCTATTGGTGGCATTGGCGGGGCTATGCTGCTCTGGATCCTGGCCAGCTAAAGCCGCGGGACAGCGCCAGTCGATTGCTTTAATATATTCGAAACACGCCCAGAACATGTTGCATGCCGGCACCGTCTACGGATAACAAGCAGGGAAAGGAACCCGAGGTACCCGAGGGCGCGGTGTTGGCCGCCATCGACCTTGGCTCCAACAGCTTTCACCTGATTATCGCCCGGGTTGAGCACGAAGAGGTGCGACCCATTGAAACCCTCAGCGAGAAAGTACAACTGGGCGCCGGCCTCAAGAACGGCAAGCTGAGTGAAGAATCCATACAGCGCGGCCTGGACTGCCTGTCCCGGTTCAAGCAGGTACTGGATAGCGTCTCCCCCTTTCGTACCCGCATCGTCGGCACCAACGCCCTGCGTCAGGCACGCAACCGGCGCGCCTTCACGGTACTGGCGGAAACGCTGCTGGGTGTGCCGGTAGAGGTCATCTACGGTCGCGAGGAGGCGCGCCTGGTTTACCTGGGTGTCGCCCATACCCTGGCCGACGATGAGCAGTCCCGGCTGGTAGTAGACATAGGCGGCGGTAGCACCGAGTTCATCGTCGGTCAGCGCTTCGAGCCGCAGCACCTGGATAGCTTGCAAATGGGCTGCGTGGCTTACAATCGCAGCCACTTCAAACAGGGCAAGATCACGCGCCTGCGTTACCGCCGCGCCTATGAGGCAGCACGGCTGGAGGCCTCGCACATCCGCTACCGCTTTTCCTCGGCACACTGGCAGGATTGCGTCGGCTCCTCAGGCACCTTGCAGGCAATAGAACAAATCCTGCAGAACTTTGGCTGGAGTGAATCCGGTATTACCCGCAGCGGCCTCGCTTGCCTGGAAGAGGCTCTGCTGGCGTTTAAACACTTCGATGACATCGCTATAGAGGGTCTGTCAGAAGCCAGACGCAATGTGATTCTGTCCGGGGTCGCTATTACCGCAGGTGTTTTTGACGAGCTCAACATTGAAATCATGCGCAGCAGTCGCGGCGCCCTGCGCGAAGGGGTGATCTACGACCTGCTGGGTCGACTGTCGCATGAGGACGTGCGCGAGCGCACGGTGAATGCGCTGATGCAGCGCTATAACGCCGACTCCGCCATGGCGGATATCGTGGAAAAGCGCGCTCGCATTCTCTACCGGACCACGCACAAGGCCTGGAATCTCAAGAGCGCAGACTGGGAACTGCTGCGCTGGTCGGCGCGCACCCATGAAATCGGCATGGCCATAGCACACAAGGATTACAACCAGCACGGCGCCTACCTGCTGCGCAACGCGGATTTACCCGGTTTTTCACAGGATGAGCAGGAAACCCTGGCGCTGCTGGTCTGGTGCCACCGGCGCAAACTGAAAGCTGCCGATTTTGCGGCGCTGGCTGAAACAGACCGCTATCGCCTGCTGCGCCTGACTGTGCTGTTGCGACTCGCCTGCCTGTTCAAATATGTGGAGCAGCTCGAGTTCCTGCCCGAGTTTCGCGTTTCCGCCCTGGACGAGCAGCTGCAATTGCAATTTCCGGAGGGTTGGCTGAAGCAACATCCGCTGACCAACCATGAGTTGCAGCAAGAAAAGAACCAGTTGAAGCGGATGGGGCTAAAGCTGCATTTCAGCTGAGAGACTAGAGTTCCGTTCTCTTCTGGCGCTGCAAGAGATGCTCTTCAATCCGCCGCGCCACCAGCCACAAGCGGTCCGCACCCCAGGTAGACAGCAGGCAGTCACCATTAGCGCCCAGTAAGCGAAAACTGGGAACACCCCAGATACTCTCCCGATAGAGCTGCAGCCGATTTTGCTCCAGTGGCTCCTGCCAATCGGTGTCCTGCAGGTGTTGGCGCGCCTCCTCCCAGCTCAGTCCGGCCCTGGTGACAATTTTGCGCAGGCCGGACAGGCGATGGGTCTTCACCCTTTCATAAAAAGCGCCATGCATAAATGCGCTTAGCAGGGCGGCGCCCTTGCCCTGGCTTTCCGCCCAGGGAAACAGGGCGAAGGCTCGCCGCACCGGCTCGCCTATCGGATCCCAGGCGTTGCCCCATTCCGGGCCAAGCTGCGCCGCCTCCCGACCGGTATCGAACATGATGTACTGTCCCTTAAGACGCGTTACCGCTGCGCCGCGCATTACCATGGGCAATACCGGGCGCAGCTGAATCCGCACCCCCGTGGCTTCTGCCAAATACATGGCGTGATCAAAAATGAAAGAGCTGTAAGGACTGCGCAGGGAGGGAAATATTTCCAGTGTGAGGCTGCCGTCATCGCGCAAACCACCGGCTTCGATGGCCGGCCTCGGCATTAACAGCGTGTCGCTACCGGCCCGCGTCGCACCCAGCTCCCGCAGGCGATTCTCCAGGTGATAGAGCCGGTCCACGCCCCAGTACCACTCCTTGCCATAGAACAACATGGCGCCGGAATAATGGCCCAGCTGTTGGCGCCGCTGATTGCCCTGCTCAAGCCTCTGGGCTGCGGTATCGGCAGACGCCAAATCCACGCTCGCAGCCAAAGCCTGCAATTCGGCGGCGTCACTGCTCCACAGGGCAGCACTGACACTCAATAACCGGGCGGGAGTGGGCGCCCCCTCAGCAGCGGCCAGTATGCGCATGGCCAGCTCAATCTGCCCGGCCTCAGGAGCACTGGCCTGGCGCGGGAAGCTCAGGCCGTAGTAGGGAGCCACCTCCGCACAATCCATTTGCGAGTAAGGCAGTAATAAGTCGGGTTCCGAAGCGTTGTCCCCCGGGGGGCCACTAACCAGGTGTATCTGCAGTTCAATATCGTAGCGGTCGAGCAGCGCCGGCAGCACCTGTGCCATCAAATAGCTGTAGGGATCCTCGACCTGGTGAAAATACTCGACCTTGTGCGCTTCACCAGCCGCCTGGCGGCGCTGTTCGCATTTCTGGCGCATCCGCTGCATACGCTTTTGGTCAGAAAAGCGCCGCATCATTACCGAGGTTAACCAGCGGCGGGCCAGCGAGGGTTCGCTGTGCGAGCTACCGCCCATATTCGAGAACTGCTCGGCCATACCGGTCCCCCTCTGTAGTGCGCGCGTATTACCTGCTAGTGCAGACTATACTGTCTGCGCTTGAGAAATATAAGGACGCATCATGACCCAGCCTTATCGCCTACAGGGGCTGTACTGTAGTACCGGCGACGCCATGGCAGGTCACGCAACATTGGGCCTGGGGTAGACTGGGCGCTGTCACTATCTGGCTGGACACTTTCTGACATGTTCGAGGTATATGCCACCATCCCTGAGACTATGGGCCCCGGTGAAATCGGCACTCACGCAGCGCGCGCCGAACGCATGGGCTTCGATGGTTTGCAGGTCCCGGACGCGCTTCACGACGGCCTGTTGTTGGCGGCCTTGGCTTTGAATGCTACCAGTCGCCTGCGAGTTAGCACCTCCGTACTGGTGGCCTTCCCGCGCAGCCCAATGACAGTCGCGATTGCCAGCTGGGATTTACAGAAAATGTCCGCAGGCCGCTTCGAACTGGGCCTGGGCACACAGGTGAAAGCCAACATCGAGCAGCGTTACTCGGCTCGCTGGGATTCTCCGGTACCGCAACTGCGCGAATACCTGCAATCCCTGCGGGCCATCTTCAACAGCTTCCAGACCGGCGCCCCATTGCGGTTTGAGGGTGAGCACTATCGCTTTACCAAACTACAATCCTTCTTCAACCCGGGTCCGATTGAGCACCCTGGCATCCCTCTGCTGTGCGGCGCAGTGGGGCCCGCCATGACCCGCATGGCGGGCCGGATTGCCGACGGCATGATTACACACCCGACCAGTACGCCCGCCCAATACGTCGCCGAGGTGTGCCTGCCCCGCCTACAGGCGGGCTTCGAACAGGCCGGACGCAGCGCTGAGGATTTCAAACTGGTGCTGGGCCCATTGACCGCTACTGGCCGTGACGGGGCCAAAGTGGCCGCCGAGTGGGAAAAACAAAGGAAGCTAGTGGGCTTTCTTTTCTCCACTCCGGCCTACTGGCCCAGCCTTGAGCTGTTTGGCTGGCAGGACAAGGGCCAGGCACTGCTGGATATGACCCGGACGGGACGCTGGCAGGGTATGGCTGGGATTGTCAGCGATGAAATGCTGGAGAAATTCGTGCCCCGGGGTCGCTATGACGAAATTGCCGGGGTTTTCAAACAACGCTATGGCACTTTGACCCAACGCGTGACCTTTCCCATGCCGGAAGATCCCGCCGATGATGCCGCTGCCGCTGCCGCTGTCAGGGAAATGCAGGCGTGAGTCTAAGTCGCTGCCTCAGTTGAGCACACGGTAGCCGCGCCCGCGCATACAACGTTTGACCACCTGGGACTTTTCCCGGTCGCCCATCTGTGCCGACTTTGCGGCACCGACGACAGCACCGACACCGGCATACTCACCAACATTCTCGCTCAGCACAGCCCCGGTGGCGGCGCCCACGGCTCCACCGGCGGCAGCACCTTTGGCCACGCCCTGTTCGATGTGTACCTGGTCACCGTAGCTCTCGCAATCGGCCAGATCGGCATGATAGCGGGCCATATCCACTCCCTTGGTATCGACAATCGGACCCGGCGCCGAGGAGCAGGCACTCAGTACCGCGCAGGCCAGTATCAAACCGACCACCCTGCCCGTATTCAAATCTGCCATCGAGTGCTCCTTTGCTGCTTTGAAGTGACTATACTCTTTTAACGCTGCAGCCCGAATTCGGTTGACGGTAAGATTTGTAAAGATTTAGCACCCCAAACCAGGAGTTGAACCATGCCCAAACCCACCACTATCCAGGATTGTATGCGCAAGAATCCGCTGACCATCGGCATCGATGCAAACGTTGTGCAGGCGGTTGAAATGATCGTGGAGTACAAGCTCACCGGCCTGACCGTATCCGATGACAAGGGCTGCGTGGTGGGCATACTGTCCGAGCTGGATTGCCTGCAGGCAATTCTGACCACCATCTATAACGATGGCGATGCCGAGCACGCACTGGTGCGCGACGTCATGCAAACTGATGTCAACACTTGCAGTCCGGAGGAAGGCATTGTCGAAGTGGCACAGGCCATGCTGGATTCAAAACAACGGCGGCGCCCGGTGCTCACCGCCGGCAAACTGGTCGGCCAGGTGAGTTGCAGCAACATCCTCTGGGCGCTTATGGAGTACTCACGCCGCAAGCACCAGGCAGCCCTTTAGCCGAACTGGTAAAAGGCCATCTTGTTGCCGTCAGGGTCGCGGAAGTAGGCGCCGTAGAATACATCCTCTATTCGCTGTCCTGGCGGACCATCGCAGCTGGCGCCCAGCGCCAGTGCCTTGGCATAGAGCTTGTCGACCATCTCTTTCGAGCCCGGATCAATCGCTACCATATTGCCGTTTCCGGGATGTGGGTCGCTCTCGTCGTAGGGCACGCAAATGGACAGCATGGGCTGTCCCTGGCCGGCACCAATAAAGGCAATTCGACCCATATCCATCATTACGCTTGCACCCAGGTCTGACAACAACTCCGAATAGAAGGCCTTGGCCTTCTCCATATCGCTGACGCCAATCGTCACATAACCAATCATCTACTACTCCTGTCTACGCTCGTGGTGGGGCTGGCAAAAACCAGCGGCGGCGGCCATGATGTACTGATATTTACTGGAGAACAAGAACATGCGGGCACCTCTTCTCTTGCACTCCCTACTGTTGCTGCTCTGTGGCCTGCTATCCGCCTGTTCCGAGGATGCAGCGATAGACAGCGAGCAAGCCTCCAGCGCCGCCGTTGAGCCCATGGTGACGGCTGAAGAGCTGCGCCAGCAGCTGCGGGCCGCCAATGTAACAATTATTCGAGATGACTACGGTGTGCCTCATATTTATGGGAAAACCGACGCCGATGCCGTGTTCGGCCTGCTTTATGCCCAGAGCGAAGATGACTTCCCGCGGGTGGAACGCAATTACATCTGGGCCCTGGGCCGATTGGCGGAAGTTGAAGGTGAAAGCGCCCTCTTCAGCGACCTGCGGGCACACCTGTACATGACTGAAATCGAGGCCCGGCAGGCCTATAAGCAGGCACCCGATTGGCTCAAGCAATTGTGTATCGCCTTTGCCGACGGCATAAACTACTACCTGCGCACACACCCGCAGGTAGCACCGGCACTGATCACGCATTTTGAGCCCTGGATGCCCATGTATTTCTTCGAGGGTTCCATCGGCGGTGATATTGAACAGATACCCCTGGCTGGCATCGCTGCGTTCTATGGTAAGGCGGGCGGGACGCCGGCCAGCCCTGCGCAGCGCGCCGCCAACAGTGAGGCAAGGCTTACACCGGCGGGTGCTGAGCCAGCGGGTTCCAATGGCATCGCAATCGCCGGGGCACTGTCGGAATCGGGACATCCGCTGTTATTGATCAATCCGCACACCTCCTTCTATTTTCGCGGCGAGGTACATGTGGTCAGCGAAGAGGGTCTCAATGCCTACGGCGCGGTGACCTGGGGCCAATTCTTCGTCTACCAGGGCTTTAACGAACACACCGGCTGGATGCACACCTCCACCTATGTCGATTTTATGGACGAATTTGTCGAGGACATCGTGGACAAGGATGGGCATCCTCATTACCGCTACGGCGACAAGCTGCGCCCGCTGGCGGTGGACGATGTGACACTGCGCTACCGCGATGGTGACGGTTTCAGCGAACGAAGCTTCCCGACCTACCGTAGCCATCACGGCCCAATCACCCATGAGATTGACGGCAAGTGGGTCGCCACGCGCATCAACTGGGACCCGGTGAACGCACTACGACAGTCATTCCTGCGCTCCAAGCAAGCTAATTACGAGGAGTTCCGGGAGATGATGCAGATCCGCACCAACTCCTCCAACAATACGGTGTACGCCGACTCCAGCGGCAATATCGCCTACTTTCACGGTAACTTTATACCCCGACGCAATCCCGGCATTGACTTCTCCCTGCCGGTGGATGGCAGCGACCCCGCCACCGACTGGCAGGGCCTGCATAGCGTGGAGGAAACGATCACCCTCTTAAACCCGGCCAATGGCTGGATCCAGAACTGCAATTCCACGCCCTTTAGCGCGGCCGGCCGCGACAGTCCCAGGCAAGAGGACTACCCGGCGTACATGGCGCCTGATCCGGAGAACTTCCGTGGCATCCACGCCGCCCGCCTGTTGCGGGATATTGCCGACAGTGGTGAGGACAAGATTTCCCTGAACGAGTTGATCGCACTGGCCTACCACCCTGCCCTGCCTGCCTTCCAGGTGCTGGTGCCGAGCCTGAGCAATGCCTGGGAGGAACTGGGCTCGGCACACCCTGAACTGGAGCCCGCCATTGCCCTGCTACAGGACTGGAATATGACGGTTGCACTGGATTCGACCGCGATGACGCTGGCGCATTTCTATGGCCTGGCGGTGCTAGAGCAAAAACCGGCCAATTCGCGCCTGAGCCGAACCGCCTGGATACAACAATTCGCGGTAGAGTCCGCGCCATCACTGCGACTGCAACTCCTGGCCGGGGTGGTGGAAGCTGTAAACTCCGATTTTGGCCGCTGGGATACCCCCTGGGCAGAGGTCAACCGCATGCAGCGCCTGAGTGGCGATATCAACTTGCGTTTTGACGACGCTGAACCGAGCCTGCCGGTGGGGATGGCCTCAGGCCGTTGGGGCGCACTGGCCGCCTTTGGCGCCAGGGCCGCACCCAACACCCGGCGGATTTATGGCTACCGCGGCAATAGCTTCGTGGCGGTGGTGGAGTTCGGAGATAAGCTGCGAGCGCGCTCCCTGTTGGCCGGTGGCCAGAGCAATGACCCCGCATCACCGCACTTTTTTGACCAGGGTGAACGCTATGTAAATCGCCAGTTCAAAGAGGTGGCCTTCTATCGCAAAGACGTGGAAGCGCGGGCGAAAAAGCGTTATCAGCCAGGGCAGTAAAAAGCCGGGAAAGCCCTTGAGCATGCCGGTGATGTTCGCCGCGCACCAGTCTGCAGCATATTCCTGTGACCTGAATCACAAATAAACCAGGTTTGGTAATAGTACGCACCAATTTTGCGACCTACGACCTATGGTTTGCGCGGCACTTTGTCTATAACTACAGCATGAGCAAAACATTCTATAAATGCATCGCTGCCACAGGCGTGATTTTAATGACTGGCTGTGCGGCAACCCCCCAGCCGGCAGGCTATGCCAATCACTTCAGTAGCGCCGCTGATGATGCAGAACACAGCAAATGTATGAGCAAGCACACGCCCTTCAACAACCGTCAACTCATGATGGCGCCGATGGCCGTGGAAAATGCCTGGAGCTACTGCGTTAAAGAAGCTGACGTGTGGTACCCCGGCAAGAAAGATGAGAAAACCGTCACGACAACCTGGACCGACCGTTAAGTCTTCTGCAACACCTCTCAGTTAAACCCTGCAATCCTTCCCTGGCACCACCCCTCTGACTACCAGCCATGGTGTCTGCTCAGATCAGGCCCGCGCTACGGCAGGCTCGAACACCGCCTCTTCCAGCTCGATAAAGGCGTCTTCAATATAGTGAGACAGGTCCTCCAGCCGGGTGACCTCCCGGGTCGCCACCAGCCCAAAGTGCAAGGTACCGGAATAACTGTACAGGGTGATGTTGAGCTGATTGCCCGGCGGCAAGGTGCTGATCGGCAGGCTCTGCTCCAGTCGCGCGCCCTTCAGGTATAGCGGCTTGCTGGGGCCTGGCACGTTGGAGACCAGGGTATCGGCAATGGCTGGCAATAGTCGATCCAGCTTGATCAATTGAATCAGCTCAATCAGCACAGCCAGCACTGCCGTATACTGCGCCACTGCAATCGGCGGCACCCCGTCTATCTGATTGCGCACACTGCGCAGCGTAAAGCCAATCTCGCGCAGCCGCGTATAGGGATCACTGGTGCTGGGCGCCAGGTCAACCAGCACGATGCCAATCTTGTTGCCACTGACCTTTTCGTTCTCATCGCGCAGACTGACTGGCATCTGGATACTGAGTGGGCGTTCAAGTTCAATATCGTGATCCGCCAGGTAGCGCCGCAGGGCACCATCGATACAGGTCAGGGCGATATGGTTGAGCGTACAACGAGTCATGCTGCGCAGCTTGCGAATGCGCTCCATGGAAACATGCGCCGTGGCAAACTGACGGCCGGCGCTGACGGCGCCGGTCAGCGGTGACTCCTCTTTGGCCTTGAAAGGCAGTGCCACCGCGTTCTTGGTCAGGCCGACCTGCTCCAGCGCCAACTGGGTAGTGAGTTTGGCGGTACCGGTCAGAATCTGGCGCCAATTGCGGGTGCCGCGCATAATTCGATCAAACAGGGCCTCGCGACTATCGCTGGCGGCCTCGATTTCCGCATCCGAGCTCATCTCCCTGGCCCACAGCGCTTTCAGGTTGCGGGCCTTGGCAGTCGTATTCAGTGCCGCCACACCCCAGCGCGACATGGTCACGCCATCAGCGTAGGCATGGTGCATCTTGGAGTAGATTGCGAAACGGCCGCCCGCGACCCTATCAATGATGTGGTATTCCCACATCGGCTTGCTGCGATCCATCAGGGGCTCATGCAGACCGGAGCAGTATCCGAAAAGGTCGTGCTCGCTAAGTATTTTTTCGGGGCTGTGGTAAAACAGGTGCTCCTCTATGGAGAAATCTTCCGCTTTGCGCCAGCGCGGGCCGCCCAGGGAGCGAAAGTCGATAACCTTGTCAAAGGGCGCAACCGGCTTGTCGAAGGCAGCGTACTCCTGCGCCAGGTTGTGCACCCATTGGGCAGAACTGCCCGCCGGCTTCTTGAAAATCATGAGTCCTGCCACATGCTTGGGACTCTCTTCAGATTCCGTCAGAAAAAACGCCAGGTCGAGAAACGAAAGCCTGCTCATACGCCACCATCACCAATTGTTATTTACAGACAGTGTAGCCCATTCCCACCTCCGCCCCTATTGGGGTCGGAGCGGGCCGCGCAGGCGTGAATGGGGTCTGACCCCAGTGGGGTCGGAGGTGAATGGGGTCTGACCCCAGTGGGGTCGGAGGTGAGATCACCAGCCTTCTACTTTGTGGATGTTCTTCCAGACCAGGCTGGGGAACACGCGGCGCAGCCAGGCGCCGAAGCGTGTCTGGCCGGTAACCAGTACCCAGAAGCGGCCTTTCTCCAGGTCTTCCTCGACCGCGGCCAACACCACCGGTGGTGTTATTTCCTCACCTTCAGTCATTTCCATCAACTTGGGCCAGGCGGTTTCCTTGCCCTGGTCCAGCAATGGGGTTGCCACCGCCGGCGGACATACACAGGCAAAGCGCACGCCGGAATCTCGATTCTCGTGATACAGCACTTCGGTATACATGGCGACAGCCGCCTTACTGGCGTTATAGCCTCCCATAAGCAAAGCCGGTATCAGGCCGGCCGCCGAGGCGAAACTCACAAAATCTCCCTTACCTCGCGCCACCATACCCGGCAAGGTCGCACGGGTGATACATACCAGGCCGCCGTAGTTGATGCTCATCATCTTGTTGGTAACTGCCGGCGCCTGCTCGGTCAGCTTGCCGAAAGGCATGATGGCGGCGCAGTTGTAAACCCGGTCCAATGGGCCGTGGCTGGTTTCAAAGTCGGCCACGGCGGCGCTTACCGCATCAAAGTCGGTGATATCGACCCTATAGGGGTGAATTCCGGGGTGGCCCTCAGCGGTTTCCTGCATACCAGCCTCGTTCACATCGAGAATTGCCACCTGGGCTCCAGCCTGGGCGAACTGCTGTGCCGCCAGCCGTCCCATACCGCTGCCGCCACCCGTCACCAGCGCTACTTTTCCCTGATATGCCATGCCAACCACCTTATCTTTTTCCAGTAAATGTTTGGCCAGCAATGTAGCCCGCAGGCTCTGCTGCGTCTATGCGGGGGGTCTCACAATAGAGAGGCTTCAGGCGGTGGTCTTGACTGCTATACCAGCGCCAGCGGCAAAAGAGAGCAAGCGGCTACAGCCAACCCTGCAGATTACGCTTCACCAGGGCGGTGAGTGCAGCGATGTGATCCGCCTCCTCGTTCAGCGCGGGGATGTACTCAAAGCGTTCACCGCCGGCCTGCAGAAACAACTCGGCGTATTGGATACCGATTTCTTCCAGGGTTTCCAGGCAATCGGCGGCAAAACCGGGACAGATCACCTGCACCGACTTGACGCCCTGGCCAGGCAGCGCCTCCAGAACATGATCGGTATAAGGCTGCAACCAGGGCTCGCGGCCGAATCGCGACTGGAACACCATTTGCTGTTCATCCTCCCCCAGTTCCAGTGCCTCGGCCAACAGCCGCGCCGTTTTGTGGCACTCACAAAAGTAGGGGTCGCCATTATCAAAGTAGCGTTGAGGAATGCCGTGAAATGACATCAATAACTTCTGCGCCCGGCCATGCTGCTCCCAGTGCCTGCGCACTGATGCCGCCAGTGCGTCTATATACGCGGGATCGTCATGGTAATGGGTGATCATCCGCAGCTCAGGCAACCAGCGTCGCTGGGCCAGGTCCGCCGACACCGCATCGAAGGTCGAGGCACCCGTGGGCGCGGCATACTGGGGATACAGGGGCAGCACTAAAATTTTGCGGGCACCCTGTTGTAACAGGGATTCGATGCCATCGCTGATGGAGGGACTGCCGTAGCGGAAGCCAAAATCCACAAGCAGCTGACCCGGAATTTCCCTCTCCAGTTGCGCCCTGATGGCATCGGCCTGGTCCTGGGTGTGTACAAACAAGGGCGAACCGCGCTCGCTCCAGACCTTGGCATAGGCCTCGGCAGAGCGACGCGGCCGCACATTGAGAATAATCAGGTTCAATATCGGCCACCACAGCGCCCGCGGCAGGTCCACGACGCGCCGATCCGACAGGAACTCCTTCAGGTAGGGGCGCAGCGCCGCCGCCGTCGGTGCTGCCGGGGTACCGAGATTGGTGACCAGCACGCCGATCTTGCCTGGCTGCTGATGATTGAACAGTGGGGTGTTAAGCGGTTCCATGTAGTTCCTGTCTATGAGTCTTTAGCAGTTATACGGGAGAGGTAGTCCAGCAGGATGACATTAAGTTCACCGGGGGCTTCCAGCGGCATCATATGCCCTACCTTTGGAATCATCTGCACGTCTTCGAGCCGGGGAAAGATGGCCCGCATCAGGCCTATCGGATCTTCACCATGAAAGCCTTCCAGGTCGACGTCGTGCTCACTGCCGATGAACCAGGCAGAGACCTCGCTCTGCACGCCCTCAAACGCTTTGCGCTGCTGCCATTTGATATCCATGGACCGATACCAATTGAGTCCACCGGTGAAGCCGGACTGACTGTATTCGGAGACAAAAAACTCCAGCTCAAGCTCGCTCAGCCAGGACCAGGGCAAGGGCGGGGGTTCCGCCATGGCATCAATATAACTGGTGTCCGGCGGGTACTTGAAGACATCGAAATAATTAGCCTCCCCACTCAATATCCACATGACCTTGCGCAGGAACTCCCGCGGCGCTGCGGCCAACTCCACGTCCGCTCGCGGTGGTTCGCGGAAGTACTCGATATGCAGGAAGTGCTGCTCCCCCATCTCGCGGTATTCAGTCAGGGGCGACTTGTCCGGGTTGTGGGGTGCGGCGGGATTTTCCAGGCAGATAATTGCCCGCACCCGCTCGGGGTGGCGCAGGGCCAGGTCTTGTATAGCGAAGGCGCCGAAGTCGATACCGACAAATACAGCCTGTTCAAGGCCACAATGGTCCAACAGCCCCAGCAAATCACCGGTAATCTCATCCACTCCGTAAGCCTCGGGCTCCTCCGGTGCCTCGGCCTGCCCCATGCCACGCATGGAAGGCGCCAGCACCCGGTAGCCCGCCGCCGCCAGGACTGTAATCTGCCTGTGCCAGCTGAACCAGAGCATAGGAAAGCCGTGGCAGAAGACCACCGGAACACCATCGGCCGGTCCCTGCTCCACGTAGTGGGCCTGGATGCCATTGATGATGGCGTAGTGGTGTGTCCAGTCGGCGTTCAGTTGTGGCATAAGAAATGTGGCATAGAAAATAGCGCCCGGTTCAACTCAGTGTGTTGCGGATAGTCTATTCTAACCTTACCTTGAACAGTACACATTGCGGGACACACAGCCATGAATAAAACCATAAAGATCGACAGCGGCTTCGGCTTTGGCCCCGAAGTAGAAAGCACGGCAGCCATGGCGACCCGGGCAAAGGAACTGGAAGAGATTGGCTTCGACGGCATCATGACGGCAGAGATCGGCCACGACCCGTTCATGCCGCTGCTGATCGCGGCCCATGCCACCAGCAAACTGGAACTGCGCACCTCTATCGCCGTGGCCCTGGCCCGCAACCCCATGAACATGGCCAACATCGGCCATGACATGAACGCCTGGTCCGAGGGGCGCTTCAGCTTCGGCATCGGCTCCCAGATCAAACCCCATATCACCAAGCGCTTTTCCATGCCCTGGCAAGGCCCCGCCAAGCAAATGCGGGAGATGATCGAGGCCATGAACGCAATCTGGGACAACTGGTACGACGCCAAGGAGCTCAACTACAGCGGCGAGTTCTACCAGCACACCTTGATGACACCTGAGTTCACCCCAACCAACACAGGATATGGTCGCCCGCCAGTGCTAATGGCCGCCGTGGGCCCGTTGATGATCAAGACCGCCTGCGCAGTCGCCGATGGTATTATCGTGCACAGCTTCTGCACCGAGAAGCACTTCAAGGAAATCATGGTGCCGGCATTGGCGGCAGAGCTCGCCCTGCACGGTCGCAACATCGACGATTTCATCATCCAGTTTCCCGTCTTCACCGCCAGCGGCAGGAATGAAGAGGAATTGGAGAAGGCCAAGCACGGCATCAAGTACCGCATTGGCTTTTATGCCTCAACACCGGCCTACAAGACCGTGCTGGACAGCCACGGCTGGGGCGACCTGCAACCCAGGCTTAACCGCATGACCAAGGAAGGCCACTGGGACAAACTGCCCGGTGAGATCAGCGACGAGATGCTGGAAGCCTTCGCGGTAGTGGGGGAACCGCTGGAAGCAGCGCAGAAGATGCACGACCGCTTTGCCGGTTATATCGACAGGGCAACACTGGATTCAAGTTATCCCGCGGACATTCTCGAACAGCAGATGAATATCCTGCGGGCCCAGGCTTAATAGAGCGAGGTAAGCACCATGACAGGACTGCCTGACGGCATCCAGCGCGAGGCCATCCACTTCGGCGTGGACGACCTGCCCTTCATCGAAACCGGTGATGGCAGCCAGCTCAAGGTTTTGCAGATCAAGACCGGCGAGGGCCTGTGGATTATCGAAAACATTTTCCAGGCCGGTTACGAGGTGCAAAAGCATCGCCACACTGGACCGGTGTACGGCTACACCACCAGCGGCGCCTGGAAATACAAGGAATACGACTACGTGAACCGGGCTGGCTCGTTCCTCTACGAACCGGCGGGTTCAGAACACACCTTGCAGTGCATCGAGGACAACACCCGCGTCTGGTTCCAGATGTACGGCGCTAATATCAACCTGGATGAAGCCGGTGAAATTGACAGCGTCATCGACGGCCAGGCCGTGCTGGAGTTCTACCTGGCCATGTGTGAAGCCGCCGGTCTGCCGCGCCCGGCGGTGCTGGTCGAATAGACGACGATCAACCTCAGGGGCCGCTGCTTTCTGTCAGGCTCTGCATCAGCCGCTCCATCTCCGGCAGGTCGAGGCCACCGTCGAAGTTTCGATCCAGCAAATACCACTTCCAGCCGATCGCGCCGCGCAATCCGTCGGACATCTCATCGCGCTGCACCCGGCCATCCATGTTCTTGTCCATGAAGCCCATCCACTGGGCGGTATCCGCCGTCATATTGCTGTGCATGGGATCGGCGGTGGACTCGTTAATCCAGCTGAAACTGACCGAGCCGTAGAGCATTTCATCATGGGACTGCAGGCCCCAGGGTACGGTGCGGTCGGGGTCGGGGTTGCCCGGGTTATTCGGTGAGTTGTCATAGATGGTAGTGTGCACAATGCGCGTGCCGGCAGGCACCGCCTTTGGCTCGACAAAGGCATAGGTGCGCTGCCAGTTGAAATCATAATTGGGCACCGACAGGATCAGCTCGGCGCTGCCATCCGGATACAGCAATTCAAATGTGGAACTGCGACCCCGGTAGTGCGAATGCGGCACCAGCGCGTAAAGGACGGCGTCATCCCAGAATTCAAAGTAAGCAGACTCCGGATGCTCTGCCGCCTGCGGTGGGATAGAAATTTTCGGGTTCAGCACCACGTGCTGGCGCAGGAAGTTCTGTGGTGGTTGATCCGGCTTGGCGAAGTACAGGCCCACCCGGGTGCGATCAGTAGAGGCCTTGCCATAGGGTGTGTAATGCATCTGGAACAGGTAGACACCACCCACCGGCACGAACACGCCGGTACCTTCCGGCATATAAGCCGATTCATTGCCCGGCGCATAGCCCATGATGTAGTTCTGGAACACGCCCTCGCGTTGGTTTGCTGTCGGCGGTTGGTCCGCAGAACCCATCAGCACGTGGTGTACCGCCTGCCGGTCACCAGGAATTATTTCTGCCGCGACCACCCAGACATCTTCATCCAGGGGATTCGCTACCGCGGGGAACAGGTAATCCACAACGCCATTGGCTGGCACATCATAGGCGGGAATATCCAGGATCAGATCCGGCTCACCCAGGGCCCACATGTTCTCCTGCGGCTTGAGCTGCTTGAGCGGGTCTTCGCCTGCACCGCGCGGCGCTCCAGCCTCAATCCAGCTGACCAGGGTACTGGCATCTGCATCGGAGAGGCCGGCGTCATGCTGCCACTCCCCCACCTCCGGGTCGGCATGCCAGGGCGGCATGCGCTTGGTGCGGATCACCTCCCGCATCATCGGCGCAAAACCCTGCACCATGCGGTACTCCGACATGGCCCAGGGGGCAATGCCGCCCTCGCTGTGGCAATGGGTGCAGTTGTTGGTAAGTATGGGCACAATCGTTTCGGTGTAGCTGATCTGCGCGCCAGCGGCCGGGTCGGGGAAATTTATCAGGCAACCGGGTGCATTGACGTCACGATATTCAACTGGCTCGCCGGCAATCAGCGCGTCCAGAGCATCGCGCACGTAGGTCTCAGTGGCCTCGTTCTTCTGGCGCTCGTAATCGACACGATTGTTGAGTGCGCCACGATAGACGATTTCCCAGTTCCTCGGGTCAATTACGATAACCTCGGCAGTGCGGGTCAGGTTCAGAGAGCGGCCCACCAACTGTGCACTGTCGTGGAGGACAGGGATATCAATATCCCACTCCTCGGCCTCCGACATGATGCTGTCGCGGGTGTCCTGCAGGTTTGAGTTCAGCATATACACGCGAACGTCTTTGCCGGCATAGTCATCGCGCAGAGCCTTGTAGTCCGTCAGTGCTGAACGCACCACCTGGCAACCATTGCCCTGGATGATCAGCACCACAGCAGCGGCGTCGCGCTGGTAATAGAGTTCCTGGGCCTTGCCGGTATTATCCAGCAGCACAAAGTTCTCAACCTTCGTGGCAGTCCCGTTGGCCGCACCCGCGACCAATAACAGGAGTCCGCCCAAAACCGCACATATTTGATTCTTCATAATTCTCACTGCACGCATCGCTGTCTAAATCAGCTTCCTATAACACTACATACGCAGAAAGCCACAGGGGGACTCACCGCGCCTATTCTCCAGCAGAAATATTAACAAAGCTCCCGTCAGGGCTCTTTGGTCAAAAATGGCCACTTTATGGCAGTTTCGAACCGCATAACTGTGAACCATTACTCACAATAACACCAGCACGGCTAAAGCTACGCAGATGTGTACCGATAAAGTATGTGAATAGGTATTCCTTGAGACCAGTAACCCAGGGACGTAGCGTGGAAAAAACGAGCAAAAATAGCAGGCCCAAGCGTTCCGAGACAAAGCGGGCCAGCCGCCTTATGCTTGAGGAACTGGAACCGCGGCTATTATTTTCCGCGGACGCTGCCGGTGTGTTTACTCCTGATATCTTTGACCCTCAACAGGGTGTCACCGATGTAGTACTCGACGATCAACTCGAGCCCCTCCAGCAAACCGAAAACCAGGCCGAAACCCTGGAGCGACGCCTGGAATTGGTGTTTGTCGATACCGACACACCAGACTACCAGCAACTAGTCGATGGCATCATGGCAGAGCAGGACGATCGCCGCGAGATTGAAGTCATCCTGCTGGACAATGAGCGCGATGGAATCACCCAGATTACCGAGGCGCTAGAGGAACGCCAGGATGTCGATGCGCTGCATCTGGTCTCCCACGGTGACGCGGGCCACTTGAACCTGGGTAACAGCGAGCTAAGCGCCTACAACCTCGGGGATCACCAGTACCAATTGCAGTCATGGAACCAGTTTCTGGATACCGATGCCGATGTCCTGATCTACGGCTGCAACCTTGCTGCCTCGGAGGATGGGCAATTGCTGATAGAGCAGTTGGCCTTCCTCACACGCGCCGACATCGCAGCCTCCGATGACCTCACCGGCAGTGCAGAGCTAGGCGGCGATTATGATCTGGAGCATCAGACTGGTCTGATTGAAGCAGACTCCGTGTTCAACGCGAAGCTGCAGGAAAATTGGCAAGGCGTGCTGGTTGATGTAAGCCTGGAAACCTACGATCCCGGTTTCGCCGCCCTGGCCGACAATGCATACGAGGTAAAATCAGGTCAGTCATGGGGCCAGACATTTTCCAATGACAGCCCCGGCGCCACCTATGAAGTCAACAAAATCGAGTTGGTGCTGTACAAGGAGGCAGATGCTACTGCCGGTCAGACTATCACCGTATCCCTGCGCGACAGTTGGAACGGCACGGTACTTGGCACCGCTGACATTTCCAGCGATAGCCTGGCCGTGAGTGAAGCCTGGGTGAGCCTGGATATCGGCTCGGCAACGCTCAACGATAACACCACTTATTACATCCAGGTTGATAGCGATGGCGATGGCAAGGTGCATCTGGGTGTTGACACATCAAGCAGCTACACCAACGGCGATGTCGTCGACAAGGACGGTACTCCGGAGGCAGGCAAAGCTGCTGCGTTCAAGATAATCCAAGCCAGCAATGCAGCACCTGTGATCACCTCCAATGGCAGCGGGCCCACTGCTGCCATCAATGTGAACGAGAACATCACCGCCGTGACAACCGTTACCGCCACCGACGCCGATCTTGATACGCCTACCTACACCATTGTCGGCGGCGACGATGCCGGGTTCTTCAGCCTGGGCCTTAACGATGGTGTTCTGGCGTTCAGCAGCGCACCGGACTATGAAAACAAGCTGGATTTCGACGGGGACAATGTCTACGAAGTCATTGTGCAGGCAAATGACGGCAATACCGGTACCGACACCCAGACCATCAGTGTCACCGTCGACAACGTGGCGATATCAGCCATCAGCGCCACTGGTAATCTGAACGTCGAGGCCGGTGCGACCTATACCCTTAACCTGAGCGTCGATGAAGACGCCACAAGCTGGACCATCAACTGGGGTGATGGGGATATCGACACTGTCGTCGGCGACCCATCCAGTGTTACACATGAATATTTAAACGCGGGCTTTACCAATAATGTGACCGTGTCTGCAGTGGATGCCGATGGCGTTTATTACGATTCGGCCCTGCTGGTGGCTAACGCGGCCAGCGGTACCGACGGCTACATCCTGCGCTACGCCTACGACCCGGCTACGGGCCAGGCTGACTGGGCCAATCGCCAGACCATTAACACGGCGACACCCTCAGACCTCGACTGGGCCGGCGACGTCATTGTTGGGCCGGATGGTTACATCTATGCCACCGGTTACCAGTCGCAGAATATCGTGCGCTTTGACCAGGGTACGGGCAATCAGGACCTCACCTTTGAGATCACCACCCCTAACCATTTTGTGTCCATCGATTTCGGGCCGGACGGCCTGCTCTATGCTTTGAGCGACTCCAAGTGGGTCAAAAGCTACGATGTCTCCGACCCTGCCAACATCATCAACGTCGACAGCTGGACCTTGAGCTATACCCCGGAAGAAATGGCTTTTGGCACCGATGGATCCCTCTATATCGGCAAGTACGTCTCCTCGGGAGTCATCTACAAGCATGACATTTCGGACAACACCTGGACCGACGACGCGGCCTGGGCAAGCCCGCCCGATGGGGCCGGCGAGCGAACCGAGCAGTTTGCCTTCGGCCCCGACGGCAACCTCTATGTCGCCCGCACCGGCGGCAGCATACTCAAATACGACTTGTCAGGGCCCAGCCCTGCTGGAAGCATCTTTGCCACACCCGGTAAAACCGGCACAGGTTGGCCTGACGGACCAACCGGCCTCGCCTTCGGCCCGGATGGCAAGCTATACCTGACCACCGTCAATCAGGTACTTCGTTACGACCTCGCGGCGCCGGGCACGCCGGATATCTATGTGCCAACCAGTGGCGGCCTGAACAATCCGTGGTTCACCACGTTTACCCCGAATCACCAGGTCTACATCAACAGCGAACCCACTGGCACCGTCAGCATCAGCGGTACGTCGACTGAAGACCAGGTACTTACTGCATCCAATACCCTGGCTGATCGAGATGGACTCGGCACGATCTCCTACCAATGGCAGCGCGACGGGGTCGATATCGGCGGCGCCACGGGAAGCACCTACACGCTGGCACAGACCGATGTGGGTACCACGATTACCGTAGATGCCAGTTACACGGACGGGTTGGGGGTACTGGAACAGGTGAGCAGCGCCGGGGTTGGGCCCATCTCCAACCTGAACGATGCCCCTGTGGGAGTTCCAACCATTTCCGGGACGGCCCAGGAAGACCAGGTACTCACCGCCAATACCGGCGGTATTTCCGATGAAGACGGCCTCGGTGCCTTTAGCTACCAGTGGCAGCGTGACGGGGTGGATATCGGTAGTGCGACAGGCGGCACTTACACCCTGACCCAGACCGATGTCGGTGCCCAGATCACGGTGGAAGTGAGTTACACCGATGGTGAGAGTACCCCGGAAGGTCCGCTGCTGAGCGCCCAGACCGCCGTGGTCACCAACCTGAACGATGCGCCTGTGGGCGTTCCGACCATTTCCGGGACGGCCCAGGAAGACCAGGTGCTGACCGCCAATACCGGCGGCATTTCCGATGAGGATGGATTAGGTGCCTTTAGCTACCAGTGGCAGCGTGACGGGGTGGATATCGGTGGTGCGACAGGCGGCACTTACACCCTGACCCAGGCCGATGTCGGCGCCCAGATCACGGTGGAAGTGAGTTACACCGATGGTGAGAGTACACCCGAAGGACCGCTGCTCAGCGCCCAGACCGCGGTGGTCACCAACCTCAACGATGCCCCCACCGGCAGTGTGAACATTGCGGGGACGCCGACGGAAGACCAGGTTCTCACCGCCTCCAACACCCTGGCGGACGAAGACGGCCTGGGTGCGATCAGCTACCAGTGGCAGCGCGATGGCGTGGATATCGGCGGCGCGACCGGTTCCACCTATACCCTGACCCAGACCGATGTCGGTTCCACCATTACCGTCGATGCCAGCTACACCGACGGTGAGGGCACCCCGGAACTGGTGAGCAGTGCGGGGGCAGGCCCGATTGCTAATCTGAACGACGCCCCGGTGGGTATCCCGACGATTTCCGGGACAGCCCAGGAAGACCAGGTGCTGACCGCCAATACCGGCGGCATTTCCGATGAGGATGGATTGGGTACCTTCAGCTACCAATGGCAACGTGACGGCGTCGATATCGGTGGCGCCACGGGCGGTACTTACACCCTGACCCAGACCGATGTCGGTGCCCGGATCACCGTGGAAGTGAGTTACACCGATGGTGAGAGCACCCCGGAAGGTCCGCTGCTGAGCGCCCAGACCGCCGTGGTCACCAATCTGAACGATGCCCCTGTCGGTGTACCGACCATTTCCGGGACGGCCCAGGAAGACCAGGTGCTGACCGCCAACACCGGCGGCATTTCCGATGAGGATGGATTGGGCGCCTTCAGCTACCAGTGGCAGCGTGACGGGGTGGATATCGGTGGTGCGACAGGCGGCACTTACACCCTGACCCAGACCGATGTCGGTGCCCGGATCACCGTGGAAGTGAGTTACACCGATGGTGAGAGTACCCCGGAAGGGCCTCTTCTGAGTGCCCAGACCGCGATCGTCACCAATCTCAACGATGCGCCCGTGGGCGTTCCGACCATTTCCGGTACCGCCCAGGAAGACCAGGTATTGACCGCCAATACCGGTGGTATCAGTGACGAAGACGGTCTCGGTGCCTTCAGCTACCAATGGCAACGTGACGGCGTCGATATCGGTGGCGCCACCGGCAGCACTTACACCCTGACCCAGACCGATGTCGGTGCCCGGATCACCGTGGAAGTGAGTTACACCGATGGCGAGAGTACCCCGGAAGGTCCGCTGCTGAGTACCCAGACGGCAGTGGTCACCAATCTCAATGATGCTCCCACCGGGTCGGTGTCTATCAGCGGCACAACCACGGAAGATTCCATATTGACCGCGTCCAACACCCTGGCGGATGAGGACGGCATTGGCACGATTACCTACCAGTGGCAGCGCGATGGCGTCGATATTGGCGGGGCCACGGGCTCGACCTACACCCTGACCCAGGCGGATGTCGGTTCAACCATCACCGCTGATGCCCGTTATACCGATGCTTACAGCAATGCCCACCTGGTGAGCAGTGCCGGCGTGGGGCCGGTTGCCAATCTCAATGACGCCCCAACTGGCAGTGTTGCCATCGACAATATGAGCCCCGCCGAAGGCGGCACACTGACTGCATCTAATACCCTTGCGGATGAAGACGGCCTGAGCGGCGCCATCAGCTATCAGTGGTACAAAGACGGCATCGCTATTGGCGGGGCCACCAACCCCACTTACACGCTAACTCCTGGTGACGTGGGTGGCGTTATCCGGGTCGACGCGAGCTACAGTGACGACCAGGGAACACCAGAGACGGTAAGCAGCGGAAACACGGCGCCTGTTAGCAATACCAACAACGCTCCCACCGGCTCGGTAAGCATTACCGGCACCACTACCGAAGAACAGGTGCTCACCGCTTCCAACACCCTGGCCGACCTGGATGGGCTCGGCGCCATCAGTTACCAGTGGCAACGTGATGGGGTCGATATTGGTGGTGCCACAGGCTCGACCTACACCCTGACCCAGGCTGATGTGGGATCAAACATTTCAGTCGATGCCAGCTACGTCGATGGTGGAAGCAACACGGAGTTGGTCAGCAGCGCCGGTGCGGGTCCGATTGCCAATTTGAATGACGCACCGGTCGGTGTTCCGACGATTTCCGGGACGGCCCAGGAAGACCAGGTATTGACCGCCAATACCGGCGGCATTTCCGATGAGGATGGATTGGGCGCCTTTAGCTACCAATGGCAGCGTGATGGCGTCGATATCGGTGGCGCCACCGGCGGCACTTACACCCTCACCCAGACCGATGTCGGTGCCCGGATCACGGTGGAAGTCAGTTATACCGACGGCGAGAGTACAGCGGAAGGACCGCTGCTCAGCGCCCAGACCGCCGTGGTCACCAATCTGAATGATGCGCCGACAGGATCGGTAAATATTGCGGGCACACCGACCGAAGACCAGGTATTAACGGCGTCAAACACCCTGGCCGATGAAGACGGTCTCGGTGCCATCTCCTACCAGTGGCAACGCGACGGTGTCGATATTGGTGGTGCCACAGGCTCGACCTACACCCTGACCCAGAGCGATGTCGGCACGACCATTACCGTCGATGCCAGCTACACCGACGGCGAGGGTACCCCTGAACTGGTGAGCAGTGCCGGGGCAGGACCGATTGCCAATTTGAATGACGCACCGGTCGGTGTTCCGACGATTTCCGGGACCGCCCAGGAAGACCAGGTGCTCACCGCCAATACCGGTGGCATCAGTGACGAGGACGGATTGGGCGCCTTCAGCTACCAGTGGCAGCGTGATGGCGTCGATATCGGTGGCGCCACGGGCGGTACTTACACCCTGACCCAGACCGATGTCGGTGCCCGGATCACCGTGGAAGTGAGTTACACCGATGGTGAGAGTACAGCGGAAGGTCCCCTGCTGAGCGCCCAGACCGCCGTGATCACCAACCTGAATGATGCGCCCACCGGCAGTGTCGCCATTGACAATATGAGCCCTGCCGAGGGCGGCACCCTGACGGCCTCCAATACCCTGGCTGACGAAGACGGCCAGAGTGGCCCCATCAATTACCAATGGTACAAGGACGGGGTCGCCATCGGTGGTGCTACCAGTTCGACTTACACACTCACACCCGGAGATGTCGGCGGCGTTATCCGGGTGGATGCCAGCTACACTGACGATCTCGGAACGCCGGAAGTGGTGAGCAGTGCGAACACGGCGCCTGTCAGCAATGTCAATAATGCCCCGACGGGATCAGTAAGCATTGCTGGCACACTGACCGAGGACCAGGTGTTGACTGCCTCCAATACCCTGGCTGATGCTGATGGACTCGGTGCGATCTCCTACCAGTGGCTACGCGACGGCGTCGATATCGGAGGCGCGACAGGCTCGACTTATACCCTGACCCAGGCCGATGTCGGCACCACGATTACGGTCGATGCCAGCTACACCGACGGTGGCGGCAATCCCGAACTGGTCAGCAGTGCTGGGGCAGGACCCGTATCCAATCTCAATGATGCGCCTGGCGGTCTTGTATCGATTAACAATATGTCTCCAGCAGCAGGGGATGTGCTGACGGTTTCTAATACCCTTAGCGACGCGGATGGGCTCAGTGGACCAGTGAGCTACCAGTGGTACAAGGATGGTGTTGCCATAGGCGGCGCTACGGGAACGAGCTATTCGACCGGTGGCACCGACGTTGGTTCGGCTATCAGCGTCCAAGCCGCCTACACGGACGACCACGGAACACCAGAAAACGTGGCCAGCAGTTCGACGGTAGCGGTCAGCGCTGCACCCGAGCCGGAACCTGAACCTGCACCCGAGCCGGAACCCGAACCTGCACCCGAGCCCGAACCTGCACCCGAGCCCGAACCTGAGCCTGCTCCCGCACCCACCCCGGAACCGGAGCCAGTGCCCGAGGAATCGCAGCAGACAGTGCAGAATGAACCAATTGAGGAGGCTGGACAGGACTCAGAAAAACAGGCGAGCGAGGCTCTTCTGGCTGCTGCAGCGTCAAGTAGAGAATCCGAAGCGGAAGTTCCCGCACCAACTGAACAGCCAACCGATGACTCCAGGGAGATTACGCCAACAAATCCAGTCCAAAGCAGCACGGACAGCAGCTCCAATACCGCCGAGATACTCTCCCGCTCGGAATCGAGCGAGGAAGAAGTGCAAATGACGGCGGGCAGAGGAAGCCAAACTCCGCCCCAGACTGAGGAGGCTGAGGAGGCTGAGGAGGCCGTGGAGCAAGCAGAAACGATTGTGGAGATGATCCTCGCCGCCGAGGAAGAGGACTGGGCGGAGGTGATCGGAACTGCACTTCAAATTGGCGACCCCATTCGTGCCGATGAGACTGCCAGCGCCAAAATTTCGCCCAATCAACTCGACCTCGACGACCTGATCGCCCGGGGGAATGAAAAAGTAGATACGAGGCACATCAGTGCTGTACTGAATAATCACGAGATGTGGCAGGCAATCGAGGCAATGAATCAAGAAATCGAGGGATCTGCCGATAATTCGGAAGAGGCAGCGCAGGAACTCGTCGTACAGGTAGTGGGATCCACAGGCCTGGGTTTGGTCGCCGGAACCACAGCGTACATGCTGCGCGGTGGCGCTTTGGTCGCCAGCCTTATCTCAGGAATGCCATTATGGGGTGCCTACGATCCCTTGCCGGTGTTGAAGAAGAAAGCGGCAGATGGGTCTGAATCAGGTAAAGAAAAATCGGCAAAGCGAGAACCGGAACAGGACCCCGAACAGTTGCGTGACAGGATCGAAATGCTATTTGCAAAAAACTGAGCTGTTCACGACCTGAATTGGTGAATAAATTATGAAAATTACCGTCAGCCCGATAGCCCGCGTCAGCTTTGGCATATTGATGCTCACCCTCAGCCTGATCATGGCTAGTGAATGGCTGGGCTTGATTCCGAACGCCGGTCAGCTGGAAATCGAGAATCGCAAGAAATTCAGCGAGAATCTAGCCATTCAACTTTCTTCACTCGCGACTGGTGGCGATGAACGTCATATACGCACCACCCTGGAAGCTCTGGTGAATCGCAATGAGGATGTAGTATCAGCGGCGTTCCGTTCACAACCTTCAGGCTTGGACATTGAGACCCAGGCTCATGAGCGGAATCTGTCAGGCGACATGGATGAGCGGCTCACCAGAAATCACATCACTGTACCAATCTTCAAGGGAAGTGAGCGCTGGGGTGCCGTAGAGGTTCAGTTCGCTGAGGGCAAAGCAGCCTGGCTGCCGGGCATTTTTGACAACAATTTCATTACTTTCCTGGCCTTTTTATCAATATCCGGATTCGTGCTCTATTCGCTGTTCCTGAAACGGACCATGCGCGAGCTAGACCCAAGCAACGTAATTCCACCGCGCGTTCGAGCCGCATTCGATGCCCTGGCCGAAGGTGTGCTTATACTGGACGAGGACGGAAACATTGTTCTCGCCAACTCTGCGTTCGCCAACAGGAGCTCCCTTAATCCTTCAAAACTGGTCGGCACGAACGCGGCAGATCTGAACTGGAGCCCATACCAGCAAGACCATCATATCGTTAAGGAAAAACTGCCCTGGTCCCGTGTAATTCGATCTGGCAAAGAGGTTACTGGCAGTAAGCTAACTATTCACGCACGGGCTGATGCCGAACGGTCATATGCGGTTAATTGCACCCCTCTCAGCGATGATGCCAACCGGCTAAAAGGCGTGATTGCAACTTTTGACGACCTGACAGAACTGGAGAAGAAAAATGTCGCACTCAGCAAAACACTGATCGAGCTAAAAAAATCAAAAACTGCGGTGGACCAGAAGACTAAAGAGCTCGAGTACCTAGCTACGCGCGATCCTCTTACCAACTGCCTGAACCGACGGGCGTTCGGTGAAAAATACCAGGAACTGTTCAACGAGGCACAAAGCCAGGATAACAACCTTATCTGCATAATGATCGATATCGATCACTTTAAGCGGGTTAACGATAACTATGGCCACAGCATGGGTGACAAGGTCATCAAATTTATGGCCGAAACCGTACAGGCTAATATCCGCAAGTGCGATTTACTGGCCCGTTACGGCGGAGAGGAATTTTGCGTAATCCTGGACAACTCCGGTGTGGAACAGGCCGTCGCTGTTGCCGAACGCATGCGCAAGGCGGTGAAGAGCGGTGATCCGCGACGTTTCACCTCAACGCTGCATATCACTGCAAGCTTTGGTATCGCATCGCTTGCTGATGGCGTCAAAAATGGGGATGAGCTTGTCAACAATGCGGACAAGGCCCTGTATCTGGCAAAGGAAAGCGGCCGCAATAAAGTCCTGGTCTGGGATGAATCCGCAGATAATCAAGCTGGAGTTGAACCGATCGAAGAGCCTGGCACGCCGGAACAGCCAGCCCAACCAGAGCAAGACCTGTCATATCAGGTGACCGAAGCATCCACGGCAGCGGACTACGGATTACTGCAGAAGCGGATCAAGGAACTGGAGCGCGTAACCGAGGAGAAGGCCCAGCAGTTGGACCGATATTTTTCTCACGACTCGCTTACCAAACTGCCTACCAGGGAATTGTTCGCTGACCGCGTGGAGCAAGCGCTACTGCGAGCACAGCGCACCCACTGCGTCGCCGCCGTACTATCGCTGGGCCTTGATGACCTGGGGCGCATTAACGCCACACTCGGACACGAGTATGCGGAAAAGATGCTGGTTGAAACCGCAAGGCGCCTGAACCATGTATTGCGTGCCACCGATAGCGTATCGCAAATGTTTGACGCAGAGGATCCAGCAGCTGTATCCAAACTCAATGACGGGGAATTCGGCATCCTTTTGAGCGCGGCCAAGAACAACAAATCAATTACCTGGATCGTAAAACGCATTTTCGACGCGCTACACGAGCCATTCTACATCAATGACCACGCGTTCAACATTTCCAGCAACATTGGCATCGGCGTTTATCCGACGGACGGGACCAACGCCAAGGTATTGATCAAGAAGGCCAGTGTCAGCCGCTATTACGCCGAAAAATTACCAGGAAGCAACAATGTCGAGTACTTCTCCGAGGACATTAATCAAATGTCGAAGGAGCAGCTGCACATTGAATCACAACTCTCAGACGCAATTGAAAACAACGAATTCGTTGTTTACTACCAGCCAAAGGTCGATCTGCGTGCAGGATTCATCTGCGGCTTCGAGTCGCTGGTGCGATGGCAGCACCCGAAGAGGGGCATCCTGCCGCCAAGCGAATTCATAGATATCGCAGAGCAAACACGCCTGATCAATGTCATCGGCGAGTGGGTGCTCAGGGAGTCCTGCAAGCAACTGCGAATTTTCGAACGACACTGTGACTTCAAACCATC
This sequence comes from Halieaceae bacterium, assembly GCA_039989475.1. Classification (GTDB taxonomy): domain Bacteria; phylum Pseudomonadota; class Gammaproteobacteria; order Pseudomonadales; family Halieaceae; genus JBDXHU01. Next base: position 155,676 of record JBDXHU010000002.1, on the reverse strand, counting down.
TATAGCCGTCAACCTTTCCCCGGTGCAACTTTCTCAACCTGACCTGGTGGAGCGCATCGGCGAGATTCTGGAAGAAACAGGCGTTGAGCCATATCGGCTGGAACTAGAACTCACCGAGAGCTGCCTGATGGAGAACCTGGACACCGCTCTGGATTCCTTAGCCCAACTACAAGCCCGTGGTATGAAGATTTCGGTAGATGATTTCGGGACAGGTTATTCAGCACTGAGTTACTTAAGGTCGCTGCCTATCGACTGCCTGAAGGTGGACCGTGCTTTTGTGGCTGACATTGACACCAACTCACATGACCACGCTATCATTACCGCCATCATCAGCATGGCCAAGGCGCTGGATTTGAAGATCGTCGCAGAGGGTGTAGAAACGCCCAACCAGCTGGAAGCGTTGATGGCAATGAACTGCGACACCGCGCAAGGCTATTTGTTCAGTAGACCCGTGCCTGCCAAAGACGCGATCAAGCTGCTCGAACAACCCTTGGAGGAGCAGCACTATGCCGAGGTGGCGTACAAGTAAGCGGATAAGGTGTGCCGCTGATTAATCACTACTCCGAAAGGCTAACGCCGGCCTTGCACTTCACCCCACCGACCACGGAATTGTCCGCATTCGGCAGCTTCAGGCGAACACCGAAGCTACCGCTAGCAGCGTCGACAACGCTGTCCACGACGCTCACGATCGCCCGGTAGTGGGATTGAGTAGGCCACTCTGTCGTAACGTCGAGCTCCATTCCCGGTTGAAACTGGCCGAACAGGTGGCTGGGCGCAATGATCTCCACTCGCATTGGGTCGACCTTCGCCAGCTTTAGCAGGGGCCGGTCCTTGACCGACTCACCTGGATGCACGTAGCGGTCCATTACCACGCCGTCGATAGGGCTGGACAAGGTACGCAGGTTCAGATCAGCCAGGGCTCTGTCCAGATCGAGCTCCGCCAACTTCTTGTCATTCTTCGCGCGAATCAGCTCAAGCTCGGCCAGGCTGGCCTCAGCCTCCGCGTCATCCTTTTCAAATAATGGTACGGACTTTGTTCGATATAGCTCCACCACGCGTTTCTTTTTTTGTGCTGTCAGATCTCTCTGGATTTGCTTCGCCTTGATGTTCTCATCCATCTCCGCTCGCAGGCGCGCCAGATTCACCTGGGTCTGCTCGACACTGGACTCCAGCCTGGCTAACTCCTGGCCAACCACTACCTTGTCGCTTTTGTCGACGGCAACATTGGCAACGATGCCATCAACAGGACTGCTCAGCTCAATGACCATCTCCGGCTGGATAAAGCAATCCAGCTCCAGCGATTCGGCTGCGCGGGACACATTGATTACGGCAATAAAGCAGGCACAGCTCATCAATACCGGCCGCAGTACGAAAAGTAGGACTCTGATCATATTCTCACTCCCCGCGGCCTGAATAGGCCAGGGTTTTACCTAAAGATTCATCCATTCGCGCCACTTCGCGCCGCTGCAGGCGATATCGCTTATTGCAGATTCGCTGTGGCAGCCATATGAGGCATCGGGCCAGCCGGTCGGGCAATGACCTACCACCAATCGTGTAGCGCCCCAACAGACGCAGTAACCACGATGGATAAGTATTTTGTATTATCAGATCATTCAGCGAGAGCACGCGTTGGTAGCTACCAGGATTTCCCTGGCGAGCACTGCGCCCGTAAAGTTGTTGATCCACGCGGTGCTCCTCGTTGCATTCTGTACAAATAACATGCAATCCGCCTAGCTCCTCGACTCCCGGACCCAGTTTGATATCTGTTCCCCGCCCGGCCATATTGGTCGCCAGGGTAATCTGCCCGTGCTGGCCCGCGGTCGCAACTATTTCAGCCTCCTCCTTGTCCTGGCGCGCATTGAGGATACGGTAAGCCAACTTGCGCCTGTTGAGCAACTTACCCAGCAGCTCCGAATCACGTACAGAGCAGGTGCCCACCAACACAGGCTGCCCGGTCTTATGCATCTCCAGTATCAGCTTGAACACTGCGAGCCACTTATCCTGTGAACGCCCGTGCAATACACAACCCAGATCGCGCCTCAGACAGGGACGATGTCTGGGAACAGGAATAACGTGCTGACCGTAGACCGAACGCATTTCACCTCTGACCTGCTGCAATGTGCCGCTCATTCCGGCCAGGCGCAGGTAGCGACGGAAAAAGCGCTGGTAGGCAATCGACGCAAGCGTCTCCCGCTGGCCAGTCATCGGGCAGCCTTCCTTGAGTTCGACCAGCTGATGCAATCCCTGCTGCCAGGATCGATCTGCCATGACTCTGCCGGTACTGCGGTCGATAATTTCAACTTTGGCGTTACGGACCAGGTAGTGATAATCCTTCTCGAAGAAATGCAGCGCACTCAAAGCCTGCCTGATCAACTGCTCGCGGTGTCTGGCGCCGCACCATACACCTTCAAGAGCCGCCCCCTGATTCGACAACCAATCGCGGGCTTCATCTGTCAGGCACAAGCTTTGCTCCCTGTGGTCCAGGCGAAAATGACGTCCCTCCTCCATTGCTTCCGCAAATTCCAATGCCTGCTCATAGACGCTTCTGCGTTCCTCGTCTTCGTGCATCCTGGAGAGAATTAGTGGGGTTCGTGCTTCATCGATTAACACACTGTCCGCCTCGTCCAGAATAGCGAAGCAAAGGCCGCGCAGCACCAACTGGTCAGACTGATAGGCATCGCCGAACTGCAGTGAAAGCCGTCCCGACTGATTTCGCGACATGAGCCGATCACGCAAATAATCGAAAGCAATTTGCTTGTTAGTGCAGTACACGATATCAGCGAGATAGGCCTCACGCTTTTTCGACGTGCTCATTGTCTCCAGCACCACGGCGACGCTAAGCCCAAGCGCTTCATAGAGTCGCCCCATTTCCTCGGCATCGCGTAGCGCCAGATATTCATTGGTGGTAATTACATGGACGGGGACGCCCGCCAGGGCGGCCGTCGCAGCTGCCAGCGTGCAGGTAAAAGTCTTGCCTTCTCCGGTGGCCATCTCCGCCATGTTGCCATTGACAATGACCCACCCACCGAACAGCTGAACATCATAATAGGTCATCCCCAACACCCGCTTTGCGTACTGCCTGATCAAAGCAAACGTTGAATAAACCAGATCTGGCTTAATACCATCACGCAGTAAACTATAACGAAGTTCTTCCAGCTTCTGTTTAAGAGAGGCGTCATCCATTTCCTCCAGGCCCGCATCAGCCTGATTGATACGCCTAACAACATCAGCGAGTCTGTACCTGCGCCAGGAGCCTATTCTCCCCACACGATTCAATAGCTCACCAACAATACGCTCCAGCGGACTCAACTCCGTTTCCAGCCGCTGCGGATAAACCCCGAGCCGGCTACCAGGACGTAGAAGTGCGCCGCTGCCCATCACGTGCCTAAGCGCCGTAAAAACAATTGCCGGAGGCGCCGTTGGAACTGACGAGCCAGCGTCTCCGCACCGTGATCGAAGCGAACGTAAACTCGCGTGCCAATCCTGGCCATCTCTATGCTCAGTGGCAACTCAATCTCAAATTCAAATAGTCGCTCTCGTGTGGACAACGCGTAGCGCCCGACCGGGTCAGGTACGAACTTACCGCCTCCGTCTACGCTCAACACCCTGCTGGGTAACTGGTTGCGTGCCTGGGGTACCTCGCGAATCAGCGTGCCCACAAGCTCCTTGTCTATTCGGCTCGCCAGACGCACGTCGATAGCATCAATGCGCTCGCTGAGACGATTGAGATCATCCTGGGTTACCACCACCCGCGCGGTGGCTAATTCCGCATTCACCACATAACCCAGAACTGATCCCTTCCGCACATATTGACCGGGCAGGTCATCAGCTCCCGACAGAATAAAGAACCCGTCGATGGGACTGCGTATCAGCATTGATTCGAGCTTGCTCCGCGTACGCTCGGCATGCACCTGAAGTGCCGCTATTTCATCTCGTATCAATTTCGCCTGCACCTGGTCATTGACACGCGCAGCGTTGAGCTTGGCGAGAAGCTCATCCATTCGCGCCTGGATTACCGCCATCTCACCCTGGTGATCAATGTTCTGTAACTGAATCAGCGGCTGGCCCGCCATTACACCGGCGCCAGGCCTGGCGAGTACTTGCTCGATAAAGCCATCTGTCTCGGCCACAAGATGGGACTCATCAGGTGGCTGGACCACCCCCTCAAACTGGCTCAGGGAGTTAACAGGTACCCAGAATGCCAATAAGGTTATTACTGTGAGCATGAGAAGTGTCGTCAGTACAGCCTGGGTACGCTGGCGACGTAGTTGTGGCCCTACGAGCACAAAGGTCAGCTGCCTCGCCACGGGAAACACCAACTGGCTGAGTACTACCCAGAGCGCGAGAAGGGCGCCAGCGATGAATAGTTCTTCGAGGAGAAAAAGACAAATCACCATCATGATGATCATTCGATAAGCAAAGGAAGCGATCGCATAAAACAAAAACCAGAGCGATTCGCCCCTGGCCGTTACCGGCGACTGGGCCTGCTCCATCCCAAAGGCATATCTTTGAATCAGGTAGGCCAGGTATTGGTTGGATCGCTGGGCAAGATTCGGAATAGCCAGTGCATCGGAGAGAATGTAGTAACCATCAAACCGCAGTAGAGGATTGCCATTGAAAAACAGTGTCGATATACCACCGATGAGCATGATGGAGAAGCACAGGCTGCTGACTATTCCATTTTCGACATTCAGCCACAACACAAATGCCAGGGCCGCCAGGCACAACTCGACCATTATGCCGGCGGCGCCCACCAGCATACGTTTTCTGCGCTCACTGAACACCGTTGCCGCCGAGGCGTCAACGTAGGGAATGGGGATGAATACCAGGAAAATGACGCCCATTTCATGGACTTCCCCACCCTCCAGCTTGGCTGCATAGGCATGGCCTAATTCATGAAACAGTTTGACCACTGGATAGGTGAAGAAGATGAGTGCCAGGTTGAACGGATCAAGCGCATGATAGGTAGCTGACTCAACAAGCTTATCCCAATTGACGGCCGCCAGAATGACAGCCCCCCCAACAAGCAAGGACCAAATCCAGAAAAAGCCAGTCGAGAATAGTATTTGGACCGCCGGCGAGGTGCGACTGAGAAATCTATCGGGATCGACCAGGGGTAATCTGATTGACAGGGGATTCTTGATTCGCGCAGTTGTCTTCTTCCTGTCCTGATAGTCCTCACTGCGCTGCAACAACTCCTCAACGTCAGGAAGCACCTCCGCCTGGATCGCATCTACGCGGTGCAATTGGCCCAAGAGGTTGATCATCTCATCCTGTACTGGCGCCTCATCACCCAGCAATGTATTCACATCCTGCCAAATCCTCTCGACGGTGCGCTCACCGTCCATTAAACCGATAACCTGATAGGCAACTGTATTGAATCGATGATAGCGGGAGCTGGAGTGATCCTGTAACAGGTACCATACATGGTCGCGGTATTCGTGCCGGTGAAGCCTGACATGGGCACGCAGTCGTGGCCGCAGACCCGCGATCCGATACCAGTGCTCACTGAAAATTGGCTTATCCACGATTCACCGCTCAGCGCCACCACGTCCAGATTTGCAGGCGCAACCAATTAGCGAGATCCCGCGTCCAGATCGAGATCAATCTGCGATTACCTATTTCAATCTTCGCCACCCCTTCCATGCCAGGTCGCAATGAAGAACGGCTGCCGGCAAGAATTGCCTCCACCTGGAAAAAATTGCCGCCCTCCTGGGCAGTAGATACCGATGTGATTCTCGTAATCTCCAGATCCAATGGCTCGTTCGGCATGCTGGTGAGAATCAAGCTACCGGCCTGGCCCGGGGCAATAGGCGCTATGTCTTTTTCGTCGACTAACATTACGATTCTGTAGTCATCCAGCGGTGCCACCTTAAAAAGCACATCGCCACGCGCAACTGGTGTTCCCAGCATCTGGCTTAGATCGCCTTCTATGACTACGCCATCCAGGGGAGACAGCAACCTGATCCTGGCTAATTGCTCGTCGAGAAGCGACAGTTCGGCGTCAGCCTGCTTAATGCGCGCACTGATTATGTTAACTTCCGACAAATTTCGCTGCGCCATCGCTTCTCGTGATTCGTGGACCATTTGTTGTCGCAACGTCGCCCACTTCAAACGTTCCAGCTTCAATTCACGGTCATCAAGCGCGCCTAATTCCCCACCCTTTTCCACGATATCCCCGGCCCTGGCCAGCGCCTGTGATATGTAACCATCAATCGGCGCTGCCACGGTGCGCTGCACACTGCCTTCGATCACCGCCGGTGCCGCAATACGCCAGCTACCTTCGGCAATCAGGAAGAACCCGGCCAATAGCAAGCTGGCCAGAACTGACAGTTTGAACTTGATGTGTCCCGGCCCGAATAGCGATACAGCGCCCAGACCAAGGGAGCGCAGCACTTTACCCGGCAGTGATTGCTCATCATGCTGCTTCAGCACAATCACCGGCGCGAGCACCGCCAACAGTTGCTCTATCTCATGTTGCGTTGCGGCGGGAAACGCTGCCTCACGGTTGCATTCCAGAGTTAGAGCACCAATCACCTCACCATGATGTGTAAACGGCAAGGTCAGTACGCTGGCCTTGTCCATCTGGCCAGCCAATTCGCTGTGGGCACGCACAATAACCGTGTTTTCCCGGTGTTGAGGGGTGAACAAAATGGTCCGGTCCTGATCAATTGCTTCATCCATTGCCAGGGCTATCATGCGAATCAAATTAGACCGTTGTTCAAAGCGGGCGCTGTGAGACAGGACCTGTACCTGGGTCTGTTTACCCTTGCGCAGACCCAGACTGACCCGCTGACAGTTAAGATGGGCGGCCAGTTCACTAACCAGGGACATCTCCATGGCCTGAGAGCTGTCCTGGTCCAGGCAAGCGGCCGCCATTCGAAATACCGCCGATAGTCCGGCTGACTCGGCCTCCCTGGCACCCCCAAGGCTGAAGTTCAGCCACTCAGCGCCCCACTCCAGGATATTTAGAACCGCCACTCGCTCCGTGTCTGGCCTGCTGGCCATCTCCAGTACCGTTACAAGCACGCCACTGCCTCCATGCGCTACAGGAAGCAGCCAATACAGCCGATCCAACGCCAGGGAGTCGGGTCCCGCACTTTCATGCTCCAGTTGCCGCCTTCCATTGCGGGCTACATCCAGAACCATCGCTTCAGATGCGCAGGAATCGACGGCGACAGGAGGCCAGGAAGCGACCTGTTCTGCCCCGCCCGCCTGACGGTCAACCCAGAAAACATCACCATGGGTCATGCCGCTGATCATTCCACAGTGAATATCGAGCCAACTGCTTACGGTGGCACCAATATCGCCATCCAGGATGCGTTGTCGGTACCAGGCGAGGCGCCCGGGAGATACGCGCCGGCTGGCAACTGCGGGGGATACCTGCCCCATAAAAACCTTACCTTACAGTGAGAATCTATAAGGTTATAAGCAATAAGTATGCCAGAGCAGGAGAAACTGGGAGGACTTAGCGGCAGGTTTACCGTAATTCAAGCGCGTGCTGCCCCACGGCGCCTGTGGTACCGCGCTGCTCAAGACCAGCCTGGCCGGAATCCAGCCGATTTTGTTGATTCAGGGTCACCGGCAGCCGCCGCAGCGACTGGGCACCCCAGCGGTGTTGCGAAAGATGCTCGCGCAAGTCATCAACGTCGACCACATCAACCGCACTAACCAGCGGTTGCACCCCCTGGCCGCCACCGGCATCGCGATCCCATTCCTCGAAGCTGCTGGTTAACAGCCGGTGATCACGGCTGAAGGTGAGCAACAGGAAGTCGCCGCTGACCCTGGCCTTGCCCCAGTCGGCATTGAGCGAGTCAGCACCAGTGAAACCGAGACCGAATCCCACCTTGTACTCGTCAATCTCCCAGTACTCCCAGGCCATCACATAGCCATCGGCCTCGGCTGACATGCGCAGTGGAGGACCCAGCTTCTGCATGACCTGGGTCAGGGTCCAGCCGTCTTCAGGACGCGGCATTTCACTCTCGGCCAGGGCCTGGCCCAGTTCATAGTGTCGCCACTGCGTGCAGCCACCAAGTAACAGGCAGATCAGCAGCAGTGCTGTGGAGCGGAGCACAGGCATGTGTTTATTGATCGTCGTGCGCATGAACCCGGGTCGAATAATCGGTCAACACATCATTTTCATCGAAAAAGAAGATGGCGCGGTCATAGCGGGTACCGATCCTGAACTGGTTATAGAGGATAAGAATAACGCCCTCTCCTTCCGCCTTCTCGAACAGGTAGTAAAGTACCGTCTCATCTTGCAAGGAGATCACCTGTGACGGCGGGCCCAGCAATTCCAGTACGTCTTTACGCGTGCTCTCGCCGCTCTTGATGCTGGCCACGACCTGATCCTGCCAGGCCACCTCAACGCCGCGCTCACTCTTGAACTGGACACAGCCAGACAAGGACAACAGGCATAACAGTAGAATCAGTACGGGGCGCAGGACAAAAGGCATGGGGCAGTCTTCCAATTAAAAAGTAATGTTTACTATACGCGGCCGGGGCACTATTGGACCGCACTCAGGGCAGGCTCATGCGCAGCAGTCGCAATACATTTTCACCCATGACGGCACGAATCTCTGTCTCGCTGTAACCCGCATCCATCAGGGCCTGGGTAATATAGGCCAGCTCACTGGTATCGAAGCGTGTTGTGGTGCCGCCATCAAAATCCGAACCCAGCCCGATATGGTCGATACCTACCAGCTCGCGCACATGGTTCATCGCGGCGACAATTCCCGCCGGGGAGGTGTCGCAGACTGCGGCATCCCAGTAGCCAATGCCAATCACGCCACCGATGATGGCGATGCGTCGGATTTGCTCATCATCCAGATTGCGATTGAAATCGCAGGTCGCCTTCACCCCACCGTGGGAAAACACCACTGGCCGCGTCACCATGTCCAGTATCTCAGTCACCGCTGCCGGACTGGAATGAGCCAGGTCGATGATCATCCCCAGTTCTTCAGCCCGCGCCACCACGGCCCGCCCGAAATTAGTCAGGCCGTACTTGTCCATGCCGTGCATGGAACCGGCTACAGCATTGTCAAAGAAATGGGCCAGGCCGATCATGCGATAACCGGCGGCAAATAAACCATCAAGCTTGTCTAAATCCCCTTCCAGCGGCTGCGCACCTTCCAGCGCCAACAAGCCGCCGACCACCTGCGAGCCTGCCGCGCGTGATTGCAGCACCAAAGCTAAATCGCTCCTGGAGCGGACAATCTGCAAGTCTTGAGGAGAGCGCTGCTGCAGCAATTCCAGCTTCTGCGCGTGATAGAGAGAGCGTTCATACAGGCTGCCCCAGGTTGCCAGTGGCTGGCCATTGGCGATCACCAGCGCGGTGATCACATCACTGTCCGAGGGGTTGGCGTCGTAGTTCTGACCATATGGCGTCTTGCTTACTGAGCCAAACACCTGCAAGGCCACATTTCCGGCCTGCAGGCGCGGAATATCGGTATGCCCATGGTCTAGACGCTTCAGCAGATCCCGGCGCCACAACAAGGGATCAGCGTGTAGGTCCGCTATCAGAAGTTCCTGGTGCAATTCCTCGGCAGCCGGGGTCAGCGCCAGCGCCACGTCCCCCACATCCACCCGATTCGACGACCGGTCCAAATACCCCGGTAAAACCCCAAAGAACCCCACCGCGCCCAAAACCACCAGCCCAACAATAATCCGCTTCATATTCACCTCCGACCCCAATGGGGTCTGACCCCATTCACCTCCGACCCCAGCGGGGTCTGACCCCATTTACCTCCGACCCCATTCACCTCCGACCCCATTCACCTCCGACCCCATTTACCTCCGACCCCATTTACCTCCGACCCCGGGGAAAGTACTTGAAATCCACTATTGCAGGGAGGGACAATTTATCTGAGGCTTAGTGTATCAGCCAGGGGTGTTTCAGCTTATGCAATTACGTACACGACTTGAGGGTGGCGGCACACCGCGCCCGGACAACTGGGGTATAGACAGCGAATACGGGCGTCTGCGCGATCTCCTGATCGGCCCTATCGACAACTACAGCTGGCAGCCTGGCAATGCCGTGGCCCAGCGCAGCGAGAGACTGGGGCTGAAATTCGATAGTGCAGTGGTTAATGCCCAGTACGCTGAGATGATCGCCGCTTATGAGAGTGCCGGTGTAACCGTGCACCAGTTGCCGGCGGAAGATGGCTTGCCCTACCAGGTCTACGCCCGCGACTCGAGTGTGATGACGCCCTGGGGCGCGGTGATCATGCAGCTCGAAAAAGCCTATCGCCGCGGCGAATACGCGGCCGTACTACGTTTCTACCTGGAAGCCGGCATCCCTATCTACGATATGGTCAGCGCCGGCAACACTGAGGGCGGCGACTTCATGGTGCTGAAACCAGGCGTTGCCATATGTGGCTACTCCGGCGAACGCTCGATTGAACCCGCCGTGAATCAGCTCAAGAGCTGGTTTGAAGCAGAGGGCTGGGAATTCCATACCTACGCCTTCGATCCACACTTTCTGCACCTGGATGTGCAAATGGGCATGATCGCAGAGGACCTGGCCGTGGTCTGCGTGGAAGCGGTCGAGCCCGAGTTGGTCAACTGGCTCACAGACAAGGGTATTCGCATCCTCGATATTTCCTACGGCGATACCATGAATATGGGTACCAATATTGTCGCCCTCGGGGACGAGCGCGTGCTGATACCCGCCGCTGGCAAGAAGCTGATTGATGCCTGCCGTGCCGAGGGCCTGGAGGTGTTTGACCCCGACGTATCCATGATCGCCCAGGGCGGCGGCTCGGTGCACTGTATGTGTCAGGCTCTGAGGAGGGATCCTGCATGAACGCAGAATTACGTATTAACGGCGAACGACTCTGGGACAGCCTGATGGAGATGGCCCAAATTGGCGCCACCGATCGCGGCGGTTGTAACCGCCAGGCATTGACGGATGAGGACAAGCAGGGCCGTGACCTGTTCGTGGATTGGTGCAAGAGCATCGGCTGCGAAATTGGCATTGATGAGATGGGCAATATTTTCGCCCGCCGCGCCGGCCGCGATAACACACTGCCACCGGTCATTACCGGTAGCCACCTCGACACCCAGCCCACGGGTGGCAAGTTTGATGGCGTCTACGGCGTATTGGCCGGACTGGAAGTGCTGCGCACCCTGCACGACAAGGGCATTGAAACGCAGGCGCCACTGGAAGTCGTCGTATGGACTAATGAAGAAGGCGCCCGTTTCGCACCCGCTATGCAGGGCTCCGGTGCCTGGGTCGGGGAAATGGATAAAGACGCTGTGTACGCCACTACCGACAAGGCTGGCAAGAGCTTTGGCGAAGAACTCGAGCGCATCGGCTACAAGGGCGACATCCCGGCCCAGCCCAAGGCTGTTAAGGCCGCCTTCGAGGCCCACATAGAACAGGGCCCCATCCTGGAAGCCGAGGAATTACAGATTGGTGTGTTAACCGGGGTGCAGGGCGCGCGCTGGTACGACCTGATCATTGAAGGCCAGCCCGTACATGCCGGCCCCACCCCTATGGAGGTGCGCAAGGACCCGTTCATGGCGGCCCTGCCCATCCTGGAATACTGCTACGAACTGGCGGCGAAGTTCGCCCCCTGGGGCCGCGCCACCTTTGGCGATATCAAGGCGGAGCCGGGATCGCGCAATACGGTGCCGGAGCGACTGGTGGTGAATATCGACTTGCGCCACCCTGACGCCGGTGTACTCGATGAAATTGACGGCTTGTTTCGTGCTTTCGTACAAGAGGCCTGCGTCAGTCGCGGCCTGACCGGCCGGGTGGAAGAACTGTGGCATATGCCCGTCACCGAGTTTGCCCCCGAGTGTGTCGACGCCGTACGCAAAGCCACCGCAGCGCTCGGTTATCCAAGCATGGAAATGGTCAGCGGCGCCGGTCACGATTCCCTGTACGTGGCACAGGTGGCCCCCACCAGCATGATTTTTGTACCCTGCGAGAACGGCATTTCCCACAATGAGGCAGAGAATGCCAAGGCCGAAGACCTGGAAGCCGGTTGCAACGTACTGCTGCACGCGATGTTGAATATGGCTGACTAGGCCTGCTCGCCCGACATGCCAGCAAGATCGGCAAACTGGAACACTATGCCGGGTTCGTCGCCGCGCTGATCATGGTTGGCATTGGTGTATTTATTGTCACCGACACGGCGGTCGACCTGCAGCTTTGAGTGAGAACCAGTGCAGCTAATTACGCCGGGCCATCGAGATACTCCGGTATTCGTTCCTTGACGGCAGAAACCGCTATACTGCTGCGCCATCAACGGCAATGACCAAAAGCATGATCGACTTACGCAGCGACACCGTTACCCAGCCATCTCCGGCCATGCTGGAAGCCATGCACAGCGCCGAGACCGGCGATGATGTCTACGGCGAAGACCCAACTGTTAATGAGCTGGAGCGCTTTGCGGCAGAACTCACCGGCAAAGAGGCCGCGGTGTTTGCAGTTAGCGGCACCCAGAGCAATCTGATCGGCCTGCTCAGCCACTGCCAACGAGGCCACGAATACATCGTCGGTCACAGCGCCCACACCTATATGTATGAAGGCGGTGGCGCTGCAGTACTGGGCAGCATACAACCCTGTCCATTACCTTTTAATGAGCGTGGCGAACTGCCCCTGGAAGAGGTCGCGGCGGCCATCAAACCCGATGATTCACACTTCGCCATCACCCGACTGGTCTGCCTGGAAAATACCCAGGGTGGAAAGGTACTGTCGCTGGATTATCTGCAGGAGTACAGCCAACTGGCACAGCGCCACGGCTTACGGCGTCACCTCGACGGCGCGCGGGTATTTAACGCCGCCGTCGCACTCGACGTACCGGTGCAGCAAATCTGCCAGCATTTCGATACCGTTTCTATCTGCCTGTCCAAGGGACTGGGCTGCCCGGTTGGCTCATTACTGGTGGGCGATGCCGACACAATCAAACAGGCCCGACGCTGGCGCAAAATGGTCGGCGGCGGCATGCGCCAGGCCGGCATACTCGCCGCGGCTGGCCTCTATGCCCTGCAAAATAATGTTGAGCGCCTGCGTGAGGACCACGACAAAGCGAACCGGGTCGCCAGGGCCCTGGAAGAGCTACCGGCCTTCACACTGGCGGAAAAAACCCAGACCAATATGCTGTTCCTGGACAGCACCATGCACATGGAACCACTGAGCAAACACCTGGCCGAAGCCGGCATAAAAATTTCCGGTAATCGCTGGGTTTTTCACCATGATGTCTCCGACAGTGATGTGGAGGCGTTGCTTGAGGCCTGCCGTCGCTACCCAGGCTGAGATGCCCTAGTCAGCCAACAGCCGCGACAGCGCGGCGCGTTTGTCGGCGCCAAAATTCAGGTCACTCTCGAGAAAGTTATGAATGCCGCCGCGCTCGCCGTGAATAATATCCACCGCCTGCCCCAGGTATTCCGGCACCACCTGCATCAGCGTGCGCACGGCCTCGGGATCGACCTGCAGTTCCGGCGAATCTTCCAGCCCATCGATCATGCCATCGAGGTAATTCGCTGTGCAGTGATTGGTGGCCAGGTAGTCGTGCATAACCACCTCGTCCGAGGCGCCCAGGGCATACAGGGTCATGGCCGCGGCAAAGCCCGCCCGATCCTTGCCCGCCGAACAATGAAACACCAGCGGGTAGCGCGACTCGTCCAGTAACAGGTGCAGGAAGTCCTGGAACACAGGCGCGAACACGCCGGTAAACAGGCGATTGGCTTCCTTGAGAAATTCGGAGGCCTGCTCGGAGTTCACCTCGCCGCGCTCCATACCACGGCGAATACTGATCACGTCGGCGCCCTCGGCTTTAACCGGCAGCCAAATCTGCTCGACATCGGGGTTGTCGACCCGGTCCGCCGCCTCTTCTATTTCCTCTTCCCGACGCAGGTCGACCACGGTGCGGATACCCAGCTCACCCAGCAGCTCCTGGTCGGCATCGGTCAGTCGACCGAGATGATCCGAACGATACAACAGGCCCTCGCGCACCACCCCGCCTTCTGGCAAGGGGTAACCGCCCATGTCGCGAAAATTATGGGCACCTTCAAAATCCAGCTTTTTGGGTAAATGTTGCATTGGGCTTGTTGCCACCTCCTGTGAGGAAGGTGGCATTATCCATCATCTGCAGTGACGATTTATAGACCGGCGGGCGCGCCGTTGACCCCGGGCCAGCGCGAGCCGGAAATGGTGTCGGCGAAGGGCAGGAAGGCATCCGCATCCAACGGACCCGCCAGGGTGATGGAGCGATCCAGGAAGATCGGCCACCACAGGTGGGCCGAGAGCTGCTCCCGCATTGGCAATTTGCTGGCCAGTGGATCCCAGGGACTGTCCAGCAGGACCAGCTCACCGTCCACTCTCTCGCGGTGGGCAGTGCCGTACTTGCTCTGCACATGCACCACATGTGGCGGAAAATCAAAACCGCTGGCAGGCCCACCCACACTCACGGCGCGAGACGACTTGATCCACCATTCGTTTTGCACCCACTCATCCTTGGGGTCCAGTTCACCACTGGACTGGCCTTTAAACTCGACAAAGGTATAGCCATGGTGAATGCAGCGGGCCGACACCTGGTTCATCATGCGATAAAAGTGGGTTTCACAGGGGTACTTGGGTTGCCCGTTGGTTTCCTGGGAAATAAAGATTGCCGACTCCTGGTCGATGCCGTAACCGAGGGTGTACTCCCCTGCCATGCCGTTGTAGTTGGCATCCACGGAGGTAACGATGCCGTACTCCGGCACATCCGGCACCGGGAAGTTATAAATAGTCAGGTTGACGTTGGCCTCGGCGCCGGGCTCGATTCCCGGGGGCAACAACTCCGCGATACGCTCGGCGTCGGTGCGGTAGATAATTTTCAACATCGGCCAGTTAAGAATATCGCCGGGATTGCCCTGGGGCACAGCTGCATCGGTCATGGGTGGGTCCTCTTGAATGACGTTGGTTTTATCGTTACAGGTAGAATTGGCGCACCCATTTGCGGAACAGCACCAGGCTCTCGTCGGCCTTACAGAACACCGGCTGCTTGCGGTAGATCTTGTGCTCCCAGATGGGGAAGTCGTCGTGAATGCCGGCCTTGATGCCCTTCATCACATCATCGCCAACCAGGTCCACGATCTCTTTGCGCACAGTCAGGGTCCAGCGCATATGCGTTTCATTATGCCTGGTTGGCTGGGCGGTGGAATACACCAACATCTCGGCATTGGGACCGTAACTGGTGCGCACAATGGCCAGGCCAGGGTTGTGTACCGTGGCGGTGAGTATGTTCGGGTGCTCGGCGTGCTTGGCATCGGCAACCAGGGTCAGTACCCGGCCATCATCTGCCACGGTAATCTCGTTCTCCGGCGTTTCCGGCTGCTTGTGTACAAACTGGAAATGCTCCGGGTCGCAAACGTTCTCGGCGATATTCTGGACATGGTTGGGAATGGTGAACTCCCAGTACTGGGGATCGCTCCAGTCATCACTGCCAAGCTCCGGCACTTCTGGAACATCGAAGCTGGGGTCAGCGCCGTCCGGGTGATACCAGACCATGATGTCACCATTGGTTTCGCTGACCGGCCAGGCACGCACACGGGCGCGCTCGGGAATGTCTTCGCAGTAGGGAATTTCCTTGCAGGCACCATCGTCGCCAAACTGCCAGCCGTGGAAGGGGCAGCGGATATTTTCACCTACCACGCGGCCCTCGTAACCAAGGTGAGCACCGAGATGGGGACAAAAAGCGTCCAGCACCACTGCCTTGCCCTCGCGGGTACGGAATAGCGCCAGCTCACGATCAAAGGCATATACCGGCTTGACCTCACCTTTGGCCAGTTCGCGACCGCGTCCAACCGAGTACCAGCCAATCGGAAACGGCAGTACATATTCTGACTTGGACTCACAGTCACCGATCGCGCCTGCATTGGCTGGATCCTGGATGCTGTTCATAGCGTACACTCCACTGTTCTCACTCTATTAGCGCTCACTGAAAGCGGCTGGCTTCAGGTCCGATTCGATCCGCCAGGCTGCGCAGGGCTGGCTGGTCCAGGTCGTAGAACTTGACCGCGTTGAGCCCGAGAATGGCGGCCACATCGGCGGCCGGGAAACCCTTGAACACCTCGTCGAGAATACTCTCGGTCTGGGGCCAGGTGCCTTCAGGGTGCGGGTAATCGCTGCCCCACATCATTTTCTCTACCCCCAACTGCTCGCGCACCTCCACGTCGCCGCGCGGTATGCAGGAGGCGCCGACGCCGATATTGCGAGCGAAATACTCACTCGGCGCCATCGACAAATGGCTGCGGAAATCGCCCAACTTGGCACTGTGATGCACGTCGGTGAAATTGTGGTCCAGCATGCGCAGCCAGGAGGGCAACATCCAGGTGGTTCCGCCCTCGGTGATCACAGTCTTAAGCTTCGGATAGCGCTCGAACACACCGCCCCAGATCATGAAGGTCAGTGGCCGGTACAACCACCACATCACCTCGGACACATAGATACCCATGGCGCCCGGCCGATCCTCGGTGGATGCAACGGGAAAATCCGGTCCGAAATAGGCCGGTGTGTCGGCCGGGCCAGAATGGAAATGAATAATCACGCCCAGCTCTTCACAGGCAGCCCAGAAAGGATCGTACTTGAGGTGGTTGTAGGCCTCGTGTTCGTTGGTCATGGACGGGATCATCACCGCGCGCAGGCCGTTGTCCACACACCAGCGCAGCTTTTCGATGGCTTCATCGACGTCCCACAACAGGGGGATAATGCCAACGCCGATATGGCGCGCTGGATTATTGGCGCACAGTTCAGCCAGCCAACGGTTATGAGCCATGGCCCCGGCCCACTGCAATTCGGGCACGATGTCCTTGGTCGGCAGGCCCAGGCCGGCGCCAAAAGGCGGCGTATTAATCTCGGTGATGCCATCGGGAAAGATGACCTCGGCGGCAATGCCATCCTGGTCGAGCATTTTGATGCGCTCGTCATAATCCCAGGCGCCGGTCAGCTGCTGCTCAATACCGCTGCGCCATTCGTCATTGATCTCCTTGATCAGGAAGGTGGACTCCGCCTTCTGCGTCATCTCGATCTGGATCGGCACGGCCATATCCATCATCTCGTGATACTGGCTGTCGACGTAGGGCTTGTAATCAGCAATGGGCAGGCCGGCGTGGCAGTCGGAAGACACCACGATGAGACGTTCAGACATGAGCTACCTCAAAATAAACTATATTCACACTTGAGCATTGATGCACATTTGTATACTTTTATAGTCGATTACCCCCTGCGATGCAACAGCCTGCAGGCAATTTGTAGAGCCTGGTCGCCCTGCGACCGGTGCTCTGAACCAGGAACGACATCACGTGGAAGCGAGCGAGAGCCTGCCGGGACGGCGGGAAAAGCGTAAACAGGAAATCCGCAGCCGCATCGAGGATGCGGCCTATGAGCTGTTCAAGGGCGCGGGTATCGAGGATGTGAGCATCGAGCAAATCTGCCTGGCGGCAGATGTGGCCCGGCGCACCTTCTACGGCCACTTCCCTAACAAGCAGGCTCTACTGCAATCGCTGAGCCAGAGTCGGGTCTGGTTTACCGCCGATGAGATGATGCACAAGATTGTGGAGGACCACAGTTCAACCCCACAGCGCATTGCCGCCATGATCGATTACATGGAGACCAACATCGCCAGCTACAGCGACATCGACCGGGCCCTGATCCTGATCATGCCGGGGTCGCTGGATGACGAGAACCACCTGCGCGATGTCAGCGACTCCTTGCGCGATCACCTGGCTCGCGTGTTTGAGCAAGGCCAGAGTCGGGGCGACACCAACTGCGATTTCACGCCGGAACTGCTGGCCGATATGGTCATGGGCACAACCAATACCATGATAGTGAACTGGGCCGTGAACCCCGACTACCCGATTACGGAGAAATTGCAGGAAGCGCGCCGCCTCTTTGCCAGCGTGATCAGCCCAGCTGCGAGCTGAGTTGTTAAAACTTACTCTGACCCCATTAAATACTGTTTTATTTCAGTTAGTTACAATCATTATCTCTATTCCATCTAAAGACTTTCTGTATCGCCTGGACGCCGAGTCAGGCTGCCTGACAGCAGGTATTGGAAGCCTGTTTCACAGCCGTGATGTGTCGAGCATTAAGAAAGCGTGCCGCGCACACCGAAACTCCACAGCGCCATTGTGATCACCGTGTACCAGGCTGCTAATAGATCATATTTTCGCTTCTTGAACGCTATCCCAATGGCGGCTATCAAAGCAAAGTGACCGACGAACGCCACATAGAATAACTCGGGTATCTGGTTTTCTCGCATATAGGTAACGAGGATATCGAGCAGACACATAATGATGAACGTTGAGAGAAACCAGGTTCTGTTGGATTCATACAACTCCCGGTAGTTTACGTCTTCAGGCAAATGCGGCGGGTATAGCGCGAGCGCCAGGATATACATACTGATGGTCCACAATACAATCGTGAGAAACATCGGATACGTCCAGACACTTGTGTCACGCCACAGCAGGAACACCCACCAATTGAGTACGAGCACAAAAAATATCGTGATGGTCCAGGCGATATGCACGGCATCAATCTTGTTTACGTTTCGAAAGTGAAAGGCCCTCCCCAATCCGGACAGAAGGTGCGTCAGGCCGAAGCCGATTACGATAGAGATCAGTACCGAAAGAAACTCAAAATCTGTCATTAGCAATATTCTTCTTATGATTTAGTGGCCAAGAGTAACTGCATACGGCGCCGGTGTCCGCAAACAGTCCCCGTTCCGCCTGGCAAGACTCACTGTGGACACTGCCGGGACCAAAGCTCTACCATGACCGCGCATCTAATAAGTAGCGGAGTTCAACCATGCAACACAGTCAACGCTTTGCGGATAAGGTGGCCCTGATCACCGGTGCCGGCTCGGGTATAGGTCGCGCCACCGCGTTGCGCCTGGCCGCCGAGGGGGCCACCGTTTATCTCGCCGACATTAACCCGCAGACGCTGGACGAAACCGTGGCCCTGTTGCCGGAAGGGAGTCGCAGTCAGGTGGGCATAGTCGATGTAGCCCAGCCCGCGCAATGCAGGCAACTGGTGGCCGAGGCGGTAGACGCATTTGGGCGGCTGGATGTGCTGTGTAATATCGCGGGTATCGCGATGTCCCAGAATTTATCCGACATTAGCGAGCAAGACTGGAACAAAGTGGTAGGGGTAAATCTAAATGGCGTGTTCTACCTGTGCCAGGCAGCCATGCCCCACCTTGTCGAGAGTGGCGGCAATATCGTCAACATGGCGTCCTCCGCCGGCCGCACCGGCATGGCCTATAACAGCCCGTATTGTGCGACCAAGGCGGCTGTGGTGATGCTATCGAAGGCGCTGGCCGTGGAATTTGCCGGCAAAGCAGTACGCGTAAACGCGGTTTGCCCAGGGGCGGTTGAAACACCACTGAGCACCAACTTCATACCGCCGGAAGATGCCGATATGGAGTTATTTGGGCGGGTCATACCGCTACTGGACATGGGGCAACCCGATGAGATCGCTGCAGCTGTAGCCTACCTGGCATCAGACGAGGCCCGTTTCGTTACCGGGATTGACTTCGCCATAGACGGCGGCCAAACCGCCGGCTGAGTATAAGCGTTTGCGAAAAGCGGCGCCCTTAAGACGCCGCTTTCAAGCCAGAGCTAACGCTTTTTCGGCGCTGCTTTCTTTTTCGGGGCGGCCTTCCGCTTGGCTACCTTTTTCGGGGCGGCCTTCTTCTTGGCGGCTTTCTTCGGGGCGGCCTTCCGCTTGGCTGCCTTCTTTGGGGCGGCCTTCCGTTTGGCTGGTTTCTTCTTGCGCTTGGCCTGTTGCGCCAGCGCGCGCTCTACCATGGCCGCGGCACGATCTGCAGCTTTGGCCTTGCGCGCCTCTACCATTGCATCAGTTTTAATCGGCACATAACGCTCTAGCGCATCTGCCACCAGCGAAGCAATTTTGCGAGTGGTCTCGCCCATTTGCTTTGCCTGCTTCACCAACTCATCAACCTTCTTCCGATTGTCTGTCGTTGGACGCACACGTAAAGAGGCACGAGCCTTTTTCAAACGTGCGTTAGCTGCCGACTGCTTCTTGCGTGCAGACGCGAGTTCCCGCTTACCTTGTGCAACCGCTTTTTCAGATTCTTTAAGCAAGCGCACGCGCATTTTTTCAACTTCCTTATTCGCACGCGCGGCCATCTTGACCGCTTCTGCCAGTTCTTTCTCCAACATGACTCTTCACTCCGTAATGGTTGGGTACAACACTTACAGTGTAGCCCTATTGTGCTCAATGCACAGCACAGAGTTTACAAAACATTGCGCACAATCAAGTTTAGGATTGAGGCAAGCAGCGCGCGATTTTGTCAGTGCAATTTGACCGATAATTACTATCGGCATGATCGCGCCGCTGGCTATACTTTTGTTCGCATACCAGGAGTAACTGAATGAGCGACCCGATACACAATCCACCTCTCATGCCCCAGCTTTTGGTCGACGGCCTCAATCGCTACGATGAAGAACCCTGCCTGTTTCTCGGCGGCAAGGTAGCCAGCTACGCTGATGTAAGGCGCAGTACCAGTCAGTTGGTACAGGCACTACAAAGCAAGGGCCTGGGCAAAGGCAATCGCATCGCGGTGATTTCCGGCAACCGTCCTGAGGTGCTGTCCAATATCGCCGCCATGCAACTGGCCGGCTGCATCGGCTGCCCGCTGCACCCGCTGGGGTCATTCGATGACCACGCTTACGTAATTGAGCACGCCGAGATTGATGCCCTGGTATTTGACAGTCAGCTGTTTTGTGAGCGCGCGCAGGAACTTCAAACACGGTTTCCCAAACTACTCGTGCTGGGCCTTGGGCCCAATGGCGTTGGTGATGACTACCTGGCCCTGGCTGAATCATTCGAACCGCAGCCATTGCTTGCTCCAGATGTCGATCCCGATGACGTGTCTTCGATTACCTACACCGGTGGCACCACTGGCAAACCGAAGGGCGTATTAAGCACCTATCGGGCCACAGCCTATATGTCGATGGTGCAGATGGCAGAGTGGGAGTTCCCGGAGCAATTGCGCATGTTGATTGCCACACCGCTATCCCATGCCGCCGCCGCATTTTTCATCCCGGTACTGCAAAAAGGTGGCGCCTTCTATGTAATGCAGGGCTTCAGCCCCGACGAGTTTTTTGACATGGTAGAGCGGCACCAGATAACCGCCACCATGCTGGTGCCAGTCATGCTGTACTTCCTGCTCGATGCAGAACGTTCGCAGGGCGCAGACATGTCGAGCATGGAGACCATATTCTACGGTGCCTCTCCCATGAGCCCGGCGCGATTGCGTGAGGGCATTGAACGCTGGGGACAGATTTTCTATCAATTTTATGGCCAATCGGAAGCGCCCATGGTGCTTGCCAATATGAAGCGTGGCGAGCACGACCTGGGCAAAGCGGGCCGACTCGGTTCCTGCGGGCGCCCGACACCCTGGATACAGTTGGCCTTGCTCGACGACAACAACCAGCCGGTTGATGCGGGTGCGGCCGGCGAGATCTGCGTGCGAGCGCCACTGGTCATGAAAGGCTATAAGGACATGCCGGAGCAAACCGCAGCTGCCATGGCCGGCGGCTGGTTGCACACCGGTGATGTGGGTCGTCTCGACAGTGAGGGCTTTCTCTATATTGTTGATCGCAAGAAGGACATGGTGGTGAGCGGCGGCTTCAACGTATTCCCGCGCGAGATTGAAGATGTACTCTCGGCCCATGAAGCGGTCGCCCAGGTAGCGGTCATTGGCGTGCCTGATGAAACATGGGGCGAGGCGGTCAAAGCCGTGGTGGTTTTAAAGCCCGGCACGGAGGCTGACACAGGACTCACGCAGGCATTGATCGACCTGGTTAAGGAAGCCAAGGGGTCGGCGCAGGCACCCAAGAGCGTTGACTATGTGCAGAGCATCCCCATGACCGCTGTGGGCAAGCCTGACAAAAAAGTACTAAAAGCGCAGTACTGGGGAGACAGCGAGCGCGGCGTGAGCTAGCGCCTTTCAATAATGTCGACTAAGCGATCGATTTCTGCAAGCTCAGCGGTGATCGGGGACAGCATAGCTTCCTGGCAACCCGCGGCCTCAGCATTGTCCAGCGCTTCTTTCACTGCATCCGCATGGCTGCGGTTGACCGAGCCGGCCATCCACTTGGCCACATCCTCGCCCGCGATCAGCAGGTAGTTGTAAACGTAGTCGTACAATTTTTGCTGGCCGTCGTCCGTCAGCGTGAACCAGAAGCCGCCCATTTTATAGGGCTGCTCGGACCGTTCGGCCTGGACCCACGCCGCATCCGCCATATTGAGCGTATTTTCCAGTTCATTCTGCTCACCGTTACCAGACCAGGCGAAAATCCCATCGGCCCACTCGGCACTGCGGCTAATTCCCTTGGGGCCCATGGCGCCGGTTAGAATCTGCGGCCCGCCCGGCTGGCAGGGTACCGGGCCAACCGGATCGACACCGTCGAAGGGCGGATGCTGTGCCCAGATGAGCTTCATGGTGGCAATTTGCTCATCCATGCGCGCGTGGCGGCCCTGGTACGGGGCAGCTACCGCCTTGTAATCTTGCTCACGGCCACCATAGCCGACGGTAATTGTCAGGCGGCCGCCACTGAGCACATCTAGGCTGGCGATTTCCTTGGCAGCCCGCACAGCGTTATGCATCGGCAGCACGTAGAGCGTGGCATTGATCTGCACGCGTTCGGTCAGGGCCGCCGCCGAGGCCAGCAGGATACGCATATCCTGGGTCGGACCAATAATGCGCTCACCGCAGGACAAACTGTGGAAGGGACCCTGATCAATATGCCGAAACCAGGCATGATAATCCTCCCGGGTCAGCCCCGCTTTCATATATGGCAAACACAAACCAATCTTCATATCACCTCCGACCCCAGCGGGGTCTGACCCCATTCACCTCCGACCCCATTTACCTCCGACCCCAGCGGGGTCTGACCCCATTCACCTCCGACCCCATTCACCTCCGACCCCATTCACCTCCGACCCCATTTACCTCCGACCCCAGTGGGGTCGGAGGTGAGCGCATTGGGGTGAATGTTAGAACTCGAGGCAGATTTTACCGAAGTGCCCCTGGGACTCCTGCAGCCGAAACGCGTCCGCAATCTGGCCCAATTCAAAGCTGTCGCTGATAACGGGTTTAATGCCGTTGGCATTGATCGCCGCAACCATATCGCGCTGGTGCTGGCGTGAGCCCACTGTGATGCCGTGGATAACCGCGTTCTTCTGGAACAATTCCGCCGTCGGTACCTCGCCGCTGATACCGGTCAACACACCAATCATTGAAATATGACCACCAAAGGCGATCGCCCGCACTGACTGCGCCACGGTGCCGGAACCACCCACTTCAACGACCACATCAACACCGCGACCACCGGTTACTTGCTGTACCGCATCACCCCAGGCTGGCGTCTCCCGGTAATTGATTAATTCGTCGGCACCCAGGGCCTCCAATCGCTGCAGCTTGTCCGCGCTGGAAGATGTGGCAATCACCCGACAACCGGCCGCTTTGGCTAGCTGCAGGGCAAACACCGAGACGCCACCGCTGCCCTGCACCAATACGGTATCACCGGGCTTTACCCTGGCTTCCACCATCAGCGCCCGCCAGGCCGTGAGAGCTGCACAGGGTAAGGTTGCCGCCTCGGGAAAACTGTAACCCTCGGGTATGGCGGTAAACGCCTGTGCCGACATGGTGACTGATTCAGCGGCAAAGCCGTCCACCATATCGCCGGGAACAGCCATGATGCGCGCCAATTCCGGGCCGCCATCTTCCCACAAGGGGAAGAAGCAACTCATCACCTGGTCACCCACGACAAAATCAGTAACGCCCTCCCCTACTGCCTCAACCACACCGGCACCATCAGACATGGGCACGCGCTTGTCCTCTACCGGTATCAAACCGCTAACCACGGCATAGTCGTGAAAGTTCAAGGAACTGGCATGATTGCGCACGCGCACTTCGCCGGGGCCAGGGTCTCGTTCGGGCAAATCTACCGCGACAAGCTTATCCAGCCCCCCGGGTGTATTGAGTTGAATGGTCTGCATGTCTTTTCCCGCCCACCAAATTACAGATTATTTAAACTCGTACTTCACCGGCATGGACTTCAAGCCGCCAACGAAGATGGCATGCACCCAGGTCGGCTCTGCCGTCATTTCGATGTGCTTGACTCGTGAGAACACCTCGCGGAAGAAGCGCGACACTTCCAGGTTTGCCAGGTGCTGACCCAGGCACATATGCGAGCCGTACCCATAGGCCAAATGCAGTTTGGGGTCGCGCTGCAGGTCCAGGCGATTGGGGTGGCTGATCACTTCCGGATCGCGATTGGCCGCCGGGTACCAAAGCGCAAGATTGTCCCCACTCTTGATCTGCTTGCCGCGCAGCTCAAAATCGTCTGTCGCCGTGCGTACCATATGGCGCACCGGTGAAACCCAGCGGATCAACTCCTTGGCAGCATTGGTGTCGAGTTCCGGGTTATCGCGCCACAGCTCCAGTTGATCGGGTTGCTCCAGCAGGGCTTTCATGCCGGCACCCAAAACGCCCGAGGTGGTGTCGTGGCCGGCGCTGGCGGCAATAATGAAGTAACTCATCTGGTCCAGGGGGTCCATTGGCGCGCCGTCCACTTCGGCATTCGCCAACACCGTGGCCAGGTCATCTTGCGGATTTTTCTTGCGGTCCTTGATGACGTCATCGAAGTAGGCACCGAACTCCAGCAGTGTTTCCAGGTTAGCGCTTTCCAGGTCAGGACTGCGTTGTAAGTCAGGGTCCTGGCCACCGAAAATTTCCTGGGTCAACTTGAGCATGGTCGCCTCTGACTCGCGCGGCAGGCCGAGGATGGACATGATAATGCGCAGCGGATACAGCAAGGTCACATCCTTGACGAAATCACACTCCCCGCCCATGTCCTCCATCTTGTCGACGTACTCTGCAGACATCGCCTTGATTTCGGCGTCGAGCCGCTCAATCGAGCGCGGCAGGAACCACTCCCGGGTCACCTTGCGCAGTTTCAGGTGCTTGGGACGATCCATGTGAATCAGCGTTTCCAGGCCATTGCGTGTGCCGAATTTCTCCAGCAGTGCCTGCTCATACAGGGCCGGAATCAATACCGTGCGCGGCGCACTGAGAAAGCGATCGTTATTACTGCCCACAAACTTGACGTCATCGTACTTGCTCAATGACCAGAATGGCTCGTAGTCCGGGTGCTCCACCCAGGCCACCGGATCATGTTCGCGCAGGTAGTCGAACAAGCCATACATGCTGGACTCCTCAGCCATGATCTCACCGTTGAGAACATCGCTGGCCTGGTATTGCTGTGCCGGGGCACTTGTCGCCGTACTCATATCAACAAATCCTTTTCTACATCAGGTTATTAAGTATCAGTCTCACGTCCAACTGGCTCATCATATGCGGTACCGGGTAGCCATCTCCCTCTACAATCGCGCGCTCAATGATGGTGTCATAGTCCTCTAACTGCAGCGCATCAACCTTCTCCGGTATGCCGACGGCCACAGTCAAACGCCGTACCTCCCCGATAAATTCATCCGCCGTCTGCAAGCCTATCAGCTGCGCCAACTCGGCCAGGCGCGAACCCGCCCGCTCTTTGCTCATGTCCAGGACATGCGGCATCACCTGTGCGTTTGCCAGGCCATGGGGCACCCCGTACAAGGCGCCCATCTGGTGAGCGATGGCGTGTACATTGCCCACATTGACCTGGTTAATAGCCTGGCCAGCCAGGTAAGCGGCCTCGGCCATGGCATCGCGCGCAGCAAGATCAGCGCCGTTGCTGTAGGCCTTTTCCAGGTTGGCAAATATCAATTTGGTAGCAGTCGCGGCCTTCTCCAGGCTGTCGCCCCGATCCCACACCCCTATATAGGCCTCGATCGCGTGGGTCAGCGCGTCCATACCGGTGGCAGCAGTAATGTGCGGTGGCAGACCGGTCATCAGGCTGGCATCCAGGCAAGCCGCGCGGGGCAACATGGTGCCACCGGAAAGAATGCCTTTCTCATGAGTTTCGTTATCCGAGATAACCGCGCCCATGGTCGCCTCGGAACCGGTGCCGGAGGTCGTCGGTATCACGTACAGGGGTGGCAACTCTTCCTTCACCTTGCCAAAGCCTACATAGTCAGCCGGGTCACCCTCGTGGGTTAGCGCCAGACCAATAACCTTGGCGGCATCAATGGAGGAACCACCACCAATGGCCAGGATGCAATCGCAGTCCTGTGCCTCGTAGACAGCCTTGCCCTCGGCCACGACCTGGTATGTTGGGTCAGGTAAAACACCGTCGAAAACGACTGTCGGCACGGCTTGCTCGGCCAGGCCGGCAATGGCCTGATCGACCACCCCTAGCTCACGCAGGGGTTTATCGGTAACCACCAGCACCTTGCGCGCTCCACTGCGGGCTATATGCCGGCACAGGGCGCGGCTGCTGCCTTCGCCAGCGAATGTCAGGTAGGAGACGCCAGGTGAGAACTTCAAAAGGAAGCCGGCGAAAGAAATGAAAGCGTTGTGCTTGAGCCTGCGTAAGAACACGGTGCGCGCACCTCTTGTTATTAGAGTGGCGCTATTATGTCTTCAAAAACCGGGGCTACTCACCCCAAAAATCTAGTCAATTATGGCCACTAGCGAATGGATGTGACCTTGGGATCGGCAACATCTGCCACGGCGCTGTGTTGTTCCAGCAGGGCCCGGTTGCGGCCAGCCGACTTGGCGCGATACAGCGCCTGGTCAGCCACATTCACCAGTTCTTCCCAGGTGGGTGACTCCTGCTCAACCGAAGCCGCTGCGATTCCAGCACTGATAGTCAGCAGTTTCAAGGGGCTGGCGTCGTGGGGCAATTTGCCGGCCGCCAGTCCTTCCACCAGACGCTCACCACAGAGCAGACCACCCTGGGCGTCGATCTCGGGGAGCAGCACCAGCAATTCTTCGCCACCATAACGATAGACCCGATCCGCATCCCTGATGGTATCTTTGATGAAACCGGAAATTATCTGCAGAGCCTGGTCACCACCGGAGTGTCCGTAGTGGTCGTTGTAGTTCTTGAAGTAGTCCACATCAATCAGCACCACGCAGTAGGGCCGGTTGTAGCGCAGGTAGGCGGAGTGGGTGTGAGCCAGGTCGACCTCCATGGCCCGGCGATTGCCGATGCCTAACAGGTGATCTTCCATCGACAGGGTTTGCAGCTCATGGTTGGCCTTGAGCAAATCACGGGTTTCCTTGGCGATAGACTTTTCAATAAGCTCAGTTTGTACCTCCACCACGTGGAAGTGCGCATTGGCCAGGTCGCGATCAGTCACGATACCCACCATGCAGTCATCATCGTCTACCACCGGCAGATGCCGTACACGCTCCGTGCGCGCAACAACGACAGCGTCGTAGAGGCTCTCATCCTGGTTCACGGTGAGGATAGGCGCAGACATAAACTCACCCACCGGACGATCCAGCATACCCAGTTCTTGCTGTGAGGAAACCAGTATCCTGACCAGGTCACGCTCGGTGATAATACCTTCCGGGTGATTTTCGTGGCCGATGACCATGCAGGAATTGGTACGCTCGACCATCGTCGCGGCGACCTCACCCAAAGAGGCCTCACAAGGCATGAAGCACGGCTTGCGTGACATTAGGTTCTTAACGTAAATTTCTTCCATCGCCATGAGTCCCAGATAGACGGTTTGTATGGTGCTTAACGACCACTTGGGGAAAAACTTTAGTGCTTATTAGGGATGATTTCCGAACAGGGCTTGCACCGACTCATACAGGTAGCGGCTGGCCTCCGGCAGCGACATGGCCTTGACCTCGTCGCTAAACTGTTCAGTACCCAGTGGGCAGTCCACCCCGGCGGCCGCCAGCAGCCGGAGCAAGCGGCTCCAGTCCACTACCCCCTCCCCGGGGCGCAGCCGGTGGCAAAGGGTTTCCTCGACGATATCCTCTAGCGGCTCGGCGCGCATATCGTTGACCTGGATGAAGTGAATGCGATCACCGGGAATCCGCGCCAGGGTATCGAAATCCTGCCCGGCCCAGGCGAAATGCCAGGTATCGAGCACAAAACCGAGATTGGGCTCATCGACCTGTTCCACCATCTGCCAGGCGCTTTCCAGGCTGGGCAGGGCCGACCAGGGTAAAAACTCCAGGGCCACTTTTAAGGGCGCCAGGGCCTGGCACTGACTCTTTAGCCGGGCCACAGCCCCGGGCGCCAGCGAAGTATCCATGCAAGCGGCTAGAATCACCTCCGGTTGCATGACTTCAGCCGCCGCCTGCATGACTGCCAACTCCCCGGCCGCGGCTCCGACCTCACCGCCCGGCCAGGCAAGCAGCAGTTCCAGAACACTGGCGCGCATGCCATGTGCGGCCAGGCAAGCCGCTACGGCATCCAGGCTGCCCAATTCCTCGCGACCCTGGTCCAGGGACAGCAGCCACAGGGAGACCTCCTCAAAACCGGCCGCAGCCGCCGCGGCAATGGTGTTTTCGAAGCCGTGACCGTCGGGCAAAGTGGCATAACAAACCAGCTTGTTGCGCTCAAGTGCCATAGTAAAACTCCCTATCCTGCCGCCCAGCTGCGCCGTGATTGAATTTGCCCTGCTGCCCGCAGTATAAAGTACCCCCTGCAAGCCATCACATGAGCACCCCATGCACCCCTACGAGTTCCTGCAACGCTATGGTCCATGCGCACTGGTCACAGACGCCGCCTCAGAGCTGGGTGCAGCCTTCGCCGCTCTACTGGCAAAAGGCGGCTTTGATCTGCTGCTAACGACCACCGAACCCGGCCTGCTGCAGGCCCTGGCAGCGCGCTTGCGCGATCACGAGGGCGTCAATGTCAGCATTGTCACGGCTAGTCTCGATCTTGAAGAGTACATTCCAGCACTGCTAGACAGCTGCCAACAGCTCGATACCGGCCTGCTGTTAGACGCCAGTGCAGGGGCTCAGCTCAGTCGTGCCATGATGCCGCAACTTGTGGCGCGTGATAGAGGCGGCTGCATTTTCACCCAATCAATCCTGGGCGACGATACGCTGTTGGCGGATGCAAAAACTGCAGGCATCGACATAGTGGCGCTTGCTGATAGCGCAGCCGACAGTAATAACCAGAAAGTCTCAGCGAGGGAGATAGCCCAGCAGGCGATCGATACCATCTGCGAGCACCCCTAGAGCCGGGCACTACCGAGATGCGTATGACGGACAGCTCGGCAGGCAACGCGCGGGTTCATTTCGCTGCTTCATGTCGCGACAAACCAATGGCGGGTGCGGTTGGCGAAAGCCACCAGCGATAACATCACCGGCACTTCTACCAACACACCCACCACCGTCGCCAGCGCTGCCCCGGAGTGCAGGCCAAACAGCGAAATTGCCACCGCCACCGCCAGCTCAAAAAAGTTGGAAGTGCCAATAAGGCATGCCGGCGCCGCGATATTATGCGGCAGGGCCAGCATGC
Organism: Halieaceae bacterium; assembly: GCA_039989475.1. GTDB lineage: Bacteria > Pseudomonadota > Gammaproteobacteria > Pseudomonadales > Halieaceae > JBDXHU01. The sequence continues at coordinate 126,282 of JBDXHU010000002.1, read as the reverse complement.
GAGCTCCCGCATAGGCCAACGCAAAAATGCCATAGGTCTGGACCAAGAGTGGCACCGCAATCAGGAGGATGGTCTGGGGCTGGCCAATGATCTTCTCCGCCTGGAAGCCAAACAACAGCACTACCGTGGCCAGCAAGCCGATGATCGACCAGGGTTTCAGCATGGCGACGAAGTCTTCAATGCCATGCCCATCGCCCCTGGTTTCCAGCCGGTGCCGTGTCAATGCACCCGCTACCAATGGCAACACCACATAGAGCAGCACAGACAGCAGCAAGGTCTCCCAGGGCACATGGATATCGCTGACGCCAAGCAGGAAGGCCGCCAGGGGCGCGAATGCAAACACCATGATGATGTCATTTACCGAGACCTGCACCAGCGTGTAATTGGGGTCGCCCCTGGTGAGCTGACTCCAGACAAAGACCATGGCGGTACAGGGCGCCACGCCGAGCAAGATCATACCCGCGATATACTCACTGGCCGACTGCGCATCGACCAGATCGGCAAAAATCACCCGGAAAAACAGCCAGCCCAGGGCCGCCATGGTGAAAGGCTTGATCAGCCAGTTGACCACCAGCGTCAGTATCAGGCCCCGAGGGCGCTCACCGACATCCTTGATGGAAGAGAAATCTATCTGCACCATCATCGGGTAGATCATGATCCAGATGAACAGGGCCACCACCAGGTTGACGTGGGCGTACTCGAAGCGAGCTATCAGCTCAAATACTGACGGCGCCAGATTGCCGAATAGCACGCCGGCCAGAATACACAATCCCACCCAGACGGAGAGATAACGCTCAAACAATCCCATGTCTTATAAGCTTCCCATCATTGGCTCGTGGCAATGACTCTAACCATAACCCAGTTTCCGGCGCACAAAAAAGGGGCAGGCCTGAAAAGACCTGCCCCTTGTCAGGGTCGAGCAAGGCTACTGTTTAGACAGCAACGATGTTCGAAGCCTGCGGGCCTTTCTCGCCTTCGCTAACGGTGAACTCAACTGCCTGGCCTTCTGCCAGAGTCTTGAAGCCGTCACCAGAAATCGCGCTGAAGTGTGCGAACACATCCGGGCCATCTTGCTGCTCGATAAAACCGAAACCTTTAGCTTCGTTGAACCACTTAACGGTTCCTTTAACTGTATTAGACATAATTACTTCCTGAAAATTTTAGTGTTGTGCCTTCAAAAGGCTTTAATAGCATGAAACAGGGTTTGTACTTAGAAACTGCAGGACGAAGTGATACGAATAAAACAGCGAAATGAAGATTATAAATAGCAGACGATCTTTCCAGCTGCGCGCAAGGTACAGGCAACGACCCTGAATGTCGAGCACTATTATCCCTGCAGAAATAGCGCTACTCAGACCTCCAGCGCGCGAAATCCCAGGGAATCATCACTGGCCAGGAGTTGTCCCAGCTGCTCCAGCTGATTGCCGGCATTGCCAAGGGAATAACTGATTTGTTTGGCCAGCAGGTAAAAGCGATGAATCGGGTATTCCACGTCAGCACCAATCCCGCCGTGCAGGTGCTGTGCGGTATTGACCACCCGGTGCGCCGCATCACAGGCCCACCACTTGGCGGCGCGCACTTCAGCCCGGGCATCCAGCCCGTCGCTTAAGCGCCACAATGCCAGCCAATAGGTCGAGCGAATCGCTTCCACGTCGATATAGGCATCGGCCATGCGCATGGCCAGGGCCTGGAAACTGCCCAGCGGCACACCAAACTGTTCACGCTCGCCAAGGTAGGCCGCCGTGCGTTTCATGGCCTCCTCGGTAACGCCGACCTGCAAGGCGCAGTGGCCGACATTGGCCCGCTGTTCCAGCCACTCCATGAGCGCAGCACCATCACCCACTTCACCCAGCACGTCCGCAGCGCCCAGTTTCACCTGGTCCAGCTGCAACTGGGCCGCACGCTGGCCGGAGATACCGATCTCCACGGGGTTCAGGCTGACACCGTCGAGCCTGGTGTCCAATACAAACAGGGTGCTGTCGCCGTTGTCATGCCAGGCCGGAATCACGATAGCGTCAGCAACACCACCATCAGGAATAGCTGCCCGCTGACCCGATAGCAGCCAGCCATCGCCATCCTCGACCAGCTGCAGCGGCGAATCCAGCGCGGCATTCATACCCAGCTCGGCAATTGCTGCGCTGAGTTTACAGTCTCCCGCTGCCAGCGGCGCCAGCCATCGGAGTTGTAGCTCGGCAGAGCCAAACTCGGCAATCGGCAGCGCACCCAACACCAGGCTGGAGTACAAAGGCACCGGTGCCACCCGGCGACCCTGCTCCTCCAGCAACAGGCACAGCTCGACCAGGCCCAGGCCGGATCCACCACTGGACTCGGGTAGCGCTATGCCCAACAAGCCTTGCTCGGCCAGGGTCTGCCAAAGCGTCTCGTCATAGGCTTCCTCGCCACGGGAAAAGCTGAGCATAAACTCATCGCTGGCCCGGTCGCTGAAGATCTGGTGCGCCAGTTCACGAATGGCAGCCTGGTCCTCGCTGAAGTTGAAATCCATACTTTTGGTCTCTTCGTTTCCTATTAATCAGGGAGCAGCTCAGCTGCTGCGTTTCATTGCCACGAGGTTACGGGCGTATTTCAATTGCTTCTCGGGCGGGTGCTCCAGGAACAAGGCCCGATAGAACATAGTGGAGAGCAACTCGGAGAATTGCTCTGCAGACAGATCGGCCGTACGCAGGGTATTGCTTCGATTGATAAAATACTCGCGCAACAGGCCTTCACCAATGCCCGCCAGGCTGTACACCACCATCAGTGCCTGCTGTTTTTTGAAGCGCACTGACGGAAACATCTTCGGCATCAATTTGACCAGCCACATCAATTGCTCGCGGTAGGAGTTTCGCAGCACTGCAGAGAATGCCGCATCCTCGTCGGCCATTTGCAGCAGGCAGCGCATCACACCCGGTCGCTTGGCGTAGCTATTCACCACCAGCAGGTTGTGGGCATAGATGCGGGCGTACCAATCTCCCCGCGGCACATCCTTCTCGATACCGGCCACATCGGTCGCCGGCGTGGCAAAATCAGTCAGCACTTCGATGGTGAGCGACTTCAAATCCTTGAAATAGTGATAGAACAGGCCCTGTGCCACCCCGGCCTCGTGGGTGACATCAGCAATGCGCATCTTGTGATAACCCTCTCGCTCCAGCACCACCAGGGCGGCCGCTTTAAGACCGGCCCGGGCACGGGCCCCACGCGCGCTCCTGGTCCCGCTGTGTGCGTCGACAGACTTGCTGGGGCCGGCTTGTTTGCGAATCGATTCAGGCATGGCCGATAAAATAGTTGAATTTGAATTCAAAATCAATATTATGTGCGGCTGTACCTTGAGGAATGTTCCATGTTCGTTGACTACACTGACAAGCAAAAAGCCCTGCGTAAAGAGTTCCGCGGCTATTTCAGCAAGCTGATCAAAGCGGAATACCGCGAAGAGTTACGCAACGCCGAGGGCGGCGACCTTTACAAGGACCTGATTCGACAGCAGGGCAAGGACGGCATGCTGGCGGTGGGATGGCCGGAACAATACGGCGGTCGCGGCTTGACCCAGAGCGAACAGTTAATTCGTTTCGAGGAATCCCTGCTGGCCGGCGCCCCTACTCCCTTCGTCACGCTCAACACGGTAGGCCCCGCGATAATGGACCACGGCACCGAGGAGCAGAAACAGCGCTTCCTGCCGGGTATTGCCTCGGGTGAAACCCATTTTGCAATTGGTTATACGGAACCCTCGGCCGGTACCGACCTGGCCTCGCTGAAAACTGCCGCGGTGAAGCAAGGCGACCACTACCTGGTCAACGGCAACAAGCTCTACACCAGCTCCGCTGAAGCGGCCGACTATGTTTTCCTCGCGGCGCGTACCGATCCGGAGGCACCCAAGCACAAGGGCATTTCCATCCTGGTGGTGGACACCAGTGATCCCGGCTTTTCCTACGGCCCGATTCACACCGTCGGCAGCGTCCGCACCAATGTCTCCTACTACACCGATATCAAGGTGCCCACTAACATGATTATCGGCAAGGAAAACGGCGGCTGGCGACTGATTACTTCACAACTGAATCACGAACGAGTTGGACTGGCCGCCTGGGGCATACAGGGCTGGAAGCTGTTCAGGGGCATCATGGAGTGGGCTCGTGAGGCGCGCGGCCCCGAGGGCAAAAGGGTTATCGACGATCCCTCCGCCCAGCGCAACCTGGCCGAGGTCTACGCCCACCTGGAAGCCATGCGCGTCATGAACGCCCGCATGGCCTGGGGCCTGGAGAACAACCCGGTAGACGCGGTATTCCCCTCGGCCATCAAGGTCTATTCCACCGAGATCATGCTGGAGTTGTGCCGCCTGATGATGGACGTGGTGGGCCCCCAGGCCCTGATCGCCGGCGGCAATACTGGCGAGGTCCTGCACGGCGACCTGGAACACGAACACCGCCGCGCCCTGATCAACACCTTTGGTGGTGGTGTGGTGGAAGTATTGCGCGGCCTGGTGGCAACCCACGGCCTGGGTATGCCACAGCACCGCTAGCGATTTGGACGCTTAAGAACCGTACACCGCATCTGCGGCTGCCACCGCACCCGACACGCCCTGCCCCTGGGCATTGAGTGCCGTTTCCAGCGCCGCCAGGCACAGGCGCACATTGGTTGGGTTGCTGGCGTAACCCATCAGGCCGATACGCCACACCTTGCCCGCCAGGGCACCGAGACCGGCACCAATTTCCAGGTCGAAGTCGTTCAACAGGACACTGCGTACCAAAGCCTCATCTACGCCTTCGGGAACACCGACCAGGTTGAGCTGTGGCAGGCGATCCGCCTCGGCGACCACCAGTGACAGGCCCATGGCCTCCAGCCCGGCCTTGAGCGCCTGGTGATTGTGAGCATGACGTGCAAAGGCTTCTTCCAGGCCCTCTTCTTTCAAAATCGTCAGGGCCTCGTGCAGGCCATAAAGCGCGTTGATCGGCGCGGTGTGGTGATAGGCGCGCTTGGCGGAACCACCCCAATAGCCCATCACCAGGTTCAGGTCCAGAAACCAGCTCTGTACCGGCTGCTTGCGATTGCAAATCACCTCAGCCGCCCGCTCGGAGAATGTCACCGGCGACAAGCCCGGCACGCAGGACAGACACTTCTGGCTGCCGGAATAGACCGCATCCGCGCCCCAGGCATCGACCGCCACCTCAATCCCGCCCAGGCCGGTCACAGTATCCACAATGGACAGCATGCCCGCCTCGGCTGCCAGGCGACACAGGCCTGCCGCATCGCTCTGCACACCGGTGGAGGTTTCCGCGTGGACAAAGGCCAACACCCTGGCATCGGGATGAGCGGCAATGGCGGCAGCGACCTTATCGAGGTCAATCGCCCTGCCCCATTCGTCCTCCACCATGATGGCTTCGGCGCCACAGCGGGTGACGTTCTCTTTCATGCGGCCGCCAAACACGCCGTTCTGGCAGACGATAGCCTTGTCACCGGGCTCCAGCAAATTGACGAAACAGCTTTCCATGCCGGCCGAACCTGGCGCCGATACAGGCAGGGTCAGCTCATTGGTAGTCTGGAAGGCGTATTGCAGCAGCGCCTTGATCTCATCCATCAACTGGATAAAAGCCGGGTCCAGGTGGCCAATGGTGGGTCGCGCCAGGGCATTACTGATACGGGGGTTAACATCCGAGGGGCCGGGGCCCATCAGGGTTCTGCGGGGGGGATAAAAACTCATCTACAGGATCTCTCTACAGCTACTCACAAATAAAAACAGGTATCTCACGATCGGTACGCGCCTGGTAATCGGCATAGTCAGGATAGTGTTCGACGCAGGTCGGCCATACCGCCATGCGCTCCTCGCCATACACCTGACGCGCGGTCAGCGCGGTGGTCTTGCCGTTCACCAGCACTTCCACCTGGGGATGGGCCACCAGGTTGTAATACCAGACCGGATTTTTTGGGGCACCTCCAAGCGAGGCGACAATAATCACCCCGTCCTTCCAGGGCACATACATGACCGGGGTCCAGCGTATCTTGCCGGATTTAGCACCGGTCATTTTCACCAGGCAGATGGGTCTACCGAAGGCGCTTTTCCACAGGCGACCGCCGCTGAGGCGATACACCGCCACGTTAAGTTTCGCGAACACGCGAATAAATATCCGGGTGAACTTGTATTCACCGGGGCTCATGGGATTTTCAGCCATAGTTATAGTCTCCTTACCGGGGCGCCTATTCTAGGGCACCTCCGAATAATGGCAAATGCACTCTGCGCGAGCTTGAGTTTCCACCTTCAGTCAGGGAACATGCTGCCCCATGTGGCTACAATTGCTAACCGCCGGGCTTTTCCTCTGGCTCATCTACGGCCTGGTGTTCACCCGCTGGTCCGCAGCCTGGGTATTCGCCCTGACCATGCTGGCCTGTTACCTGGCGGGCCTGGTCAGTACCGAGGATGTGCTGCGTCGGGCGGCCAATCCCGGCCTGGTGACGCTGGTGTTGTTATTACTGGTATCGGTCGGCATTGAGAAGCTGAGCTGGCTCAACGACCTGGCTGGCCGCCTCATCGACCCGGGATACAAGAAAAGCCTGCTAAGACTGGGCGTGGTCACGGCGCTGTTCTCAGCCATCATCAACAACACCGCGGTGGTGGCAACACTGGCCAACACCATACGCAACAACCCGCATCACCCCGCGTCCAAGCTGCTGATCCCGCTGTCCTATATGGCGATTCTAGGCGGCACCATGACCCTGATCGGTACCTCCACCAACCTGATTGTGTCCAGCTTTCTCGAGGACGCCACCGGGCAGGGACTGGCCTTCTTCGACTTCCTGATCGTGGGCTTCAGTGCATCCTTCCTCGGACTGGTGGTGATCGTGGTGACCAGCAAGAAGGCACTGCCCGCCTACCCGGCCGAGGAAGTGACGGTGGCGGAATACCTGATTGAGGCCGAGGTCACCCCCGGCTCCTCACTGATAGGCAAGTCGGTCATCGACAACAAGCTGCGCGACCTGGAGACCCTGTTCCTGGTGGAAATCGTGCGCGCAGATCACCTGATCAGCCCGGTCACCCCTTCAGAAGTCATCGAGGCCGAAGATAAACTGATCTTTTCCGGTGACATCAACCAACTGCAGGCGCTGGATGCCTTCGACGGCCTCAAGCTGTTCGCGGTGGAAGAAGGCCTGCTGCAGCAAAACCTGACTGAAGTCATCGTCATGCCCAACGCCAATGTTGAGGGCAAAACCATCAAGGAGTCCGGCTTTCGCTCCCTGTTCGACGCCGCAGTGGTCGGCTTGCACCGCGGCGGCAAGCGATTATCAGGCAAGCTGGGTGAGATCACCATCGAGGCCGGCGATCGACTCATGCTCGCCACCGGGCCGGACTTCTGTGAACGACGCAACATCGAAAAGAACTTCTTCGTGGTGCAAAACGGGGTCAATGCCAGTCGCATGTCCCGCGCTGAGAATTACTTTGTCAGCTTCGGCCTGGTAACCGTAATCACCCTGGCGACCCTGGAACTCTTACCCCTGCTCAAGGGCCTGGCCTTTTTGCTGGCCGGCATGCTGCTGATGGGCACGGTGAAAGCCGAGGAATTGCGCCGCCGGTTCCCCTTTGAGCTCTGGCTTATCATCGCCTCGGCCTTAATCTGGGCCCAGGTGTTGAATGATTCCGGACTGGTCATGCTGTTGACTGACGGCTTCCATAACTACCTGGCCGGGCTCGGCCCCTACGGAGCCATAGCCGGCATTTTCCTGCTGACCCTGGTCCTGACCGAGATCATGACCAATAACGCGGCTGCGGCGCTGAGCTTTCCCATAGCCTTTGCCCTGGCCGAGAGCTACGGCCTCAACTTCATGCCCTTCGTCATGGCCGTGGCCTACGGCGCCAGCGCCAGCTTCCTGACCCCCTACGGCTACACCACCAACCTGATGGTGCAAAACCTGGCGGGCTATGAGTTCCGCGATTATGTCAGGGCCGGCCTGCCGGTATCGATTGTCTATACCGTCACCGTGATCTACCTGATTCCCATCGTTTTTCCGTTTACCGGATAGCCGCGGATCATGTTCAACAAGCTCAAGGTTTTGCTTCTGCGCTGGTTTTACCGCTGGGTAAATCGCCGCGCCTGGCGCAAGGTTGATATGAGCGCTGTCAGTACGCGCGACTTCGAGTTGGCGGGCGTGGTACCCGTACGGCAGTACCGGGTCGAGAACGCGCAGCGAGTGATCATCTATATTCACGGCGGCGGCTGGGTCATCGGCGACCTGGAGTCTCACGACCCCTTCTGCCGCCAACTGGCGCAGAAGAACCAGGCGATGGTGATTGCCCTGGACTACCGCCTCGCTCCCGAACACCGCTTCCCGGCCGCCGTTGAAGACTGCGTTGCCGCCACTCGCTGGATCATCAAGCATCGCGCTGAACTGCTGCAGGCAGACAGCAAGGTGTTCCTCGCCGGTGACAGTGCCGGTGGCAACCTGGCCGCGGTGGTCGCCAACACCCTCGCCACTGAACTACCCGACCAGCTCGCCGGGCAGATTCTGATTTATCCGGCCGTGCGCCATTACACGCCACCAACAGCCTCCCATATCGAAAATGGCAAAGGTTACGGATTAACCTATGGGCTAATGGTGTGGTTCTGGGATAACTACCTGGGCGAGAAACGTGTCACTGAGAACGGTGACATTGATCGACTGGCCACACCGCTGACCCAGCCCCTACCGGAGGGGGTCGCACCGGCGCTGGTGCTTACCGCAAGCCTCGACCCGCTGCGCGATGAGGGGGCAGAATACGCGCAGAAACTGTCTGGGCATGGCGTCGATTGCAGCCACCAGCTCTACATTGGAGAGATGCATGGTTTCGTCTGCTCTGAAGGACTCACCGACGCTCACCAGCAGGCGATGGATTTAATCAGTGGCTGGATTCAGTCACTGAGCGGCCACAGCCCGGCTTCAGTGTAAAAAGCAAAGCGCTCACGTACTTTCGATTCAGAGAGCCCGAAGCTTGCCAGGTCGTAGCTATGCTTGCCGTGCTTGCCTTTTGGATTGGCGTCCACATGCGCTTGCATGGCTGCCCGCGCCTCGACATCAAGCTCCAGGTCAAACTGTCCATAAATACGCTCAAGCACCGCCATCGGGCTTGCCGCCAGTTCCGCCTGCGAGCAGTCGACGAACAGCTCATCCGCCAGCGACGCCCTGGCAGCCAGGCCCTGCTCCAGCGACTGCGCGTACCATTCCATCACCGCATTGCCAATCTCGGCCTGGTCCATATGGCTGCAATCACCGGCGTACATGCGCATCACTTGCGTGTTCATACTGTTGATCGAGGCTACCACCGCCACCGGGTCGCGGTGACACCAGACAAAGCGCGCATCGGGAAACACCTTGAGAATCGCGTCGATGCCCCACATATGGGCCGGCGCTTTCAATACCCAGCGCTGGCCGGGGTTGCGCCAGTTCAGCATCTGTAACTGCCGTTTCTGGTAGGCGTACATCGGCTCCAGGTCCTGTGCCAGCAGCCAGCTGCGATAGGGTTCCAGCATAATTTCGAAACCCAGCTGCACACCGCTGAAGGCGTAGGCGTGAATCAACACACACTCTTCCGGCGTGTCGGCGTCCACGTAGTGAATTTTCTGGAATTCCGGGTCCTGGTGTTGCGCCAGCGCCTTCACCAGGTGCGGGTAGCGTGGATCCTCGGTACCGGGCGGGAGCTCCGGCCAGGGATCGGGAAACTGCACTTCCCACTGCAGCAAGCCCCGGTTTTCCGGCGCCGCGCTGAGCAGGTTGATCAGGGCTGAGGTGCCAGAGCGGGGTAAACCGGTGACAAAGATCGGCGCCTCAATGGGCTGCTCGGCAATAGCAGGAATGGTGGCGAAGGCATGTTCGCAGCGCAGGCGCACCGATAACAGGTTAACCAGGCGCTCCGCACAGCGCTTGCGTCCGTCGGAGTCCTGAATATTGCGCTCGTAGGTCTCGCAGAGCGCATTCAGACCGGGCCGGTAGGGCAAGTCACCGAAGTCACTGAAGCCGGTGTTCTCCATGGCCGCCTCAACCAGCGCCTCCGGATGAAAGTGAATATCGCCCACCTGGCCTTCTCCCTGTTATTAGCTGGCTTCAGTGTAGCAATAAAGTCCGGCAGGCCCGTCACAGATCATCGCGACCACCTATTTACACGACGACAGTCAACTATATGAACCAAGTGGCGAGAGCCGGTCCAGCGCCTTGCTTGCGACGGAACCGCGGGTTTATGCTCAGCTCCCTTCAAGCTGATATCGGCACAGGACACGCAGTAATGACACCAGAAGAGCAACAAGGCTTCGAACAGCAGATCCATGCCTATGTCGGGCGTGAGGTTTGTGCCCGCACGGCGGCCAAAGACGCGGTTAACGCCGCCATGATCCGGCACTGGGCCGAAGCCGTCGGCGACACTAATCCGGCTTACCAGGATGAAGCCTGGGCCGCACAGAGCGCTCGCGGCAGGACCATAGCGCCACCGGCCATGCTCTATTGCTGGAACCAGGAAGGCATTGCCGCTGCCACTGATCGCAGCCCGGATGCCCAGAGCGACCTGGTACGCTTGTTCGATGCCAATGGCTTTACTGGCACCCTGGGTACCAATGTCACCCAGCACTATGAAAAAGAGGCCAGCCTGGGGGATACCGTCCACATCGAGATGGTGATCGACAGCATCTCGGAGCAAAAGGCCACCGCCCGGGGGATTGGCTATTTCTTCGAGACCCTGGCCACCTTCACCGATCAGCACGGCGACACACTGGGCAGCCAGCGCTTCCGGGTCCTGAAGTTTATCCCCGCCGAGGTCCAGGCCGCGGCCAGCGATGACACACAAGCGCTGGAGGTTCCTACTCGCATTACCTCACCGCGAGGCCATGACAACAAGTGGTGGTGGGATGCCTGCGATGAGGGGAAAGTCCTGATACAACGCTGTAAAAGTTGCCAGACCCTGCGCCACCCGCCGCGCCCCATGTGTGGCGAGTGCCAGTCCATGGAGTGGGACTCGATCCAGTCAAGCCTGGACGGCGAGGTGCTAAGTCACACCCAGATCCACCACCCCAAAATACCGGGCTACCAATATCCCTTGCTGTGCGCGGTGATCAAGCTGGGAGAAGACACAAACCTGGTTGCAAATATCGTCGGCTGTGAACCAGCAGCTGTGCACATCGGCATGAAAGTTAAAGGAAAGGTGGAACAGCTGGACGAGAAAACCATGCTGCCGCAGTTTTATCCTGCAGGAGATTCCAGCTCATGAGCGACTACAAGACCCTGGCTTACGACGCCGTCTCTGTCGGCGACGAGCTGCCATCTCTGGAAATTGACATCACTACCGGGCTGGTGGTGGGCGCCGCGATCGCCACCCGTGACTATGAACCGGTGCACCATAACAAGGCCACCGCGCTGGCCGCGGGTCTGCCCGATGTGTTTATGAACATTCTCACCAGCCAGGGCATCATGACCCGATTCGCCACCGACTGGAGCGGCCCGGAGGCCGTGGTGAAATCCCTGGATATCAAGCTGGGCGCACCCAATATACCGGGCATGATCATGACCGTGTCCGGTGAAGTAAAAGCCAAGGATGATGCCAAGGGCGTGGTTGATATCGAAGTGCTGGGGGAAAACAATATCTGGGGCATGCATATGCAGGGCACCGTCCAACTGGAACTGCCGCGGGAGGCCTGATCATGGTTGCAAACATAAAAGACAAGGCCGTAATCGTGGGTGTCGCCAACACCGAGTTCAGCAAGAATTCCGGTGTATCGGAACTGAACCTGGCCATACAGGCGGTCAAAGCCGCCTGTGATGACGCCGGCCTGCACCCCAGTGCTATTGATGGCATGGCCACCTTCACCATGGACACCAGCGATGAGATCGAGGTCGCCCGCGCCCTGGGCTGCGGCGAGCTGACCTTCTTCGGTCGCGCCCACTACGGTGGCGGTGCTGCCACCGGCACTCTGCACCAGGCGGTGATGGCAGTCGCCACCGGCATGGCCGAAACGGTCGCGGTGTACCGGGCCCTGAATGGCCGCAGCGGCCATCGCTTTTCCAGCGGAGTCTCCGGAGAAATCACCACCGCCGATGCCATTCACTGGGGCTGGTACATGCCCTATGGATTACTGACACCCGCCAGCTGGGTGGCCATGTTCACCCAGCGCTGGATGCACAATACCGGTGTCACCAAGGACGCGCTGTACGAGGTGGCCAAGGCCACCCGCGATTACGGCGCCAATAACCCCGCCGCCTTCTTTTACGGGCAGACCTTTGACCGGGCCGAGTACGACGCCCAGCGCTGGATTGCCGACCCCCTGCAACTACTCGACTGTTGCATGGAAAGCGACGGCGGCTCGGCAATTATTGTTACCACTCCGGAGCGGGCCCGGGACTTGCAGCAACCCGGCGTCAGCGTGCGCGGTGTTGCCCAGTGTGCGGGCAAGGACCAGGAGCAAATGACCTCCTTCTACCGCGATGAGTTTGCCGGTATTCCGGAAATGGAAACCGCCGCGCGCAACACCTACGCCATGAGCGGCCTGCGCCCGGAAGACATTGATGCGGCTGTTATCTACGACGCCTTCTCCCCCATCGTGCTGTGGCAATTGGAAGCCTGGGGCTTTTGTGGCCTGGGCGAGTCCGGTGATTTTGTCAAAGACGGCGCCCTTAAAATCGACGGGCGCCTGCCCACCAACACCCACGGTGGTCAATTGAGCGAGGCCTATATTCACGGGGTCAACGGCATCGTCGAAGCCACTCGCCTGGTACGGGGTCAATCGGTGAACCAGCCGCAGAAGGACATTAACCATGCCCTGGTCACCTCCGGCGTCGGCATTCCCACCGGCGGCGCCCTGCTCGGCAAGCTTTAATTTGGGGACAGTTCACTAATCCAGATAAGTGAACTGTCCCCAGAGAGGGAAACACTATGAGTGAACGTGAACTGCGCGTGGTTGTGATTGGTGCCGGCATGGCCGGCATACTGGCGGGGATCAAGTTGCAGGAGATGGGGATAAGCGATATCACCATCTTCGAAAAAGCCGATCGCATCGGTGGTACCTGGCGAGAAAATACCTATCCCGGCCTGACCTGCGATGTACCCTCCCACCACTACACCTACAGCTTCGAACGCAACCCGGACTGGACCCGCTTCCTGCCGCCGGGGGCGGAGGTGCAGGACTATTTTCAGCGCAGCTGTGACAAGTATGGCATCACTGAACTGATCCGATTCAACACCGAAATACGCCGCGCAGAATTCCGCGACGGCGGCTGGCAACTCACCCTGGCAAGTGGAGAAACCGACCGCGCCGATATCGTGATTGCCGCCACCGGCGTACTGCACCATCCGAACATTCCAGCCATACGAGGCATGGAGGATTTCGACGGGGCCCTGTTTCACACGGCGCGCTGGGACCACTCCGTGCCACTTGAGGGCAAACGTGTCGGCGTAATCGGCTCCGGCTCCACCGGGGTTCAAATTGTCTCTGCTCTCGCCGGCGTTGCGGCGCGGGTTGATCACTACGTGCGTACACCGCAATGGATCATGCCGGTAGAGAACCACCATTTCAGTGAAGCGCAGCGCGCCGCGTTTCGCGCCGACCCCGCCCTGCTGGCCGAGGCGATGGATACCGATACCTACACCGCCGGCGTCGAGGCTTACACCCTGGGTATCACCCAACCCGAGTCCGAGGGCGCGCAGTTTTTCCGACAGGCCTGTGTGGATAATTTTGAAAACAATATTCACGATCCGGAGCTGAAAGAGCAATTGCGGCCCGATCATGAGCCCATGTGTAAGCGACTGATTTTTTCACCGGACTACTACCAGAAAATCCAGCACCCGGATGCGCGGCTGGTACGCGCCGATATCGAAGGTATCGAAGCCGGCGGCATTCGCACCGTCGACGGGGAGTTGCACGAGCTGGATGTGATCGCCCTGGCGACAGGATTCAGGGCCGACCAGTTCATGCGCCCCATGCAGATCCTTGGTAAAGGTGGTGTCGACCTGGAGCAACTGTGGGCACGCAAACCGGTGGCCTACCTGGCGGTCTCAATGCCCGACTTTCCAAATTTTTTCATGCTCAATGGCCCCAACGGCCCGGTCGGTAACTTCTCCCTCATCGACATCGCCGAACACCAGTGGGATTACATCGCCCAGCTGATTGCAAAAATTCGCAGCGGCGAGTGCGATGAAATCTGCCCGACCCGGGAAGCCATGGAAGACTTTGACCGGAAGCGGGTAGCCGCCGCCAAGCAAACCATCTGGTATACCGGCGGCTGCCAGAGCTGGTACCTGGACGCAGAGGGCATCCCCGCCAGCTGGCCCTGGAATTACTCGCGCTTCGTGGCGGACATGAAAACTCCAAACTGGGAACACTTCCACGCAGCCTGAGTAAAATGGCGTATTCTAAAGGCAGGATGGCGCCTAATCCCAAGTGATCTGGCGCTTCTTTCAGTAATATCCACTAGCCTGCACTATGGATCGAGATTCAGCATGACAGACTCGCTATTGAAAATCGGTGGCGCCAGCGGTTTCTGGGGCGACGCCGCCCGGGCTACTCCCCAGTTACTGGACTCGGCCGGTCTGGACTACATCGTCTACGACTACCTGGCCGAAATCACCATGTCCATCATGGCCCGGGCCCGGGCCAAGGATGATAGCAAGGGCTACGCACTGGACTTCATCAGCGCCGCCATGCAAGGCAACCTGGGACAGATTGCCGAGCGCGGCATCAAGGTTATCTCCAATGCCGGCGGAGTGAACCCCAGGGCCTGCGCCAGCGCTCTACGCCAACTCATCTCCGAGCAGGACCTGGACCTGAAAGTCGCCTGCGTGGTGGGCGATGACCTGCTGGACAAGGCAGAACAACTGCAATCCAGCGGCCTAACCGAAATGTTTTCCGGCGAGGCATTTCCTCCCCTGGAGAAAATACAGAGTATTAATGCCTACCTGGGCGCCTTTCCCATCGCCAGGGCCCTTGCCGCCGGCGCCGATATCGTGATCACCGGACGCTGCGTCGACAGCGCGGTGACGCTTGGCGCCTGCATCCACCACTTCGGCTGGGGTCGGGACGACCTTGACCCGTTGGCCATGGGCTCACTGGCCGGCCACATTCTCGAATGCGGACCCCAGGCCACCGGTGGCAATTTCACCGACTGGGACCAGGTTCAGGGAATGGCCAACATCGGCTACCCAATCGCCGAGATCAGCGCCGACGGCAGCTTTGTCTGCACCAAGCCCGATGGCACAGGCGGCCTGGTTAATGTCGGCACCGTCAGCGAACAGATGCTGTACGAAATCGGCGATCCCCAGGCCTACCTATTACCCGACGTGGTCTGCGACTTTTCCACCGCGACCCTGGAGCAAATCGCCGAAGACCGGGTTCAGGTCAGGGGCGCCTGCGGTCGCCCCGCGCCGGACAGCTATAAAGTCAGTGCCACCTATGCCGACCAGTTCCGCGGTGGCACCTACATGAGCTTTTACGGCATCGACGCCGACAAGAAAGCCCGCGCCCTGGGCGAGGCCATATTTGAAGCCTCACGCAATACCTTTGATGCCTTTGGCCTGGCCGACTTTAGCGAAACCAGTATTGAATTGATCGGCGCCGAGAGCCAGTTCGGTGACTTCACTGAGCTGGACGGCAGCCGCGAGGTGGCTATGAAGCTGGCCGCCAAGCACCCGGACATGATGGGTATTGGCATACTGCTCAAGGAAGCGGTCGGCCTCGGCCTCGCCACACCGCCGGGCCTGTGCGGATTTGCCGGTAGCAGGCCGCGACCCTCGCCGGTGGTGCGACTGTTCTCCTTTACCGCGCCCAAGGACCAGCTCGCGGTGCAGATCGACCTCGATGGTGAGATCATCAACTGCGATGAACAGCAGCTTGAGTCGTCTGAAGTCGACGCCATCGCCCGCCCCTCCCTGCCCGCGACAGATGATAGCGGCGAGTTGGTCGAAGTGCCCTTGATCGCTCTGGCCTTCGGTCGCAGCGGTGACAAGGGCAACAAGGCCAACATCGGTATCATCGCGCGCCGGCCCGAGTACCTGCCCTGGATCTGTGCGGCTGTAACCGAGGCAAAAGTAGGCGACCGCTTTGCCCACTTCCTGGCCGAGCAGTCCGCGGTTGAACGTTTCCTGCTACCTGGCTCACACGCAATTAACTTCCTGCTGCACGAGGTGCTCGGTGGCGGCGGTATCGCCAGTATTCGTAACGATCCACAGGGCAAAGGCTACGCCCAACTATTGTTGTCCATGCCGGTGCCGGTGCCGGCAGCGATGGCGGAGACATTGTCATGACGGTTTTCAATTCGAAGATCAACCCCAGGGCCGATGGCTTTCGCAGGAACCGCGAGGACATGCTGGAACTGATTGGCAAACTGCAGGAACTGAATGCCCGCGGCGCCATGTTGTCTGAAAAGCGCAAGCCGCGCTTCGAAGCCCGCGGCCAGCTCACGCCACGGGAACGCCTCGCGCGCCTGCTGGACCCGGGCATGCCCTTTCTGGCAATCGGCAATATCGCCGGTTACATGGTGGAGAATGATGATCCCGACAAGACAATTCCCGGCTCCACTATCATTTGCGGGATTGGCTTTATCGGCGGCGTGCGCTGCGTGGTGGTGGTGGACGACAGCGGCATCCAGGCCGGCTCACTGACCACGGCGGGCGGCTATCGCCTGCGTCGGTCCGAGGAAATCGCGCTGGAGCAGAAGCTACCCTTTGTACACCTGGTGGAAAGCGCCGGCGGTGATCTGCTCAACTATACGGTGGAGAACTTTTCCCTGGGCGGCGAGCTGTTTGGTAACCTGGCCAAACTCAGCAAGGCCGGCATACCGGTTATCTCCATACTGCACGGCTCCTCCACTGCCGGCGGCGCCTACATGCCGGGCCTCAGTGATTACGTCATTGCTGTGAAAAACAATGGTCGCGCCTTCCTCGCCGGGCCACCCCTGCTCAAGGCTGCTACCGGCGAGATCGCCACCGAGGAAGAACTGGGTGGCGCCGAGATGCACGCCAGCGTGTCCGGCCTGGCCGAATACCTGGCGGAGAACGACGGCCAGGCAGTACAGATGTGTCGCGAGCTGGTACAGCGACTGCACTGGAACAAGGACTGCGAGGCACCGGGCCGCGGCAGCTACCGGGAACCGATCTACGACGCTGATGAACTGGCCGGGGTTATTCCCTGTGACTATCGCAACCCCTACGATATGCGCGAACTGGTGGCGCGCATCGTCGATGGTTCCGACTTCATGGATTTCAAGCCCCGCTACGGCTCCGCCACCGTGTGTATCCAGGCCGAGATCTTCGGCCTGCCCTGCGGCATCCTCGGCAACAATGGCCCCATTGACCCGGAGGGCGCGACCAAGGCGACCCAGTTCCTGCAGCTCTGCGACCAGGCCAATATCCCAATGCTGTTCCTGCAAAACACCACCGGCTATATCGTCGGCACCAAGTCAGAACGCGCCGGCATGATCAAGCACGGCTCGAAGATGATACAGGCGGTGCGCAACCTGGAGGTACCGCGCATTACCATGATGACCGGTGCCAGCTTCGGTGCGGGCAACTACGGCATGTGCGGTCGACACTTTGAGCCGGACTTCCTCTACAGCTTTCCCAATGCCAGCACCGGTGTCATGGGCGGCGAGCAGGCCGCCAAGACCATGAGCGAAGTGGCCCGAGGTAAAGCGACTGCCATGGGACAGGAGGTCGACGAGGCGGCGCTGGCTCAGCAGGAAGCCTTCCTCGCCAATATTTTCGACAGCCAGTCCAGCGCCTTCTACACCTCCGGTCATATGCTGGATGACGGCATGATCGACCCACGAGATTCGCGCAAGACCCTCGGCTTTCTACTGGAAACCGTGTGGGAAACCCGCCACCGCAGTATCCGGGAAAACAGCTTTGGCATCGCCAGGATGTAAGGAGAACAACAGATGACAACTCTTCCCGAAACCCAGGACCTGGTGCTTGAACCCGAGGGCAGCGTACTGACCATATGGCTCAACCGACCCGCGGCCAAGAACGCCCTGTCTGCCGAGATGGTGGAGGAACTGGCTGCGGTGCTGGATGCCATCCACGACGACCGCGGCATTCGCACCCTCATACTGCGTGGCAAGGAAGGCTTTTTCTGCGCCGGTGGCGACATCAAGGGTTTTAAATCCGATATGCAGGGTGGCGAGCCGACGGAAGAGGATATTGCCCAAGGCAACCGCAGCTTCGGCGACCTCATGCTCAAGCTCAATGAACAGCCGCAAACGGTCGTGATGCTGGTGGAAGGTGCTGCCATCGGCGGCGGCCTGGGACTGGCCTGCATCGGTGACGTCACAATCGTTACCAGAGATGCCCGTTTTCGACTCAGTGAAACCAGCCTTGGCATTCCCCCGGCCCAGATCGCACCCTTTGTCACCGAGCGGGTCGGCCTGACCCAGGCCCGGCGCCTGATGCTGACCGGGGCCCGCTTCAAAGGCGAGGAAGCGGTTCAATACGGCATCGGTCATATCCTTGCCGAAGACAGTGCCGACCTGGAGGCCAAATGCACCGAGGTGCTGGAGCAGATCGCGCTGTGCGCACCCACGGCCAACGCCGTGACCAAGGGCATTGTGTTTGAGACCACCCGCCGGCCGCGTCCCGAGGCCCTGGATTTTGCCGCCCGGGGTTTTGCCAGTTGCATGCTCAGTGATGAGGGCCGCGAAGGTGTCAGCGCATTTGTTGAAAAGCGCAAACCCAGTTGGTCTAAAGAATAAAAAGTTGGGCCAGTGAATAAGTTGCGGAGAATTCAATGACACGATTTACCAGCATTCTGGTGGCTAACCGCGGCGAGATCGCCTGCCGGGTCATACGCACGGCCAGGGCCCTGGGTTATCGCACAGTGGCGGTGTACTCCGAAGCGGATGCCATGGCGCCACATGTGCAGATGGCCGACGAGGCCGTCTGTATTGGGCCCAGCCCCGTCAATGAATCTTACCTGCTTACTGAGAATATTCTGCAGGCTGCCAGCACCAGCGGCGCCGAGGCGATTCATCCGGGTTATGGCTTCCTCAGTGAGAATGCGGATTTCGCCAAAGCCTGCGAGGACGCCGGCCTCATCTTTATCGGACCCAGCCCGGAGGCGATTCAGCTTATGGGTAATAAGGCGGAAGCCAAACGCCGCATGATCGAGGCCGCCGTGCCCTGTGTACCGGGCTATGAAGGCGAGAGCCAGGACAATGATGCCCTGCTGGCCGAGGCTGCGAATATTGACTTGCCACTGATGGTCAAGGCGGCCGCCGGCGGTGGCGGCCGCGGTATGCGCCTGGTAGAGGAAGCCAGCGAACTGGCCAATGCCATCAAGCTGGCCCGGGCCGAGGCGGAATCCGCCTTCGGCAGTGGCGAACTGATCCTGGAAAAAGCCGTGGTGCGGCCACGTCATGTTGAAGTACAGGTTTTTGCCGACAGCCAGGGCAATACCGTGCACCTGGGTGAGCGCGACTGCTCGGTACAGCGCCGCCACCAGAAAGTCGTTGAAGAGGCCCCCTGCCCGATCATGACGGAGGAACTGCGCTCAGAGATGGGGGCAGCGGCGGTGGCCGCCGCCGAGAGCATTAACTACTGCGGCGCCGGCACGGTGGAATTTCTGCTCGATGAGAAGGGCAAATTCTATTTCCTGGAAATGAATACCCGCCTGCAGGTGGAACACCCCGTCACCGAATTGATTACCGGACTGGACCTGGTTGCCCTGCAAATACAGGTCGCCCAGGGTGAACCGCTGGGGCTGCAGCAGGAAGACCTGCGCCTCGAAGGGCACGCGATCGAAGTGCGCCTCTACACCGAAGACCCCAGCCAGGACTTCCTGCCCACCTCCGGTCCCGTGCACCTGTGGTCGCCTGCCAGCGGCACCGGCATTCGCGTCGACAGCGGTATCTGCAGCGGCCAGGAAATCTCGCCTTTCTACGATCCGATGGTGGCCAAGATTATCGCCAGCGGGCCGAGCCGGGATATTGCGCGCCTGCGACTGATCGAGGCGCTCAAGGAAACGGTGCTGTTCGGTACCCGCCACAATCGGGATTTCCTGGTAGCCTGTCTGGAAAAAGAGACCTTTGCCAACGGCCAGGCAACAACGGCCTTTATTGCTGAGGAGTTTGCCGACGGCGAGATCGCTGACGCTATCCCCCGCTTCGCCGACAGTGCAGTGGCGGCGGTGATCGAATTGGCGCTGGATCACCAGCAGGTCTATGACAAGAGCGTGATTGTCGCGCCGCAATTACGCGACTGGGCCAGCGCCAGTCCACTGATATCGCGCAAGCAATACCACCACGGCGAAACAGTACACGACCTGTGCGTGACACCCCTGGGCAATTCCCGCTACCAGGTCTTTAACGACGGCGAATCCATCCTTATCGAACTGATGTCCATGGCTGGCGATACCGCCCAGGTGGGTATCGATGACAGCCAGCACGTCGCCCGCTATCACGCGCCGGATGCTGGAAGCTTGTATTTGTCCATTGATGGTCGCGCCGCCGAATACCGGGACCAGATACGTCTCGACGGCCTGCAGGACCAGTCCGGCGGCAGCGGCAGCATCGCGGCCCCCATGCATGGACTGCTACTGGAAGTGATGGTGAGCGCTGGCGACAAGGTCAGTGCAGGCCAGACCCTGGCGGTGCTGGAAGCCATGAAAATGCACTATGAAATCGTCACAGAGGTCGATGGCGAGGTGGCGGAAGTCATGGCCGCAGCCGGCACGCAAGTTGCGGCCGATGAGCTACTGATAGAAATCGAAGTCGCGGACTAGGCGCTGGACCACTTACCAGGCCTCAAGATCCTCCGTCAGCATTCCCAGTCCCGCCGCCGGGTAAAATTCACCGGCATAGCGGCGGGTCCACCACTGGCCGGTCTCGCGCCAGGTCTGCCACTCGGAAAACTGGTACTGGTAGAGCCGGGCGCGAATATAGCGCGGCGGTCCTTCGGGGAAGGGATTATAGGCGAACAAGTTCAGCACCGGTTCCGAGCCGGTCAGTAGACGCACCACCAGGTTCTTGAACCAGGGGTTGCGCTCCACCGGCGCCAGCGCCGCGAACCAGAGTTGCCAGTCCAGCCGCGGCTGGTGCGGAGTGGCCCAGACCGGGGCCCGCGCCAGTGCACCAGGTTTATACGGCAACTCATAAGTCCGCCATTCCCGGCCATCGCTGGAACCCTCAATCACGATTTCCTGGCGCTGCTTGGTCATGAAGGCAAACAATCCGTAGCCGTTGGCCATATGCAGGGGCGCCGTCCAGGCCAATAATTCATGTGCGGGCCTGGGAAGCTGCAAGCGGCCACCGGTCATCGCCAGGTGCGTCGCGCTGGCCGAGATATACACAATCGCCACTGCCGTCGGCAGCAGCGCCCGCGGCCATGTCGGCACAGCTGTCACAAGCGCCTGGCTGCGATCTCGCAAGAATACGGGCATCAGTGGTCGCAGTGTTTCATCGTCCAGTAACAGCAGGCACAGGCTGACTGTGAGGAAGTTAAAGTAGTTGTAGCTGCCAGTGAGCATAATCATCAACTGGAACAGTGCGATGGCCCCCGCCGCCACCAATCGTGCCCGTCGTGGCAGCAGGATCAGGAAGGGTACGGCAAGCTCCATCAGTAGTGTGAAAAGGACCCCGGCCTGCAGTAGCAGCTCGGGCAGCTTGTCGACATACCAGGCCAGCAGGGTCGGCAGCGGCTGGCTCTCGAAGTGAAAAAACAGGGCCGACAGCTCGCGCCAGCTATCATCAGCGCTGAACAGTTTGACCAGTCCCGACTGCAATATGAAACGAAACAGCAACCAGCGATGCAGCCAGATGAAGAGCCCTGGACGGCTCTGCAGGAACATCGCCAGGAAACCACACTCCAGCAGCAGGTTGTCCCACTGGAAGGTCATGAACACCTGGCCGCCGGTATACAAGGTCAGGTAGAGCAGGTAGAGACCGACCAGGCACAGGCGTGGACGGTGGTTCACAAACAGCAACAGTGACAGGGCCACGCCCAACCAGGCCACGGTGTTGATCATGGCCGCGGAGCTGTCCAACCAGAACAGCGATAGCAGGAACCAGTATTTCTGTGGGCCGTAGCTGGCATCAATGGCGGCAAAGTAATCGGCCACGGGAACAATGCCCTCGGGCCCGATCAGCCCAGGCGCCTGCACGGCAAAGGAGGCGAAGGCCATCAGGTAGACCAGGGCCACCAGGCGCAGGTAAACCCAGACTGTGAGTGAGTAGGACGGTGTAATGAGCAGCTTCCCGGGTCACGCTTGCCTGACAGCATGCAACGACGGGCCAGGCTTGGCAACCGGAGGCATTGAGCCAGCAATCTACTGCTGGCGTGCCCGGCGCTGATGGTTGAAAATGACGCAGTATTCACCGGCCTGCAACAGTTCCAGGAGAACACACAATGAGCACCAGCGATCAAGCCAGCTATGACGACGTCAGCATTTACGAGTTGACACCGGAACGCGAGGAAGAACTGTTGCAGAAACAATTGGAGTGCGTGTTCATGTGGGGCAACAAGGATGGCCACCCGATCGGCGTCGTCATGAACTATATTTTCCACGACGGAAAAATCTGGCTAACCGCCACCTCACAACGGGCTCGCATCAAAGCTATCAAGCGCGATCCTCGCGTTTCGGTCACCATTTCCAGCATGGGCACCGATATGGGCCCAGGAAAAACCGTGACCTACAAAGGCACGGTAATTATCCATGAAGACCAGGCCACCAAGGACTGGTTTTACCCGGCCATGGGAGAATTACTGAATGGCTATCCCGCGACCAGTGTCGAGGCAGCTATAGAGATGCTGGACACGCCGCTGCGACTCATCCTGGAACTGGTGCCGGAAAAGGCCATCAAGTTCGATGGCGACCGGGTAGCGGAAATGTCCAGGCAAGCGGCCGAATCATGACGCAGCCGATTCCTGCCGAGGCCGACATAGACGCACTGCTGGGGCATCGCTTTCCAGGGGGGCACTACTGCATCGAACACTGGGAAAACTTTCTGCTCACCGATTGCACCGGCGCGCAGTTACTGCCCGGCGGGCGCGCCCACCCGGTTGCCCTCTTCCACCTGCCAATCATGGGCGCCGGCACCAGCATCGCCGACATGTTCGCACTGGGCCAGGCCGAATCGGACCTGTCCATCCTGATCGAAAGTTACGACTGGGAGTTATTCGCCCCCTTGTACGAGGCGGTCAACTACCGGGTTGAAGGGTCGATTACAGCCGCAGCAAGAATGCACAACGATCAGGGCAAACCCTACGACCGCATTCAGTTCTGTTTTGAAGTCAGCGATGACGACGCCCTGGTCGCCCGCACGACCATCACCTGGCACTACACGAGGAACACCCTGTGAGCGTGCAAGCGGGTGATGAGATCCCGCCCTGGGTCATGGAATCGGTGTCGGCTGAGCGTATGAAAACCATGGCGGCCATTTTACGCGACCCCAACCCCATACACTGGGACCGCGCGGCGGTGGACGCCCTGCCCCTGCAACTGGGGCAGCGCACCATCAACCAGGGACCCCTGGGGCTCAGCTACATGCTCAATATGCTGCACAGCTGGATGGGGCCTGACTGCATTCAGCGCATAAAGATGACCTTCCCCAGGGTGGTGCTGGACGCTGAGCGGGTGACCGCTCGCGGCGTGGTTGTGTCTGTCGAGCAAGAGGTCGCCCACTGTGAGGTATGGCTGGAGAACGACCAGGGCGAGCGCCTGCTGCAGGGGCAGGCGAATATTGCCCTGCGGTAGTCAGGCGGGTTCGGAGCCCTGCTCCGGTGGCAGCTGTACTTCCATGCCTTCCATCTCCCAGGTCACCAGCACCTGGCAACCCAGTCGCGAATTTTCCTTGCGGTGTTTGGCGGTCTCAAGCATGTGCAATTCCTGTGGGCCCTGCTCAGGCAATTTTCCCAGCCAGGGCTCGTCGATATAGCAATGACAGGTAGCACAGGAGGCAATGCCGCCACACATGCCTTCCACACCGGGCACCAGGTTCATAGTGGCGCCCTCCATCAGGTTCATTTGTTCGTCCAGTTCAACCTCGTGGCGACTGCCGTCCGCCTCGACATAAATAATGCTTGGCATGGTGCTCCTGTCTATCGTTCCCTTGGGTGTTCGCGGCGGCAACAAAATCTCTCGCCTGATGCCAAAACCGCGGTACCAGAGTACATCACAGGCAACCAGCCAGCTCAACGGCTGACTCCTCAGGAGGCATCAGAAAATCTCGTGCTCTTCAGTGACAAACAGGCGCGACTGGCTGAAGTCGATAAACTTTGTCTCGTCCTCTAGCAGTCGCACGGCAGCGGCCTGGCCCTCTTCGGAGTTGAGGCCCTTGTCCATATCGGCCTGGGTCTCCCACCAGATCTCGGTAAGCCCGTCGTAGGGCTCGGGCAGCTCACGCCCCTGCCGTAATTGCGCATTGACCTCGGGCATAACGGTATGGCTCTGCACGTAGCGGCTGGCCCCGATGGCCTCGGCCACGGACTTCACCAGCGGGCCGTGCTCATCCAGCCAGTAGCGATGGAATTCTTCTTCGGAAATATCCGCGCGCTTGCGGATGCAGTAAACCAGTTTGATCATGGCAAGACCCTCAGGACTTGGTTAGCTCTTGAATCATCAAGCGATTTCGCAAAACCCGAATCCGCTTGTCGCGTGCAGTAACTTTCTCTCCAAACATCTGGGCCGCATTGGAGTGATAGCAGACAAACAGCCGGGTGCGCATCTCAAGTTCCTCACCGCGAAAACCCAGCTCGCGAAACGCCCGGGATACGAATTCCATGCGGACGCTATAAGCCTCGTCCAGAACCCTGGCAGCTTCCTCGTCGTAACGGGCCCAGTGTGCGATGGCGAGGTCGTACTCGGTCAGGCGATTGGCGTCCACCATTTCACTGATCGCCTCTAACCGCGCGGCGGGTGGCAGGCTCGCAATCTGCTGATTGCCCGAGATCACCTCGGTGTATTCTCGCTCCCAGAAATCCAGCATGGCATCCAGCAATGCACTGCGATTTTTGAAGTGCCAGTAAAAGCCCGTCTTGGCCACACCCAGGCTTCTGGCCAGGTGATCAATCTTGACCGCTTCCATCCCCTGCGTAACCAGCACATCCAATCCCGCCTGCAGCCAGGCATCCCGGGATACACGACTTTTTTTATCTATTTGATTCATATCAACCAAATCCTGCCCTAATGCTTGTCAGCAGGCAATTATTTGTCCTAAATGTACTGTACTGTACTGCACAGTACAGTATAACATCGACGAAAAATCTGCGTGGGCTGTGCTGCTGGCCTCGACGCAGCCAGACATGGGAAATATTGCGGGAGGGCAAGCATGTACGCATCACTGAAAGCGCTGCACAACACATTATTTTCTATCCTTTCACTAGTCCTGCTTGTCGGATACGCCACGCAAGTGAACGCTGACGCGGAAACCAGTGACCCACTGGCCCGCATTAAGCTACCCACCATGCTGGCAGATGCCTCGGACATCACAGACAGCCCAGGGGCAGAAGAGGAGCGTGCCGACAACTACGAGGTCTGCGCGGCCTTTCGCGCCGATATCGACGCCGATCTCGGCAAGGTCTTGAGGGCGGGTTGCGAGCCGACACTGGCACAGATGTCAGCACTCATGGACAACCCCATCGGCAATGTGGCCATGCTGTTCAACCAGGTCGATGCCTACCGCATGGAGGAGCCGGAAAGCGGCACCAGCAAAGACCAATACAACTACATGCTGCTGGCCCAGTTTCCCAAGAAACTCACCCCCAAGTGGAACCTGATCAACCGGTTTGTGCTCAACTACACCAGTGTCCCGCTGGAGCAGGACGACATCGACGATTTCGCACCGCCGCCGGTATTCGGGGGCGATTTTGATTACGGTACAGGTCCCGGCAACAACCCGACGCCACCCGAAAACACGCCACTGCCGGTAGAGCTGTTCGGTGGCCGCACCTCCAACCTGGGTGACTCATACTACGTCGGCCTGTTTGCCCCCAACGACCCCATAAAACTGGATAACGGCGCCAAGCTGCTCTGGGGGCTGGGCTTCGACCTCGGCTTCGATACCGCCCAGGAGGATATATTGGGCACCGGCAAATGGACCGCCGGTCCGTCGGCGCTGGGCGTGTACATGGGCGAGACCTTCAAAGGTGGCGCACTTGTCCAGCACTATTGGGACTACGCCGGTGACGGTGACCGCAATGACGTCAATATGACCAACATCCAGTATTTGTATTACTGGAGTCTGAACGAGACTACCTCGATCGGCGCCGGCCCGAATTTCATCATCAACTGGGAGCAAAACAGCGATAACCGCTACACGCTGCCGGTGGGTATGGGCATTAATCGCACCTTTCAGTTTGGCAAGCTACCTGTGCGTATCGGTCTCGAATACTTCTACACGGCGATTCAGCCAGATGATGTAGTCGGCAGCGATTGGAGTGTGCGTTTTTACGTAATCCCGGCCGTGCCCTCGGCCCTGTTCGACTGGATGCAATAAGGGGAACCGACCATGAAAACCATGACTACTATTGGAAAAACACTGCTCTCTGGCTTGCTTGTTAGCAGCCTGCTGGCAGCGGCGCCCGCTGTGCTGGCCGAGCCGGTATTCGATGGCTACTTCCAGACCGAACAGAAGAAGAACGCCAGCACCTGGGCCGCTGAAGACAAGGCCATTAATCACAAGCTGGCAGCGCTGGAGAAGCGCTTCGGCAAGAAACCCAATATCATTTACATTCTCGCCGACGACGTGGGCTGGGGCGAGCTTGGCTGGCAGGGTGGCGGTAAACACCGTGGCATGCCCACACCGACCCTGGACCAGATGGCGAAAGAAGGCATGGCCTTCTGGTCGGCCTACGCCGAACCTTCCTGCACCCCTACCCGCATCGCTATCAATACCGGTCGCCACCCCGTTCGTACCGGCCTGCTGAGTGTATTGTGGCCCGGGCAGGTCGAAGGTCTTTCGCCCGACGAAGTGACCATTGCCGAAGCCCTGTCAAAGGAAGGCTATAACACCGCCATGTGGGGCAAGTGGCACCTGGGCGACCTGCCGAAGCAGGCGCCGGAAAACCAGGGTTATGACTATGCCTACTACGGTCTCTTCAACGGCGCCCCGGATGCCTGGCCCACCTCCCACGAGGACACCCTGACGCCCTCCCCGGCCAAGCCGCCCTTTTACGACTTCCCGGGTGAAGAGGTCTATCAGGAGTGGACCGGCATCGATCTCTCAGTCGCGGGATACATAGGTCGTAAGGGCAAGGGTCGCGAACCCATTCCCGGCGTGGCCGGCAAGCTGGGTATCGACCGCCAGGAAGCATTTGAAAACGAGTCCATTGACCAGATCAAGTCCTTCATTGCCGACAAGGCCAAGGAAGATGATCCCTTCTTCATCTACTGGGCGACCTATGCCTTACAAATTCACGGCAGCCGCCAGTACCAGGAGGCTCCAGGTGTAGACAAGGCCAACGCCCAGGCCTCTTTCATGGTGTTGCACAACGACCATGTGAACCAGTTACTGCAGACACTCAAGGCCCAGGGCATCGCTGAGAACACGCTGGTTGTGTGGATCAGCGACAACGGGCCCATGTATGCGTTCTTCCCGACGTCCGGCTACACCTGGCTGCGGGGCAGCAAGGGTGATGTGCTGGAGGGCGGCGTGCGGGTACCAGCCATGGCCTGGTGGCCTGGCATGATCGAGCCGGGACAGGACCCCAGGGACATGATGCACGTGACTGATCTATTCACCACTGCGGCGCGGCTCGGCGGCGCTACCAGGCGAATTCCCGGTGACCGAATCACTGACGGTGTGGATGCCCTGCCACTGATGCTGAACGGAGAGGGCCACGGCCGCCGCAGCATGATGTTCCACTACAGTGGCGGCGATATCGGTGCCATTCGCTATCGGGATTTCAAGGTGCATGTCAGCTCCGAGAGCCATGGCGGACTGCCCAGCATGGAGTTTTACAACGTGATGCGCGACCCTGGCGAAAAGTTTGGCCAATTCTATCCCGGCCTGTTCGCGGTGACACCAATCCAGAATTCCCTGCGACAGCATATGATGATGATCCGCAAATACCCCCACCGGGTCAGCGAGGTAACACCGCAGGGTGCGGAGCTGACCTCCCACGACTAAGATTGCCTCAGATTCCACGGCCCCCTTGGGCAAGGTCATGAAGGACAAGATCACCGAACGCATGACCGTCGTGACTCAGAATGCCTGGGCCGTGCCGGGTACGGCAAAGCAGCAGCCCTGGTACAAACCCAACAAATAGGATTTTTTTGGGCGCCAGGTAAGGGATCGAGGAGATGGTTCCCATGGAATATGCAATAATGGCCAGGAATTTCAGCTAAGTAAATCCATGCGCTGTGTATCCAGGCTGGCACTTGCGTCAGCCTTTCTTTTTTTGGCCCCTGCTGCTCTCGCCGACGCCATCGTCCGCTCCGAGGCTATGTTCGCCGACACCATCGCCGAGTACTACGTCGACGCTGGCGGCGTGCGAGTTGAGCTGGAAATCGGCATGAACGACATCGGCGCTTTTCGCAACCTGTTGCCTGACCCTATCTATGAGGGGCTGGGTTACGAAGCGCGCCCCCTGGCTGAGCGGCTGGTTGAGTTCTTTGCGCAGGACCTCGTCATCGCCAGTGAAGACGGCGTGCTGGCTGGAGAACTAGGCGAAATCGGGCCGCGCAGCCGTATTGTGCGGGACCAGGTCACCGGTGAAGAGTTGCCGGTGCGGGAAGAAGACGCGGAAACTGTGGTTGTCGCGGAACTGTTCTATCCCTTCACGGCAGAAAATCCCGACACGCTGGTATTCAGTCCACCCAATCGTTTCGGGCGGGCCAATGTCGGCTTCGTGGTCTATCACAACAGCGTGGCCGTGAATGACTTCCGCTACCTGTCCCAGGCTATGGCGCTGGATCTCGACTGGGATGATCCCTGGTATTCCGCCTTCCGTACCCGCAGTATGCGGCGCAGCTACTTCGCTCCCATGTCCGGTTTTCTTTATGTTGAGCACTTCGAAGTCCGCAAGGAGGTCATCGTGCGACCCAAGGACATGCAGCGCTACGTCGACCTGGGATTGGCCGATGCAAGCGTTATCAAGGCAGAACAGCGTGGATTGGTACTGGAGAAAATAGCGACATTCCTGACCGAGAAGCAGCCGGTAAGCATCAACGACGAGTTGGTCCAACCCATTCTCGACCGGGCCAGCTTTCTCAACCGCACCCTGAAAAGCTCGATGGTGGCGGAGCCCGGTGTCGACATCAATATCGACAGCGCCGTGGTCGGCGTGATCTTTGTTTATCCAGTAGCGGGCTTGCCCGACAAGGCGACCATGACCTGGGATATGTTCGACGAGCGGGTGCAATTGGTACCGGGGTCGGCCGTAGACGAAGCAGGCGCGCTACCCACCTTCCTGGAGCCGGACTACGCGGTGCTGGAATGGCAGAACTTCCTCAAGAACCCGACGATCCCGGGTCTGGTGACATTAAAGCCGCCACCCTCACCGGCAGCACTGTGGTTGTATCAATTGCGCTGGTGGGCAATCGCCGCTGCGCTGCTGTTGCTTACGCTGTGGTCGCGCAGCAGGCAAACGCCCGCCGCCCTGGGAGCTACGGTCGCCCTTCTGGTCGTGGGCAGCTCATTGATTCTGGGCCGGCCATTGGCGCCACCAGGAGAGGCGACAGAGACTGTGGTCAAGGACTTGCTGCGCAATGTCTACCAGGCCTTTGATTACCGCGCCGAGAGCGATATCTATGACACGTTGGAGCGCAGTGTCAGTGGCGACCTGCTCACCGATATTTACCTGGAAACCCAGCGCGGCCTGGAGCTCGCCAATCAGGGTGGCGCCCGCGCCAGGGTTAAAGCCGTGGAGATGCAGTCCATCGATATCGTGGCGGCCGAAGAGCCCAATGCCTTTCGCGCTAACGCGACCTGGAATGTCCACGGCTCGGTCGGCCACTGGGGCCATGTACATACCCGCAGCAACCAATACCAGGCCGAGTTGTTGGTGCAGGTGATCGACAATCGCTGGAAGCTGATCGACATGAATGTGCTGCAAGAGCAGCGCTTGTAATAGATGGATCTGTAACGACACCGGCATGATTGAACTACGCGACCTCCAGTTCCACTACCCACAGAGCAGTTTTTCCCTGCAGCTAAAACACACCCGCGTGGAGAACCAGGAGCACGTGGCCCTGATTGGTCCCAGCGGCTGTGGCAAGACCACCCTGCTCAACCTGCTGGCCGGCGTGTTGCTGCCAGATGCAGGCAGCGTGGAGGTAGCCGGTGAATCAGTCGCGGCCTTAGCGGATGCCCAACGCCGCGATTTTCGTATCCGCTCGCTTGGCCTGGTGTTCCAGAATTTTGAGTTGCTCGACTACCTCAACATCCGGGACAACATCCTGCTGCCCCTGCGTATTGGTCGCGACCTGTCGGTGACTGCGACCATGCAACAACGCGTAGATAGCATGGCAGGGCGCCTTGGCATCAGTGACAAGCTCGATCGTCATCCAGCACAACTATCCCAGGGAGAGCGCCAGCGGGTGGCGGTAGCACGTGCGCTGCTGCTGGAACCGCCGCTTATCCTTGCCGATGAGCCCACCGGCAATCTCGATCCCGCCAACAAGTTCGTGGTACTGGACTTACTGCTGGACTATGCGCGAGAACACGGGGCAACGCTATTGGCGGTCACCCACGATCACGACCTGCTGGACCGCTTCGACCGCGTCATGGATTTTAATGAGCTCAATATGTGGAGGGCCGCGTGAACGGGGTGCTCTATCTCGCCTGGCGCTACCTGGCCTGGCACCGCTGGAAGGCATCCATCCTGGTGGCCGCGGTAACCCTGGTGCTCTACCTGCCCCTGGGTTTGCAGCTGGTGGTTGAGCAAACCGCCCGCGATATGAATGCCCGCGCAGACGCCACTCCACTACTATTGGGCGCGCGTGGCAGTCCCCTGGAATTGGTGTTGAATGCGCTGTATTTTTCCGAAGAGCGACCGCCTGCTTTTAGCTATGGAAAGCTGGACGAACTGCGGGTCTCGGCGCTGGTCGACCCGATTCCGCTTTATGCCCGCTATCACAGCCAGGCTGCGCCGATTGTCGGCACGACCCTGGATTATTTTGACTTTCGCAACCTGGAGATAGTGCAGGGGCGCCAGCTGGCCACCCTCGGCGAGGCAGTTCTGGGCGCCACTGCGGCGGCGAGTCTGGGCGTCACCGTGGGAGACAGCGTGCTGTCCTCGCCGGAGAGCGTGTTTGATATTGCCGGTGTCTACCCCCTGAAAATGCCGGTGGTCGGAGTCTTGGCGCGTTCCTACAGCCCCGACGACGAGGCCATTTTCG
This sequence comes from Halieaceae bacterium, assembly GCA_039989475.1. Classification (GTDB taxonomy): domain Bacteria; phylum Pseudomonadota; class Gammaproteobacteria; order Pseudomonadales; family Halieaceae; genus JBDXHU01. Next base: position 95,029 of record JBDXHU010000002.1, on the reverse strand, counting down.
TCGACCTGAAAACCGCCTGGATCATCGAGGGCATTGGTCACGGCCACCAGGAGTTAAGCAGGCCCGAAGCGGCGGGCGCCATCTTAAAGAACGAGGATGATCGCATTGTCGCTAATGCCTCACTCGTGCAATACAACGAGATCACCCCGGACAACATCGACTCCTTTCATTTTCACGGCAGCGAGGCCGAACTGCCTTTAACAGCGATACTGCCGGCACCGCGCAGCGACAAAGCCAGGGTATTGATCCAGGGCCGCTACCAGTCACATCCCACCCTGCAGTTGTTGCAACCACGCACCGTTATCAAACAGTTACTGGACACTGTCTTCGCGGTGCAGCGCTATGTATTGGTAGCGATGAGTATGGTGGCAATAGCCACCGCGGCGGTGGTGCTATTGGTGTTCTTATTATCCTGGCGCGCCCGGCGACCCGAGCAGGAAACCCTGTACCGCCTGGGCGGCTCACAGCCGGCAATTCTGTGCTTGATGCTGGCAGAAGTGGTGATGGTACTACTGGCCGCTGCTGTTCTAGCGGCGGTGCTGGTGCTGCTGACGAATTGGTTTGGAGCGCCGCTACTACAGGCGGTGGTGATGTGATGCGACGAGTAAATTTACTGCTATGCCTACTGATGCTCTCGGCCTGCGGCCAACAGTTGGGGGATCCCACAGAAAATACTGAAACGGTCGAAACCTCCCAGGCGCCCGGCATCTACAGTGTGAACTATCCGCTGGCCTGGGCAGCACAGGAGCTGGCTGGAGACGCTGCAGAGGTGCACTTTCCAGCACCAGCAGGTATCGATCCCGCGTTTTGGCAACCGGATATCAACACCGTCGCCGACTACCAGCAGGCAGAACTGATTTTGCTCAACGGCGCCAATTATGCGAAATGGATCGCCAGGGTTAGCCTGCCGCAAAACCGGCTGCTGGATACCTCGCAGGGTTTCACTGATCAATTAATCGCCGCGGATACCGGGCCGCTTCACAGCCATGGCCCCGAGGGCGATCACAGCCACGGAGAACTCGCATTCACAGTGTGGCTGGATGTGAGTCTCTACAGCCAACAAGTCTCCGCCATAGCCGAGTCGCTCTCACAACGGCTACCTGAATCCGCTGAGCTCATTGTTCAGCGTCGCAATGAACTACTCTCCGCCCTGCGCAAGCGTGACGACGAGTTGACCGGCATAGGCAGGCGACTTGATGGCGCCCCACTACTCTACTCACACCCGGTCTATCAGTACCTGCAGCGCCGCTATCAACTTAACGGCAAGGCCCTGCATTGGGAGCCCGACCAGAGCCCGGCAGATACGGAGTGGGTAAAACTGGACAGACTCCTGCAGTCACACCCGGCCCGGATCATGTTGTGGGAGGCAGAGCCCACAGCAGGCACCCGCGCACAGCTTCTAAACCGTGGTATTACGCCGGTGGTATTGCGGCCTATGGGTAATCGTCCAGACAGTGGTAATTACCTGGAGAACCTGGGAGCGGACACTGCCAGCCTGGCGGCAGCAGTCCGAACACTAACAGCGGATTAGCTGCCTGCTCACCATGATGCAGTCGCTAAATCGAATCAGTCGCCGGTGCGGCGATCCATCTCCTGCTCGATCATATAGACAAAGCTGCTGAAGACAGAGGGGTAGAAGCCCAGGTAATCAGCCTCTTCGTCCTGCAGCGGTCGCGCCATGTACCAGCAAGTGGCCGAGGGGTCGTAGGCGGCGAAGCACATATGCTTATTGTGCTCAAACTCCTCGGTCACCACCCAGTAATTCTCCCGCGGATACTCACTATTTGAGTTGAAGCTGCGCTGCACGGGCTCGATGAGCTTATCCCCTACCAGCGCCTTGAATTCCTCACTGGCACCGGCCATTCCTGATTCGATGTCGGCCTTTATGCGACTGAGAACCTCTTCCACCGGCACTTCCCGCATCCAGCTTATACTCTCCATCACGACCATGTGCATGGGCCGATTAACTGCCGCTGACAGGCCCTGCACAAGCGCGGTGACGGTTGGCTTTTTCCCGAGTATCGCCATAAAGATCTCGTCGTTGATATAGCCTTCCATATGGACATCAACTCCGCCCGGCGAGACCGACATTGAATAGACGGGGCTGACAACACCCTCGTCACTCGCCAGGCCGGAAGCGTCCATCAATTCGTCACATAGATTGGAGAAAACCGGGTAAAGCGTCTGGGATTCCACTGGATCCCCCAGCACCGAAATAGAGTAGTCACAATGCACCGTATCCCAGCTGCCCCCATCTGTTTGCAACCAGTTGGCAACCGCATCAAGGTCAGCCAATGCTACCGAATCGTCACCACGAAAACCCTCGAAGGCAATATTCTGCAGGTAACCGGCAGACTCCAGGTGAGCGAGCATTTTCAGCATCTCCTCCACGCTGAAGTTCGGCGACTCCTCGTGAACGATACAAAATTCCCAGTCGACAGACATGACATCTCTCCTTGAATTGTTGTCGCAGAAACCCAGACCGACATTTATATACTGTCATTGACGCTTTGCATAGTCAGGCTATGCGCCTCGCCCTGTTGCTGGTTCCCACGGCTTAGCTGTTATTGCAGCAACGGCGTTTGTTGTCGAGCAGTTCCGGATAGACGGGCAGGCTTTTCGGCAAGAACCAGAACAAACCGGGCTAGAACAAACCGGGATAGTCCTTCCAGTAGTACTGGTAATGGGGCTGCTCCCAGCCCTGGTAGATGGTTTCCCAATCCAGGCCCTCGATGCGCCAGCCGTGATGGGGTTCGAGGTTGGTGGAAAACACCGGCGCACCGTAGTCGCAAAAGCGGGTATCTATACTCAGGCGCACTGAATTTTCTGAAGTATTTGGTTCCGCCTTGTGCACCGTGCAGGAATGAAATATCAAGACATCGCCCTGGTTGAAGTCTGACACGTGCCAGACTTTTTCATCCTCGTAAATCTCACACTGTATCCCCCCCACACCCTGCGTGCTAAAGACGGGTCGGACCCCGCGCTTGTGACTGCCCGCCAGCACTTTCACCCGCCCCATGTCCTCGCTGATATCGTGCAAGGCCACCCATATACCGGCCATCGTCGGGCCCGCGTTGTGGGAGTGCGCGTCCTGGTGCGGCGGCGTCTCGTAGCCAATCTTGCGCGGCGTTGACACCCGCGCCATCTTCATCGGGTAAACAAACACCTCGCTGTCGCTCACCGTCTCCATAAGCGACTGGATCTCTGCCTCGTGGAAAAAGCTGTGGAAGGATTCCAGCGACTGGATTTTGGGGTAGACCTCGTCCCAGGTGGGGTCGGTTTCAAAGAAAGGGTCACCGGCCAGGGCCGGCGCCCGCCCCACATTGACAGCTGTTATATGGGGCGCCAGCTGCACCAGCAGCTCATCCAGCATCGCCTCGCAGCGCTCAGCGCTGACATAGTTCTGAAAATACAAATAGCCCTGCTGCTGGAAGCGCTCGCGCAGGGAAGTCGGATCCTCGCTCGCAGAGGAGATTACAAATTCCTGATTGTGCTCTGTCATGCAAATAGTCAGATTTAAAACGAAGCGCGCAGGGTAACAAAATCGCAGGCCTGTTGGCAGCTGTCTAGACGCTGAGATAGGTCTCGAATGTATCCTTCAATAGCTCGATTTCGGCCCGGCTGGACAGGCGCTCGGCTACCGGGAAGCGCTGCCCCGCTGTGCCATTGGCATAGAGCCGGTAATAGACCGTGGTCTTGTTGCCGGTGGTCATGGTCGCGCTCTGGTCGATTTCGAAGCGCGCCATCGCCTGGCGTCCCAGCTGTTTGCTGGTCAGGGGATAGCCAAACAAGAAGCGCCGGGTGCGCACACCGTCAGCCGTGACCGAGACTCGCAGCGACTTGCCCAGGTAGTAAACACCCCCGCAGGCGATGAGGCTGCCGACAGGGATGAAGATGAGTGGGAAAATAATCGGCGCATCATTGCTGCCCACGAAGTAACCTGCGCCAGCAAACACCAGACCGAACAGGATCATGGCGAAACCCTGGCCCGGACGCTGGAAAGCCGGGAAAAACGCATCAATGCCGCCGGCTATGGGCGTAATGTCAGCGATGGATTCCACCCCTTCCATAGCAGCATCCACGGTTGCGGCGTGACTCTCGGTGCCTTCTGACAAACTGGAGCTGACCGCGGTGTTGTAGACAGGAATCTCGTAGCGGCGACTGAAATCCGGTCCGTCCAGTTCGCAGCTGATACTGACCCGCCACACATGGTAGGCACTGCCCCGCGGGTGGTCCGAGCTTGGCAGTCCGCCCGGCACATCGAAGCGGAAGGTCAATTCAGTACCCAGCCCGCTGCGCGCCATATGGCAGACGCCATCGGATTGCCACTTGATCTTCTCACTGCGGCTGCGGTTCTTGCCGGAACCGCTGACATAGCTATAGAGACAACTGAGGGTCACATCAAAGCGCTGCCCGGCCTGAAAGGGAATGCGGGTATCGATTATGCCACCGACCTGGCCGCCGCTGGATCCCGGATAGGGATCAAGTATCAGCGGGCTGGGACCAAAGCGGCGCCACTGCAGGAATGACCTGACTGACATTACTATTAGCAGCACCCCGACCACCAGGAAGATAAAGATGAAACTCATTTCCGGGTCGCGCTGCAGATCGCGCCAGATTTTCTCGTACTGGAAAAACATGGGCAGTGTCAGCAGATTCCACAGCAGAGTAAAACCCGCAAATAACCAACGAGCGTGTTTGGAGCCCGAGCTGATACCGCTGGCGGACCACTGCTTGTTATCCAACCAGGGCTGAGCGGACACTAGCGCTGTACCTCAAAGCCGGACTGCTTGAGGTCCCAGGTCGCCTCGCCCACACCCTGCTCCCTCAGCTTGTACTTCTGCACCTTGTTGGTCGGGGTATAGGGCAGCGCGTCAACGAAATCGATATAGCGCGGCACGAAGTAATGCGGCGCAATGCCGTTAACAAAAGCGCAGAGTTCTTCCGCCGTCGCCGTGGCATCTGCTTTCAATACAATATTCAACTTCAATTCATCCTCACTGTCGATTTCCGCAGAAGGAATACCAAAGGCGGCTACATCCTCGATTGCCGGATGGCGACGGAACACACTCTCCACCTCCAGAGTGGAAATATTGCGACCCGCAAAGCGCACCGCGTCTTTCTTGCGATCAACGAAAAACAGGGCGCCTGTCTCCGCATCCTGGCGTGCCATATCGCCAGTCAGGAACCAATCACCGCGATAGGCATTGGCGGTGGCAGCGGCATCATCGAAGTAGCCATTGAAGAGTATATGGGGCGCTTTCGGCCTGATGCACATTTCCCCTGCCTCACCCACAGCTACCTCCTTGCCATCGTCGTCGCAGAGCCTCAGCTCAATATCATCCGGTGGATATCCCAGTGAGTAAGGTGGCAGCGGCTGGGTTGCAGTCAACTGGTTGGCGATTAACTGGCATTCGCTCATGCCCAGGCCCGCAGTGAGTAATTGCAGTCCAAAGCGCTCTTCAAAAGGCTCCCAGATATCCGGAGGGAACGGCACGATCAAGGCCTTGCGCAAAGTGGTGTCTGCATCCTGCGGGCCTTCCGGCGCATTCCACAGGAACACGCCCATGGCGCCAATCAGGAATACCTGGGTGGCCTGGAAATGTTCCACCCTGTCCCAGAAATTCGTGACTGAGAATTTCGGCTCGATGACGCAGGGGATACCTTCCAGCAGCGCCCGGTAGACAGAAGTAATCCAGGCCCCGGTATTAAACAGCGGCAGCGCACAATAGATGACATCGCCGGGCCGGGAGTCAAACATGAGGCTGGCACCCTGGTAGATGCCGCGAATCCAGCCGTTGTAGTTCTGCATGACGCCCTTTGACTTGCCAGTTGTCCCGGACGTCCAGAGTATGGCGCAGGTATCGCCATAATCCTGTTCGGCGTAATCGGAGTTCAGGGGTTCACTGTCAAGCAATTCCCGGTAGCTATGCCAACCCGCCAGGGGCTCATCAGCGAGCAGCACGCGCTCACCCAATTGCAACTCCGAACCCAGTGCCTGCACCCTGGGCAACATCTCCTGATCGCAGAACAGCAACGCGGCGCGTGAACGTTGCAGGGTATCGCGTAACCATTCACCGCGGTAATCGGTATTAACCGGCACCCAGAGGGCGCCGAGCTTGTTAACCGCCAGGGTGATCAATACAAACTCGATGCAATTGCTCATCAGCAGGCAGACGCGATCGCCGGCGCCAATACCCAGGGCGGACAAGCCCCCGGCGAGTCGATCGGTGATGGCTTCAGCCTCGGCAAAGCTAATGCTCTCCCGGTCGTTTAACAGGAAGGTGGCGCCACCATTATCCCGCGCCTGGCGCCCCAGGATTTTCGGAAAGAGTCGATCTTGCGGACGCTCCAGGTCGAGCCTGTTCACGGCGACTTATCCAGCGCCCAGCGCATGGCCTCAGCCAGAAAGCGGCGGTAGACCGGCATCTCATAGGTCGCAGCCTGATGACCGATAGCGGAATACAGCACCCTGCCCTGTCCCAGTTGGTGGCGCCAGGCCAGGGGATGCTCGCCGTCCATATTGTCATCCATCAGCATGGTCTCACCGCGGGTGACATAGGAAGACTCATCAATGGTCAGCAGAATTTCGTAGCCGAGCTCGCGGGGATTCGTGGCGAAGGCGTACCACTCCTCATTGTCTATCCGCCAGGGACTGGGGATATGTGCAGTAATGGTATTCTCCGGTTCGGCGACCAGTACATCAGCCGACTGAAACTGGGGGTCCATAGGATGCCCGATAAACTGGGTGCCAATAAGCGCCTCGACATACCAGTCCCAGTCATAACTGAAGTCGCCCCCGGCACCGTGAACGCCTAGCCAACCACCGCCAGACTCAATCCAGCCTTTCAGCGCCTGGCGCTGATCTGCGGTGAGCACATCACCAGACACATTGTTCCATATGACCAGCTTGAACTTCTTAAGGTCCTCGCTGTTATGACTGGCTGCATTGTCGGTAATAAACAGTTCCCAGCCCTGCTCCTCCGCTATGGCGGCGAAGGCAGCATCCGCCGCCGGAATCGCAGCCTCGTGCACAAAGCCATTGGCCTTGGTCAATACCAGAATAGCCGGAGCGCCAAAGTCCGGTAATACAGGTGGCTCGGTCTCATAGATGGCGCGTGGCACGATGCCGATAGCTCGCAGGTAAAAGTAAACTCCCAGCATTGCCAGTAACAGCAGGGCCGCCATACCCAGTACAAACACCTTCAACCAGCGCATCGCTTTCTCCCCTCAAATCTGACCTTCCGCCAACTGCGTCACCGCGTAAGCGCAGGCCCGCGCCGTCAATGCCATGTAAGTCAGCGAGGGATTAACGCAGGATGAAGAGGTCATACAGGCGCCATCGGTAACAAACAGGTTGGGCACATCGTGGGCCTGGTTATGGGCGTTGAGTACTGCCTGGTTAGGGTCATCGCCCATCCGCGCCGTACCCATCTCGTGAATAGCTGAGCCACCAACCACATCTTCAGCGGCAATGGCCGAGGTGAACACGGCACCCGCAGCTTTCATGATCCGCGCTGACTGCTTGTCCATATCTCGCCACAGCGCCAGCTCGTTGGGCCCCCATTCAAAGTCCATCACCAGTTGCGGAATACCGAAGCGGTCAACCCGGGTCGGATGCAAATACGCCCGATTCGTGTATTGCGGTAGACACTCCCCGAAACCGGCCAGGGCCCATAACCAGGGACCGGGTTTGCGCAATCGGTCTTTCAATCCAGCGCCAAAGCCCTTGGCATTGAAATTCATCTTCCAGTCTCCGCGTAGTGGCAGTGCCTGGTAACCATAGCCGCGCACAAAATCGGTATCTTCGTCTTCGCCGGGCAGATTACGGAAGCGCGGAATATAGGTGTTATTGGGTCGGTTGCCGTAGTAGTAGCTGTCCATGTCGTCAAAAAATATACCCGTGGTACTGAGCACATTGAGATGATCCATCAGGTAACGACCGACGCTGCCGCTGCGATTCGCCAGACCATTGGGGAAGGTGCCGCTGGGGGAATTCAAAAGCACCTGGGTGGTGCCCAGGGTTGATGCGCAGAGGAAAAACAATTTGGCACTATAGCGAAGTTTTTCCCGGGTCTGGCTGTCGATCACCTCCACCGCACTGAGCTTGCCGCTGGCTTCATCGTATACCAGGCGCTCGACCACGGCGTTCGCAACCAGGGTGAGATTGCCGGTCGCCTCGGCAGCCGGAAGGGTCGAACTTTGAGAGCTGAAATAGCTGCCGGTAGAACAGCCGCGCTGACAAGGCCCACAATAATGGCAAGCAGCACGGCCCTTATGATCACGGGTTAAAATCGCCGCCCGGCCCATGGTCATGGTCAGTTCAGGCGCCTTGCTGGCCAGCCGACCCTTGATGGTCTTCTCCAGGGCAAACATGTCCATGGGCGGCAGGAATTCGCCGTCGGGCAACTGTGGCAGGCCCTCGGCCTGGCCAGTTACGCCAATAAAATCCTCTACATGGCTGTACCAGGGTGCCAGCTCCTTGTAGCCGATCGGCCAGGGCATGCCATTGCCATCGACCCGGTTGGCTTCAAAATCCTGCTCGCTCCAGCGATAGGTCTGGCGCCCCCACAAAAGGGAACGACCACCGACCACATTACCGCGCACCCACTCAAAAGGTTTGCCCGGAGCTTGTTGGTAAGGGTTTTCCTTATCATTGACAAAGAAGTGGCGGGTGTCCTCGCCAAAGGCATAGCTCTTGCTCTGGATCGGGTACTGTTCCGCGTAAAACTCGCGCGGTTTCTTGCCGTTGTAGGGCAGCTTCCAGTCTGGTGCATGCTCGCCCAGATAGTCGACACCGTGGCGCAGCTCGCGACCGCGCTCCAACACCAATACTTTAAGCCCCCGCTCGGTCAGCTCCTTTGCCGCCCAACCCCCGGTAATACCGGAACCAATAACAATGGCATCGAACTGTGTACTGGCGTCACTCATATCAGGTAGGGCATCCAGGTGCTTTCATCAGGTCCAAGCGGGGTATCCCCATCGAAACGCATGGGCATCGCTTCATAACGCAGCACCTGGGTGCCGCCCACCTCCGAGGTAAAGAAGCCCCAGATGGTTAACTCCTTGAGTTGGCAGATAAAGGGGGCGTCGCTGATAAAATCACGACGGATGTTGCCCAACTGGTACCAGTCGGAGCCACTGGCCTCGCTCTCGAGGGTCTCCAGCAATTCCAGCCTCGCATCCTCATCCAGAGCCAGAAAATCGCCGTCCCAGTCCTTTTGCGCGCGTTGTTGCAGTGCGAACAGGCCCTCATCAAAGGCCGCCCGTTCCGCATCATTGAGCCACTCTGCCACCATCAATTCGATAAACCGCGGCACTCCGGCATCTATGGCACCCGGTGTATCCGTGCGTGGAATAATGGTCTCGCTCAGAGCTGCCAACAACTCGCGCTGCTCCGGCGTATAGTAGTTCAGGGGCTGGTCTATATAGTCCGCTGCACCCGCCAGGTAAACTTCCTGCTCCCCGGTGAGCGTCCAGCCCAGCTGGCTGGCACTGGCGCCCGTAATCAGCAGGGCCGCACATTCCAGGAATTCCCGTCGTTTCATGTCAGGCTCCTTGTGCCTTGCGCAGTTTGATTTCGCCTCGCCAGGCCAATACGCCGAACACCAGCACACCGACGGCAACACTGGCAAAAGTCTGCAATGCCCAAATGCTGTAGTAGTAGTCCGCCACTTTGAACACGCTGTAGCCCCAGTAAATAAACTCCACCCCGGTCAGGTGGTACAACTCATAAAAAAACACGGCCGTGGCCAGCAATCCGAAACGCAGCCACAGCGTCACTAAAGTAGCGGCGATCAGGGCCTTTCTTTGTCGTAACAGCATTCAATCACGCCCAGGTCGTTTACAGGGCGACTGCCTGTCGTCGAGCAACCAGGTCGTCGCATTTTTTAATAGTTGCCTATGCTCGTCGGCCGCATAGGCGTCGGCAGAGTGCCCCAGCGCCGAATACAAGGACCGGCCGCGATCCACGCAGCGAGTCCAGGCAACGGGGTGATAACCCATACGCAAATCCACATCCCGGCTCACTATCTTCTGCCATGGGCTGTAGCTGTCCTCGTCAACGCTGGCCAGTATAACGAATAGCTCCTCGTCCGGTGCCTGGCGCCAGGAATACCACTCCTCGGTATGGGTCCACGAACCAGCCAGCCCCTGCATCACCGAATGTGCGGGCGCCTGGTTAATCACAGTGGCCGGCTGCAACTGCGGGCCAAGTATATGTGCCGTAAACTCAACCCCAATCAGCGTCTCTACATACCAGGGCCAGTAGGTGTGGGAATCATCAGCCGCGGCGTGAATTCCCAGCCAACTGCCACCCGCCTCCACCCAGTTTCGTAAACTCTGGCGCTGGAGCGGCCCCAGGCTGGCGCCGGTGCTATTGAGATAGACCACCAGGTCAAAGCGCTGCAAATCAGATTCATTGAATACCGCGGAGTTCTCCGTTTGCCACACCGACCAGCCATTATCACGCCCCATCTCTTCGAACAGGGCTATCCCTGCGGCGATACCCTCTTCGTGACGAAAGCGATTGGTCTTGGTGAATAGCAGCAGTGAGGGCGAGTGCAAATCGGACGGCAGTGCCGGCGGCGTGGTTTCATAGCTTGAGGACGGGAACAGGATTCGCCAGGCGCCAAACCACCAGATCGCAGCCAGGGCTGAAATGGCAAGCGTTAGCATAAAGGCCAGCAGCCCCAGCGCAATTTTCTTAAGGCCAGCCATTAATCCAGTTCAGCCAGGAGACCTGGAGTTTCCGCCCGGAGATCAGGCTCTTACCACCAGACCCAGGTGCTGTTGCGGCCCAGGTCGCATTGATCATCCGAGGTATCGATCATTGCCTGCACATTGTTGCTCGCCAGTTGCTGGCTGAAGGCATCGTAGCCAGCCTGCGAGTCTTTCTTATCCAATTGACCGGCGATGATTGCTGAGTTAACAGTTTCATTCCAGGCCAGCCACAGGTTATTACGATTCAGGCCGTCTACCGGGAGTGCCCCCAGGGCGGACCTGATGTAGCCGTTGCACCATGAATCACTCACGTCGTCAGCGGCCCAGGCGATATTCACTACCAGTGTCAGCGGCAGGATGAACAAAATATTAAGAAGAGTACGGCGGATCATGGCTGGTTCCTCGTTTTGGCTGGATACGGAATATGTAAGCTTCCCTAGTGTAACCAAGCCGGCGCCGTCAGCAAACCAGGCTAAACAATCCGGCTTGCGAATAGACAGTGGCGTCATTCTTCTTCAAACTTCGCAGTCCCATGAATCAAGGTCCCATTTGCAGGCATGAGCACTCCAGCATCCCCGGAAACCAGCAGGATTATTGTCGCCGATGTCGGTGGCACCAACGGCCGTTTCGCCGTGGCTCACTGCGGCGCGGGTGAAACGCGGCTCAGCGACCTGCAAAATTTCAACAATACAGAGCTGACGGGCTTTGCCGACCTGCTGGCCCTGTACCTGGAGCAACTCGGCGATAGCGCCCCAGGGCAAGCCTGCTTTGCCACGGCCGGCCCCAACAACGGTCGCGAGGGCTTTCTCACCAACCTGGGTTGGTCACTGGACGCCACAGCTCTAGAGCAACAGTTTGGACTTGAAGAGATCCTGTTCGTCAACGACTTCAAGGCGCTAGCCTGTATGGCGCCGCTATTACAGGAGTCATCCAGCATCCCGCTCAACCAGGTGGATGCCGGCGCCAGTGGCCCGCTGACCGTAATGGGTCCGGGTACCGGGCTAGGCGTTGCGATCGTGCTGGAACACGATGACGACATCGTGACTATCAGCACCGAGGGCGCCCACATCGTGTTTGCGCCGGTAACCCCGGTGGAGCTTGCCCTGCGCGACTACCTGGCCGCGGACTATGAGCACGTTTACGCCGAGCTGCTGCTGTCGGGCGCCGGCCTGGCGCGCATTCATGACTTCCTGCTGAAAGAAAGCGGTAGCGGCAGCAGCGAGCTCACTCCCGCCGAAATCACCAGTGCTGCCCTGCGGGGCGATGACGCCAGCTGCAGTCGCAGTGTGCAACTGTTTTTATCGATACTGGGGAGTGTCGCCGGCGACCTGGCCCTGAGTCACGGTGCCCTGGGCGGGGTATATTTTGGTGGCGGCGTACTGCCCCGTATCATCCCCTTATTGGAAGACAGCGATTTGTGTGAACGCTTCTGTGCCAAGGGCGTGATGGAGCCCTATATGCGGAGCATTCCGATTCGCCTGATTACGGAGGAACACCTGGCTTTGAAAGGCGCCGCGCAGCTGTTTCGCCAGCACCGCCAACAGCGGGCTTAAAGCGCTGCGGCTCGTTTAAAGAACTGCGGCTTGTTTAAAGCGCTGCGGCTCGTTTAAAGCGCTGCGGCTCGTTTAAAGAACTGCGGCCTGTCTACTGGGGGTCAAAGCCACCTTCAAATACTGAGCCACCGAGGGCTGCAGTACTACTCACCCGGCGGAAGCTATCGAACAGGTTACGCCCCAGGCTGTATTCTTCCGGCGGCGCCTCTGCTGCTTCACGTGCGTCCCACTCACTGGCCGCAATCAACACATTAAGCTCACCGCTGGCAGCGTCCAGTTCTACCATATCGCCGTCTCGCAACATGGCGATTGGACCGCCGTGGGCCGCTTCCGGTGAGAGGTGAATGGCCGCCGGCACCTTGCCGGAAGCGCCGGACATGCGTCCGTCGGTGACCAGTGCCACCTTGTAACCTCGATCCTGCAAAATCCCCAGGAATGGCGTCATTTTATGCAGCTCCGGCATACCGTTGGCTGAGGGCCCCTGGAAACGTACCACGGCCACCACGTCGCATTCCATTTCACCTGCCTCGAAGGCCTCCTTCAGGGCTTGCTGGCTGTGGAAAACCCGACAAGCTGCGGTAATCTTGCGATGCTCCTCGTTCACGGCCGATACCTTGATCACGCATTCGCCCAGATTGCCCTGTAAACGCCTCAATCCGCCCTCGGCGGCAAAAGGATTACCAACACCGGCAAGAACAGTCTTGTCGCCGGAACTATCAACCTGGCGCCGCCAGCTGACGCTGCCGTCCGCTGCCTGTTCTGGCACCGCACAATAATTATCCAGGCCCTGGCCGAGCATATTGACAACCGATTCATTGAGCAGCCCGCCCTGACGCAATTCACGTACCAGGAAGGCCATGCCACCGGCCTCCTGGAAATGATTAATATCCGCTGTGCCGTTGGGGTAAATGCGTGCCAGCAAAGGTACCGCCGCTGACAGTCGATCAAAGTCTTCCAGCTCCAGCTCAATCCCGGCGGCGCGGGCAATAGCCACCATATGCAGTGTGTGGTTAGTCGAGCCTCCAGTGGCCAACAAAGCCACCACGGCGTTGACAATGGACTCCTCGGAGATCACCTGGCTCAACGGCCGATAATCACCGCTATCAACCGTGCTCTGCATCAGCGCCTGCACCGTGTGTCGAATGAGAGCTGGACGCAGGGGATCGTCTGGATGCAGGAAAGAACTGCCCGGCAATTGTACGCCCAGCATTTCCATCAAAACCTGGTTGCTGTTGGCGGTGCCGTAGAAGGTGCAGGTACCAGCGCTGTGATAAGACGCCGACTCCACTGCCAGCAGCTCCGCATCATCGGCCTTGCCCTCAGCGTGCAACTGGCGCACGGCCGCCTTTTCCTTGTTGGGTATACCCGAGCTCATTGGTCCAGAGCCGATAAATGCAACGGGCAGATGGCCGAACTGCAAAGCGCCAATCATCATGCCCGGCACAATCTTGTCGCAAATACCCAGGCACAGGCCGGCATCAAACAGGTTGTGGCTAAGACCAACAGCAGTAGCCATGGCTACCACGTCCCGACTGAACAGACTCAGCTCCATGCCGGGCTGGCCCTGGGTAACCCCGTCGCACATGGCCGGCACGCCGGAGGCGACCTGGGCTGTGCCACCGAGTTCCCGGGCGAACTGCTTAACCTGGTCGGGATAATCCGCCAGTGGTTGGTGTGCCGAGAGCATGTCGTTATAGGCGTTGATAATGCCAATATTGGCGGCTTCCATACCGGCGATCAGCGACTTCTCATCTTCACTGCAGGCGGCATAGCCATGGGCGATATTGCCACAGGACAGGCGCTTCTTGGGCGGCAGCTGCTCCTGGGTACGCCGGCAGCGATCCAGGTAGCGACCGCGGCGCGAGGCACTGCGCTGGCGCAGGCTTTCTGTAACTTGTTCGACCACTGGATGCATGGTGCTTAACTCCCGGCTGCGTAGAATATTTGAAGAGGATTATCGGCGCGCTGAAATACAGAACGAATCGGTAGCTCCATCACATCGTCGCCGGCCAGCGCTTGCTGCAGGACAGCGTATTTATTCTCGCCGGTGATATGCAGGTACAGTTGCCGGGCAGCCAACAGTGCCGGCAGGGACAGCGTCATACGATCATGGGGTGCCACCGGTGGACGCACTGCCAGGCACAAATCAGTGCCGGCGGGATCAAGTGCCTGCGCCAGGGTGTCCGCCGCCGGGAAAAACGATGCCGTGTGACCGTCGTCTCCCATGCCGAGAACAACAACATCTATAGACTCGGCAAATGCAGCCAGCTTGTCCCTGACGTCCTGCTCTGCAGCGAAGGCGTCGGTGCCCGGCAATTTCATGCTGATGAAGTGAGCCGCGGCGGCGTTATTCTGTAGCAAATGTTCACGTACCAGGCGGGCATTGGAATCACTGTGATCCTCTTCCACCCAGCGCTCATCAACCTGGGTAATACTGACCCGGGACCAGTCCAGCTCACAGCGTGACAGTGCGGCGAACAGGGGTTTCGGGGTGGAGCCACCAGACACGGCCAGGGTCGCCCTGTCGCGCAGGTTCAGTGCCCCTTCCAGTGCCGAGGCAATACACTCGGCCAGGTTTTCAGACAGCACTGCATTGCTGTCGAACTCGTGCAGCTCAATAGCCATTAGTTGGATTCATTCCAGCTGCGGCCGTCGCGCGCTACCAGGGCGATAGCATCTGTAGGACCCCAGTTGCCCGCGGTATAGCTTTGCGGCGTCTTGCCGATGCTTTCCCAGGCTGCGTGGATCTGGTCAATCCACACCCAGGCCTGCTCAACCTCGTCAGCACGCATGAACAGGGTCGAGTTCTCGCGCAGCACATCCAGCAGCAAGCGCTCGTAGGCACCAGGTGCCGGAGTCTTGTTGTCGGCTGGCTCACCCAGGTCCAGTGACACCTTTTTCAGCGGCATGCCGGCTTCAATTCCCGGCACCTTGTTCATTAACTCCAGGCGAATGATCTCGTCAGGCTGCAAGCGTAACAACAAGCGGTTGGGTGCAGCGGCAGCGCCCTGAGCGCCAAATATCGAATGCGGCACGTGCTTGAATTCGATCACAATCTCAGCCATGCGCTTGGGCAGGCGCTTGCCGGTACGCAAGTAAAACGGTACACCGGCCCAGCGCCAATTCTCAATCTCCGCTTTTATGGCGACAAAGGTTTCCGTGGTCGAGCCAGGCTGGGCACCCTCTTCCTCGCTGTAGCCAATAACGGGCTGTCCGTCTACCGCGCCCTCGCCGTACTGTCCGGTTACCGTGTTCTCCCTGGCCAGCGTGTCGTCCATTGGACGCAAACAGGACAGAACCTTGATCTTCTCATTGTGCACGTCGGTAGAGGACAAGTGTGCAGGCGGTTCCATGGCGGTGAGGCACATCAGCTGCAGCAGGTGATTTTGCACCATATCGCGCATGGCACCGGCCTCATCGTAGAAATCCCAGCGACCAGAAACACCGATACTCTCGGCTACTGTGATCTGTACGTTGTCGATGTACTGGTTGTTCCACAGCGGCTCGAAAAAGGCATTGGCGAAGCGCAGCGACAACAGATTCTGCACTGTTTCCTTACCCAGGTAATGATCTATCCGGTACACCTGTTCTTCGGTGAAGATGGCACAGAGGTCGCGGTTGATCTCGAGAAAGCTCTCGCGATCGTGACCCAGCGGCTTTTCCACCACGATACGGGTAGTGGGTCGCGCCAGGCCGGCGCCTTCCAGCGCCCGGCACACCGGGGCGAAAATAGCTGGCGGTGTCGCCAGATAGACAACCAGCCCACGCTCCTCATCGGCAAATTGCTGCTGGCGCAGCTTTTCCAGACCCTCGGCAGAAGTGGCATCAGTAGACACGTAGTGCAGGCGTGCGGCGAATGCCGACCAGGCCTCCTCGTCTATACCGCGGTCATCTTTGTTCTGGTCGAACCACTCGCGCACCAGAGCCAGGAACTGGGCCTGGTCCAGCTCACGCCGGGCCAGTGCCACGATGGTCATGTTTTCATTGAGAGAACCGCCAATCCACAGCGAAAACAAGGCGGGGTAAAGTTTGCGCAGGGCCAGGTCGCCCTCACCGCCCACTATTAAGAGATCACTGTTCACGCCCTACTCCCCTGATGTGTCGCTGTGCTCATCCTGTATTCCTCATGCCGGCGGCCACGCCGGCGATAGTTACCATGATTGCCTGGGCCAATACGGCATCCGCCTCACTGCGCTGACGCTGCAACAATTCAACCTGCAGAAAATTCAATGGGTCCGTGTAGACATTGCGCAACTGTATGGATTCGCGCAGCCAGGGCTGATCAGACAGTACCTCGCTGCTGCCCAGCAATTCCAGCAGCGTGGCATTGTCCTGCTTGATCTGCTCACGCAGCTTAGCACCAATTGCCTGTAAATCACTGTCTACCAGGTGTTTGTCGTAATAGGCTGAAAGCCCCGCGTCGGCCTTGGCGAACACCATCTCCAGCATGGACAGGCGAGTCGCAAAGAAAGGCCACTGGCTGGCCATATCCTGCAGCAGTTCGCGCTGCCCGCGCGCCTTCGCCGCAGCCAGGGCAGCACCGGCGCCCAACCAGGCGGGAAGCATCAAGCGGTTTTGCGACCAGGCAAAGATCCAGGGGATAGCACGCAAACTTTCAATACCGCCTCCGGCTTTGCGCCGCGCCGGTCGCGACCCCAGGGGTAGGCTAGCCAGTTCCTGCTCAGGTGTCGCCTGGCGAAAATAGCGTACAAAGTCCTCATTGGACTGCACCAGCGCGCGATAGCTGGCACAGGAGTCCTCCGCCAATAGATCCATCATTTCTCGCCATTGCTGGCGCGGTGCCGGTGGTGTTTGCAGGTTGGCTTTCAGTATCGCGCTGGCATACAGGGCCAGGGTCTTGGTGGCCATCGAAGTGGCGCCCAGTTTGGCCCGGATCATCTCACCCTGCTCTGTCACCCGCAGGCCATTGCGCAATGAACCCGGTGGTTGCGACAGCAAGGCTTCCCGAGCCGGCGCACCGCCGCGCCCGATAGTGCCACCGCGGCCGTGGAACAGGGTGAGCTCTATATCGCGCTCCGTACACAATTCCAGCAAGCTTTCCTGGGCACGATACTGGGCCCAGGAAGCGGCCAGTACACCGGCATCCTTGGCGGAGTCAGAGTAACCGATCATCACCATCTGCGAGCCGGCGGCATAGTCGCGGTACCAGGGCTGGTCTAACAAGGCAGTCATTACCGCCGCCGAGTTCTCCAGGTCCGCCAGGGTTTCAAACAAGGGCGCGATCGGCAACTGCTGCTCGCAGCCGGCTTCTTTCAGCAGTAATAGCACAGCCAGCACATCCGACGGCTGACGTGCCATTGATATTACATAGGCACCCAGGGCACTGGCTGGCTGGGCGGCCACAACCTTGCAGGTGGCCAGCACCTCCATGGTGTCGGCCTGCCCTTCCCAGCCTGGCGGCAGCAAGGGCCTTCTGCCCTGCAGTTCCTGCAGCAGGAAGTCCTGGCGCTGCGCTTCATCCCACTCGGCATAGTCGCCGAGGCCCAGCCAGGCAGTGATATCCGACAGCGCCTGGGTGTGGCGCGCGCTGTCCTGGCGCACATCAAGCTTTAGCAAATGGACACCAAAGCACTTCACGCGCCGGAGCAGGTCCAGCAAGGCACCATTGGCGATAACCGCCATACCGCTTTCCAGCATTGATTCGTAACAACACTGCAAGGGTACAAACAGCTGCGCTTCATCCAGCAGGATATCCAATTGCTGCGATGGACGCCCGGCCAACTGGTCTTCGAGCGCAGTCAGTGTGCGCTTCAGCAGTTCACGCAATTCTCGCAATACAGCCCGGTAAGGTTCGTGGGCGCCACCGGCAAGTTCCCGCAAGGCGGCATTGCAGTGTGTCATCGACAATTCATCAATCAGCACCAGGACATCAGCGAGATACAACTCCGCTGCTTTCCAGCGCGCCTGCAGCAGCACCTCTTCAGTCACCCGGGCGGTAACATTGGGATTACCATCGCGATCACCACCCATCCAGGACAGGAAGGACACCGGGGAGGCATCCAGCGGCAAGCCAGTGCCACCCTGCTGACTCAATGCACTATCGAGGCGGCGCAGGAATTCCGGTACCGCCTGCCACAGCGAATCCTCTACTACCGCGAAACCCCAACGGGCTTCATCAATTGGTGTCGGCTTCTGCTGGCGAAAATCCTCTCCGTACCAGATTTGCGCAATCAGGTCGCGCAAGCGCACCATGATCTGCTCGCGCTCGCGCTCGGTGTGGCCCTGTAATTCCAGCTCGGCCAAGCAGTGCGCGATCTCACCGTGCTTGTGAATGAGTGTACGGCGGGTGATCTCGGTCGGGTGTGCAGTCAGCACCAGCTCAATTTTCAGCCTGGCGACCGCTTCAGCAATAGCCTCGGCGTTGACATCGGCAGCCTCCAATTCAGCTATGGCGGTCGCTAAAGACTGGGAGGCCGAATAGACCGGATCCATGGCGCGTGACAGCGTGTGTTGCTGATCGGCTATATTGGCCAGGTTGAGAAACTGGCTGAAGGCCCTGGCAACGGGCACCAACTGATTCTCTTCCAGGCCGTGCAAGGCGCTCAGCAGCGCCTCCCTGGCCGGCACATCGCCTTCACGCGCGCTCCTGGACAGCGTGCGAATCTCCTCGACCAGCGCCAGGAAATCATCGCCCTCCGCCGCCGCTACCACTTCCCCCAGCAGCCTGCCGAGAAAACTGACATTTCGCCGCAGTGCCGAATAGTCAGCTGGTGCAGACGCCGCCGTCACTCGCTTAACCGCTTACCACTGGCCAAGCCGCGCCAGCAGGTCGCAGACCCGACTGGAATAGCCCCACTCATTGTCATACCAGTTCAATACGCGCAGATAGTTACCACCGGTGACACCGGTAAAACCCGCGTCATAAATGGAAGAGTGCGAGTTACCGATAATGTCCGAGGAAACGATCGGCGTATCGCTGTACTGCAAAATACCCTGCAGTGATGATTCGGCCGCGGCGCGCACCACCTGGTGCACATCATCGCTGCTGACTGATTTACCCAGCTTGACGAACAGGTCGACCACCGAGCCATCCGGGACCGGCACCCGCGCGGCAATGCCGTGCAGCTTGCCTTTCAGTTCCGGCAACACTTCGCCAACCGCCTTGGCCGCACCTGTGGAAGTCGGAATGATGTTCTCCGCAGCGGCCCGGCTGCGACGCCAGTCAGAGTGCGGTACATCTGCCAGGCGCTGGTCGTTGGTGTAGGCATGCACCGTGTTAATTACACCCTCCACAATACCGAAGTTATCGTTCAGCACCCTGGCCATCGGTGCCAGGCAATTAGTGGTGCAACTGGCATTGGAAATAATTCGATGCTCCTCTGACAAGCCATCGTCATTCACGCCCAACACCACGGTGTAATCAATGGGCTCCGAGGCAGGTACGGTCAGGATGACCCGTTTTGCCCCGGCGGCGAGATGCTGCTCCAACTGCTCACGCTTGCGGAACACACCGGTTGCTTCAACGACTGCATCAATACCGAGCTCCCCCCAGGGCAGGTCAGCCGGACTTCTCTCGCTTAGCAACTTCACCCGGCCCTTGGGCGTGACAAAGCAATCGTCGTCGAGACGCAGGTCCTTGCCAAAAGGCCCCATGACCGTGTCGTAATTGAGCAGATAGCGCAGGGCATCGTGATCAAACAGATCATTGACTGCGACTACGTCAACGCCCTCTACGTCTTCCAGAATACGAAATACCGAACGGCCGATGCGGCCAAAACCATTAATTGCTACTTTCATCACGCGGCCTCCTCTGCACTATTCAATCCTGCATACAGGCGCACCACGTCCAACAGTCTCGCGGCGTGACCCAGGTTCTCGTACCAGCTCAGGGTTTTCACAATACTGTCCCCGGCCTTGATGGTGCCCTTGGTATCAAACAACAGTGACAGCGAACTGCCAATCACGTCGGAAGATACTACCGGGTCTTCTACGACACCGACCACACCGGCGTGCCCGTCGACGCTGGCGCGCATGGCATCGTTAACCTGCTCCACGGTGATGCTGCTGTCTGCGAAGACCAGGTTTACATCCGCCAGGCAACCCTCATGAATTGGTACGTTCAGGGCCGAGGTCAGCACCTTGCCATCGAACTCTGGCAATATGTGCCCCAGCCAGGCGCCGGCTTCATGGGTGTTGGGGATAATGTTTTTTGCCGCTGAACGACTGCGGCGGAAATCGCTGCCTGCATAGTCCTGCAGGGCCTGGTCGCTGGTGTAGGCATGCACCGTGGTCATGCTGGCACACTCGATTTCATACTGGGCTGAGAGAATCTTCAGCAGCAGGCACAAGGCCGTGGTGGTGCCCGATGCCGCCGAGATCATGCGGTCCGCGGCACTGATTTGGGCGCAGTTAACCCCCGGGATCACGATGCGGTCAATGTGATCGACTGGCAGTGTCCGCAGCAGCACTCTGCCGGCGCCATTGTGCAGATGGTCTTCCATTGCTGCCGCTTCACGGTACTTGCCGGTAGCATCAATCACCATGTCTACATTAAACACATCCCAGGGCACTTCCGCCGGCGTATCAATGGCCAGGAAGCGAGAGCTGAAGTTTGGATTGCGCAGGAAATTGCCGTCCAGTTCATAGCGTTCGCTGTCGCTCACCTCTGAACCCAAAAGGTAGTGCAATATCTTGGGATCACCGATGTCGGCGATGGCCACTATCTCAATATCGTCGCTGCGTGAAGCCAGTGCATAGAGTTGACGTCCGGTCTGGCCGAAGCCCATCAAACCCACCCTGGTTTTGCTGGATTTAGTCATACTGCTTTCCTCTTTTAGCAATCTTTTAGCAATCTTTGCGCTATCGCTTAACTCATAGCCTCTTTAGCCAAGCGGGAAATTTCATCCCACTCTTTATTTTGAACCAGATCAGCTGCCACCATCCATGATCCACCGCAACAAACAACATTGGGCAGTGCCAGAAAATCGCGGAAGTTGGCGGGGCTGAGCCCACCGGTAGGACAAAAGGCCAGCTTCGGAAACGGGCCGGACAGTGCCTTTAACAGGGCCATACCACCCACCGGTACCGCGGGGAATAACTTGAAACAATCGAGACCATAGTCCATGCCCAGCATGATCTCGGAGGGTGTTGCCACGCCTGGCACCAGCGTCGCACCCGCCTCGCGCGCGGCAGCCAATAATTGTCCGGTCAGACCCGGGCTAACGTGAAAGTCACAGCCAACATCAATCGCCGCCTGCAACTCTCCGGGGTTGGTTACCGTGCCTGCAGCCACTGCCATATCCGGCAATTCTTCCCGCACCGCCCTGATGGCATCCAGTGCCGCGTCTGTACGCAGGGTGATCTCCACCGCCCGCATGCCGCCTGACAGCAGCGCACGACTCAGTTGCACGGTGGAATCGACATCCTCTGCGGTAATAACCGGCAATACCCGGTAGGCGCTTAATTGCTCAGTAATAGACATAATCACTCGATGTAATTTTATTACAGTTAGCGGAGATTAGACCAAAGCCGGCGACACCGCAAGCAAGCCGGCAAATTAATCCGGCGAGAACGCCATAAATCGGCCAGCGCATCTACAAAGCCTTTATTTATAAGCAATCGACAGCACTATCAGAACGCACTGATCTGCCTGGAAGGCATTATTGGGCTTGTCATAATTCTGTAATTTTATTACATTTAGGGCATTAGCACACCTGGAGAGTGCAAATGAGCTTACTAGCGGACCTTAAAGACAGTGGCGCCCGCCGCAGCAAGTCGGCACGCAAGCTAGCGGACTGCGTGGTCGCCGACCCTGAAGCTGTTCTCAGCATGTCTACCGCCGCCCTCGCCGCTCGCGTCAGCGTCAGTGAACCTACCGTCAATCGCTTCTGCACGGGGCTGGGACTCAAGGGCTTTCCGGATTTCAAGCTGCAACTGGCTGCCGAACTGGCACGGCAGCAGCCACGGGTAGCACAGGACATTGAAAGCGGCGACTCAACCAGCCATGTCATGGCCAAGATTTTTGAATCGACCCGGGCCAGCCTGGACACTGTTCAGGCCGCACTGGATGACAGCGCGGTAGAACAGGCTGCAGCCATCATGGATGGCGCGCGCAGTATTGTCCTGTTTGGCCTCGGTGCGTCGGCCTCGGTGGCACTGGATGCCCAGCACAAACTGTTGCGCTTCGGCACCCCCGTCATCGCCGATACCGATATCATCAATCAGCGCATGATTACCGCCAATCTCAGCGAGCAAGACTGCCTGGTTTGCATTTCCTATACCGGGCGCACCATTGCCCTGCAGGAAGCGGCCCAACTGGCCCGGGCCAGCGGCGCGACTGTTATTGGTATCACCGCACCCGGCTCTCCAGTGGCGCAACACAGCGACCTGGTACTGGCGGTGGCCTGCGGTGAAGACACCGAAACCTACACCCCCATGACCTCACGCCTGGCCCAACTGGTGGTAATCGATGTGCTCACCACGGTGCTGGCCCTGCGCAAGGGCACTGAATTCACCGATCATCTCTTGCAAATCAAGCAAGCGCTGGCCAGTACCCGGCACAAGCAGTAAAGCCGACCGGCTACCAATTATCCGGGGTGACCGATGGGTCCAACTGAACCAGCTCCAGCCCAACTGAGGGGCTGAGAACGCCGATCATGTTTACTCTGTCGGTTATCACTGACCGCGGCAGCAATAACTCGAAACCATAGGGCTCGGCCTGCAGCCGACCAGTATCGAGGTCGAAGTAATGACTGCTCCAGGGCAGGTCCCTGAAGCGATAGCTCTGGCGCTCGCCACACAGGATCAGTTGCCGGGGTTTACCTATGCCGCGACCGACCAGCCATCCTGTCAACTTGATGGCCTGGGCGCCGGCAGCGGACTGCAGGCGGAAGCTGCCCTCCACCGGCGCAGCTTTGGCATTACGCTGGCAAAAGCCAGGCTGCTGCACAATTTCGGGCACCCTGTAATTGGGGAAAGCCCCGGTCGGGTCATACAGCCCGGCCGCTACCGCTTGCCTGAGCACGGTACGTGAAGCCTCATCCATGATATTCGGCAGATGACTGGACAACCTGCCGCCGCCAATCAGCCAACGTTCCATGCCAGCGCTCAGGTCCTCCTGCAGTGCTGCCGACCTGGGAGCAGCGCTGTGATAGCTGTGCGCACTGTTGACCAGGGCCAGCGTCAACAGTGTTGCCAATAGCAGTGTCATGCGCGGCGCTGTTATCCGCGGGTATAGCCGAACCGCCAGGTCGACCAGGATGCAGGTCCACAGCAGCTGTGAATAAACGTAGTAGCGCACCACCACTATCCCGGTTTCCACCCCCGAGTAGGCGCGAAACAGGCTGGCCGCAATAATCGACAGCGCCACAAAGACTGCGAACAGGGCAAGCACGCTATCCCTGTTTTTCAGGTAATGCCAGGCAGCGAAAATCACATAGCCGCAGGCCAGGAAACCCAGGATCAGCGCCGGGTAAAAAGCTTTTACCAGGGCCACGCCCATCACCGACAGCGCATAGATCAGCACGCGCAGTGGATGTTCGACCAGATACGCCTGGGCGTAATCGCTGCGCGCGATCTGCAACTCGTCAACCGAGGCGCTCAGGAATACACTGTAGAGCAGCAGGCCAAACAGCAGCCACAGCGCCGCAATCACTTGTGCCCTGCGCCCCTGCTTGAGACCGATCAATACACCGCAGAGAAGGTAGGCGATCAGGCCATTGCCCTGGATAAAACAGGCACACAAGGCCAGCGCGAATATCGCCGCGATGCTCGACACCGTCAAGGATGAGCGATGGGCCAGCCACAGTGCCAAAAAGCCCACCGGCCACACGCCAAAGTTTGAAATCGACGCCATCGCCCAGGTCACGCTGGCCCAGGACTGGGGCTGGAGTAGCATCAGCGCTGCGAACAGGGTCAGGGGCAGCTTGAGTTTTTGCTGCTCAATTTGCAGGCTGATGAGCAACAGCGTCACCAGCAACAGCGTATTACCAATATAAACCAGATGCTTGAGATTGATCGCGTCGAACAGGCCGTAGTATGCGTAAGCCAACAATTTGTTGAGTGCAATGATGTGCTCGTTGTGATGCCGAAACAGCATGCCGAGCTTGCCGGTGAAGCTTGATTCGCTGCTTATATCCAGAGTCGCCAACAGGATGCTGCTGTAGTCGTCCAGGCGGGGGATGTTAACGGCGTAGATCGAGATATAGAAAAAATACGCCGCTATCACCGGCAGCACAGCGAATACCACTATCAGTGTTGGGTATAGATCCCAGCGCCTGTCACCGTCACTGCCAGTTGCATTCATCACCAAGTTGTAAAGCCTCGTTTCCAGTGTCCCCAGACAGCCATTCTAGCGCAGGCGAGCCAACCTCCGACATCACCCGGGACCGGGCGAATACCCGAGTTCACCAAAGGGTCTTTTACTTGACTAAAATACTGGGTTTTGTCATAGTTCCGACCCTCTTAATACTGCGGCCACAGCGTGGCGCCACGAGCAAGACTATGCGACTGACAACCCGGGGCCGTTATGCGGTAACGTCCATCCTCGATCTCGCCCTGCACCAGGAAGGCGGACCCATTCCACTGGCCGGCATTTCTTCCCGCCAGGACATTTCACTGTCATATCTTGAGCAATTGTTCGCCCAGCTGCGTCGCCGCGGCCTGGTACAGAGCGTGCGCGGACCCGGCGGTGGCTACCACCTGGGCAAAGAGCCCGCCAAGATCAGTGTGGCCGAGGTAATTGAAGCCGTTAACGAAACCACCGATGCCACCCGCTGTCACGGCGCCGGTGACTGCCAAAAGGGCGAAACCTGCCTGACCCACCACCTGTGGATGGACCTGAGCGACCAGATTCGCGACTTTCTGGGTAATATCACCCTCGCCGACCTGGTCACTCGGCAGGAAATTCGCAGCATTTCCACTGACCAGGAAAACCGCGCGCAAGTTGCTGGCGAAGAGATCGACATCCTGGTGAGCAGTGTTTAGGCGTTCACCGCAACAAAAGTACAGGTAAGCCATGTCACAGGAACACATAGATCAGGCCATCGAGCGCGAGTACGCAGCGGGCTTTGTCACCGATATCGAATCGGACACGCTGCCTCCGGGCCTCAATGAGGACGTGATTCGCTTTATCTCCGCCAAGAAAGAGGAACCGGAATGGTTGCTGGAATGGCGACTCGAAGCCTTTCGCGTCTGGTCGGAGATGACCGAGCCGGAGTGGGCCCATGTCGAGTACCCCCGGGTGTATTTCGACCAGATTTCCTACTATTCCCAGCCAAAGAGCATGGAAGATCGCCCCCAGAGCCTCGATGAGGTCGACCCGGAGTTGATCGCCACCTATGAAAAACTGGGCATTCCCCTGCATGAACAGGCGGTGCTGGCAGGAGTTGCGGTCGACGTGGTGTTTGACTCTGTCTCGGTAACCACCACTTTTCGTGAGAAGCTGGCCGATGCGGGGGTCCTGTTCTGCTCTATTTCAGAGGCAGTGAAAGAATATCCCGACCTGGTGCGCAAGTACCTGGGCAGCGTGGTGCCGCGCAAGGACAATTTCTACGCGGCGCTCAACAGCGCGGTGTTCTCCGATGGCTCTTTCGTCTACATCCCCAAGGGCGTGCGTTGCCCGATGGAACTGTCGACCTATTTCCGTATCAACGAGGCCAACACCGGCCAGTTTGAACGCACCCTGATCATCGCCGACGAAGCCAGCCATGTGAGCTACCTGGAAGGCTGCACGGCGCCCATGCGCGACGAGAACCAATTACACGCCGCTGTGGTGGAACTGGTGTGCCTGGATGACGCCGAGATCAAGTATTCCACGGTACAGAATTGGTACCCGGGCGATGCCGAGGGCAAGGGTGGCATCTATAACTTTGTCACCAAGCGCGGCCTGGCCCATCGCAACGCCAAGATCTCCTGGACCCAGGTGGAAACCGGCTCGGCGGTGACCTGGAAATACCCCAGCTGCATACTGCGTGGTGACAACAGCGTCGGTGAGTTTTACTCGGTGGCCCTGACCAACAACATGCAGCAGGCCGACACCGGCACCAAGATGATACACCTGGGCAAGAACACCAGCTCCACCATCATTTCCAAGGGCATCTCGGCGGGCAAAAGCAGTAACGCCTACCGCGGCCTGGTCAGGATGAGCCCCAAGGCGGCAGGCGCACGTAACTACACCCAATGTGACTCACTGTTGATTGGCGACAAATGTGCTGCTCACACCTTTCCCTATATTGAGAGCCGCAACCCCAGTGCAGTGATTGAGCACGAGGCCACCACCTCCAAGGTCAGCGATGACCAGCTCTACCTCTGCCAACAGAGGGGCATGGACGCGGAAAAGGCCGTATCGATGATTGTGAATGGTTTCTGCAAGGAAGTGTTCAAGGAACTGCCCATGGAGTTTGCCGTGGAAGCTGGAAAATTACTGGAAGTGAGCCTCGAAGGCTCGGTCGGATAGGACGTAGATAATGTTGAAGATTGATAACCTGCACGCGCAGGTTGATGGCAAGGATATTCTCAAGGGTCTCAGCCTCGAAGTTAAGGCTGGCGAAGTACACGCCATCATGGGACCGAACGGCTCTGGAAAGAGCACGCTGGGTCACGTTCTGGCTGGGCGTCCAGGTTATACGGCAAGCGCCGGCACGGTCAGCTTTATGGGTCAGGATGTACTACAGCTGGAAACCGAAGAACGAGCCCATCTCGGTATCTTCCTGGCGTTTCAATACCCGGTCGAAATTCCTGGCGTCAGCAATATGGAATTCCTCAAGGCCTCGGTCGACGCCATGCGTGAACACCGCAGCCTCGAGCCCCTGGACACCGTCAGCTTCATGAAGCAGGCACGTGAAGCCAGCAAGGCCGTAGACCTGGATCCCGCTTTTCTCAAGCGCGGCGTGAACGAAGGCTTTTCTGGCGGCGAGAAGAAACGCAACGAGCTCATGCAAATGATGCTGCTGGAGCCAACCCTGGGCATTCTCGATGAAACCGACAGCGGCCTGGACATTGATGCACTGCAAGTCGTGGCCAATGGCGTTAACGCCATGCGTTCGCCCGAGCGCAGCTTTATCCTGGTCACCCACTACCAGCGCCTGCTGGACTACATAGAGCCCGACTTCGTACATGTGCTGTCAGACGGCCGTATCGTGAAATCCGGTGACAAGAGCCTGGCGCTGGAGCTGGAAGAAAAAGGCTACGGTTGGATCGAGGACGAGGTCGCCTGATGGCTGATTTTATCCAGACACTGTTGGCAGCCAGCAACACGCAGGTGCCCGCATTCCTGCGCCAGCGCCAGGACAGCGGTGCCCGCCAGTGGACCGCAAGTCACATGCCAACACGTAAAACCGAGGCCTGGAAATACACCAGCCTGCACGCCCTCAACCGCGACTTTTGCGCCGCGGAACGCAGCGGCGCCTCGGTCGACCAATTAGGCCTGGCACTGCCGGACTTCGGTGGCAGTCGCCTGGTGTTTGTTGATGGTTTCCTGCGCGAGGACCTGTCGCAGCTGGATTTACCCGCAGGCGCCGAGCTGGTGCGTTTTGCCGATGCCAGTAGCAGCCAGGCCGAGAGAATTGCCGCGCAACTGGGCAGCGTCGTCAACAACGAACAGCACATGTTCGCCAACCTCAACGACGCCACCCTCGCCGATGGTGTATTCCTGGACATCGCTGCCAACACGGTGCTGGAAACCCCTGTTCACCTGCTGTGGCTGACCAGTAACCGGGAACCTGCTTTCACCGTCAACCAGCGCCTTCTCGTGGTATTGGGCAACAATGCCCAGGCCACGGTGATTGAGCACTTTACCGGCAACGCCAACGCAGCCTTCACTAACGGCATCACCGAGCTGGTGCTGGCAGACGGCGCCCACCTGCTGCACCACCGCCTGCACCTGGAAGAGGCTGGCGCCATGCATATCGGTGGCGTTCACGCGAGCCTGGGCCGTGACAGCACTCTGGATAGCTTCCACCTGGCACTGGGTAGCGAACTGAAACGCATTGACGTGGTGATCAATCACCATGGGGCCGGCGCCCACTGCGACCTCAACGGCATTTACCTGCTGCGAGGAAGCGAACACGTGGACTACCACAGCTGTATTGAACACACCGTGCCCCACTGCACCACCGATGAAGTGTTCCGCGGCATTATCGGGGACCAGGCCAGCGCCGTATTCAATGGCCGCATTCACATCCACCCGGATGCGCAAAAGACCCGTGCCGAACTCAGCAACAAGAACCTGTTGACCAGCACCAGTGCCGAGATCAATACCAAGCCAGAGCTGGAAATTTACGCCGACGATGTCGCCTGTGCCCACGGTGCCACGGTCGCGCAGCTGGACGAGGGCATGCTGCACTACCTGCGCACTCGCGGCGTCAACCGTGACGAGGCCGAGGTCATGCTCAGCTATGGCTTTATCAACGAACTGGTTGAGGGCGTGAAGCTTGAAAGCCTGCAGGACTTCCTGCGGCCAATGCTGGCCCAGCGCTTTTCCCGCGACCCGCGACTGACGAGGCACCTGGCATGAGTTCGGCACCACAGACATCTGCCCTGCCCTTTGATGCGCTGGCAATTCGCCAGGACTTCCCGATACTGCAGCAGGAAGTTAACGGCCATCCGCTGGTATACCTCGACAATGCCGCGACCACGCAAAAGCCCGAGGCGGTAATTGAAGCCATCGCCAACTACTATCGCCATGACAATGCCAATGTGCACCGCGGCGCCCACGCCTTGAGTGATCGCGCCACCCGCGGCTTTGAAAATGCCCGGGAAACCGTGGCCAGCTTTCTCAACAGCCCCTCTTCGCGTCAGTTGATCTGGGTGCGTGGCGTCACCGAGGCCGTAAACCTGGTGGCCAACAGCTGGGGCCGCAGCAATCTGGGACCGGGTGATCGGGTGCTACTCCCCTTCCTGGAACACCACAGCAACATCGTACCCTGGCAAATGATCTGTGCAGCCACTGGGGCGGAGGTCGAACCAATTCCGGTAAGCGATAGCGGCGATATTGACCTGGACGCGCTGGACCAGATGCTGGATGAGCGGGTCAAGATGGTCGCGCTCAATCATGTTTCCAATGCCATCGGCACCGTCAACCCGGTGACAGAGATTATTGCCAAAGCCCACGCGGTCGGCGCCAAGGTACTGGTGGACGGCGCCCAGGCAGTCGCCCACTGGCCGATCGACGTGCAGGCACTGGATTGCGACTTTTATGCCTTCTCCGGTCACAAGCTGTTTGGACCCACCGGTATTGGCGCACTGTGGGGGCGCGAGGAACTGCTGGATGCCATGCCACCTTTTTTGGGTGGTGGGGAAATGATAGAAACCGTCTCCTTCACTGGCACCACCTTTAATACCCTGCCCTTTAAATTTGAAGCCGGAACCCCACATATAGCGGGAGCCATCGGGCTGGCGGCGGCGATTGAATACCTCAACGGCATTGATCGCGAGGCGGCTATTGCCCACGAACAGGACTTGTTGGAGTACAGCCTGCAACTGGCGGCGGATGTGGACGGCCTCACCCGGGTGGGTACGCCGCGACACGCGGCCGGCATTTTCAGCTTTCTGTTGGACGGCACCCATCCCAGTGACCTGGGCATGTTGCTGGATCAACAGGGGATCGCGGTGCGCACCGGCCACCACTGTGCACAGCCACTGATGGATCGATACGGCGTGCCGGGCACAGTCCGCGCGTCCTACTCTATTTACAATACCCGCGAGGATGTCGATGCATTGTTTGCCGGCATCCGCAAAGCCAAAGCACTCTTCAGTTGAAGAGTATGAGCCGGGCTGCAACAGGAACGAGGTAAAAGGAAAATGACTGTAGAAAGCTTTGATGTGAGCACCGACATCATGTCGATTACACCGGAGGCTGCCCAGCACCTGAAGAGCCAGGTGCTGGCAAAAGGCACTCGCGGTGTGCGCATCAGCGTGAAGGAAAGTGGTTGCACCGGTTACATGTATGTCATGGAGGAGGTTGATGCCGGTGAAGCGGAAGATGTCGCCATGGACCTGGAAAACGGCGTCAACGTGTTCATTGATGTCGACTCCATTGGCTTTCTGCGCGGCACCGAACTGGATTATGTGCGTGAGGGTATTAACCGCAGCCTGAAATTCAAAAACCCAAACGTCACCGCCGCCTGCGGCTGTGGTGAAAGCTTTTCAATCGAATGAGCGCCCAGGAACGCACCATATTGACGACCACACGGGATTGCCCGGCGCGGCTGGTGCCCGTGGGTGACCCATTGACGATTCCGGCCCACACCTTCGTCACCCTGACCCAGTCACTGGGTGGCAACTACACCCTGACCTACAACGGCAACATGGTGCGGGTTGACGGCACTGATGCCGATGCGCTGGGCCTGCAGCCACTGCAACTGGAATTCGATCCCCGACCTGACGGCCAGGTGCACGAGGACCAGGTGTGGGAAGCACTGCACACGGTATTTGATCCGGAAATTCCGGTCGACCTGGTCAACCTGGGCCTGATCTATCGGGTAGAGATCGACCAGGACAGCGGCCGCGTGGACATCCAGATGACCCTCACCGCCCCCGGCTGCGGCATGGGCCCGGTACTGGTAGGCGACGTCGAGTACCGGGTTGCCCTGGTACCGAATGTGAAGGCCGTGCAGGTGGAACTGGTGTTCGACCCGCCCTGGCAGCGGGAGATGATGTCGGAAGAAGCCCAGCTCGAAACCGGCATGTTCTTCTGACAAACTACGCCCCACTATGAATACCGCAGCGAACCCTTTTGGTCACAGCGTCAGCAGTGATGACATCCTCGATACCCTCGGCTTTTTCGACAGCTGGGAGGACCGCTACAAGTACATCATCGACCTGGGTAAGGAGCTGCCGCCCATGCCGGATGACTTACACACCGAAGATCGCCTGGTCCGCGGCTGCCAGAGCCAGGTATGGATAGATACCGTACTGGACGGTGGCAAGTTACAGATTGCGGTCGACAGCGATGCCTTCATCGTCAAGGGCCTGCTCGGTATCGTGCTGGCCGCCTATAACAACAAAACCCCTGCCGAAGTGCTTGAATTCGATATCGACGCCTACTTCGACAGGCTTGAGTTGATGAATCACCTCTCACCCACCCGCGGCAATGGACTGCGCGCCATGGTGGCACGCATCAAGGCAATCGCCAGCGACGCGGGCTGACAACTTTTATCAGCCCTGCAGGTCCTTAAAGCCTTTACCTTCCTCTACCAGCTTGACCATTAGCGCTGCCGGCTCCCAGAAGCTGTCGCCCGTCTGCTCCAGATACTTGCGCATGGTGGCGAGGATCTTGTCGAGACCAACACTATCGGCATAATGCATCGGGCCACCGCGATAAACCGGCCAACCGTAGCCATACACCCAGGTCACATCAATATCGCTGGCACGAATAGCGATGCCTTCCTCGAGGATTTTTGCACCCTCGTTTATCATCGGATAAATACAGCGCTCCAGTATTTCTTCTTCGGATATCGCCCGGCGTTCCAGCCCGGCCGCGCTTGAAAACTGCAGAATAATTTCTTCAACCATGGGCGCAGGGCTGGGCACCCGCCTGTCATCGTAATCATAGTAACCGGCGCTGGTTTTCTGGCCACGGCGACCCGCTTCGCAGAGCAGGTCACGAATAGTCTCACCTTTGGAGGTCTCCGCGCTCCAGCCTATATCGAGTCCTGCCAGGTCGCTCATCTGGAAGGCACCCATGGGCAAACCGAAGTCCACCAGCACCTTGTCCACTTCCTGCGGCAAGGCCCCTTCCAGGATCAGCTGCTGGGCCTGGGCCTGGCGCTGGAACAGGATGCGGTTACCGACAAAACCCGGGCAGACACCGACCAGCACCGCGGTTTTCTTGATGCGCCGGGCAAAGCTAATGCAGGTTTTAATGACATCCTTGCCAGTGGCGTCACCGCGTACGATCTCCAGCAACTTCATCACATTGGCGGGGGAGAAAAAGTGCAGGCCAATCACCGACTCAGGTCGACTGGTTGCCGAGGCAATTTCGTTGAGATTAAGCGCCGAGGTATTGGACGCGAGGATCGCGCCAGGCCTGGCAATTTTGTCGAGCTTGCCAAATATCTCCTGTTTGATGGCCATGTTCTCAAACACTGCCTCAATAATAAGGTCGCAGTCTTCCAGGTCCTGCAATTCCAGGCTGCCGCAAATCAGGCCACAACGCTCCTGTACATCCTCCTCACTGATACGGCCTTTGGCAGCGGTATTCTCGTAGTTTTTACGGATAAC
Source organism: Halieaceae bacterium (assembly GCA_039989475.1). Taxonomy (GTDB): domain Bacteria; phylum Pseudomonadota; class Gammaproteobacteria; order Pseudomonadales; family Halieaceae; genus JBDXHU01. Next base: position 62,573 of record JBDXHU010000002.1, on the reverse strand, counting down.
ACCGAGGCCCCGATCAAGTGCTTCCTGACTCGTTTCGACAATGGTTACGGGAATGCCGACATTGACCATGTTCATGGCAATGCCACCACCCATGGTGCCCGCCCCAATCACACCCACTTTGAGGATGGGAATCTCAGTCGTGTCTCTGGGTATATCGGGAATTTTTGCCGCCTGGCGCTCGGCGAAGAAAAAATACTGCTGAGCCGCCGATTGTGAGCTGGCCATTAACTCCATAAACAACTTGTGCTCGACTTTCATGCCTTCATCAAAGGGCAGCTTGACCGCCGCCTCGATACACTGGATGTTGTACTCAGGCGCCAGGAAGCCGCGAGTTTTGCGGGCAATCGCCTTGCGGAAGTCGTCAAACAGGGCTGGCTTTTCCCGCGCACTTTGCAACTTGTCGTCACGGTCACGTATTTTCTGCAGCGGGGCCGCTTCCGCCACTATTTTCTCTGCGAAAGCAATGGCACCAGCACGCAGGTCGCCTTCGAAAACCTCCTCTACCAAGCCGCTGTGCAATGCCTCGCTACTATCAATCTGGCTGCCCAGCACCATCATCTGCAGGGCCTTCTCAGCCCCAACTACCCGCGGCAGTCGCTGGGTGCCTCCGCCGCCCGGCAACAATCCCAGGTTAACTTCCGGCAGGCCAAAACGGGCACCGGAATCACAGACCCGGTAGTGACAACAGAGTGCGGTCTCCAGTCCACCACCCAGCGCTGTACCGTGAATCGCGGCGACCAGGGGCTTGCCGGCATTCTCCATGTCACGCATGACGGCGTGAAAGTCGGGCTCACTAAGCCCACCAGAAAACTCCGTGATATCTGCACCTGCAATAAAGGTGCGGCCAGCACAAATCAGCACAATGGCATTGACGCTCTCGTCTGCCAGGGCCTGCGCCACGCCATCCTTGATACCCTGGCGTACGCCCTGGCTTAAAACGTTCACAGGCGGGTTATCGATAGTAATGATAGCGATACCGCCTTCAATACAGAAATCGGCCATGTCGGTGAGTGCGGTCATTGTGGGTCCTCCGGATTCAGCTCGCTAAGTATAGAAGCCTTGAGCATAAAGAGGAGACTAATCTCCCGGAAGCGCGCGCAGATATTGGCAAGCTGGCCTAAACTGGAAAGACATACGTTCAGGGAGTTTCTGGCAATGATAATTTTTAGAAATGTCCTGGCGCTTATCATCGGGCTGATGATCGGCAGTCGCATTAACATGGCGCTCATTGTGCTGGGGCCCAGCATCATCCTGCCGCCAGCGGGCGTAGACGTCACCGATGTCGACAGCATTGCAGCCTCTCTTCACATGTTTGAGGCGAAGCACTACGTATTTCCCTTCCTGGCCCACGCCCTGGGGACCTTCAGTGGCGCTTTCATCGCCTGGTTAATTGCTGCCAGCCATCGCGATACATTTGCCTGGGGGATTGGGGCTGCCTTCCTGGCCGGCGGCATATTTGTCGCCTGGCTACTACCGGCGCCTGCCTGGTTTATCGCTGTGGACCTGCTGTTCGCCTACATTCCCATGGCCTGGCTGGCAATATTCCTGGCGGGCAAGGCCCACAAGACTTTTAACAGCAGTAAGGAAGTAGCATGAAATGTCCAAAGTGCGGCACTGACTTCGCGGCGGTAGATTTTGCTGGTATTCAATTCGAGCGCTGCACTGGCTGCAAGGGCTTGTGGTTCGACTTGTTGAAGAAAGAGGACCTGCAGGCCATGCTGGGCTCGGAGTCAATCGACATTGGCGATGCAAGAGTAGGCGCCGAGTACAACCAGAACAGGGACATCGATTGCCCAAAATGCCATATCGCAATGAGCCCGATGATCGATAAAGATCAGTTCCATATTCAATATGAGTACTGTTCGCGCTGTTTTGGAACCTACTTTGACGCGGGAGAATTCCGCGACCTCAAAGAGCACTCCGTGGTGGAGCGCTTCCGGCAAATGCTGGAAACCCTCAGGACTAACCTGGGTTGACAGGTGATCAGCGGGTTTGCGCATATGCGATGAGCATACCAAACTAACAGGATAGGGAGACCAGGCAGGGAAGTTGTATGTCGCAGGCGCTACGCTCCACCGCAAGACTATTGCTGCTGTCGATAAGCCTGACAGCAGGTCTGACAGCTATGGCCGAGGTGACCGTGATCGAAAACGTCACCCTGATCGATGGCAATGGCGGCCAGGTAGTCAAACCAGCCTGGGTCAGTATTGCGAACGGCAAGATTACAGCCGTTGAATCCAGCGCTCCCCGCGATATTCCCGCCAGCGCCACCCGGATCAATGGCGCTGGCAAATATCTATTGCCCGGCTTCATCGACACCAATGTACACGCCTCTGTCTACGGCAATTCACGACGCCGCGAAACCGCGGTGAAATATGCCCGGCGCAACCATGAACTGGCAGAGGAGTTTGCCCAACGCCAGCTCAAATTCGGCGTGACGACCATACGCGACAGCTACGGCTCGCTACTGCCCCTGATCCAGGTCCGTGATGCTATTGAGCGCGGCGAGATCATAGGCCCGCGCATGTTAGTGGCCGGCAACATCGTGGGCTGGGGAGGCCCCTTCTCGCTGACCTTTTCCCTGATGAAAGAGTCAGACCTGACCCTGTTCCAGGAACAGTGGAACGATCTTATCGCACAGGGTGCCGGCGAGGAGTTGATGGACATGGGTCCGGAGGACTTGCGGGTGGCTATCAATGCCTATCTCGACAAGGGGCCCAACTTTATCAAGTACGGCGGCACCAGCCATTTCCGCTACCCCTCCCTCATCGGCTTCTCGCCCCGGGCCCAGCGGGTGATCGTCGAGGAGACGCACAAGCGCGGCCTGGTCGCAGAGACTCACGCCACCTCGGCAGAAGCCCTGCGCATGGCGGTTGAGGCCGGCATTGACTTCATCCAGCACCCGGAAATCTTGTCCAGCCCCTACCCTGAAGACCTTATCGCCATGATCGTCGAGCGCGACGTGATCTGCGGTTTGCGTTCCAACACCCTCGCAGGCGAACCCTGGCGTCAACATGTGAAGCGCCGCCAGGCGGCCATCAAATTGCTGGCGGACGCCATTCCGCCGGCAACCAGCGCCGAACGAAGGCGCAGGGAAACCCTGCGCGGTGACCTCTATGAACTGGAGCGGGAAAACGCCGAGAGACTGATCGCCGCCGGCTGCAGGGTCACCATCGCCACCGACAATTACCAGGGTCGGGCGCCGGAATTTCGCCGCGAGCCCAAGCTGGCGATACAGGAAGCCGGTATGGGCAGCCTGTTGGCGATTGAAGGATTGACGGACCTGGGCATGACTGCCATGCAGGCGATTGTCGCCGGCACCCGCAACGGCGCCATCGCCGCCCGCGGGCTGGAGCAGTTCGGCACTATTGAAGTTGGCAAATCGGCCGACCTGGTCCTGCTGGATGCCAACCCACTGCGAGACATCAGCAACATCCGCCGTCAATCCCTGGTCATGGCCCGCGGCAGAGTCATTGACACCCGCGCCCTGCCACGCCAACGCATTTTCTATGTCGAAACCGGCTTCCCCAAATAATAAAGCCGCGGCCTTTACACTTCTTTACCCTGCGTCTGTCCTCCTCCTGCCAGCACCCGCGTTCTATAGGGTGAGGTTCAAAACACATGGAGGAACCGATAATGAAAGCGTTCAAAACAGTAGTAGCAATGGTCATTATTTCCCTGGCCACAGTCAGTGTCGCCCAGGCAGCTGGAGTCAACAAACGAGAAGCAGCACAACGCCATTCAATTCGCGCTGGCGTCGAAGACGGTAGCCTCACGGGCAGGGAAGCCAAGCGCCTGCGCAACCAGCAGGTGAAGCTGGAAGCGAAGGAACAGCGCTTCCGCGCCGATGGAGAACTGAGTCCGGGCGAACGAGCCAGGTTACAACACAGCCTGGATCACAACCGCGCGCGCATCTATTCGCAACGTCACGACGAGCAGGTCCAGACCCAGGAGTAAGTGGGGCCCCCTGACCCCAAACCCCTGCCCGCGCCGTCCTGGCGCGGGCCTTTTTTATTTAAAAGGACTTTGGCATCCCCAACTCGTGGGTGGCCACATGGGACAGGATCAGGTTGGTGGAAATAGGCGCCACCTGGTACAGGCGGGTTTCTCGGAACTTGCGCTCGATATCATATTCCTCGGCGAAGCCATAGCCACCGTGGGTCTGGATACAGCTGTCCCCCGCGGCCCAGGACGCTTCCGAGGCTAACAGCTTGGCCATATTGGCCTGGGCACCACAGTCTTCACCGCTGTCATAACGTCGCGCGGCCTCCTGTACGATCGCGGCCGCGGCCTCGGTCTGCACGTGGGATCTGGCAATTGGGAATTGAACACCCTGGTTCTCGGCAATGGCGCGACCGAACACTTCCCGTTGACTGGCATAGGCCGAGGCTCGATCAACAAAATAGCGGGCGTCTCCGATACATTCGGCTGCAATCAGTATGCGCTCGGCATTCATGCCATCCATGATGTAGCGAAAACCCTTGCCCGCCTCGCCCACCAGGTTAGCTTTCGGCACCCGCAGATCGTCGAAGAAGAGTTCGGTGGTGGCATGGTTCATCATAGTGCGAATAGGCTTAATGGTGAGGCCCTTACCCACCGCCTCGCGCATATCCACCAGCAACACCGACAGACCATCGGTGCGTTTGGTACAGTCTTCTCGCGGCGTGGTGCGCACCAGCAGCACCATCAGGTCCGAGTGCTCGGTGCGGGAAATCCAGACCTTGGAACCATTGACGACGTAATCGTCACCATCCGGCACCGCCCGCGTGCGAATCCGGGTGGTATCAGTGCCACTGCCGGGCTCAGTCACACCGAAGGCCTGCAGGCGTAACTCGCCAGCGGCTATAGCGTGCAGGTAGCGCTCTTTCTGTTCATCGCTGCCATGGCGCAACAACGTGCCCATGGTATACATCTGGGCATGGCAGGCACCGCCATTGGCGCCCGCGCGCTGTATCTCCTCCAGCACCGCGCAGGCGGCACCCAGGGGTAAGCCGGCACCGCCGTAGCTCTCGGGAATCAAAATAGAGAGGTATCCGGAGTCAGTCAGCGCTTTGACAAAGTCGCTGGGGTAGCGGCGATCCCGATCCAGTTCGCGCCAGTATTCCGCGGGAAAGTCCAGACACAGGCGCGCCACCGCATCACGGATCTCAGGATAGTCACCGGTAAAAGCTGAGCCGATACGCTCTCCCATCAGCGGGCGTCCTCGGCAACTTCCGCTTCAAGCAGTTTTTGCTGCACCACCAGTTCGCGCACCCGCGCCAGTAGTTTTGCCTTGTCAAAAACTATGCCGTCCTTGATGGTGTAACGGATACCGCCGGCGCGTTCCATGATATTGGTTTCACGATTGAGACGACGCGCACCCGTGCCATACAGCACCTTGAAATTGGCAATGGGGTTGTCATCGACAATCACCAGGTCAGCCTTCTTGCCGATCTGGATACTGCCGATCTCCGCATCCATGCCGAGCAGTTCCGCCCCGTTAAGCGTCGCCGCTTGCAAGACCTCCAGTGGGTGGAATCCGGCTTCCTGCAGCAACTCCAGCTCGCGGATATAGGCAAAGCCATACAGCTTGTAGATATAACCCGCATCGGAGCCAGCGGTCACGCGGCCACCGGCATTCTTGAAATCATTGATGAACTGCATCCAGCGCTGGTAATTGCGGCGCCAGGCAATTTCGTCAGCGGTGGTCCAGTCAAAGAAGAAAGAGCCATGCACCTCCGGGTTGGGCTCGAAGGAGCGCATGATATACGGCATGGTGTAATCCGCGTGCCACTCCGCCAGCCGGGCACGCATGACATCACGACTGGCCTCATAGATTGTAAAGGTAGGATCAATGGTGAAATCCAGCCCTATCAACTCGGAGATGGTCGCATTCCAGGTCTCGGAGCCAGGCGCCGCTGCCTGCAGCCAGAGCCGACCGGCTTCACCAAAGCGATCCTGTTCGTTGCTGTAGTTATAGTCGTAGGGATAGTCCTGGATAGTCTGATCGACAAACATGGCCTCGGGCAATCCGTACCAGTGCTCCATACTGCCAAGTCCCAGGCGCGCGCTGTCCAGCACATTGGTGCGCACCACTGAGGTCTGGGCGTGGTGCATGGTGGTGCGCATACCCTGTTCATTGGCCTCATCGATCGCCGCATCCAGCAACTCCGGCGCCGCACCAATGAACTTGACGCCATCGGCGCCCTTCTTGCGCACCGTCCGCACCCATTTACGTGCCGCTGTGGTAGAGGCATGCTGTTCCGGGAACATGGAAAAAGCGACAATGCGCGGCGCCGCGATGGTGCCAGCCTCGCTGCGCTCCTTGTGTTCCACGGTCCAGCTCAAGCCCATGATGGAACCGACATCGCGCACAGTGGTAACGCCGTGGGCGAGATACAGCTTCATCACGTATTCGGGGTTGGTCAGGTAACCGGCATAGGCGTGGTTGGTGGTGCCCAAGTGAGTATGGGCATCGATAAAGCCCGGCACCACGTACTTGCCGCTGGCATCGATCACCTTACCGCCAGCACGCAGGCTTGCCTCTCCCAGCATGGCGGCGGTGCCGCCACCGTGAATACCAACAATGCGGTCGTTCTCAATTTCAATGGTGACCGGACCCCGGGCAGGAGCGCCGGAGCCATCGATGAGAATGGCGTTCTGGATGATTAGTTTGGGAAATGGTCCCTCACTCTCGTCGCCCCGCGGTGGGGCATAGCCAGCCGGTTTCACCCCCAGTTTCATGGCGGCAGTAATGGCTTCTTCCCCGGGCTCTGCAGCCCCGAGGGCAAGGCTGCTGGCAAGGGCGGCGGCGCACAAGGCAATCGGATAGCGGCCAAACATAATCTCTCCTGGGTACTTTGCAGCCCCATAGTATAGAGGGAAATCGCGGGCACCGGTCACCCACTGTTAAGTGAAGAAGCACGGTGGCGGCGATTTGCCAGGGCATGCTGATCTATCGTCACCCCGGAGGAGTATAATCCCCATACTTTTCTGAAATTCAATGGTCCCGATCACCCATGAACTCCAAGGCGGTTCCCTTCGACAATAGCTATGCCCGCCTGCCCGAGCGCTTTTATACGCGCCTGCAGCCAGAGCCGGTGAGCGCACCGGGACCCATTCGTGTCAACGCGGAACTGGCCCGGGATCTGGGCATCGACCCGGACTGGCTGGCGTCGCGAGAGGGTACCGAAGTGATTGCCGGGAATAGATTGCCGGAGGGCGCGGACCCAATTGCCACCGTCTATGCCGGTCACCAGTTCGGTGGCTGGAACCCCCAACTGGGAGACGGCCGCGCGATCTTGCTGGGTGAAGTCCTTGGCAAAGACGGTATTCGCTATGACATCCAGCTAAAGGGCTCGGGGCGCACGCCCTACTCCCGCGGCGGCGACGGTCGCGCGCCACTGGGCCCGGTTATCCGCGAGTACATCGTTAGCGAGGCAATGGCAGCACTGGGCATTCCCAGCAGTCGCAGCCTGGCCGCGGTTACTACCGGCGAGCAGGTTTACCGGGAATCAGCACTTCCCGGTGCTGTACTGGCGCGGGTGGCCAAGAGCCATATTCGTATTGGTACTTTCCAGTTTTTCGCCTCGCGCCAGGACGGCGAGGCCCTGCAATTACTGATTGACCACGTGATTGAACGGCATTTCCCGGAGGTGGCCGACGCTGACAACCGCGCACTGGCGCTGCTACAGCGTGTGGTCGCCGAACAGGCCAGGCTGATCGCGCGCTGGCAACTGGTGGGCTTCATTCACGGGGTGATGAACACGGACAATATGCTGGTCTCCGGTGAGACCATCGACTACGGCCCCTGCGCCTTCATGGATGCATTCAACCCGGACCAGGTCTTCAGCTCCATCGACCACAAGGGTCGCTATGCCTATCGCAACCAACCCGGTATCGCCCACTGGAACCTGGCCTGCCTGGCCCAGACAGTGATGCCCCTGCTACACAGTGAGGAGGACGAGGCCGTCGCCCTGGCGCAGAACACGATCGATCAATTCCCGGACTTGTTCCTTGAGGCCCATGACCAGGGCATGGGGCGTAAACTGGGTTTGACACTAGAGGGTGACGAGGACGCGGCCCTGGTGCAGGACCTGCTGAGCCTGATGGCCGAGACCGGCGCCGACTTTACCCTCACCTTCAGGCGCCTGGCCGACCTCGTTGACCCCGACACCAGCGACAATACGGTTGCCGACATCTATGAGTTGCCGGCATTGTTTGCCCCCTGGCTGGAGCGCTGGCAACAACGCCTGACGCTAGAACCGGGTAACGCCGCGGAGCGACAGGAGGCGATGTACCGGGCCAACCCGGCCTATATTCCCCGTAACCACCTGGTGGAGGAAGCAATAAGCGCGACGGTCACGGATGCCGATTTCGCGCCATTTAACGCCCTGGTGGATCGCCTCCAGAATCCCTTCGCCTATGACCCGGACCAATCACGCCTGGCGCTGCCGCCACAGCCGGAACAGCTTGTGCGCCAGACCTTTTGTGGTACCTGAGCCGGGATACTGTCCAAATGACTGTTAACTCGCCCTGTATCCGTAGCTGCTGCCTGAATGAAGCCGACATCTGCCTGGGCTGTTTTCGCAGTCTGGAGGAAATCCTGCAGTGGGGCGCAGCGTCAGACCAACGCAAGCAAGACATTGTGAGCACGGCGCAGACCCGGAAAAGGGACCATGCGAATAAATACGGCGCATAAGCGCCGATAAGTCCCGCCGGCGCTACTCAATCGAGGCCGCGCTTCTCCCGCTCCTTTTGCATACGCTCGGTGTCACCACTGAGTGGTGCACCCAGCTCAGACTCATCAACACCGGTGGTGAAGTGACGCGCAGCGAGGCCCGCGTTATACATGATGCGTTTCACCGGTGTCACGGCCAGCACAATGCGCAACGGGGAATCCAGCAGGCTGTAAAATGCCGCCTCCCCTTCAGGATTGGCCGGGTTTAGCTTGCGCGACAGCGCGGTATACATCCACTGTTTGGTTTCATCGTCCTCAAAAAACTCACCGTGTCCCTTGAAGGTGATGGCGCCTGTAGCCAGTGATTCATCGGCACCCGCAGGGTAGCCGCCACTACTGACATTCACCGAGACACGATTATCGCGACGGATGGCCGCGGCGCGGTGGCGCTGGGCGGTAAAGGTGATCCAGATTTTACCGTCGTGCCAGACAAAGGCATGGGTAACGCCCACTGGCCACCCGTCCCTGGTCGACCACATCAGCACACATTCGTTGGAGTTGGCCATCAGCTGCTCAGTCTCTTCATCCGAAAAGGGATAGATGGAGACGACTTCATGATCATGGGTTTTAGACATTATTTTCTGCTCCGCAATGAATTCGATGACTGGAAAAGTCTTGGAAAGTTACTCCCTTGCACCTCTACAGTCAAAGCAGCAGCGCCCTCTCTATAGTCGTTTGACACAGGTCAAGCAAGTCTCCGAAAATTCCCTAAAACACTTGTATATAAGCTCTAAAGGCGCATATTTATTAATAGGGAGCCGGTGGACGGCAGCAACAAAGGAGGGAGGAGATATGAGACTAGTTCCTGGAAATGTGTTCAAGAATGATCGTCTCTTCAATGATTTCTGGGCGCCGATGGCGTGGGAAGAAGGATTCATGGAAGATTTCTTCGCCCCAAAAGTCGACGTTAAGGAGTGCAAGGATCATTTTGAAATTCTTGCGGAGCTTCCAGGAGTCGAAAAGGACGATATTAAAGTAAACCTGGTGGACGGAGCGCTGGTAATTGAAGCCGAGGCCAAGCAGGAGGACAAAGAGGAGAAAAACGGCAAGCTCATTCGCCAGGAACGGCGGTACGGTAAGCTGATGCGCCGCTTCAACCTCGATCCCGGAGTGAAGGAAGATGAGATTGAGGCCAAGTTCAAGGACGGTGTCTTGAAGTTAATTGCACCGAAGCGGAACGGAAAAGTGGTGGCTGAAAAGCACAGGATCGAAATACACTGATCTCCGTCACGCCGCGACAACTGACCCTCCGCCAACAGCGGGGGGTCTTTTCATTTTAGGGGCTCTGCACTTTAGAGGCAGGCAACGCCTTGCTTACAGCAATACAGTCCGCTGCCCATTCAGCATGACCCGTTGCTCACAGTGCAGACGCACTGCCTGGGACAGGGCCACCGCTTCCGTATCGTGACCCAGGTGCACCATCTGCTCTACTGATACCTGGTGATCAATCGGTTTTACTTCCTGCACGATAATTGGTCCTTCGTCCAGGTCACTGGTCACGTAGTGGGCGGTGGCACCGATGACCTTTACGCCGCGGTCATAGGCCTGGTGGTAGGGCCTGGCGCCCTTGAAGCCCGGCAGGAAAGAGTGGTGAATATTGATCGCCCGCCCCTGCAATTGTTGGCACAAGTCATCGGAAAGAATCTGCATATAGCGGGCCAGCACCAACAGGTCTACCTGCAGTTCGTCCATCAACCCAAGAATCTGTGCTTCCTGTTGAGGCTTGGTATCCGGCGTAATCGGCAGGTGGTGATAGGGCAAGCCATACCATTCCACCAGTCCCCGGCAGTCATCGTGATTACTGACCACGCCGACAATCTGTGCCGGCAGGGCACCGGATTTCCACTTGGTGAGCAAGGCGCTGAGACAGTGATCGTACTTCGATACAGCCAACAGTATGCGCGGCTTCTGATCTTCCTCGCGCAAGCTGTACTGCATATTCATTTCTGTGGCCAGTTCGGCAAAGCGCTGAGTGAACACCGGAAAATCGACGCTCATCGAACGATCATCGAACACACAGCGCAGAAAAAAGGTCTCCGTGACCGGGTCGCTGTAATTGGACACCTCGGTAATAAACGCCCCGCACTCGAGTAACAGCGAGCTGTAGCGGGCGACAACGCCGAGTTGGTCCGGGCACTGAAAAGCGAGAATATAGGCCTTGTGTTGCGGGTTGTTGGTGACGCTGTTCATGTTTACTCGGGTTCCCGTACTATGGGCGCTGAGTCCCAGTCTCAAAAGCGAGGAGTTTACACCATGGCAGGCTTCCCTTCTCCATCGGGACAGCGCGACACTTCAGCAGGACTTTGGCAGAATGATGGGCCTTAGCGGCACCAAATAATAACAGGCCCACTGCCGGGTGGGCGAAGGACACTACATATGCTGAGTATGCTCGGACTCGTCGGCGGCTTGATACTGCTCACCACCCTGGCCCTGCGCGGCTGGAACCTGTTTATCGCTGCCCCCTTTTGTGCGCTGATCGTCGGCCTCACCGGCGGCGTGGCGATTTTCCCCCGGGAGCAGGAGGTAGCCTTTGTCACAACCTACATGAACGGTTTTGCCAGCTTTGTCAGCGCCTGGTTCCTGATGTTTCTGCTCGGCAGCCTGTTCGGCAAGTTCATGGAAGACACCGGCTCTGCCGACGCGCTGGCAAGGGCTATCGTAGAGACGCTGGGCATGAAACACGCCGCGGCCGCTGTCGTAATCGCCTGCGCCATTCTCACCTACGGCGGGGTCAGCGTGTTTATCGTGGCCTTTTCCGTATACCCCATGGCACTTAGCCTGTTCCGCGACGCGAACTTGCCACGACGCTTTATACCCGGCGCACTGGCCTTCGGCTCGGTCACTTTTACCATGACCAGCGCCGGCTCGCCGGAAATTCAGAACTGGATACCCATCAAATTCCTCGGCACAACGCCTTATGCCGCCTGGGAGGTGAGCCTGATTGTCGCGGTATTCATGGCCGTAGCCGGTTTCTGGTGGCTCAAGCGCATGATCGCCGCTGCCGTGGCCAGGGGTGAGCATTTTGAACAGCGACCCGGCGACCCCGAAATACCGGACCGGGATTACCCCCACCCGATTACCGGACTACTACCCCTGCTGGTGGTGTTGGGCGTTTCTTTCTTCTTTCACGAGGCCTACGCCCAGTATGCCCTCATCCTCGCCCTGGGCGGTGGCTGCCTGGCGATCATCGCCGTTAATTTGAAGCACTTTCACGATATGCCACGCGCCATCAATGAGGGCACCACGGGCGCCCTGATCGCCATTGGAAACACCTCGGCGGTGGTGGGTTTTGGCACCGTAGCGAAGGCATCACCCGCCTTCGCAGTAGCCGTTGCGGCCATGACCGGCATACCGGGCAACGAGCTAATAGGGGCGGCGATTGCAGTCACAGTAATTGCGGGACTGACCGGCTCGGCCTCGGGGGGGCTGTCCATTGCGCTGCCGGTATTAGCACCCTACTACGCTGAGACCAGCGTCAACCCGGAACAGTTACACCGTATATCTTCAATTGCCTCGGGCGCGCTGGATTCCTTGCCGCACAACGGCTACGTGGTGACCACAGTGCGGGCCATTTGCCGCGAGACCCACCGCAGCGCCTACTGGCCAATCGCGGCGCTAACAGTGGCGATTCCCGCTATCGGCCTGGTGATGGCGGTCATCCTGATGCACTGGATCTAGGCGTTTACTCGGCAAGCTCATCCGGATGTCCAAACTGGTCCCGCAGCTGCGGCTCGCGTTCAGGCTTTAATCCGATGGTACGTGCCTCCTGCAATATCTGCTCGTACGGCACGCCCTCCATTTTTCGGTAGGCGGCCCAGACAACAGCCGCTCGATTACCCGAAACACAGTGCAACAATAGCGGTTGTTGTTGAGCATCATCGAGCAACATGCTGGCCTGGTTGATCAATTCAGGGGTGGGCCAGTCTTTACCAAGCGGCAGGTTCACATATTTGATGCCCACCGCGGCAAGCTCTGCGGCCTCCTCCGCCGTTCCCTCATCGACAGCCCTCAGGTCAACAACAGTGACGAAACCCAGGGCCTTGAGCTCCGCGGCCGCGCCCGGCGCCAGTTCTCCCGAGGTCGCCAGGGTCGGCCCCAGGCGATGATAGTTGATGATTTTCTCACCAGGCCCTTCATTAGCGGGTTGCTGCTGCTCCGCCAGTGTCGGCGTGGCCAGCAGTAGCGCCAGCAAGTTCACCATTATCAATCGCAGCATCGCTCTTCTCACTCAGACGGGGTCGCCATTTTGGGCAATATACTCATCCAGCTTCTGCTCGGCGGCATCACCAAACAGGATACGGCAGGCTTCAAGCAGTCCCTCAGCCCCGATAATCTCTTTATGCCGCACCACCTGGGATATCTTGGAACGCCGCCGCAGGAAGTCCTCCAGTTTGACGATCATCTCGGTGCTCGCCGCCTCTTCAATTTCACAGCGCAGGTACTCGGTATGCTCAATCAGCAACTCCGCCTGGGCCGGGTCCTCGCGAATTTCTTCCAGCATATCGAAGGCCTTGTCACCGTAGCGGCGCCACAGGCGGTCCGACAAGGGTTCGGTGGAGGTGAGCGGGGTCAGTTTATCCAGCCCCATCAGTCTGGCCTGGTAAAAGAAATCATCGCGAATGGGACGATCTGGCTCGCCGAACCATTTTTTGTCCGGGCGAGGCATCTCAATACCAAAGGACTTGATCGTTTCCGCCACCTCCTCACCGACATTAAGGCAATCGGTCAGCTTGCCACCGAAAATACTCAGATGCTGGTCATCAGGATTGGTTTCGATCACGTGTTTGCGTGACAACTGCACCCAGTCCACCTCGCCGCCGTCGTCATCCGCCTTCGGGGTCACCAGCGGTCGCACCGCGCAACGTTCGGCAATGATGTCATCCATGGATAAGGGCTGTGGCAGGTTTAACAAAGTGCTCACGTTGTCGAGTACGAAGCGTCGATCTTCATCCGTCACCCCTTCGTCAGGCCGCTCCACCCGGGTATCGGTAGTGCCGATACAGGTCTTGGGGCCCATGGGTATGACAAAAAATAGCCGGCCGTCGCTGGCGAAAAAGGCTAAAACCCGCTCATTGGGTGTAACCCGATCAATCAGCAGGTGAATCCCCTTGGAAAATACATGTTGGTGGGAAGTGCCCTGACCAGTAAGTTGGTTATGTGTATCCACATAGGGTCCGCATGCGTTAACGATGGCTCGCGAGCGCACCACCCGTTCGCGCCCGCTGATGCAATCACGCACCCGTGTCGACCAGACATCATCGGCACGACTCGAACCCAGAGACTCCATGTAATTCACGGCAATGCAGCCATAATTCATGCTGGAGCGAATGAAGTTGAAGACGAAGCGCGCATCGTTGTCGTACAGGTAGCAATCAGAGTATTCGAAGCCCCCGGCGGCATTCGCGGTATTGATCACCGGCTCATGGCGATTGATCTGCTTGCGGGTCAGGTAGCGCGGCGGCCGGGTGCCAAACAGGCCGATGAACCAGTAGAGGATGGTACCCATGAATATCAGCAGCGGCGGGAAGCGAAAACCCTTCTGAATGGTGGTGAGGAAACGAATCTCCTTGACCGTGGAGGGGTACTCACGCATCAGCTGGTTGCGGCACTTGCAGAGCTTGCGCACCAGAAGAAACTCGTAACTCTCCATGTACTTGATACCACCCCAGGCCAGATTGGAGGAGTTGGAGCTGACGTCGCCGGCAAAATCACCGCGCTCAATCAACGCAACCTTTACCCCCCGGGCTGCCAGTGAGGCAGCGGAAACCGCACCATTGATGCCGCCGCCGATGATCAGCACATCGAATATGTCGTCATCAAGTTTGTCGATGTTGGTGTAGCGAAGTGACATTTACTGATTTGGTCCTTATAGCCGAGACTTGTGAGCAGGCCACAATCATAACCGACCCGCTGCCATTATTCAGCGCAGCTTTCAGCTCGGTTTTCAGACTGATTTTCAGCGTAGCGCAAGCATTTCCGGTAACGCTGCGACCGAGGCGATGCAGGCGAATTCTGCCTTGACCAGCTCTTCATCGCCGGCCTGGTACTTGCCGCTGCGCACCAGGCAGGCGTCCAGCCCGGCATTGATGGCGCCCTCCACATCGCCCAGCACATCATCACCCACCATCAACACCTGGGCGGCCTCGCAGCCGACATCGACCAGCGCCTGGGCGAAGAATGCCGGAGCCGGCTTGCCCATGGTGATCGCTTGCACCGAGGCTGCGTACTCAATAGCCTTAATAAACGGGCCCGCATCCAGCAGCAGTTCATCGCCCTGGCGAAAATAGCGGTTGGCGCCAATACCCACCAACACGGCGCCGGCCTGGCACAGCTGGAAGGCACGATTGAGATTAGCGTAGTTGAGGTCTTCTGCCGCATCACCGATCACCACGGCGTTGGGATCCTGTTGATCGAGTGTAGCGAACTCCGACTGGATGTCTCGATGTACCAGGCAGTAAGGCCGCAAACCCTGAGCCACAATATAATCGCGGGCCGCTGAGGGAGCGGTAATCACCTCATCCGCTTGCACCTCGAAGCCAAACTGCTGCAAATCGGCACTGATCAGAGCGGCTGTCTTGCGCGAGGTATTGGTGAGAAAGCGCAGCGGCAAGCCGGCGGCGCGGACCGCCGCCACCGCTTCTACCGCACCGCTGATTACCTGCTCGCCCTGGTAGAGCACTCCACTGATATCGAAAAATACCGCGCGATACATGGCAGGCCCCAGGTGCTAACTGACCTTGACTACCAGTTTGCCGAAATTGGCACCGCGGAATAAGCCGAGGAAGGCCTCGGGGGCATTCTCCAGTCCGTCCACGACATCCTCGCGGTACTTGATCTTGCCGGCGGCAAGCCAGCCGGATACATCGCGGACAAAATCGGGAATGCGATCCTGGTGATCACTGATGATAAAGCCCTGCATCTTGATGCGCTTGCCCAATATCGTGCTCTGCAGCAGCGACATGCGATCCGGCCCCGGCGGCAATTCGGTCTGGTTGTAATGGGCGATCAAGCCGCAAACCGGGATCCGGGAAAAGGTGTTCAGCAACGGCATCACCGCTTCCCAGGAACTGCCGCCCACATTTTCGAAGTAAACATCGATGCCGTCCGGACAGGCTGCAGCCAATTGCGCCGCCATATCATCATCGTAGTGGCTGACACAGGCATCGTAACCGAGCACATCCACCGCGTACTTACATTTCTCGGCAGCGCCGGCAATGCCGACCACACGGCAACCCTTGATCTTGGCAATCTGACCGACCACCGAACCGACGGCACCGGTTGAGGCTGCCAGCACCACCGTCTCACCAGGCCTGGGTTGACCGATATCGAGCAAGCCGACATAGGCGGTCAAGCCCGGCATACCGAGCACGCCGAGACCGTATGAGGGCGGCTGGATACGCGGGTCCAGCGGCATAACGCCGGCGCCAGTGGAGACCGCATAGTCCTGCCAGCCACCAAATGCACTCACCAGTTGGCCTGGCTTGAAGGCGGGATTACGCGATTTAACCACCTCGCTGATGGTGCCGCCGATCATCACGCCATCAACGGCGACATTCTCGGCATAGCTGGGACCCGCCGACATGCGCCCGCGCATATAGGGATCCAGCGACAGAAAGCGGGTCTTGAGTAATAGTTCCCCGGCGCCGGGCTGTGGCACGGGCCCGGATTCCAGGCGAAAGTTGTCCAGCTTCGGCTTGCCTTGTGGCCGCGAGGCCAGGACGATGCGTCGATTTTTTTCGGCCGCCGCTGCCGGGCCCGCTGCACCCAAAAGCGGTCCCGCCGCCAGGGCCGCCGTTGCCAGGCTAAAGTTACGTCGATTAATACCCATACTGTGGTCCTCCTGCGCTAAGCTTAGCCCAGCATAACCGAGGGAGGGCTTTTTTCCTCATAGCGGCTGCGGCACAATCGAGTCATACAAGAGGGGCATCCACATGAAGAAAGTCATACTGGCCACGGTTGCCATGCTCGGCATCCTTCTCGCTTCCGCCGCGCTCTACCTCACTCTGGACCTGCGCCAGTTTGAAATCACCGAACTGACGCCGGACCTGCATATGATCAGCAGTGAATGGGGTGGCAATGTCGCAGTCTTGAAAACCGGGGCAGGCGCCGTCGTGGTCGACACCATGACCCTGAAGATGCAGGGCCAGGTGATTCGCGAACTGGCCGAAGAACTTACCGGGGAGCAAGTCACCCTGGTGATCAACTCCCACTACCACCTGGACCACAGCCACGGTAATCCTGCCTTCCAGGGAGATATTCGCTTTGTCGCCACCGAGCGCACCCTGCATCACCTGCGACAACTGGACGCGGATTATTTTTCCGGCAAGGCTGCCAACACTTTGCCAGACCAAACCTTCAGCATCGAAGACCAGCTGCAGGTTGGCGACAAGACCATCCGCGTCATTCACCCGGGGCGCGGCCACACCGACGGCGACCTGGTGGTGCTGTTCGTCGAGGACCAGGTACTGCATACCGGCGACCTGTTTTTTAACAAGCTCTATCCGAATATTGACCTGGAGGCCGGCGGCAGCGTGATCGCCTGGGTAGAGACCCTGGATGCACTCTACGAACTCTCCTTCACGCAGGTTATTCCCGGACACGGCCCGGTCAGCGACGCTGCCGGCATCAGACAGTTCCAGGACTTCATGCGCGAGCTGGCCGAGCTAGGCGCCTACGCGGCCAGCATTGGGGGCGACTTGCAGGACACCCTGGTGAATGGCCGTCTCAGCGCCGACGCCGGTTACCAGCCGATCAGTTTTGGCCCACTACTGAAGCTGGACCGGGAGTTTGTGATACGCAGGAGCTGGGAAGAAGCCACCGGCAACTTCTCGCTCTACGAAGGCTACGAGCAATGAAACTGTCCGCCTTTGGCGAAAAATTTTCCGGCAAGTCCGGCATTGTCGAGTTAATGGATGACCTGGGGCAGGCCCTCAGTGAAAATCCCGACATGATTTTTATGGGCGGCGGCAATCCCAGCCGCCTGCTGGACGTGGAGAAGATATTCCAGCAACGGCTGGAAGAGCTAATGGCCGACCCGGTCCGACGTCACAGCCTCTTCGGTATCTACCAGGCGCCCCAGGGCGACATTGAATTTCGCGAGCAAATAGCCAGCTTTCTCAAGACCCACTACGGCTGGTCGCTGACGCCACACAATATTGCGATAGCCAACGGCAGCCAGTCGGCCTTTTTCGTTCTCTACAATATGTTGGCTGGAGTCATGAGAGATGGTAGCCACCGCGCCATTCACTTACCGCTGACCCCGGAATACCTGGGCTATGCCGACGCGGGTTTGAGTGAAAACTTTTTTACCGCCACCCGCCCCAGCATTGAAATGCTCGACGATCACCTGTTTAAGTACCACGTCGATTTCTCCCATCTAAAACTTGGCCAGGACACCGGCGCGCTGTGCGTATCGCGACCCACCAACCCCACCGGCAATGTACTGACCGATGAAGAAGTGGAACACCTGGACGCCATTGCCCGCGAGCACGACATACCGCTGATTATTGATGGTGCCTACGGCCTGCCCTTCCCCAATATTTGCTTTGCCCAGGCCAGGCCGCACTGGAACGACAACACCATTCTCGCCCTGAGCCTGTCCAAGCTGGGTCTGCCCGGTGTGCGCACAGGCATCGTGGTGGCCAATGAAGAGATCATCAATGCCTTTACCACTGCCAATACCATCGTCAGCCTGGCCTCCGGCACCCTGGGACCGGCCATCGCCAAGGAGCTATTCCGCAGCGGCGAGATTCAGTCGATCACCGCCGAACACGTAACGCCCTTTTACCGGGAGCGCTCACAACAGACCGTGCAATGGTTTCGCGAGGCCCTTGGCGACCTGCCGTTTCACATTCACAAGCCCGAGGGCGCGATCTTCCTGTGGCTGTGGTTTGAAGACCTGCCCATAAGCAGCCGGGAGTTGTATGAACGTTTGAAAGCGCGCGGCGTGCTGGTTGTACCGGGCCAGGATTTTTTCGTGGGGCTGACCGAAGACTGGCCGCATCAGCACGAATGCATCCGTGTTTCCTACGCCCAGGATTCCGACACCGTGCAAGCCGGGGTCAAGCTAATCGCCGAGGAAGTCGAAAAGGCTTACGCCGGCTAAACCCCGTCAGTTAACACGCGTCAGTTAACACGCGTCAGTTAACAGGCGCCGAGCTTAAAGAAATTGCGTTTTGGCCTGCAGCTCTTCGAGACTAAGGTGTGCATTGGTCAACTGCTCACCCTCCAGGTAACCAATGACTACCGCCTTGCCCGAGATGGGCGCCAGCTTGTCAATCTGGAAGCGCCCGGAAGCACCGCGAATGAAGCAGTCCTCATCAAAGTAAACCGCATCAGTGTCGTTGATCTGATCGGATATAATGGTGTCCTGGCCTACCAGCTTGACGATATCCACCCTGGAGCTGATTTCGATGGCTTCAATCTCCTGCTTCTTTCCGTCGATAAAAAATGCGTGCATCAGTAACTCCCGTGTTTTCTCAAATTATACACATGACTGCACACAAAGTTGCGTGGTACATATTGCGCCCCTGGCTGCGATTGGACTGTCCTGGCACTGCGCCACTTGCGCTAGATCAAACCCCGGTCATAAACAGGCAGATCGCGGGGCCCCGGTCGGTTATGCTGAGCCTATAGTCATCTCTCCACGACCAATCGGAGGATTCTCATGGCGACCGACCAAAGCAACCGACAAATCCTGGAAATGCTCTACCACTGGGAGCAAACCGAGCCTGACCGCGTCTACCTGCGCCAGCTGCGCAATGGCGAATTCATGGATTTCACCTGGGGGGAGTTTGCCGACCGGGTACGCCGCCTGGCCACCTGGTTAGTGGCCGAGGGCTACGGTGATGGCAAACGTATCGCAATCTACTCAAAGAATACCTATGACTGGATGGTCTGCGACCTGGCGATCGCCATGGCAGCTTGCGTCTCCGTCCCGCTCTACGCGGGCCAGGCGGCCGAGCAGATTCGCTACATTCTCAATCACGCCGCCTGCGAGCTAGCCTTCGTGGGCAAACTGGATGATGCGACTAGCTGGCAGGAGGGCTGCCCGGCGGACCTGCCCCAGGTCGCCATGTACGGCTGTGAACTCCCCCTGAAAGAATCCACCCAGGCTATCCATGAGCATAACGAGCCCTTGCAGGGTAATCCGCTCCTGCCGGACGACGCACTCTCCACCATTGTTTACACCTCGGGCACCACTGGAACGCCCAAGGGCGTCATGTTGACCGTCGATCTCGTCACCGCGCTGGACGCGGACACCGCCAACCCATTCGAGGCCGGCCCCGATGACCGCATGATCTCCTACCTGCCACTGGCACATATTGCCGAGCGGGTCATGGTAGAGGGTGCCTCAATGTATCATGGCTACAGCATCGGGTTCTCCGAATCCACAGCGAGCTTCGTCGAAGACCTGCGCAAAATACAACCGACAATTTTTTTCTCCGTGCCCCGACTCTATACCAAGTTCAAGCAGGGTATTGAGGCAAAGATACCGCCTGTACTCATCGGCATCATTCAACGTACGCCAGTATTGCGCTCGCTACTGGGTAAGTTTATTCGCAAACAGCTGGGTTTTGACTCTGTGCGCGCTTTCATCGTCGGCGCGGCGCCGACACCGCCGGAAGTACTGCACTGGTACAAAACCCTGTCCATGCCCCTGTTGCAGGGCTATGCCATGACCGAGAACATGTCTTACGGTGTCGCTGCCATCGATCCCGATTATCCGGAAGCAAGCGTGGGTAAACCGCTGCATGGCGTCGAAATCAAAATATCCGACGAGGGCGAGATCCTGTTCCGCAGCCCAACCGTGATGCACGGCTATTACCTGGAGCCGGAGAAGACCGCCGAGACCGTCATCGACGGTTGGCTGCATACGGGAGACTCAGGTCACCTGGACGAGCAAGGGTATCTCTACGTGACCGGGCGTATCAGTGAAACCTTCAAGACCGCCAAGGGCAAGTTCGTCAACCCAAGCGTGGTGGAGGCGCGCTTCGGTGACCAGAGCCTGCTGGAGCAACTCTGTGTGATTGGCCTGGGCATGGTACAACCGGTTCTGGTCGCAACGCCCTCTGAATTGGGCAAGACCATGCCGCGGGACGAGTTTGCGACCGCTGTTACTGAGCTGGTACATGAGGTCAATGACAGTTGCGAGGCACACCAGAAAATGGCCGCTGTCTTCATCAGTGATGTCGACTGGACACCGGAAAACGGCCTGCTGACACCGACCCTGAAAATGCGCCGCCGACAAATCGACGCGCTCTACCGACCCATCGCCGAGGCATCCGAAACGGGTGATTTCGTGCAATTCGTGACACCACCAGTGGCCTAAAACAAGGCGGAAAACAGGCTGAAAGCCAACTCACGCACAGGGAGAGGGCCAAAATCCAAACGCCGCCATGGTAGAGGACAATAAATAAATCCATAGGGCAAATGAAAATGGCTTATGCTGTGGCGATATCCCTGAGCAAGTAAAAAGGACACAGCCATGGCCAAACCCAACTATTCATTTGAAAAACGCCAGCGGGAGTTAGCCAAGAAAAAGAAGAAAGAGGAAAAGCGGCTGCAGAAACTCGCCGCCAAAGAGCAAGCCGCGCAAGAGAAGCAGCCAGACTCCGCTGGAGATGAACCGCAGCGATAGCGCCGATGAGAAACGAGCAGTTACTAACGGCTATCTGCAGCGCCCTGTCGCTGGCAGATGAGGATATCAACGCCCTCCTGAAGCTCTGCGGCCAAACTGGCGACCCGGAGCTGTTAGCGGTCAACTGTTCCAATGCAGAATTGCGCTGCGTTCTGGAGGGCCTGATACTGGCTGAGCGCGGGCCGCGCGCAGATGGCGAACTGCCCGTCATTGAGAACACAGAGCTTTCCAATAATGAAGTTCTGAAGAAGTTGCGTATTGCCTTTAACTTCCAGCAGGAGGACATGCAGCTTGTCTTTGAGGAGGGTGGCGCCACCCTCTCCCGTTCGGAGTTTGGCGCACTGTTCCGCAAACCGGACAACAAACACTACCGGGCCTGCAGTGACGAATTATTACTGCAGTTTCTCAGCGGTTTTCAACCTCGATTGGACAGCTGAAGGTGCACAATAAATGAACCTCGATCAGCACCCGACTAACGCCTGCTAGCGCTATTGACTGGAATGTTTCCGCCTTTGCCCAAGAAATTACGAAATATTGTTACCTTTTCAGCCTCACTAGCCAGATCAACGCAGAACGGGCACAAATGACGAATGGAGCACAGAACCAACAACTTCCAGTGAAATACCGGACTGCTTCTGCAACAATCCAAGCATTAATAGCTGTATTACAAGAAAAATTAGCCTGGAGGCTTGTCTAAAAATGGCAGACGATCAAAGCATGCAAGTCGGCATAAAGCGGATTTTCGACCAACTGGTCGAGTTCTGTGTGTCGAATTTCCTGCGGCTTACCATCGCCAAAAAACTGATGCTGGGCTTCAGTTCCCTGCTGGCCTTGTTGGTCATTATCTCCCTCTATGCTCTCACCAACCTGAATCGGCTAAATTCCATTAACGACAGCATCCTGCAGACCGACCTCCCGGTCATCCTCGCGTCGGACAAAATGGTGGACCTGCTCTTTACTGAAGAGCTCTATAGCCGGCGCTACGCGGTTTTTGGTACAGATGAAGTATTTAACCTGTTTCAGGACAGAAAAAACGACTTCGAGAATCAGCTGGAAAGAATTAGAGCCGTCCCGGAAAAACGCGATTTCCCGGTGGAAGAAATCAGCTCGCTGCACAGTCAGTATACCGAACTGCTGATGGAAGGAGCGCGCGCTGCAACGGAGTCCTCATCGCCGCTTTCTACAGAGTATGACGAAAGAATCAAAACGCAGCAGGAAAACCTGATTTCCGTTCTGAAAGAGATGGCTGCGGACGCACAGCGTGATCAAAATGAAAAGACCGGCACAACGGCCAGCATCGGTTCACTTGCATTCAAGGCCGCAGCAGTACTCTGTGGCCTGGGCTTGATACTTTCCCTGGCCGCCGCCACGATCATCACCCGCAATATTTCCGGGGCTATAAATAAATTAAGAGCTGCCACCGAGATGATTGCAAAAGGCGAGTTCGATTTTAAGCCGGACATTAGCAACACCGATGAGTTAGGCGATCTTTCCGAAGCATTTGTCGCCATGGCCGGGCGCTTGAAGCATCTGGAAGAAACGAGTCTGGATACCAGCCCACTGACGCGATTACCAGGCGGCACAACTATCGAAAACGTGATGGAAACCCGCATCAACGCCACTGAGCAGATAGCGTTTTGCTTAATGGATATTGACAATTTCAAGGCATACAATGATCACTACGGATACGCCAAGGGCAATGAACTGATTCAAACCACCGCAGACATTGTCAGCCAGGCGGTGAAAGACCATGGCGGTGAAGACGATTTCATTGGGCACATCGGGGGCGATGATTTTGTGGTCATTACCTCACCAGCTAACTACAGCGACATTTGCCAGGCTGTCGTGACCACGTATGATGAAGCGATACCCGGCTTCTATAACGCCAAGGACAGGAAGCGCGGGTATATCATCGGCGAAAACCGCCAGGGAGAGGAGGTACGATTCCCCCTGGCCACAATATCTATAGCTGTGGTGACTAACGAGGATAATAAGGATCTCAATCATATTCAGTTTGGCGAAGCCGCCGCCGAGATGAAAGAGCAAGCCAAAGCAGTCGATGGCAGCGTGTTTCTGGTTTCCCAAAGGAAGACCGGGAAAGGCAACAGAAAAGACCGTAAACCCAAGCAGAAAAAAAGGGCATAGAAGGCCGCTTACATGAGTAGAAATACAACCCTGGTTGTCTCGGCACTGATTTTCTTTCTGGGTGGATGCGCCCAGATGCAATCAAAGACGGTAGGCCCACTGGAATCTGGTCAGTATTCCACGGAAATTTCCAGGCTGGAGGCCGTGGTCAGCCAAAACCCCGATTCCTCCTCTGCGCAACAGGCGCACTATCAACTCGCACAGCGCTACATGAGCTACAAGAACCCCCAACGTGACTATGCAAAGGCCCTGCGGAACCTGGAGCTCTATTCACGCAACAACCCAGATGCTGCGAGGAATCAGGAACTACAAGACTGGCTGGCGGCTTTGCAGGAGATTCAACAGCTGTCACGTGACAAGCGGGTCGCTCGAATAAACGCCAAGCTCGAGGAGTCCAGGCAAGCTAACCTGGAACTGAAAGAGCTTAATGCTGAGCTGAACAAGAAAATTGATATGCTCAAGATTCTCGACCAGGCCGTGGAAGAAAAACGCAAAACCCACACGACCGAATAGCTGCCTGGCCACCCGCAGGCCAGCTACGCCCTGGAGCACGCAAAGATCTATGCAACCGACAGACTTTAACGACATCCGCTATAGCAAAGATGAAGCGGGTATCGTCACCCTGACCTTGAACACGCCGGCGCGCAAGAACGCACTGAGCGCCGTGACCTTCCTGGAGATTTCTTACGCCGTCGACCACTTTCAGGCCGACGACACGGCCCATGCGATGATATTGACCGGCGCCAAAGATCCCGGCTCGGATGATCCCGCCCGGGAAGCCTTCAGCAGTGGCGGCTATTTCAACCCGGATGCCTTCGAAGCTGTGCCCGAGGAAGTTCTGGCTGAGATCGACATGTCAGATATCGCCCAAAAGCGCACCACGCTGCAGTTTTACCAGTGCGACAAGCCAGTCATCGCCGCCGTCAACGGCCTGGCGATCGGTGGTGGCTTCACCCTGTGCCTGGCGGCAGCGGACCAGATCTATATGTCCGAGCACGCCTGGATACAACTGCCCTTCGCCAGGCTGGGGATAGCCGCCGAACTGTCATCGACCTTTCTCCTGCCCCGCTTGCTGGGCTTTCAGAAAGCCAAGGAAGTACTGTTCTTCCCGGAGCGTATAAGCGCGCAACAGGCTGTTGAATTGGGTATTGCCAACAAGGTGTTGCCCCACGATCAATTGCTGGATTACGCTCGCGAGCGCGCCCTGCAACTGATTCCACCCCAGGGGCCCGTGATGGCCATCCGCGAAATGAAGCGCGCCATGCACCAGCCACACCTGGACGCCTTCAGCGAGGCCCTGGATCGGGAAAACGAGGCCCTGGGCACGCTGATGAAAACGGAAGATTTCGCCGAGGGTCTCACCGCTCGCGTGGAGCGCCGGCCTCCAGTATTCAAGGGAAAATAGAGCCTGCCTTAACCAAGACTATTCTAGGTAGCGCGCCGCAGCTGGTGTTGATCCAGGCGCCAGCACAGGGTGTCGATGCGATCCTGGCCGAAAAACGGCTCCCCCTCGAAGACCAGGGTGGGTACGCCCCATTGCCCCGCCGCCTCAAGCTGGTCCTGGTTCCTTTCTATTTCAGCCAGGTGATCACCATCGGCTATGGCGGCATCCATCTCAGCCAGGTCCAGCCCGGCTCGGGCCGTGGCTTGCGCCAATAGGTCACCCTGGTCCCAGCCCCGGGTGCCACCAAAAATAAGAGCCGATACTTCCGCGGCAAAATCGATGCCCTTGCCACGCCGCTGGGCCTCTACACCCAGACAGCTAAGCCTGAATATATAGGGTTGCTCACTGGCGATTTCCATGGTCTCCAGGTCCTGTACGATGGGGTCTGGCTGGGGCCAGACACCAGCCATACCCAGGAACTCGGCGCGCCGCGCCCAGTCCATGATGATGTAGCGCGTGCGAGGCGCATTGGCCGGATTGAATAAAGTCTCGGGGGCGCGCACCGCGATGGGCAACACTACCCGAAGGTTCACGGCCACTTCGTAATCTTGACGCAGCTGCAACATCTGCGGTGTGGCCAGGTAGGAATATGGGCTGCGAAACGACCAGTACACATCAACAGCTTTCATTACAACAACTCCTCGGCAAGTATCTGCAAGGCTTCCGGCTGCATCGCCGCCACCATCATCAGGTCTATTTCACCGCGCTCTCCTGAGGCCTTCCAGACTTTGAGTCGCTCGCGAATCTTATCCTCGGGGCCGATCAGGTGTACCGCATCGACCAACTCATCAGGCACGGCGGCAATCGCCTCATCCTTTCTTCCCGCCAGATAGAGATCCTGGATTGTGTGGGCGGCCTCTTCAAAGCCGAGACGCGAGGCATAAGCGGTGTAGAAGTTCTTGCCCTTGGCCCCCATTCCGCCGATATACAGGGCCATGTTCGCCTTCACCATCGGTGCCAGTTGCTCATAGTCCCCCACCGCACAGGACACTCCGGGAGCGACAGTAAACCCTGCCCTACCCTTGCCGCCGCCAGCGCGTTCAAAACCCTCGTCGATATGTGGCTTGATCACGGCCTCGTATTTTTCCGGCGCCAGCATCATCGGAAAAACGCCGTCTGCCACCTCGCCTGCGCTGCGCAAGCCATTGGGGCTGATAGAGGCGGTGAAGATCGGTAAATCCGGATTACCGTGCAGAATACTCTTCAGTGGCTTACCGAGGCCGCTGCTACCCGCCTCATGATTGGGCACGTGGTAGAACTCGCCCTGAAACTCCAACGGCGCCTCCCGCGCCAGGATTTGGCGAATGATCTGGATGTATTCCCTGGTACGGGTCAGGGGCTTGCCGTAAATCTGTCCATGCCAGCCCTCCGCTACCTGCGGGCCTGACGGGCCCAGACCGAGAATGAATCGACCACCTGAGAGATGATCCAGGGTCATGGCGGTCATGGCTGTCATCGCCGGTGTGCGCGCCGGCATTTGCATGATCGCCGTGCCCACATGGATCTTGCTGGTCTGTGCCAGTATCCAGGAGGCTGTGGATACCGCATCACTGCCATAGGCCTCGGCGGTCCACACCGAGTGAAAGCCGAGATTCTCGGCATGCTTGATCATCTCCATATTCAGGCTGGCGGTTTTGCCAAATGACATTTGGGCGTAGCCAAGTTTCATACTCTTTCCTCGCAAGTTTGCTTAAGCAGATAGCAGGCGCAATATTAGAGCAAAGACCTGGAGATATTGCTAACCTGCCACACACCGATCCGCTGACAAGAGAGAATCCAATGAGCAAAATCGATAAAGCCCTACGCGTGATTACGGCCCTACCCGGACTGCTGTTCCTCAGTTTCGGCCTGCGCTGGCTGTTAGCACCGGAGGGCATGGCCAAAGAGCTGGGCATGCCACTGCTGGACGGCATGGCCCGCAGTACCCAGATCGGCGACCTGACTGCGTTTTTTATCGCCCTGGGCGCAAGCATCCTGCTTGGCGTATTCACCCTCAACCGCACCTGGTTGCATGCCGCCGCCCTGTTGATCGGCGGTGCCGCGGTGGCCCGCACCCTGGCCTGGGCACTGCAGGACGCGGCCTTCGCCACTGAGTTTATTATTGTAGAAGCCGTGGTGGCGGTGCTGGTGCTGGTCGCCGCCGCGCGCCTCACCAAAGCCTGAACCGGGAGCAAGAAAGATGATGAATTACGAACAACAGGGCGACGTGGCCTTGCTGCACTTCGATGACGGCAAGGTGAATTCCGTCGGCACTGACTTTATCGCCAACATGAACGCTGGCCTTGATCGAGCTGAAGCCGAGGCCAGGGCAGTCCTTATTCTAGGGCGGGAGGGCAAATTCTCCGCCGGCTTCGATCTGTCGGAGTTTAAAAAAGGGCCGGAGGCAACGCGGGAACTGGTGACCGCGGGTGCACGTATGATGCTGCGCCTGTTCACCCACCCACAGCCGCTGGTGGCCGCCTGCAGCGGGCACGCGATCGCCGCCGGTGGTTTCATGTTGCTCTGTGCCGATACCCGGGTAGGTATTGAGGGCGAGTTTAAACTGGGTCTGAATGAAACAGCGATCGGCATGGTGATACCGCCTTTCGGTATTGAGCTGGCGACCGCGCGGCTGTCGAAACGACATTTACAGGCAGCCACCGTGCAGGGTCAATTGTTCGATCCACAGCAGGCCCAGGACGTTGGCTTTCTTGACGCGGTGGTGACGGCAGATCAACTCAGGGAACATTGCCTGGCGCTGGCAGCACAACTGGCCCAACTGCCGGGCGAGGCCTACGCCGGTAACAAACGCGCCATGCGCCGACCCTATATCGAGCGCATGGAAGCCTCCCTGTCTGGTGACTAGTCGACCAGCGGTAGACCTCGTCCTGGTGTCCATGGCACGCCGGCGCCGTCCAGTTTTTCCTGCAGCGCATTGAATTCGCCGTCTATCAGGTCTTCCATCTGCTGGTAGACCTGGCTGAAGTCCTCTTGCGCAATCTCAAAGCTGCGACGCTGGGTAGCAGTCGGGCCGCCGGCATTGGTGCGAGCGCCATAGCCTGCAACTTCCAGCCTGCGCAACACGGTGACCAAACCCGGATCACCCATTTCATCGCGCACCTTATTCTGGCTCAGGCGATCGCGCAGGCGTCGCGCACGACGTTCGATGGCCTGGGTCTGGGCATAGAGTTCAGGTCCCGCAGTTGACTGCAGCAATGATTCCTTGATGGCGCCGGTAGCGACCAGCAATTCATCGATAGTCGACACGGAGCCTTTCACCGCCCGCGTTAACTCATCTACCTGGTTGGAATAAACCACACGCTGGGCCTGTGACATACCGGGAAGTACTGGCTCGCGAATAGATTCCAGCTCGAAGCGCTGACTCTGGCCCAGGTCTTCCAGCGTGCCGTCTATGCGTCGCCCAAGGCTTACCGTGTAAACGCCCGGACCAGCCAGCACACCGGCCGGTGGTGTCCAGGCCGGCTGACGCTTTTCGGGCGCCACCCAGGGGTTCTTGTTGGGATAGCGCAGATCCCAGGCGACGCGGTGGAAACCGGCCGTTACCGGGCCCTCTACCAGGCGCACGATATTGCCCTCGGCGTCGCGTACTGTCAGCACCATGGCTGGCGCATCCTCGCTGGCCTCTGCCTCAACGGCGGGCCAACCGGGGAACGATGTATTGCCGCCCGCCTTTTCTATCGGCTTTTCACGCTCGCGCCGTTGCCCCTGCAGGCTGCGCAATTCCTCCGGCAAATAGTAGGTAAACACCGCACCAAATGGCGGATTGGGCGCAACATAGTAGCCGGCGCCCTGCTCCGCCTTGCAGTTCTCCTCGTGGCAATTCAGGCGTCGGCGCGGCAGGTACCAGGGCGTCTTGCGCACCGGGAACAGCACCGTGTCATTTTTCAGCATGCTGGCATCGACCTGCCGCAGCACGCTGTAATCATCGAAAATGTATATGCCGCGACCGAAGGTGGCACCCACCAGGTCATTCTCGCGACGCTGGATAACCACGTCTCGGAAAGGAATATTGGGCACACCGCCTTCCAGCTTGATCCAGCTGCCGCCGCTATCCACCGTGAAAAACACGCCGAATTCAGCGCCGAGGAACAACAGGCCCGGCTTAACGTGATCTTGTACCAGGCGCCAGGCCAATTGACGCTTGGGCAAATCGCCGACAATACTGCGCCAGGACTTGCCGCGGTTGGTACTCTTCAACACATAGGGCGTGAAGTCTCCGGCCTTGTGGTTATCAACCACAACGTAGACCGTATCCGGGTCGTGCAGGTCGGCGCGGATATCGTTGACGAAGAACTTGCGTGGCACACCGGGTAACTTGTCCAGCTTGCGCCAGTTCTGGCCGCCGTCCTCACTGACCTGGATCAGACCGTCATCGGTGCCAGCGTAGAGCAAGCCCTCGACCAGGGGTGACTCCGACAGCGAGGTGACGTTACTGAACTTGGACATGGCATACAGGTCCCAGGGCGCGTCGAAGCTCCACTGACGCCCCATCAGGGGTTCAGTGAGTCGCTCTATACCCCGCGACAGGTCGCCACTGATCGGTCGCCAGGAGTCGCCGCGATCATCGCTGCGCCAGACCCGCTGGCTGGCATAGTACAGGCGCGCTGAATCGTGCGGGCTAATCAGGATCGGCGCATCCCAGTTAAAGCGTTCGAGCGGCTCCCCTTTCTCAGGTTGCGGCTGAATATATACCGACTCACCGGTTCGACGATCGAAACGGGTCAGGTTACCCTCCTGCCACTCCGCGTAAATGATGTCGGGATTATCCGGGTCCGCAAAGGACTGATGACCATCGGCGCCCAGGGTAATAAACCAGTCTGAGTTGCGTATGCCGGACATATCATCGGTGCGCGACGGTCCGCCCTGGGAGCTATTGTCCTGGGTGCCGCCGTAGACGTTGTAGAAGGGCTTGTCATTATCCACAGATACCTTGTAGAACTGGGTAATCGGCAGATTGGCAATAAACTTCCAGCTCTCACCCTTATCAAAGCTCTCGTAGACGCCACCATCGTTGCCAACTATCAGGTAATTGGGATCTTTGACATCAAACGCCACCGCATGGTGGTCCACATGCTTGTTGGCACGTTCCATCTTGACGAAGTTCTTACCGCCGTCACTGGTGTAATGCAGGTAGACGTCGGCCTGGTAGACCCGGTCAAAATCATGGGGGCTGGCAAATAACTCCTGGTAGTAGTGCGGGCCGGTGCCGCTGGAGAGGTAGTCACTGCGCTTCTCCCAACTCTCGCCGGCATCGGTGGAACGCCAGAAGCCACCACTGCGTCGATCCAGTTCAATGGTGGCGTACACCACGTCGGGATTGATCGGTGAAATTGCCAGGCCGGTCTTACCCATGCTGCTTTCCGGCAGACCCTCTGTGAGCTTGCGCCAGGTGACACCGCCGTCGGTAGACTTGTGGATCGCCGTCTCGGGGCCACCATCGATTAGTGCCGCCACCGTGCGCAGCCGCTGCCAGCTCACTGCGTACAGCGTATCGGGGTCACGGGGATCGAGGTGCACTTCGCTGACGCCGGTATACTCGCCACCACCGAGAATTTTCTCCCAGTTTTCACCACCATCGGTGGTCTTGAACAGGCCGCGATCACCACCACCTGACCAGAGCGGCCCCTGGGCGGCCACGTAGACAGTGTTGGAATCCTCCGGGTGCACCCGGATCATGCCTATGTGTTCAGACTCTTTCAGCCCCAGGTTGGACCAGGTCTGGCCGCCATCAAGGCTGCGATAAACCCCGTCGCCATAGCCGACATGGCGCCCGGACACATTCTCACCACTGCCAACCCAGACCGTGTCAGGTCGGCTGGGATCCAGGCTTATACTGCCGATGGAATAGGAACCCTCACTGTCAAACAGCGGCTCCCAGGTGGTTCCCGCATTGACGGTCTTCCAGACTCCACCACTGCCGACGCCCACGTACCAGATACTGCGGTTGTCCGGGTGCAGCACAATATCAGCGATACGACCCGACATCAGCGCCGGGCCAATATTGCGCAATTCCAGCCCCTTGAAAGTATCGGCGTTGAAGCCGGGTTTGGCTTTTTCTTCTTCGGCGGCTGTAAATCCAGCCAATAGAAATGTCAGCACGAGCAATGCCGTGGCAAATACCTGCCTAATAATCATTATTATCTCCTGGCTATTCCCTGCGGGTTGGGAATAGCACAGAGTATAGATGGAAGTGAGGGATTATGCTCAGCCAGGATGGGCTGGGGCAGACACTACTTCCTCGGGAGGTTCGGGCGCGTTCTGTGCAGGCGACGGTGCGTTCACATCGTGCTTCGCATGTTCCACCAGGTCGTTGACAATATCTGCCAGCTCCGGGAAGAAATCCCCCTTGCGCAGGCTTACCCGGTAGGGCGCGACACCGGAGGCTATCAGTTCCTGGGTATACTTCTGTACCCGGTACACAGGCCCGGCAATCTTGTGAGACAGGAATAGTCCCGCCACCATCAATAGCGCAAAGACGCCAAAGGTCACACCGAAAAATGCCTGATTGAGGAGCACTCGCTGCTGTTCGATGAATTCAAAATAGACATGATCCGGATTGAGCCCCAGTTCCCTGCCCTGCTCGACCATGATGCCAAAATACCAGAAATTGGCGACGTAGATGATCGCAAAACCGAATAACACCGCGCAGCCAACATAGGCCATAAAACGCAGCTGAAACCCCGGGTTGACCAGGTACTGGCGTCGCTTCCATTGTTTTTGTGGACTATTCATCGTCCTTCTCCTGCGTCCTCAGACGCCTTCGCAGCCGTTACGGGCATACTTTAACAAGTCCATGGTCTGCCGGGTAAATCGAGGCCCGAGCATAATATCCTTGCGCTCTTTGTGAAAATGGGACGTGACGCTGTATACCGTCGACATGCCCAGCCACGGGGTACCACTGCTGCCGGTACTCAGTGGGTTGTTTGCATAGGCCAGCTTGTCCGGCCCGTCCGCATAGGCGTCTACCGCCACGCGCAGCATACGCCGACCGTTCTGGATATTATTGGAATAGCCCACCAGCATAATATCTTCCGGTGGGATGCCGTTGGTGATACCGAGGCTACCCTGCTCGCTGGCGCGGGTGGTGCGCAGGAAAGCGTAGTCATAGCCCAGCGCCGCATCGCCCTCCAGCGTGCCCCATTCCTGTGGCACCGCGACGCACTCCACCGCGTATACATCCTGCTGTTCTCCACCGTAGGACAATACGAAGATGAAGTCTGAATGCCATTCACCGCTCATGCCCAGCACGCAGTGGGCCGCGGTAATTACCGTATCGGCAGCGCCGGCAAAGGCCCCGGTACAGGTTGATATCTCACCGTTGCGCTTGGTGAAGAAAATTTTGCCCACCGCCGCATAGGGCAGGTGAACATCGTTGAATTCCTCCGGCACACCGACCGTCTTGGGTCGGTCGTGCTTGCCGCCATTTGCGCCGCCACCCGGGTAACCCGAATCCACCAGAATCGGGGTCAGTGAGCTATTGCGAATCAGCTTGGGCTGGTTTTGTATCCAGCGAAAACTGGTGCGCAACTGGCTTTTCTTGGTGAACTTGACGCTGAGATGATCCAGCGCCTGGCCCTGCACTGGCACTAATAGCAGCGATAGGCTCAGGCCGAGCTGGAAGAGCCCGGTAGCGACAGTCTTGGTGTATGTGGCTGTTTTCACGACAGTTTTTTCTGCTCCGGTCTCATCCTGTATACTCGCCGCTTACTTTGGCGCGCAGCATCATGGGTATATTCGACCAAAACAACGAACCCTTTAGTGATTCCGAACTATCCCGCCACATTGAGCGGGCTCTGGCTGTGGATGGTCCCCGCGGCCCCATGTTCGAGCTGAGTTACCCGATACTGCGGCGTTTGTTCAAACCGCAGCTGCTAGCCACAGCTAACATCCCGCAAGAACCCTGTCTGTTTATCGGCAATCACTCACTGTTTGCCATGGATGGGATGGTGCTGGGACCGGTGCTATTTCACGAGCAGGGCCGCTTCCTGCGCGGCCTCGGCGACAAATTCCTGTGGCACAGCTTCACCGAGGAATACCTGCTGGGCCAGGGCGCAGCCATTGGCCATCCACAGGTGTGCAGCGCGCTGATGGAACATGGCGCCGATCTAATGGTATTTCCCGGCGGCGCCCATGAGGCGACCAAGACCCAGGAGCAGCGCTACACACTGCAGTGGCGTGAACGCTACGGCTTTATTCGGCTGGCGGCCAAACACAACTACCCGATAGTACCCATGGCGATCATGGGCCCGGATGAGTTCTTCGACCACGCTATCGAGGGTCGTGATCTGCCCGATACGGCACTGGGACAGCTTTTGGCGCGAATGGGCTTGATCTCCGATGACACCCGCCGCGATATGCTGCCACCACTACCCCTGGGCGCGCTGGGCCTGCCATTACCAAAGCCACAGCGTTGTTATATCCAGTTTGGCGAGCCAGTACGGCCTGTGCAGTCGCGCGGCCGCCCGCCGGGAAAGCAGAAACTGAGGCAATACCGGGACCAGGTGGGCGGGCAGATCGAGGCAATGCTGCAGGAACTGATGGCCCTGCGCGATGAGGACCGAAACCAGCAGGGCTGGCTACGGGCACTTTTGACCCGCTAGCTACGATTTGAGAAGCAGAGGACGGAGAGAACCATGAACGATCCTTTTAACACCCATATGGACCGACAGGATGCCAACCACCAGGCACTGGCACCGGCCAACTTTCTGGGCCATAGCGCAGCAATTTTCCCGGATCGAACCGCGATCATCCACGGCGAGCAGCGCTACAGCTATCGCGAGTTCAACCAGCGCAGCCGCCTGCTGGCCAGCGCACTGTTACAGCGCGGTTTCGGCAAGGGCAGCACCGTTTCAATCATCGCACCCAATGTGCCAGCCCACCTGGAGGCACACTTTGGCGTACCACTCAGCGGCGCGGTACTGAATAGCATCAATATTCGCCTGGAAGCGGCCACCATCAGTTATATCCTCGATCACGGCGAATGTGACGTATTGCTGGTGGACGGCCAGTTTGCCGAGGTCGCCCGGGAGGCGCTGGCTGGCTCCTCGCGACAACCGCTGGTGATTGACCTGGATGATGTACTGGGTCCTGCGGATGTGCAGATCGGTGAGTTGAACTACGAGGCCTTGCTGGCCGAAGGCGACGCTGAGGTCGCCCTGCCAGTCATTGCAGACGAATGGGACTCAATGGCGCTGAACTATACCTCCGGTACCACCGGCCAACCAAAGGGTGTGGTTTATCACCACCGCGGCGCCTATCTCAACGCGATTGGCAACTCCCTGGCCTGGGGCATGACACCCAAGCCCATATACCTGTGGACCCTGCCCATGTTCCACTGCAACGGCTGGTGTTTCCCCTGGACCATCACCCTGCAAGGCGGCACTCATGTATGCCTGCGCGAGGTGGCTGCAGAACAGATCATTGAAAGCCTGGCAGTACACGATGTCACCCATATGTGCGGCGCGCCTATCGTGCTGTCCATGCTGGCTTCTGCGCCGGCTGCCTTGCGGCAGAAGATTCCGGCACAGCTGCAAATCATGACCGCCGGCGCCGCCCCACCGGCAGCGGTCATTGAGGACATAGAGTCAATGGGCGTGCAAATCACACACACTTACGGACTGACCGAGGTGTATGGACCCTGCGTTTACTGCGCATGGCACGAAGAGTGGAACGGCAGGCCGGCGGCAGAGCGCGCTGCGCTCAAGGCGCGCCAGGGCGTACCCTACCCGGTACTGGGCGGCCTCGACGTGCTGGATCCTGACAGCATGCAGCCGGTAAGCGCCGATGGGGAGACCATCGGTGAAATCATGTTCCGCGGCAATGTGGTCATGAAGGGTTATTTGAAAAACCCGGATGCCACCGACAAGGACCTGGCGGGGGGCTGGTTTCACTCCGGCGATCTTGCAGTGAAACACGCTGACGGCTATATCGAGGTCAAGGACCGCTCGAAAGACATTATCATTTCCGGCGGTGAAAACATCTCCTCCATCGAGGTGGAGAGCGCGCTATATGAACACGAGGCGGTCCTCGCCGCCGCGGTTGTGGCAAAGCCAGATGAGAAATGGGGCGAAACGCCCTGCGCCTTTATCGAGTTAAAGCCGGGAGCAGAGCAGCCCGAAGCGGAGGCACTGCGCGAATTCTGCCGTCAGCACCTGGCCGGTTTCAAACTCCCCAAACAATTCGTATTCGGGGAATTGCCCAAGACCTCGACCGGCAAGATTCAGAAGTTCATCCTGCGCGAGCGAGCCAAAGAACTCTGATTGCTAATTCTGTAACAGGTTGCGCAATGCCAGCACGGTCGCTTCCACACCCAGGGTCACCGATTCCTCGGGCTTGATCTTGAACAGGGGTGAGTGATGGCTCGGCACAGCCGGACCGCCTCTCTCTGCCCTGTCGAAGGCAGACTGGGGTGTGCCACCCACGGCAAAATAGGTACTGGGAATATAGGGATCGAGGGTGAAGTAGGGAAAATCTTCCGCCCCCATACCCAGGCGCTTGTCTTCAAAGAAAATGTTCGGGCCCAGGGCCGCGGCCCAGACCTCGCGCAGCTCATTAGTCAGCTGAACGTCATTGATGGTCGGCGGTACCCACTCATCCGAGACGATGACTTCAGGCAGCTTGTCTTCCGGCAGGCCGGCGACGCGCCCCATATTGACCGCAACGCGCTTAATACCTTCCAACAGAAGCTTGCGAGTCTGCAGATTGTCATTGCGCACGGTCAGCTGCAGGTGGGCACGATCGGAAATGATATTGTGCTTGGTGCCGGCATGGAAAGAACCTACAGTGATCACACCCGCCTCTCGTGGCGGCAGGGTGCGACTGACCACCGTCTGCAGCGCCAGTACGATTTGTGAGCCCAATACCACCGGGTCCACTCCGGAATGTGGGCTGGCGCCGTGAGCGCCTACCCCATGAATAATAATATCCACGGTATCGGCACCCGAGTAGGGCGAACCCGGATCTGCCACCAGCTTTCCGGTGGGCACCACCGAGCTGACATGGAAGGCCAGCGCATAGTCGGGCTTGCCAAAGCGCTGCCAGAGGTTATCTTCCATCATCAACTTGGCGCCGCCAATCCGCTCCTCGGCAGGCTGACCGATCAGCATCAGGGTTCCAGACCAGCTGTCGCGACTGTTTGCCATCTGTCGCGCCGTGCCCACCAGGCTGGTGATGTGCACATCGTGGCCACAGGCATGCATGACAAACACTTCATTACCATCCCAGTCCACCTGCCTGGCCCGCGAGGCATTGTCCAGCCCGGATTTTTCTTCCACCGGCAATCCGTCCATATCGGCGCGCATCATAACCAGCGGGCCGGGGCCATTGTTCATAATGGCTACAATTCCGGTGCCACCAACAAACTCAGTCACCTCGAAGCCCGCAGCACGTAACTCCTTGGCCAGCCGCGCTGCGGTCTGAGTCTCCATTGAGGAGAGTTCAGGATTGCGATGGAAGTAGTCGAACAGGGACTCAAGGTGACGGTCGTAATCTTTTTGTACCGACTTGGACAGCTCGTCTGCCTGGGCCGGCAGCGCCAGGGCAGAAGCCAGTACCAGTAGCGCCAGGCGGCGCAACAAAATGTGCGTACGAATCATGGGGAACATCTCCATCGAATTATTCTTGTCATTACCAGAAATATAGCCAGCTCACGAAGATACGGCTTCCGCCACCCGTGGTAAAGCCCTCCCCCACGTTGATCCTGCCGTATTCGTCACCACGGCTGCCCACGGTTGTGGTGAAACCTGCCTCCAGGCGTTGCTGGTCACCGGGCTCGTAGCCAATACTGCTCTGTAACAGGCTGGAATCGTCATGCAGGTTCCATAGCAGCGTCAGGTTCTGCACCAGTAGTGGATGCCACTGGTAACTGCCCCCGACGGCCAAATAATCCTTCATGAAGTTAAATACCTCACCGCGCTGCAGGCGTTGCACCAGGTAGTCAGGTAAGTCGGTAAGCTCCAGTGGTGACTGGTTGCGGCCAAAGCCATTGTGAAAATATTCCGCGAACACATAGGTACTGCGCGCTGCCAGCTCGAAGCTGTAATCAACGTTGATAACCGCGGACAGCTTCCAGCTATCCTCCTCATCCAGGTGCGTTCCCACCCAGTCAGTCTGTAGCAATGCACCACCCAGCGGCTGCCGGTAGCTGAGGGCGAGCACATCGTCCTGATAGTGACGACCGACAGCCAACTCGAGCTCACGGTCGCCGAGGAAGCTTCGCCACTTGGCGGCAAAGGAATCCTCATCGAGATCACGCTTGCCCTCGCCGTCGCGACGAAACACCGCCAGCAACTGCAGGTCACCGCCATTATCAAGCAGCTGGTCAAACAGGGCCAGGTCTTCACCGGACTTGTATTCCCGGTCGACGGTTGTGGGGGCAAACGGTGCGAACAGGTCCATGGGGTTGAATACCTTGCCACTGCCCCAGCTGACTGCCTGACGCCCAAGGGTCAGGCGCCAGTCCTGTGCCTTGTATTGAACGGCCAGGCGATCGAAGCGGTGATAGAGCCGCTGCTCATCACCCTGCTCCAGCGTCCAGGTCAGTTCCAGGGCACGGCGATCATCGTCGGTCGGTGTCTGGTCAATAGCCCCGCGCCGGGATTGATTGAACTCGAAGCTGTCGCCCGCCAGCGCTACTGTGGTGTGGTCAACCTGCAGTTGCCAGTTGGACAGCGAACGTCGATAGAGCAGCCGCAAATCAAGATTACCGTCCCAGGCGGGGCTGCCGGTTTCCTCGCCTTGCAAATCGCTGTCGGGTAATTCGTTATAGGTACCAAAAGCCTTCACCCGCACATCGAGTTCACCGGCCCCCCACACCGTGGTGACACTGCCGAGCGTCAGCAGAAGCAGCAGCGCAAGGCATTGCCCTGGCGACACGCTCAAGAGGCGGCGTTGTCCGCACATTGGTCTGATTCAATCATGCCGTCCACCAGGTGCACCTGGCGTGAGGCGTAGGCCATCACTGCCGGGTCATGGGTAGCTGTAATGATGGTCATGGACTGCTCCCGGTTAATCCGCAACAGTAGTTCCATCAGGTCGGCGGTGGTCTTGGAGTCGAGGTTGGCGCTGGGCTCGTCCGCCAGTAATAGCACGGGCTTTGACACAATCGCGCGGGCGATCGCCACCCGTTGTTGCTGGCCACCGGACAATTCTCCGGGGCGCCGGTCCCACATCTCGCCAATCGCCAGAGAATCGAGCATGGCGTGAGCGCGCTCCTTGCGCTCAGCCGCCGCGACTCCCTGCAATTGCATAATGAACTCGACATTCTCCAGCGCCGACAGCACCGGGATCAAGTTGTAGGACTGAAATACGAAGCCGACCTTGATCAGGCGCAGGTCCGCCAAAGCTGACTGGCTCAGGGCACCCAGACTGACGCCATCGACATAAACCTCGCCCGTGCTGGGCCGATCCAGACCACCGATGCAATTCAGCAGGGTCGATTTACCCGAGCCAGAAGGTCCCGCCAGGCTGACAAACTCGCCCGCCTCCACCCGGAAGTCCACGCCCGCCAGGGCGTGTACTGGCACGCCGTCATCCTGGTAGGTCCGGGTCAGGCCATTGCAGCGAATTACTTCGGTCACTGTATTCTCTCCATCCTCAATCGCTTCACCTGCGCATCGCCTCCAGGGGTTGCACCTGCACCGCCCGCCAGGCCGGCCAAACCGAGGCCAGCAGGCCAAACAACAGGCTCAGTGCGGCCACCAGTAACAGGTCAGACAACAGCAAACTGGGAATCAACAGGGTCGACATATAATAGCCCTCGATGCCCGCCGCCCATTGGCTCAGGTCGATGCCATCCGCTAATTGCTGCACAAAGAAAACACCCAGCGAGATGCCCAGCGCCACCCCCAGTATCACAATCATCAGGCTCTCGATAACTACCTGCAGGATAACGAGGCCCGGCTGCATGCCAATAGCGCGCAACATACCCAGTTCACGCACCCGCTCCATTACCGCGGTAATCAGCGTATTGATAAGTCCGAAGGCCAATGCTGTCATCATGATCGAAAACCAGATGACAATCGCCACATCGGCAAACTCAAACATGCTGGCCGCCTGGGGCTGTAGTTCATCCCAGGTACTAACCTCCTCTCCGCTAAATCCCTGCTGCAGCTGCTGCCGCGCCTGCGCACGATCGCCATTGCTGTGTAGTCGCAGTGACAGCTCGGTAATGGCCTGGGTGTCCAGCATCTGCTGCAATGCCGCCCGTCCGGTGAACACAAACACCTTCTCAAGCCCACCAGTCGCGGCGCGATATACCCCGGCGACACGGAAACCGGACTCACGATTGCGGCCGTCGCTGCCCTGGGTCATTAACACGATACGGCGGCCAACGCCGGTATTCAGGCGCTCTGCCAGGGCCGCGCCCAGCAACACCCGGCGGTCATCGGCGCTGGCGAGAAACTCACCCTCGATCTGGGCATCGGCGAGAAAAGACATCTGCAATTCATCTGCG
The DNA here is from genome assembly GCA_039989475.1 of Halieaceae bacterium. GTDB lineage: Bacteria > Pseudomonadota > Gammaproteobacteria > Pseudomonadales > Halieaceae > JBDXHU01. Next base: position 23,173 of record JBDXHU010000002.1, on the reverse strand, counting down.
GGGTCGACGCCCACCAGCTGCACGCCACGGGTATCGCGCTCAGACAGAATCACGCCAGGCACGACCACGCGGCTGGTCCAGGCTCGCAACTGCCCGGGCGCCAGCGCCGGCTTATAGCCCCCGGGAAGCTGGAAGGCGCGCTCTATCGAGGGATCATCGAGGTAGCCCGGGGCCAGCACCTTAACGTGCCCGTTGAGGCTGGTCACCACCGTGTCCAGCATTTGCACCTGCCAGCCGCGAATAAGCGAATTAGCCAGCACCACGGTGGATACGGCCACCAGGATCGCGCTGAACAACATGATATTGCGACGCCGATGCCGCCAGATATTGCGCCAGCTCAACTGCAACAAGGTACGCAGGGGAATTTTCACAGTGCTAGCTCTTCAGTCGGCACGCAGAGCCTCCACCGGCTGTAAACTTCGCACCCGCAAGCCGGGCAGGAAAGCCGAAAACTGGCAACCGACAATAAACACCAGCGGTATGGCCAGCATTTCCCATAAATCAAACGCGCCCTTGAGGTGACTGGGAAAAGCAAAACCTGCAGTCCACTCCTCCCTGCCCTCCATGGGAATACCCCAGTGAATTATCCAGACAAGTGGCGCCAGCGCCAACAGGCAGCCGAGAATACCGCCGAGCAAGGCCAACCAGAAGGCTTCCACTTGCAGCATCGCAATCAGCCGCCAGGGATGCATACCGATCGCCAGCATCATGCCAAATTCGCGGGTCCGTTCGAACACCGTCATGACAAACGTATTTACGATAGAGAACAACACTACCAGGGTCAGGATGCTGTAAAACAAGCGCGCGCTGATACGATCGAGGGCGATTGCCTGCACTACCTCCGGCATCAAGGCCTGCCATGGGTGAGCCACCAGCCCCACCGGTAACTGTTCGCCCAGTTGTGCGCTGAGTCCGACCACATCGGTGTGGGACGCCAGCTTCATCACGAGCTGGTGCACTTCGTCATCCAGGTAAAAACCCGCCTGGAATACATCCAGTGGCACCTCCACCAGTGCCCGGTCCAACTCTGCCTGGCCGGTCTCGAATATGCCGACCAGGGTTACCGCCAGGGCAGCCACCCCGCCTTCCGGTCCGGAGCCGAGAATGACAATCTCGTCGCCCAGTTGCGCGCCCAGGTTGCGCGCCAGGGTTCGACCAATGAAAGCCTCGTTGCCGGCCTGCAGGTAACGACCTTCGCTCAGGGCTCCGGGCAGCGTGGATATCGCCTGCTCGGCGGCGGGGTCAACTCCCAGCACCTGGGCGCCAAATCCTTTCTCGTCCACAGACAGGAGCGCAAAGGCCTGGGCTCGGGGGGCAATCATCTCCACTTCGGGCAGGGCCCCCAGCGACGCGACCAGGGCAGCCGCATCGCCAATGCGGTATTCCAGTCGCGGGTCATCGAGGAAATCCTGGTGTTGCACCTGCACATGCCCACTGAGCAGATCGGTGGCCGCGTCGATCATGCCGCGGTAGCTGCCCAGCTGTATGCTGCGGCTAAACATCAGTAGCAGGCAGGCGAAAGCTATGCCACCCGCAGTGAACAGGGTGCGGCGCCGGTTACGCCACAGGTTGCGCCAGGCAATCACGAACCGCGACCGGCCTTGAGCGAATACACGGTGAATAACTCGTCATCAACATCGATATCAAACTGTACCTCCTGGTAACTGACCTCGGTCCAATGGTCGGTCTCGTCCAGTTTCGACATGCGCATGCGAGTGGCGAACACGCGCCCTCCCAGTGTTCCAATCTCCATTGCCTTCAACTGCTTGAGCGCAATATCGTCCTGGTCGTAAAAGGTGTGCGCAAGCAACACGTAGTCGTCACGCAACTCAATCACTTCCCGCCCCCATACCACCGGCGCGTTCTCATGGGGAACGGCTTCAATGGTATAGAGGGTATGGCCGTCCTGCTCCTGCACCTGGCTGATAGAGAGTTGGTACTGGTGTAACAGGGCGTCGGTGCGGGACAGGTCGTTGTAGGAAAAATCAGAGCCGGCCCAACTCTGGGACATAAGGCTATAGGGCAGGCGGATCACCCGGTTCAAGCGCGGCGTGTAGGTCCACATGCGCTCGTCGTCCTTAAGGGTGGCATTGCCGGCATCCTTGGCCGGCGCAGTAAAGCGAATAAGTGCATCCTCTCGACCCCGGGTCCAGGCGATCAGCGCAGAGTTACGCTCCCAGTCCGGGCGATGAATGCGCATGGACATCTCGGCGTAGGACGTATGGCCGCGAGTCAGGTCTATGGCCCCGGCCACCAGCGCATGCGCATCCAGGCCGGTGTCATCTTCCGCTGGCACCACGCTCGCTGGCTGCGACTGTACGCCTGCCGCCAGCAGGGCTGAGATCAACAGCAGCCAGTAGGCTTTCACAGCTGCACCACCTGGCCACTATCTTCCGCCAGTGCTCGCTGGTAAACATAGTCCGCGGCATAGAGGTCCTGGGCAGTGATCCCCAGGGATTTGTAGATTGTTATTTGCCCGGCCTCGCGCCGCCCGCTAATAGTGCCTGCCAACAGCTGGCCTATTTCACCGATAATATGTGCCGGGCCCACCAGGCCCTCGTGAATGGGAATCATCACATCACCCGCTTCATTGTGGGCCGACTCGAGCAAGTCAACATAGACAGCAGATCGGGCGATCAGTGCACTGTCAGCTTCCCGGCTGTTAAGTGTGTGTGCGCCAACCAGGTTTATATGACTACCGGGCTGCACCCAGTTCGACTGCAGTATCGGTTCGCTGGCACCGGTGACGGTGCACAGCAACGCACAGGCGGCCGCCTCAGCCGGGTCAGCCACGGCACAAACATCCAGCCCGGTGCGCTCGGCCTGGCCAGCGGCGAAGTCTACTGCCTTGCCATGATCGCGGGCCCACACCCGAATTTCAGAGACCGGTCGCACCGCGCACATCGCATCTATATGGGTAATCGCCTGCACACCGGTACCAAAAATGCCGCAGCTGGCGGCGTCTGGCGGGGCCAATTCACGGGTGGCGAGACCGGAGGCTGCGGCGGTGCGAATCGCGGTAATGGCGGCACCTTCCAGCAGCGCCAGCGGTGCACCATTATGGTAATCAAACAGGGCCACGAAACCCTGGATGGCGGGTAGTCCGGCTCCCGGGTTAGCCGGGTGCAGGCTGATCACCTTGGCGCCGTAACTACCCAACTCAGGTGCAGTCCCGGGCATCATGCCGAACAATTCGGGGCCATCGCCTATCGCTGAAAACTGACGTGGCGGGATAGTAGCGGTGCCTGCGGATGCCGCCAGCATGGCTGGCTCCATTACCTCAATACACTCGTTCATTGGCAGGAGCCGGCGTACCAGTTCCCCATCAATAATTCTCAGCGCGAGACCTCCCTCCGGGTTGTCCTACAGGCCGGGCTCCTCGGCCTTTTGTCCAGCATGGTATTCCACATAAATGTAGACGGGAATACCCAGCTCGCCGAGGCGATGTTCGACCATCGGTTCTACCTCGGTCCAATCCATACCCCCTACCCCGGTCGCCAGGCGCGGCAAGGCAAGTGAACTGAATTTTTCCTTGCTGGCCATTTTGGCCAGCGATTTCAGAGAATCGTTTACCGACTTGGCGGTGGCCTTACCCGGCCGGGAACCGTGGCCGTAACCACCCTCCTGGGTCAGCAGGTTCACGATACACGCGTTACCGGGGCCATCCCAGCGCCATGCCTCACCGGGCTTTGGGTGGCCCTGCCGACACCACTGATGGAAACCCTTGTGCAGTTCCGGGTAGCGCTCATGCAATGACATGGCCAGGCCCTGGTTCATGGGATCATTGGCGGCCACCCCGTGGGCAATCACCTGGGCCTTACTCAACAAAATATCTCCGCTTACCTGATATAACATCCGTTAACTCCTCTTAAGAAACTGATGAGTCAATGATAGGGAAATCCGCAGATGGAAGAATTGATGTAGAACAGCAAGCTTAAAGTACGAGCTCGTCAAACTCACCCAGGTTGGCCAGGAAACGATGCAGGCCACCGGCAATGGAGGCAGCATCGGTGGACTCTGCCAGCTGGCGCACACTATCGGTGATGGCCAGCCACCAGCGAATATGGTCGGCGCTAAGTTGCGCTGCCACCGGAATCAGGTCATGTATGGTGGTGAGATTGCGCTGCGCCACGTTTTTCAGGCGCGCCATCGAATCCACGTCCAGTGGATTATCCGCCAGCTTCATAATCAGGTTAGCGACCAGCTGTGGGTCGGCCTCCAGAGCGCGGGAGGCCGCCGGTTGCGCGGTTTCACCCAACAGGCTGATATCGAGATGGCTGAGAATGTCGCGCAGGGCGCCGCGCAGGCTGAGCCGAAGTTCTTCCTTGCGTTCGCGCTCTCGGCGGCGCTGGATCAGGGAAAACAAGCCAATCAGGAAGAAACCTTCCAGACAAAAACCGATCAATTCCGGCAGCAGGTTCTCATAGACCGGCCCGTCATTGCTGTGCGCCAGGAACAGAGTCAGGAAGTAAACCCCGCCCATGCCAAACAAAAGCAGGGGCGCCAGCAGTATGAGTCGGCTCACGACTGTTCATCCTCGTCTGGCAGCGCCAGCGCTCGCACCACGGCGGCTATTTTCTCAGCCTCACGTCGGGTCATGTCCAGGGGTACATTTTGCACGTAGACCACCAGGTCTTCGCGCAAGGGCACCGGGAATATCTCATGTGGATTGCGCGGCGGATTAAGGGCCAACTCCTCCCGCGCCTGCTTGTGCCCTGGCGGCTCACTTTTCAGCTGCTCCTTGAGCACCCGCTGCTCGGTTTCACGCGGCGCAAAACTCTTGGGATCATCGGTCCAGGCAATAAAATCAGCCAGGGCGTCGCTAAGCCGGGTCTTATAGACGTCGAGACTTTCTGGACGAATAGTCGAACCCTCGAGCTTGTGAAAGCGAGCGCATAACTCATCCAGGTCGAGCAGGCGCAGATCGTTGCGCTCGTGGGATTTGAGCTCTGCTAACAACTGCTCGGCGGCCACCTTGCGCGCCCGCAGCGTCGCCGGGTTAGTCAGGCCAGCTGTCACCGACTGGCGCATAAAGCTTGCGAAGCTGGCTTCTGAATATTCCTTGCCTGCCATAAATTACTCTCCTAATACCGGCCAGGTGTCGGCGACCCGGTAACCGCCCGGCCAGGGATCATCCGGGTCCAACAGATGCTGGTGGGTACCGGTGATCCAGGCCCGCCCTGAAATCAATGGATGAATCGCGGGCCGATCACCCACCTGGGTCAGGGAATCAATGGCGCAGGAAAAACGTGCGCCAATGACGGATTCTGCCACATATCGGTCTCCGGCCTGCATTAAACCCTGATGGTGCAACAGGGCCATGCGTGCAGAACAGCCGGTTCCGGTCGGACAGCGGTCGAGCTTGCCCGGCTTAATGACCACCGTATTGCGCCCGCTCCACACCCCCTGCTCCTGCTGTAACGGCCCTGCGATCTGGCAGAATGAAATATGCTTCCAGTCGGAATTCTCCGGGTGCGTGAAGCCCAATTGTTCATTGGCGGCATTGGTAATTTTGATGCCGGTCTGCGCCAGTTCGCGCGCTTCGTCCGGGGTAATGGCAAAGCCCAGCGCCTCGGCATCGACAATCACAAAACTGTCACCGCCATAGGCGGTATCCACACGCAGGCTGCCAATGCCCGCCACTTCCAGCATGGCGTCACAGCGGTCGACAAACGATGCCACATTACGCACCGTGACCTGCTTGACCTTACCCGCGTCACATTCGGCCACGACCTCCACCAGTCCGCCCGGCGCCTCCAGGGTCATGCGGGTCTCCGGTTCCTGCATGGGCAAGATGCCGGTCTCCAGTATCACGGTGGCGACACAGATGCTGTTCGAGCCGGACATGGGCGGCGTATCTTCCGGCTCCATGATGATCCAGCCCATCTGGGCATCCGGGTGTTTTGCTGGCACCAGCAAATTTACGTGGCGAAAAACGCCGCCGCGAGGTTCATTGAGCACAAAGTTGCGCAGGGTCTGATCCGCCGCGATCCAGCGAGACTGTTCCCAGATGCTGTCGCCGGGCGGAGGCGCCACACCACCGACAATCACGTCCCCGACTTCACCCTCGGCGTGACAGCTGACTACATGGATAACGGAATTACTGCGCATGGCTCAATCCTACCTTAACCGGTCCAGATAGCGACGGGTAATATCCGGCTGGTCGGTAAACAGGCCATCGACTTTCAGTTCACGCACAAAATAGTCGAGCAGCTGCGTATAGCTGGCGACGCCACGAGGCAGCTGGTCGGCGCGGAATGTAAACGGATGCACCTCCAGCTTCGCCGCCTGTGCCGCCACCACAAACTCGGGGGCATCGGCCAGGAACCCAATCCAGGGCCCCACGCCCTGGGCGTAGCTGGCAATCTCCTTAACTCGCGCCTCTGTCAGCTGTTTGTCTTCCAGCAGCTGTACCAGTCGAATACTGGTGTGATCTTTCAACAGCCGCAGCGTTGCCGGCTCGAAGCTCTGCAGGTAAACCTTGTGACCGGCGTTGCGGTAGCCATAGGCGTAGAGCACCTGTAGCACGGCTGCCGGCAATTCTTTACCGGCCGCTGCGTGGAAGGCCGAGTTCTTCAATTCCACGTAAATACCGACGTCGCGTCCGGTACTGCGATTAAGCCCCTGGATTAACTCGATTTCCTCCGCCAGGGTGGGCAACTGCAGAAATTTCTCATCTGCAGGAAAGCGGTCGGCGCGCCTGGCATTACCGCTGCCGTCAACCCGCTCACCGACGCTGAGGGTCTTGATTTCAGCCAGGCTAAAATCGATGGCGTAGAAGTGACCGTCGTCTCGCCCCCGCCCCGGGAAACGCCGTGCCACATCGGTGGTTGCATCCAGGGTCAGGTCATGCAGAACAATGGGGACATCATCGGCGCTCAGCACCACATCCTGCTCGATATAGTCAGCGCCCATGGCGTGGGCCATGGCCGCCGCCGGCAGGGTATGCTCTGGCAGGTAAGCACTGGCACCGCGGTGGGCAATCACCAATACATCAGCACTGGCCATAGTGGCCATTCCGGCCCACAGCAGGCACAACAACTGGTGGCATTTCACGGCGACTCTCTCCATTCTTCAGGCTGCATCAGAACCCCGGTCGTCACTGTGGCTGATTACTGGCGGGCCGTCCAGCGCGCGGCCGGCACCACTACCACCGGGCGCGGTAGCCGCGGGTATCAATGTGTACAAAACCACCGTGCCGTGAGGTCTTGTTATAGTGGCCAACACCGCCCACCAGCGAGGCGTTTTCCGGCCGGGCCTTAAAGTTATCAACGATCTGGAAAAAGCGGTCAATATCTTTCTGGTTGTGCATGCCGTCGTTGTTCAGGTCATCCATACGGCCATTACCATCCACATCGATGAAGATGTCCATGGCATCACCATAGACATGGCGACTGTAGCGAACATTGCCAATTTTTCGGTTATACCAGGGTGTTCGATAGCCGCTGATAATACCGAAGCTGTCCACTGCGAAACCGGCCGCGCGCACATCGAGCAGCAAACCTTCCAGCAGCAATAGCAGGCTTTCCTGGATCACCACGTACTTGGGGTATTCCGATTGTTGCTTGCACAAAAACTGACGCAAGGTGAAATGGGGACTTAGCCGGGTATCAATATTTTCCCGGGTAACTTCGATGAAGCCGGGCGGCGGTTCATAGTTGGGGCGCTTGCTCCGCGGCGGCGGGTAGGGCCCGATCTCGTAACCGTTCAATTTTCCGTCGGAGACCTGCTCACGCGGGGTGCTTACCCACAGCTTGAGGAGAGTTTCATCGCCGTTATCCCTACGCCGCAATCGCAACTCGTAGAGGCCGGGTTGAGCGGGCGCCTGCAGGTGCAGACCCGTCGCATCCTGCCGGCCAGTGGTCTCACCATCGAGGGTCACTGCCAGCGAATCTCCGGTATAGGCGTGGGTAATGTGCAGCATCTCCGCCGGGCTTGCGAACACACTGAACAGCGGTAACTGCAGCTGATGGCCGCGAATACCCAGCTGCAGCGGTGCCGCCGCCAGCGGCACCACCCAGCCCAGTGCCAGTGCCAGCAGGGCGCAACAAGCAGCCTTCAAAGGCGAGCCCAGTGTGGTGTTTCCTTCAGTGAGGCCAGGGACTTGGGGTCGCGCTGGTAAACATCTGGATGAAACTGGAGATCACCATCAATCGTTGGGCTGACGGTCCAGTACATCAGCATCACATCAACCGGTTTTTTCAAGCGCAACACGGTCTGCTCCGGTGAGTGCTGCTCGGTTACCGACACTGTTTCGTCGATGCGCTGGCGATTCCAGTCAGTATTATCTTCCAGCAGCAGGTCGGCAAAGTTCAGCGGATCCTTAACCCGTACACAGCCATGACTGAAAGCACGGTCAGTGCGGGAAAACAGCGCCCGGGAAGGCGTGTCATGCAGGTACACTGCGTGCTTGTTGGGAAACATGAACTTCACCCGACCCAGCGCGTTGCCCGGTCCCGGCTGCTGCACGACACGGTAGGGAAAACGATTGCGGCTATAGCTGGCCCAATCCATGCTCGCAGGATCAGCCTCCACCCCCTCACTATCGTAGAGCTTGTAGTTATGCGCCTTTACGTATCCGGGATCAGCAGCAAACTTGGCAAACAGGCTCTTGCGAATAATGCTGCGCGGCACGGTCCAGGTCGGGTTCAATACCAGGTAGCTCATGCTGGCGTGGAAGATCGGCGTTTCATTGCGAATCGTGCCTACCATCACATCCGTGCGCCAGGCCACCTCGTCGTCACGAAAATAGTACATTTCATAGCCGGCAATGTTTACCAGGACCATTTCTTCAGTCCTGTCATCCTGCACCCAGCGTACCCGATCCAGGTTGAGCCGGATCTGATCGGCCCGATCAGCGTAGGACACGTTCAGTGCGCGAAAGCTTTGACCGCCGACGACGCCATCGACATCAACGGCGTGAAGTCGCTGGAATTGCTCGACAGAGTCTCGCAGGGCATCATCAAATACATCAGGCGTGGCAGTGGTGCGCGACGCCAGCCCCAGTCGCGCCAACTGCTCGCGCAGGGCCGCCACATTAGGGTGCTGCATACCCGGCTTGAGTACCGTGTCGTCAGGTACTGGCTGAAACACGTACTGCTTTTCCAGGCCCTTAAAGCGCTGTAGCTCGTTTTTCATCAGCCCATAAAATTCGACGTCGGGCTTCATGTCCTCGAGTATTTCAACAACCTTGCGCGTCTTTATCGCCTCGCTCAGTCGCGATGCGACAGTCTGTGGGTCGAACTCACGGCGACTGAAGTTCCAGCTCTCTTCGACTGCGCCCGGGTCTACCTTTCCCTCCTGCAGATGACGGGCGTAAAGCAGAATACCGTCACTCAAGAGCACATCGAACTGGGCGCGTACGCGCTGATTACGCTCACCACTCGCGCGATAGTCCTCTACCAGTTGCAACAGGGCACTGTAGTGGTAGTCCTCCGGATTGAGACCCTCTTGCTCACTGCCGGCGACTTCTGCCAACACCTGTTTGATGTAGTCATATCCTTCCCAGGCCGGGGCGTACTCGCGCCCGGCATAGAAAACGTCGAGGATGTCTCCTGCGCGAACAGGCTCGGCCATGAACTGTACCGGCTCTCCCTGGTGCACTGATTGCATGATGGTAAATATTTCATCTTCCAGCGCCGCCTGCACCGGCAGGCTTTGCCAGCAGCACAGCACCAGCAACATCAGGCTTCTCTTAAACATGACCACTCCTCTACCTCGGTTCGAATACGTCTACAGACAATAATAGTCGATGCGGGGATTCCCGGGTAAGAAAGGACATCTATACTGCGCAAGGAAATCAAGGGGCTGCTAACATCAGCTGCTGGTGCAATCTTTCGGGAGCAAGATCATGGAAAAACAAATAGAGCGCGCCCGCGAGCTGCTGCCGTCGATCATCATCACCGTGTTGAGCATGATCCAGGCACTGGCGCTGGAGCTTTACTGGAATCGCCTGCAAAACAGCGAACTGCTATGGCATGGCGGCTGGCCGGCCACGCTGGGCTGGCTGCAGATGATGGTGATGCTTTTGGGCATATTGCAGATCTGGGTAATGTACGTGAGCCTGATGCTGCGCTTCCGCTGGATGCCGTCGATGGAAGACACACTGGTGCCCTTTGGCATCGGCCTGTTGGAATTTGGCATGATCGACCTGATGGGTCCGGAACACCTGGGGCCCTGGTTCGTGGCACTGGCCGCGGTGTTTGCGCTCTCGGTGGGCGCTATTCACAAGGCCCACCGCCGCGCGCGCCAGGACCCGGAAAATGAATATTTCTTCGGTAATGTAGCTCCGGCGAGTTGGCGCGACTATATCGCCTCTCTCGTGGCGGTCAGTACGATCGCCGCATTTGGTGTCTTGCTGTGGTGGAGTGAAGACCGCAGTGCGCTGGCGCTGGCAGCCCTGTTATTCGCCCTGGCCGCACTGCTCTATCAATTTAAGTTGTCACGCTACTACTGGATGCATACCCTTGTGGACGGAATTGCCAGCAACGAGGATCCCCAATGAAAGAAACCACCGTGAACAGGCTGCAAATGGCCATACTCGCCACCTGCCTCAGCTGCGCCAGCCTGGCCTCAGCCGCGCCGCAGTTGCCCATGCAGGGTGTGCCACCGAGCCGCGACAGCCAGGCCACGTTCAAGAATTACCGGGATGCACCCTACAACCAATGGACCTTCCGCAACATGGGGGCACCGGGACACACCGTGATGATCCCGCGCCAGGGCCAGATCCACCAATTCGAAACGGGCGAGATTCCCAACTGGAACAGCAGCGCCTTCGACCAGGTATTCGCCGACAACAACGCCGACGGCCTCATTATCATCCGCGGCAACGAGATACTGCACGAGCGCTACTTCAACGGCCTGGGGCGGCACAAGCAGCACATCTGGTTTTCCATGACCAAGTCACTGGTGTCAGCAGCCTTTGGCAACCTGTTGCTGAGCGGTGAAGTCGACTTGCAGGACTCCCCCGTCGACCTGGTACCTGAACTGGCCGACAGTGGATTCGCCCGCACCACCGTACAACAGGTGCTGGACCACACCACGGCGTTAGACTTCAAGGAAAACTATACCGACGAGAAATCCGACTTCTTCCGCTACTACGCACCGGCCCTGAATATGGGCTGGCTACCCGGCGCTGCCGACGTGCAACCCGGCGATGCCGACATTTATGGCGTGCACGACTTCCTGGTGAAGTTCATCAAAGCCAATGAAGGCCTGGAGCCCGGCTCAGCCTTCGATTACAACTCGGCCAACGCCGACCTGTTGGGCTGGATTGTAGCCCGGGTCAGTGGCATGAGCCTGCAGGACTATTTGCAGCAGACTATCTGGTCGAAGCTGGGAGCAGAGCACGATGCCTTCATGAACGTGGATCGTGCCTATATGCCGGTCGCCACCGGCGGCATGAACAGCACCCTGCGCGATGCCGCCAGGTTCGGCATGATGGTCAGGGACAAGGGGCGCTTCAATGGCCAGCAAGTGGTACCGGCGGTTTGGCTGGAACAAACCCTGAAACTGAACCGGCGCCATATCAAGAACATGAGCCGCAATCGCAAATACCGGGCGGATCCCTGGGTGGCCTATCACAATATGTGGTGGGTACTGAGCCCAAACCAGGGCGAGTTCGCGGCGGTGGGTATTCACGGCCAGGTTATTTATATCAACCAGAGCGCCAACACCGTAATGGCCTGGTTCTCCAGCCAGACCACGGCATCAGCGGCGAACAACCCGGTGTTTCACGCCAAACTCAAGGCGGCACGCGCACTGGCACAGCAGCTTAAGTAGGCAGGCGCCCGCTGACACGGAGACACCCATGAGCATGCCCAGGGACATCAAGACCATCGACCTGATGATGGGAATACCCAGCGCCGACCAGAACAGCTGGTATGACTACATGAAGCCCCTGTTTCTCGATGAAGAAAGTCGCAACACCTTCAGCATGCCGGCCCAGTACATGTTTGATGTGCCCGAGCTGCAAGACCTGGCCGATGGCACCGCCTATACCCTGGCGCAGATGGACCTGCACGGCATCGACCGCGCCATGATCGGCATTATTGGCGACCCCGGGCGCACCCATGAACAGGCCATTGTCGCCCACCCGGATCGATTCTTTGCCAGCTACGAGTGCAATCCCAACCTGGGCATGGAGGAGGTTCGCAAGATCCGGCGTTTGCACCAGGACTATGGCATCAAGGCGGTGACCGGCTTCCCCTGCGGCCTCAACCCGCAGCTGCCGATTAACGACAAGCGCTGGTACCCGATTTATGCCGCCTGCGTCGACCTGGATATTCCCATCTGCCTCTGCGTCGGCGTACCCGGCCCACGGCTGCCAATGGCACCCCAGAAGGTCGAACACCTGGACGAGGTCTGCTGGTTCTTCCCGGAACTGAAAGTCGTGATGCGCCACGGTGGCGAGCCCTGGACCGAGCTGGCCTGGAAGCTGATGTTGAAATACCCGAACCTGTACTACTCCACCAGTGCCTTCGCGCCCAAACACTACCCGCAGGACATCATTGATTTCGCCAACAGCCGCGGCGCCGACAAGATTATGTACGCCGGCTATTACCCGATGGGCATCTCGCTGGAGCGAATTTTCAGTGAACTGCCTGGCGTCCCTTTCAAAGACGAGGTATGGCCAAAGTTTCTGTGCGAGAATGCCCGGCGCGTATTCAAACTCTAGATTAATCCATCAAGGAAACGACCATGATTACCATGCACCACCTGCGTATCGGCCGCTCCATTTTCACCGTCTGGTTACTGGAAGAACTGGGCCTGGAGTATGAACTGAAGGAGTACCTGCGCGACCCGGACACCATGCGCGCTCCCCCGGAGCTGAAAAACATACACCCCCTGGGCAAGTCGCCGGTCATTGAGGAAGACGGGCTGGTCTTGTCCGAGTCAGGGGCTATCACCGCTTACCTGCTGCAGAAGTACGACCGGGATGGCAAATTCACTCCCGACCCCAACGACCTGCCTGCCTGGGCCGAGTACAGCCAGTGGCTACATTACCCGGAAGGCTCGGTCTTCGTACCCCTGTTCTTGAAGTTGCTCTCGTCCCGCGCTGGCGACGCTGCGGCCTTGCTGGATATGTTTGCCGACCCCGAGGTGAAGTTACATTTCGATCACATCACCAACAAGCTGGGCGACAATGAATTCATTCTCGGCGACAGTATCAGTGGTGCCGATTTTGGCATTACCTACATGGTAGGTATGGCCGAACGACTGGGCTTACTGGCGCCCTACCCCAAACTGGCTGCCTACCTCGCCCGCAACCAGGCGCGACCAGCATTCCAGCGCGCTATTGAGCGAGCGGTTGAGTAAGCGGTTGAATAAGTAATGTACACCTTGATCTGCAAGGCGCAGGCGGTCGACACTGTGCGGGTGCCTGCCTTATCCAGCTAGATAGCCAGAAGGTTCACTGTCCCTACTGCGGAGAATCGATCGAGGTATTGATTGACTGCTCGGTGGAAGAGCAGAGCTACATCGAAGACTGCCAGGTGTGCTGCCGACCCATAGATTTCCAGGTCACAGTAGATGCCAGCGGCGCAGCGCTGGTCCGGGTTACTCACGAAAACGAGTAGTGCCTGGCTCAGTCCAGGTTGACTGCCGTGATGAGTCCCGGATCGACGGGCGCTGCCTGGGGCAGGCCCAGGTTATTCTGCTCCAGAATGCGGTCGGCCCGGTAACTGGAGCGCACCAATGGGCCCGATGCCACCTCGGTAAAGCCCATGGCCAGGCCCTGCTCCCGGTAAGCGGCAAACTGGTCCGGGTGTACCCAATCCACCACCGGCAGGTGGTTGGGCGTGGGCCGCAGGTATTGGCCCAGGGTGAGGATATCAACACCGTGGCCGCGCAGGTCGCCCATGGCGGTCAACACTTCTACCTCGCTCTCCCCCAGCCCCAGCATCAAACTCGACTTGGTCAACACCTCGGGATGCACGGCCTTGCCGTGGGCCAGCACATCCAGGGTTTGCTGGTAACCGGCGCGGGGGTCGCGCACTGTATGGGTCAGGCGTTCCACGGTTTCCAGATTCTGGGCAAACACCTGCAAGCCGGAACTGACCACGGTCTCCACCGCGCTTTTACTGCCATTGAAATCCGGGGTCAGGGCTTCCACCGCGGTACTGGGATTGAGTTCACGAATCGCCTTTACGCAGGCTGCATAGTGCGCCGCACCGCCATCGGCAATATCATCGCGATCCACCGAGGTCAGCACCACATAACGCAAGTTCATAAGCTGCACGGAGCGGGCTGCATTAGCCGGTTCTTCCAGGTCCAGCCAGCCGCCGGGGTTGCCGGTATCGACGGCGCAGAAGCTGCACGCACGGGTACAGACCGCGCCCATCAACATAATGGTGGCGGTGCCGTTGCTCCAACACTCACCCATATTCGGGCAGTGGCTCTCTTCACACACGGTCGCCAGGCGGTGCTCATGCACGGTTTCCTGCACAGCGGCAAACTTTTCACTGCGCTCCATACGCATACGCAGCCACGGCGGCTTGCGCTGGTGGGGAACCTCGCGGTTAGCGTTTTCCTTGATGCCGTCCTTGATGGCGGAAAAGCCCTGCTCGGTACTGAATTTCGTACCACTGCCGGGTCGTTGCTTGGCTGTTTTGCTCATGCCCGGCATTATGCCTAAACTGCCACAAGAATGCCCACATAACCCGAGCACGCTATGACTGACATTCCAGGCATCAATCCCGACATCGTCAAGCGATTCGCCCCCAATCCGGGGCGCAGGCCTTTGTTGCCGGAGCTCTCTGACAAGGCCCAGGTGGCGCTGATGTGTCGCATGTTGTTCCAGGAGGGCTGGAATGAGCATATTGCCGGGCATATCACTTACCGCCTCGCCGACGGCCATATTCTTACCAATCCCTGGGAACTGGCCTGGGATGAGATCACCGCCAGTGACATTGTGACCCTCGATGCGAGCGGTCACATCGTCGATGGGGAATGGAATGTCACGCCAGCTATCGGGCTACATTTGCAATTGCACGAGTTGCGCCCCGACGTGCACGTGGTTATCCATAACCACGCCCAGTGGAGCGGCCTGTGGGCGGATATGCATCGGGTACCGCCGGTCTACGACCAGGCCGGCGCCTACGTCGACGGCCCCCTGCCCCTGTACAACGAGTATGCGGGAACCTTCGACGACGAGGACAAATCCCTGGCCGCCGCCAGGGCACTGGGTGATGCAAAGTGGGCCCTGCTCGCCAATCACGGCTCGCTGGTGGTGGGCAAGGACTTGCGCCAGGCACATCTGCGCGTGGCGACGCTGGAGTGGCGCAGTCGTCGCGCCTGGGAGATTGAACTGGCCGGCGGCGGAGTGTCGCTGAACGAGGAGCAAATTGCCGCCATCGCCCTGCCCGATGCCAACGGGTTTCCCTTCCTGTGGGAGGCCATGGCGCGGCGTGAATTGCGCCGGGATGTCGGTGTACTGGATTAGGAGGCTACGCCATGAGCATTGAGATTACACCGCTGGATAATGTGGGCGTGGAAGTCCACGGCTTCGACATCACGGCACCCCTGGATGAAGACACCCAGGCTACCTTGATCGCACTGTGGGACCAACACGGCATCCTGTTGTTTCGCGACCAGGATGTGAACCCTGAACGCCAGATTAGCTTCAGCCGCATCTTTGGCGAACTGGAAATGCACCCCCTCAAAGCCACCACCTCGGCCGAGTACCCGGAGTTGTTTATGCTGGCGAGCGACCCGGAGCAGGAGAAATACCTGACAGCCAGTTACCACGGCCAGTCAATAGTCAGCAAACTGGACTGGCACATGGACTTGCACTACACCGGCAAACCCAATCGCGGTGCGCTACTGCGCGCGGTTGTCTGCGCCGAGGAAGACGGCCTGACCGGCTTTGGCGACCTGGCCAAAGCCTGGGATGCACTGGACGCCGCGACCCAGGGCTTGCTAGAGACTATAGAAGTAACCTATGCATTCAGCATGCAGCGTCGCCACATGCGTTACGTCGACCTAGACGGTTATGAGCCCGGACCCTATAGCCCACGCAAGCCAGCAGATATCAATTACCCCAACTTCCCGGAGATTGCCTACCCCGCCGTGGTCACCCATCCGGTGACCGGGCGCAAGGTGCTGGAGATCTGTGAGCAATTCCTGGAACGTATTGTCGCGCCGCACATTGCCGGCCTGTCCAATGACGAGGCCATCGATTTACTGCAGCGCCTGGTACAGCACACGCGCCAACCGGAGTTTCACTACTTCCATCAATGGCGTGAGGGCGACATGATCCTGTGGGACAACTGGCGCGCCATGCACTGCGCTACCGGCACACAACCGGGGGTAGAGAGAGTGATTCATCGCACGACGATTGCAGGGGATGTGGCGCTGGGACGGGTTGTGGAAAGCTAGTGCCCGTAGTGTCGGAAACGTTTTTGCGGCAAGGGAGCAAAAAGGTTTTCCGCCTACATACGCTTGATATGTGAGTCAAAAAGCTCTCAGTTATGACGCAAATACCCCATAATCCCGTCAATTAAAGAATTGTAGTTATCTGCCGTGAGATTGGCTGCCGCTTGATCCTTTTTATCAACAACGACAGCCTTGAGCGTTACGTCTACACCCTTGTTACTTCCATCAGTTTCCAGGTAGTCGATATAGACTATTAACCACTCTGTTTCTATATATGCGTCAGCGTCAACCTTCTCCAGGTACTCCCTGTCGTCTTGTAGGCCAAAGAATCCTTTTATAGAACACAGCCCGCATTCATAGAGAACATTACACGACGCCCAATCCTCATTCGCCCTTTCTTCCCACCTACTCATACTTGATGAATCAATTTCAATAACATCTTCATCATCGAACTGAAGTAGCTCCTGTAGATTTTTATAAGTGAGCTCGGGTGATGCAAATTTACAAAAATATCCCCGACTGCCTTTTGCATCGGTTGCTTTCCAATGATTGACAATAAGGTCCGTTTTTAAACCTCCAGCTTCCCAGTCGACCTCCTGATGAATTGTACAGACGAAATTATCACTAGAGCATGTGTCATCCCAGGCTCGGAACTCCGGTCGCGCTTCCAGATCCTTTCCCTGGGTAATTCTGAAATCATCACAGAACACGGAATTTGAAATAAGAAGGATTGCAAACAATGCAAGTACTCTCATCATTTCTCCCTTGCACATGCCTTGGTAACTGGCAGCCTGCGGCGCTAGCTGCGGTTAGGTCGTCCGGAAATAATCGTGGTCTGTCCCTGGTTTTTATGTGTATTCACGACCTACCTCCTATGGCGCGAAAGATCATTCCAAGAGAGCTCCAATAAAGGTTTGAGTTTGTCCAGAGAGCCCACATTATCCGGGGGCGCACCTGCGCTGTAATCTGGCTCCGGAATCTGAGATACGTATTCCCAGGCTTCTTCAAAGGACAGCTTACCTTCGCGGCAATGCATGATCATCCCATCTCGAATGCGGCCAAACCACTCGTCGGCTAGCTTTTCATCTGCGGTTGGCTGGCGAGCAGTTACGCTGATTTGGGCGAGTCGATCAGTCATGGCGAATACACATAACGCCTGGCGCTGGGGCGCCCGGCCTGAAGCGCAGCGGAAGGTTGGGTGTCCCAGCGAAGCGACAGCCGCCACTTGTTATGTTTCAAGAGTTCCATTCATCACCCGTATTTGGTTGTGGCTTGTAGCTAGTCTTCTTCTCCATAAGGAGGCTCACCAGCTTGCAAGCCACGACCATGCTAACCCCAGCACCAGCAAACACCATCCCGGTTTCGGTCTGATTCAGATAACCCTGTATCTGGAACGTACCTGGCATTGCGAAAATGGCCGCCATACCAAATAGAGTTAGTATGGAGCCAAGCAAGTAGTAGAACCCTGTATTGGAGAGAACCATGTGACGTACGGAATACTTTCGCATTTTTTGGAACTGCGTCCGGTTCTTGTCTGGGTCCAGATCAATATTCATGGTTTGCGGGAAACATAACGTTTGAGCTAAGGGGCGCCGCTTTGCGGCGTCCCTGACTTGAGCGATTGGTTAGGCATTACATTACCTCCCATTTTCTTAAGCTGCGATTCAAGTAGCCCCGCCGATTCAGGACTTATGGCGCGTTCCTTGGCGGGATAGATCCCGAATTTGTAGGGCCCGAATGGATTTGCAGCCATGATCATTGAATCACTGCGCCACATCATGACAGAGAAACGTGGATCTGTTGGATTCACACGAGCGACCCGCATCTTGTACCCGTTTCCCGTTGCAAATGCATGTAGTACGGATTCTAGGCCATGCTTTGACTCTGCGCGAAACTTCACCTCCACCTGGACAATTGGTGAATTCTCATAAAGGTCGTAGTCGAACGGCGCCCTATTGCAACCCGCAACGATAAGTGAGATTACGAGAAGAAAGATAGCTCGTGTCATCGTGATGCCTAACGCCCAAAGCAGCGGGCGAAGCTCCGCTGCCTTTGCTTGTTATGAGGCATGTTCTCTCATCCTGAACCAGAGCGACGGGAGCCAAATCCCCACCAGCAGTACCCAAAATGCTGGCGAAGTCAGGTTATAACTAAGTGCGGAGACGCCGCCGGTCGATGCAGCGGAGATCAAAACTAAGCAAGCAACAGTAACAGTAAAGATTAAAGTTGTACGCACTCTCCTGGCACTTGGCCAAATAGTAAGTAGAAGGCCACCAAGGACGCCATAAATCAATATTGAGGCATATAGCGTAGTCCATGTTAAGAGAGAGGGACTGTCGGGTGCGCCTGAAGCTAGGTATAGCCAATAGGAAGTCGACCCGGAAGTAAGTCCATAGAGCAATGTGAACAGTGCTCCAAGTAGGGCGGGCCGAATCTCACATATAATCCTAGAGTTCACGGAATTGCCTCGCCTCATAACGCAGCCAGCATGGGCGGCAAACCGCAGGTTTGACGTCCAGCGAAGCGAATTGCCTGGCCTTGTTATGGTTGCGTCGCACTCTGAGGCTCCAATTTCTCTTTGCTCGCGTAGATCTTCCTGATGGTCGCATTTACCGCATCATTGGGATCCAATTCGAGGGGTATCAGTGCGTGGACGATTAGCGCAGTGACAAAAGCAGTTAACATGGGCCACCAAGACCAAGAGACAAATGACCAGATAAGACCCAGCCAGATAATTACAAGAGACACCATTTCTAAGCCCAGCTCACGCAAGAATCCAATTCTCACGTCACGATACCTGGCTCCGCAAACCGAGCACTTCGGACTAAAACTAAGTCGAGACGACCAACCGATACGTCCCGTTTCGCAGATCTCACAAATCATCTGAAGCCTGCGCCGACTTCATTCGCACACCATAACGCCGCCGGCACAGGCGAACGAAACGAAGTGTAGCGAGTCCAGCGCACTTAGAGCGCGGTGTGCCCGGCCTTGTTACGTGTTCGGAATAGTGCACGCTACCACCCTACTAAACATGTACGTTTTAGGTGAGCCAATAGTGCTAGAAAAGCTCAGAAGATTCTCACCGATACCTTCAATCTTGTACTTTACGGGGTGCGATAGAGGATTATTCCGATCTGGATCACTCTTGACCTGTAGGGAGAATCTCCCCAGTAGAATTGACCATGGTCCCATTTCGATAATTTCATCTCTTAGAATACTTTCACGGTAGTACTTTTTAATGGACTTATGCTGGCCGTCTTCATGAAACGAAATACAAAACCTGGTCATACCGACATCATCTGTAGATTCGCCTTCCCATGTTCCGACAATTGAACTTCTTAGTACGGAATCCCTGATCATTATTCCTGCGACCAGTAAAAATGCTGCGGTAATGACATATTTCATCGCACTCGCTCAGACACGTAACGCCTAAAGAAGTGGCGCATTTATGCGTCCGCTTGCTTTACTTGTTATGAGTTTTGACTCGATTAAAATACTGATGACCTCAGTTTGAGTTAGCTCATCTGCCAAGGATAGGTCCTTTAGGTCGGTAAAATGTCCATACTGTATTTTGATAGCCATATCCTTGCCCCCCGTTATCGATATGCCTGAATCGATGCTATGCCTTACCCAAAATACGTAATCAAGATTCTCCTTGCATGTATACCAGATAGGTATGGTTCTACCTGCTCTCCCATCCTTTGGTATTGAGACTTCGTACTGGAATTCAGAGAGTCTACTCTCACTGCTCCAGCCTTCCAGGTTATCAGGACAACTACCATTTCTATTAATGTAACTCCTAACTTTGAGCCCCTCGTTAATACCAAACGCATTTGCCTGGGAAATCGTGTTTCTATCTGTAACCCCAAGAGGATTCGGTATTATGAAAGCAAAAAGCAGAATCATGACGGCCATCAATGCCACAAGAGTCGCCACAGACCAAGCTAAGTATCTGAGAAATTGCTTCATGGGGGCGACTCATAACGCTTCAAGAAACGGCAGTCTGCGGCGCAAGCCGCGCTTAGGCTGTCCGATTTGCTTGACTTGTTAACTGTCCTAGACACTTGTCGAGACCCCATTAAAAGCGATATTTGCGCTTGTAATTAGTGAAGAGCGCTAAGTCTGAGAAGCCGGTCATGTAGCAAAGAAAGCTCTGCCTCATACTCTTC
Organism: Halieaceae bacterium; assembly: GCA_039989475.1. GTDB lineage: Bacteria > Pseudomonadota > Gammaproteobacteria > Pseudomonadales > Halieaceae > JBDXHU01. The sequence continues at coordinate 2,630 of JBDXHU010000002.1, read as the reverse complement.
TTTGTACTTTCCTTTGGCTTTCAGAGCCTTTTTCTCCACGAACTCACGGTACTCGGCAAAATACCGTCGACCCAACATAGTATTACCAAGTTCTGCCTCGACAATACCCATTTTTCTGTTGCCTGCTGGAGGCAAGGAATCAACAAAAACCGGGTTAGCACGTGGAGTGTTCAGGTAGTCCACAGTATCACTCTCTGAGTACTCGGCAAGAATCAGTCCGGCGACATTTCCTAGATCAAAATAGTACTCGGACCAAGGGAGTATGTATCGCTCAATCACATCCCTTGGTGCTTCCTTGTCGTCAGCGGAATAGGATATCGTCGGACCTCGCCCGTGAATTCCTCTTTCGTCGAAGATCACTGTGGAAACTACCTGTGACGTTTGCAAGATGGTGTCCTCTATTTGGACATAGCCAATAAGCTCTCTCATGGACTTATCTGACCGGGAAGTCATGAAACTCACTGATTGGGTAATCGGATGGCAGGACTTAACCGCATAGCCAGGTTGTTCCTGACTGGCTTCGAATCCAAATTCTAAGAATGGAAGCACAGATGCTCTTGCCATGATTTGTGTTTGGATCCTCGTATTTAGTCTGGATTTGGGCGGGCTAGACAGTTAACGCCCAAAGCAGCGGGCGAAGCTCCGCTGCCTTTGCTTGTTAACTGTCATCGCGATGGCTCGGTAGTTGATCCATAGCGATAAGATATGAATCCTCATAAGGCTGAACTGTGGCGTAAATATCTTTACCTTTCACGGACCAAATCATTGTTTCAATGCCGTTAACATCCTGCACGCCAATATACAAAAAATCAGAAGCAACAAAACGTTCCTTCTCAGGCCCCTCCGAAGATAACCCAAACTCCAGATTGAAGTACTCCACAAATTGCTCCGGGTCGATGTCGGGCAACTCTTCGAATGTCTTCTTGTATGGTAGGTCAATCATGATCTGCATTTACTGACAGTTAACGCTTCAAGCTGGGGCGGCCGTAAGGCCGTCCCGGCGCGAAGCGCCCTTGCAGCCTTGATTTGTTATAGTGCCCGCGCTCAGTGCTGAATAGACCATGTAAATCGACGCTCATAACCAGTAGCGCCATTTTCTGTTCTTGTATATCTGGAGTATTTAAGCGCTTCTTTCCCTGCCGCATCGAACACTCCTTCAGGTTGAGAATTTACGACGACAATATCTATTACTTCCCCTGACGAGTTTACGCTGTACGCGAACGTAGCCTCCCCTTCAATTTTCTCATCCCAAGCGTCTTTTGGGTAATAAGGAGGGGTCGCTTCGAGCAGATATGGGATGTCCTTCTCTTTTGCCTCTTCAAGTGCTTGGGGCTTCTTTTCTCCGAATTCCCATGAGTACAGAGAATCCGGGCATTCCGAATAGCTGTGGCATGTCTGATAGGGAGTGGCACACCCTTCAATCAATACCACAATAGAAAATAATATGAATTTGAACAGGTTCACGCGCGATGCCTCCTGGGCGCTATAACGCCTGCCGCAACTGCGACCGAACGGCCGCGCAGCGACCGGTAGGGTGTCAGATTGGCGGCACTTGTTATACGTCATTACGTTTGCATGGCACACTAGCTAAACAGATCCATTTCATCATTCACGTACTCCATTATTCGATCATACTCGAACTCATCGATCTTGCCCGCCACCACAGAACAAAATAGGTAAGAAGATACATAGTGAAACTTGAAGCGCTCCCTGGAATGGGGGTCGTGGCTCGCATCCTCCGCGACCTGGGCTTCGTTTTCATCGATCATTATCTGGAGAATAGCCTCATCGTTCATATGGTGTTTCTGGGAATACAACAGAGGCGCAAGCATGTAGAGATCTTCGGACTTGATGCTACCCGCCAACGCTTTTTCCATCGCATCATCCAATGAAGCGGATGCCTCTTCGAGCCAATTTTCCAAAGAACGAGCCATGGCTTATGACGTATAACGCCTAGCCAAGGGGCAGGCAAACCAACGGTTTGGCTGTCCCGCGGAGGCCCATTGGGCCGAAGCATACTTAGGCACCTTGTTATGTGTCTGAGGATATTTCACTTAGGTTAACCTCAAACGAGATAGATTTGACGTAGTTACTGTTGCGGAGCGCATTCTTGTAATCGGGCAATTCGAAAATGCCTTCCGAAAACTTAGTAATGAAATTCCGCACTTCATCGTCCGGCAAATTGTAACCGTCCAGGCGAACAATAAAGGACTTCCCGGCTGAGGTTGGGTAAGTCTCTGCAACATTTCCGTCGATAGCCGCGTCAATGCAAGCGTAAAGTCGTTCTTGAATCCTCCGAAGTTCGTCATTGGTTTCTGTCGCGCTCCAGGGGCCTTGCTCAACGAGGACGAGACTCCATTGAGATTCATCATCGTTTCTGGCAACAAAATCGATCGTTACTTCAGCCATGACACATAACGCCTGCGTGTGGGGCGGCAAACCGCGTAGCGGTATGACGTCCCAGCAGCCGAAGGCTGCACCACCACGCTCTTGTTATGTGCCCGCTTCATCTTTTGCCTTCTTGTATTTCTGCCAACAGAATACATAAATAACCAAAGTCGCGATGGTAATTGCTCCAGATTTCAAGTTGTGATGCTCCTCCAGAAACCAAACCCTTTCAGATGTCGTAA
>JBDXHU010000001.1:0-26562 GCA_039989475.1 Halieaceae bacterium | reverse complement strand
AGGCAACGGCGTCTCCACCCCAAACCTCAGCACAGACACGGGTCAGCGCCGCTGTCAGCGTTGTCTTACCGTGGTCTACGTGACCGATTGTTCCCACATTGACGTGGGGCTTATTACGCTCAAAATTCTCTTTTCCCATTTTACCTGGCCTCCATCAAAAGCCTCTGGCTTGTCTTAATAAGCCTTTGGCTTGTCTTAATAAAAAGTATTTAAGCTGTCTTCTTAAGAAGTCCTTAACGTGTCTTCATAAAAAGTCTTTAACGCGTCTTCATAAAAAGTCTTTAACGTGTCTTCATAAGAAGTCTTTAACGTGTTTTCATAAAAAGTCAGCTGTTCTTGGAAATAATCTCTTCGGCGATATTGCGCGGAGCTTCGGCATACTTGCAGAATTCCATCGTATAGGTCGCGCGACCCTGGGTGGCGCTGCGAAGATCGGTCGCATAACCAAACATTTCAGCCAGCGGTACCTCAGCAGTCACAACCTTGCCGGCCGCATTATCAGTCATGCCATCAATCATGCCGCGGCGACGATTCAGGTCACCCACCACATCACCCATGTTTTCTTCCGGTGTTACCACTTCGACTGACATCACGGGCTCCAGCAATACTGCGCCGCCATGTTGGGCGAGCTGCTTGCAGGCCAATGAGCCGGCGATCTTGAACGCCATCTCGTTGGAATCAACATCGTGAAAAGAGCCATCGTACAAAGTCGCCTTCAGGCCCAGCAGCGGATAGCCCGCCAGTACGCCGTTTTGCATTTGCTCTGAAATGCCCTTCTCCACCGCGGGAATGTATTCGCGTGGCACCACACCGCCAACGATTTCGTTGACGAATTCCAGACCCTCGGCAGACTCGTCTTCAGCCGGCTCAAACTTGACCCACACATGACCATACTGACCGCGGCCACCGGACTGACGTACAAACTTGCCTTCGATGTCTGAAATATTGCGAATCGCTTCACGGTAGGCCACCTGCGGCTTACCGATGTTGGCCTCAACGCTGAATTCACGACGCATCCTGTCAACCAGGATATCCAGGTGCAATTCACCCATACCCGAGATAATAGTCTGGCCGGTCTCTTCATCGGTCTTAACGCGGAAAGACGGATCTTCCTGGGCCAGTTTTCCCAGGGCGATTCCCATTTTTTCCTGATCCGCCTTCGTCTTTGGCTCCACTGCGACAGAGATCACGGGCTCAGGAAATTCCATGCGCTCCAGAACGATGGGCTTGTCGATATCACACAAGGTGTCGCCAGTGGTGACATCCTTCAGGCCAACGGCTGCAGCTATATCACCCGCCAAAACCTGCTTGATTTCCTCTCGGCTGTTAGCGTGCATCTGTACCATACGGCCGACACGCTCTTTCTTCTCTTTCACCGAGTTATACACAGCGGTACCGCTTTCAAGCTTGCCGGAATAAACGCGAAAGAAAGTCAGCGTTCCGACGAAGGGATCAGTGGCGATCTTGAAGGCCAGCGCCGCAAAAGGCGCGCCATCATCGGCCTCACGGACATCACGCGTCTCGTCAGCGTCCAACAGCGTACCTTCAATAGCTTTTACTTCAGTGGGTGATGGCATGTAGTCAATCACCGCATCGAGCACAGCCTGCACGCCCTTGTTCTTGAACGCGGAACCGCCGAGCACAGGAATAATTTCGTTCGCCAGCGTGCGCAGGCGAATACCTTCCTTGATTTCCTCTTCGCTCAGCTCAACACCATCGAGGAACTTTTCCATGTACTCATCCGTGGCTTCCGCCGCAGCTTCAATCATGTACTCGCGCATCTCGGCACAGGTGTCGACCAGGTCCTCAGGAATGTCCTGGTATTCAAAGGTCATACCCTGGTCATCTTCGTTCCAGATAATGGCCTTGTTTTTCACCAGATCAACCACGCCCCTGAACTCTTCTTCCGCACCGATAGTCATCTGCAGCGGGACAGGGTTGGCGCCCAGGCGCTCCTTGAGCTGCTCAATCACCATATTGAAGTCAGCGCCGGCGCGGTCCATCTTGTTGACGAAAACCAGGCGCGGCACTTCGTACTTGTTGGCCTGACGCCAGACTGTCTCAGTTTGTGGCTGCACTCCGGAAGAGCCGCACAGCACCACCACGGCACCATCAAGAACACGCAGGGAGCGCTCTACTTCAATAGTGAAGTCAACGTGTCCCGGGGTGTCGATGATATTGATGCGATGCTGATCGTACTGCTGTTGCATGCCCTGCCAGAAACAGGTGGTAGCGGCCGAAGTAATGGTAATACCCCGCTCCTGCTCCTGTTCCATCCAGTCCATGGTCGCAGCGCCGTCGTGCACTTCCCCGATCTTGTGAGAAAGACCGGTATAGAAAAGCACTCGCTCAGTGGTGGTGGTTTTACCAGCATCCACGTGCGCGACAATACCGATATTGCGATATCGGTTAATAGACGTTTGACGTGCCACGATTGAGTCCCTGTAGAAAAACTACGCCTGATTATCTAGAAACGGTAGTGAGAGAACGCCTTGTTCGCCTCAGCCATACGGTGCACGTCTTCACGCTTTTTAACCGCATTACCTTTGCCCTGTGACGCGTCGATAATCTCGCCAGCCAGACGCTGACGCATAGACTTTTCACCACGGTTACGGGCATATTCCACCAGCCAGCGCATGGACAAGGCCATACGACGGGAAGGACGCACTTCTACCGGTACCTGATAGGTTGCACCACCGACACGACGGGACTTAACTTCCACCATCGGGGCGATGTTTTCCAGCGCCTCATCAAAGGCTTCAAGGGGATCTTTGGACAGGCGTTCCTGTACGAGGTCCAATGCACCGTACACAATTCGCTCTGCTACTGCTTTTTTACCACTGACCATCACGTGGTTCATGAACTTGGCCAAAGTCACGTTACCAAATTTAGGATCTGGCAATACCTCGCGCTTGGCGACTACTCGTCTTCTCGGCATTTTAGCCTCTCATTTTGTCTTCAGGTTTCCTGGACACTGACCTGCCACATAAGCGGGGGTGCAGGGATCCAGCCTTACTTGGGGCACCGGGCCCCATTTTTGGTTCTCAGCTAAAAAGCTGGTGTAGCTGACTTACTTGGGACGCTTGGCACCGTACTTGGAGCGACCTTGCTTACGGTCGGAAACTCCGGAGGTGTCCAGGCTGCCACGAACGGTGTGATAACGCACACCAGGCAAGTCCTTTACACGACCGCCACGAATCAGCACCACACTGTGCTCCTGCAGGTTGTGACCCTCACCACCGATATACGAAGAAACTTCGTAACCGTTGGTCAGGCGCACACGGCAGACTTTACGCAGTGCAGAGTTCGGCTTCTTCGGCGTAGTCGTATAAACGCGGGTGCATACACCACGGCGCTGCGGGCAGGCTTGCAGTGCGGGCACGTCGCTTTTAGCTACTTTGCGCTTTCTAGGCTTACGAACCAACTGGTTGATCGTTGCCATTAAATAGAAACTCCATTAATTAAGATTGGGCGTTACCGCCCTCCCAGAAACTACAGGCAACACATAGTGCTCCCTGCGTAAAAAGGAGGCGGCATTCTATAGATGCTACACCCCTGAGTCAAGCTATCGGTGCTCCTGTCCGGGAAGCCCTGAAACCCAGGTATTATCTGGCCTACAGCCCCTGACTCACGCGTCTCAGGGACAACAGGGCGATGCATAGTATCAGCAGCCCCGGCGCCAGCACGGTAAGAGCGGCATTCCACTGCAAAATACCGGCAAGATGGCCGCTTATCTGCTGCACCAGGTAATAGCCGATGCCTATGACGCCGCCAAGCGCAATCCTCTGTCCCACCGGGACACTGCGCACTGAGCCCAGCAGGAATGGCAAGGCCAGCAGGGCCATACCCAACAGGCCCAGCGGCACACTTAACTGCCTCCAGAACAAGATCCTATGGCGACTGGAGTTCATGGCGTTCCGCTCCAGGCGCTGTATGGACCTCCACAGGTCAACGGGAGCGAGCGAACTGGCTGGCGTAATCAGGGCGTGCGTCTGTTCTTCACTTAGCAAACCGTCCCAGACCAGGCTTTCCTTGAGCCGCGTATCCGAATGGGCGTTATCCAGTTGCGTCTCGGACACCTGGCGCAACATCCAGGTATTGTCCTGCAGCAGTTCGGCCACTGGAGCTTGCACCATGGTCACCAGCATGCCCCGGGCATCAAACTGGTAAATCTCTATGCCGGCCAGCCGGCGGTCAGGCAGCACCTGGCCGATGCGAATAAACTGGCCCTGGTTACGAGTCCAGAATTCGTTGTCCCGGACAGCGGCGCGCTCTTCTCCAGACTCGATCGAACTGGGCTCGATCAGGGTCTTTGACCTCAGTTGGGCGGCATAAAACTCCACCTGTGGGATAACCAGGCTCTGCAGCAGGATGACCAGCGCGATGAGCAGTACAGCCAGACTGCCGACAGGCACCGCCATGCGCAGCGGAGAGACTGCCGCTGCGCGCATCGATATCAGCTCCAGGTTGTTGGCCAGCGCGCCAAGCCCGAGCAAGCCACCCAGTAAAACCGTTACCGGCAGCAGATCAACCAGCAGTACGGGCAGACCCAGAGCCACAACCAGCAGGGCATCAGGCAATAGATAGCTCCCCTCCCCCACATCCTCCAGTTCTGCGGAAAGCGCCAACAAGCTAAACAGGGATAACAGCAGCAGCAATACAGGTATGCAGCCCGCCAGGAAACTGAGTCCTATATAGCGGTCAATTTTCTTCATTCTTGGCCGCCGCCCCGCCTTTCCCAAGCGAGCGCCAGGGGATATACACCAGCACCACCAGTAACATCAGCAGCAAAGGCGTCCACCAGATGCTGCTCGCTCTCTCTTGCTTCACCCAGGTCTGACTGACCTCCAGCAGATTGTAATAAGCCGCATAGACGGCAAAGGCCAGCAACAGTTTCGCGTAGCGTCCTTGGCGCGGCCGACTGCGACTCAGGGGCACCGTCAACAATGCCAATAGCAGGGTCGTAACCGGGGTCGACAAGCGCCACTGATACTCGGCCCGGTCCTTGGGATTGCTGGATTCGGCCAGCACAGAGCTGGCAACAAACTTGGACCTGTAGCGCAGCGGCTCGGGAAGCTCATTGACCACCCTCATGGTGAAGCTGCCAATTTGAGCAAACAAATCCGGGCCGTCATCCACCCGCTTGAATATTCGGGCATCGTCCAGTTCGAGCAAATGGTATTGAGACTCAGGCTGCTCGATAAAAAGACCGGTTTGGGAGGATATAAGCTGTAACTCATCACCAACTCGCGTACGAATAAAAATGCGTTCCAGGGCCTGATCCGGCGATATTTTCTCAATAAAAATCGCCCGCTCACTATCCTGATCCTCCGACAGCTCATCCGCTGCTGTTTTGCGCGTCAGGTAAAACTGTCCGGCCTTGATTCGATCAATGTCGGATGAAGCTTCAGCCAGCGCCAGCATGGTATAGGTCTGCGCGTAGGCCCAGGGCCGCACATAGAAAGAGAGAACGGCAATAAACAGGGCCAGTGGTATCGCCAGTGCCACCACCGGGCGCAGCATGCGCGCTTCACCCATGCCGCTGGCCTGCATGGCAATAATCTCGGAATCGCTATGCAGCTTGCCCAGACCCAGAATAAGACCAAAAAACAAGCCGATAGGTAGTAAGACCTCGAGGGCAATCAGTACTTTGAGCAGGGTGAGATGAATAACCTCTGCGCTGTTGAGCAATCCGGCATCCGCCTGGGTGAGAAAACGGGAAAGTGAGTAACCCACGAATATGATCATCAGCACCGCTGAAACCAGGAGGCAGGGCATTGCCACTTGCCGCACCATATGTCTGTCAATAATCAATCCGGGATTGCCCCCTGCTCTGCTGGTTTCGATTGTAATCCACTTGGCGCAGCCGGAATACTGCGGCGCCTTTATTGATTGACATGGAGAGTACGCCGCGTATGCTCAAAAAGCGCCAAAAAACAAGCACTTCGATAAGATATGAGCACAGGGGTAGTTACGGTTACAGCATGAAGCATCCAGTTTCTGGGCCAGGCCGTTGCGCAGTTTTTTGCCTGCTCCTTGTCCTTTTTTGTAACCCTGCCAGCCTGGCAGAGGGCCTTGAATTTACTGCTGATGACACGGTTACCGTGAGCGCCGAGCGCGCCTGGGAGGCCGATGAGCTGGATGTGGTGCATTTTAGCGGTGCCTTTGTGTTGCGCGCACCCGACTGGTCCCTGGAGGGCGATACGGCCGTCGTGTATGGAAAGCTGGACGACCCTGACAAGGTCGTCGTTGAAGGCAAGCCCGCGAAAATTTCCTTTTTGCGTCAAGAGGACGAGACCACTGCCACGGACAGCAGTGCAGAGCGGATTGATGGCTCCGCCAGCGTCGTGCAGTATTTTAGAGCCACCGATAAACTCACTATGAGCGGCACAGCCACCTTAACCAGGAAAGACAGCACGCTTGCCAGCGATTCGATCGAATACGACGTTGAAACAGATCGCTACTCCGCCAGTGGAGCAGCTGGCATCAACATCATATTGAATACCGACGACTGAAAGCCCGTGAAAATGAGAGGCTTGTGTGAGCACACCCGGCAGTAGCCCAGCGCAACAAGGCCCAATGCGCCGGATAGGTGGCAACCTTGGATACCTGCTGCGTGGCCGGGGCATTGCCGCCGTTATGCTATTGGCGACCACCGCTCTTATGGCCCGGGCGCTCGGCCCTGTAGAATTTGGCCTGGTGGTGCTCATCCACACTTACGTGGTGCTGGTGCGCGGCCTGTTTAATGTAAAGCAATTCCTGGCCATCATCCGCTACGGTGTGCCAGCGCTGGATACAGATGATTTGCCCACGCTGCGCCGCCTGGTCAGCATCTGCTTGCGACTAGATCGCTTCACCTGCATCGCTGCCACCGTGGCGGCTGCCTCCCTGGCGCCCTTGATTGGCCCGCACATTGGCCTGGAAGGCAAGCAGGTACTCATGCTTATTGCCTACAGCCTGGTGCTCCTGGCCACGGCCAATCGCACCGCCATCGGTATTCTGCGGCTATTTGATCGCTACGACGTGCTGGGCAACAAGGAAACCATCGGACCCTGCATCCGACTGCTCGGTGTGGCCATAGCCTGGTGGCTGGACAGCCCAATGGAAGTTTTCGTGGCCGTGTTCGCACTGGGCTTCCTGGTCGAGGAAGTCTATCTGGGCTGGAGTGGTCGGCGGGAGTATCGGTGCCAGATCAGCAAGCCCGGAGCGGAAGAAACACCCCAGACCGCCCGCATGACCGAATTTCCGGGTTTACGCCAGTTCCTGTGGATCACCTACTGGCAATCCAACGTGGATCTGATCCCAAAACATGGCTCGATAATGCTGGCTGGCTTTTTACTGGGCCCCACCGATGCCGGCCTGTTGCGTCTGGCGCGCCAATTCTCCACCATGCTATCCAAGCCTGCGGGCCTGGTGCGCCAGGTTGTATTTCCGGACCTGACCCGCAGCTGGAACCAGGGCAGTACAGATTTCAAACTCATTGTTTATCGCACGGCCCTGCTGGCCGCTGGATTAGGCGCCTTATTCGTAACCGCCGGCTATTTCTTTGGCGAGCTCCTGCTGGGCGTTCTTATTGGACCAGAATTCGTGGCTGCCGCACCCGTGCTTACCCTGTTGCTGCTGGCATCTACATTTGACCTGACCGCATCGTCACTGCGATCTGCCGCTTATGCGATAGGCCACGCCGGCAAGGTATTGCGGCTGTACGCGATGTCAGCCGTCGTATACCTCACACTGTTTATCGTATTCACCCTGAAGCTGGGATTGATTGGCAGTGGCATCGCTGCCTGCTGTGCGGCGGCGCTACCGCCACTGGCGATGGCCCTGCTCATCCGCAAACACACCCGCGGTGACGCCAAACAGGAAACTGAATAGGGGTCAGGGCTTACTGAATCTGCTCGATTGCCGCCTGGGCGGCGGCCAATACCTGCGGGTACGGCATGGCGGTGTCAATTTCACAAACCTGGGCACCGTTGAAGGTCAGCCGCGGCATAATGGCAATTTTGTCCCGCAGCTCGGCAATGTCGTGGTCCGGTTTGCGTGCGTGAGCCTCTTCAGCCTCGATATTGAGGCGAATCACCAGCGCGGGCTTATGCCTCGCCATCCACTCATACATTTTTTGCTCTTTTGCGGCCAGTATGCGCACCAGCCAATTGTCAGTGCGCGCCTCAGTCAGACCAGGCCCATCGTAATGAAAGCCGGGAATCTCTACCTGTGGGTAACGATCAGCGATAACCTTGACCCCACGGCGGGAAAGACTGATCACTCGACGCAACAGCAGCGATCGCCATATGGACAGCAAATACATGATCAGTGCCGTACCAACGCCCGGTAGCGGCTTCTCCATGTCCAGGGCGCGGTTGGCCTTGCGATGCAGGTTGTCTTCGAGCCTGACGCCAATAAAGGGCAGCTCTTTGATTTTATCGCCCGTCTCCCCCGAAACCAGTCCGAGATAACGGCGCTCAGCCGGGCCTGTCGAACGCAGGTGATCCAGCAGATCCATGGTTAAGGTTGACTTCCCCGTGCCGTCACAACCGACAACGGCAAAAACACCTGCAAGCACCACTTCTTGCTCACTGGCCGGGATAACATGCTCAGGCATATCGGGCTCTGTAGTTTCCAGCATTCCAGTTTAGCATGATGCTGCCAGCTCTGTGCACTGCCCCAATGCCGACCGGTCTAGTCGTTTTCGCAGGCGGCCCGGGCCGCGTTGGTGGCGGATTCCAGTACCTGCGGATAGGGATCGCTGCCGCTGAGGTCCAGGATTTGTGCGCCGTTAAACTGCAGGCCTGGAATGATTTCGACCTTGTCGCGGAGCACCGAGATTCGATGATCCGGCTTGCGCTGGTGGGCGGTATCCGCGTCGATATTGAGCCGAATCACCAGGGCGGGAACATGACTGGCCATCCATTCATAGAGCCTCTGTTCCCGCCTCGCGAGAGCACGAGAGAACCCGCTTTCCAGCGTCACCGCTCCCAGGCCCGGGCCATCGAAGTGAAAGCCAGGCACTTCTGCCTGCGGATAACGGTCGGTGATGACAATCACGCCCCGTCGGTTCAGCTTCAGCATGCGTCTGAACTTGTGGGCACGCCATTGCGACAGCAGGTAGATGACCAGGGTGGTGGCCACGCCAGGTGCGGTCTTGTTTTTGCTCTGGGAGCTCTTGGCCTTGCTTACCAGGTAGCGCCCCAATGGTGGTCCCACCAGGGGCAAATCCTGTATCCAGCGCGCGATATTGCCTGAGGACTGCCCCAGGTACAGCCACTCAACCGGGCCCAGGGCCTCGAACGCAGCTGCCAGGTCTTCGCTGAGGGTGGACTTGCCCGCCCCGTCGCAGCCGGTAAGGGCAATAACGTTTGCAAGCCGCAGCGGCGACAGCCTCGTGGTTGGAGCTTTCACGCCTTTAATCCAGGAAAATTGCGTGGCGGCAGTCTACGGCAAATAGCGCGCCACATACAGGTCTCACGTACAGACCGGCACTTCCGCACAGGTGGCTTCTAATGCCCCTGTGGTCTGCTATAATCCCGCCGTTTTCCAGCCTCAAAGGCCACCGGCGCCCTTTGCCAATCAAGACACGTTCCACATACCCGGATAGCAAACTATGTACCACCAGCTAGAACTCGCACGAAGCGGTGAGGCCCTGTTCAAAGTACGCGGCAAATACCTGGGATGGGTCTGTGTCTTCAGCATAATCATTGCCTATTTTAATGGCGCCATGGGACCTTTTTCCTCAGATGGCGCCAACCTGGCCTGGTTTTGCGCAGCCTTTGCCGTAGCCAGCGCAGGCGCCCTGTTCCGCATTGTCACCAGTGGCCATGCCGCGTTGGGGACATCGGGTTCCAACAAGATTGGCGCCGTCGCCGCCGAATTGAATACAACCGGCACCTACTCGCTGGTGCGCAACCCACTGTACACCGGCCGCATTATCAACTTTACCGGCATCGCCATGCTGTCTGGCAGCTGGGTTTACGCTGCCCTGACCCTGCTGATCTGCATCCTGGTCTATGAACGGATTTCTGTTTATGAAGAGGAGTTTCTGCGCATCGAATTCGGCGAAGCCCACTCTCGCTGGGCCGAGAATGTACCCTTCCTGCTGCCACGCCTGCACGGCTGGGAGAAGCCCAGGTATCCCTTCTGGATACGCCGGTGCATCAAGCGCGAGGAGAAGAAGATCATGTGGCTGTTCAACGTCGTTGTCGGCTGTGATTTCGCTCAGCGCGGCTTCGATCCCGCACAGCTGCCCGACAACATGATCTGGTATTACCTGTGGGCAGCAGTCTTTCTGGCATATGCTGTTAGCCGTGCTTTGCGCAAGTTTGCCGGTGTTTACGACAATATCTCCTGATGCCGACCGGTCCCGACAGATTACCCCCCCTGATCGCTGTCGTCGGTAGTGACGGCTCCGGCAAATCCACGGTTTGCACGGAATTGCTCAACTGGATAAAGGCTTATGGTCCGGCAGCAGTCGCTCACCTGGGCAAGCAGCAGGGTAATACCGGTCGCTGGCTGGCGAATCTGCCGCTGGTAGGCACCGGCTTGGGTAGTCTGATCAACCGCAAGGCAGCGACAGTCCACAGCTCACGTTCCAGGAACAAGGCCCCCGACGTATTGCCAGCACTGGTAATGTACGCCTTCACACTCAGGCGTGTGCGGCGCTATCGGCGCATGCTGGCCCAGCGCAAGCGGGGACTGATTGTCATTGCGGATCGCTACCCGCAACTGGACATTCCCAGCGCCTTTGATGGGCCGGATATGTCAGTAGCGGCAGAAGGACATGGTTTTGTGCAGCGCCTGGCGCAGCGCGAACAGCGGGCCTTCGAGTGGATGACCGGTTACCAACCAGACCTGGTCGTCAGGCTCAACGTCGATCTGGATACCGCCTGCGCCCGCAAACACGATCACAAACGCGAGGCGCTGGCGCGAAAGATCGGTATCGCACCGCAACTGACGTTCAACGGTGCGGAGATTGCAGAAATCGATGCCAGCCAGGATCTGCCAGAGGTGTTGGCCGACGTCCATGCGGCCGTATCGCTGAAGATGGCAGAACTGGGCTACCAGACCCCGCCACCCCCGGCGGAGGTTTGAGACTATACTGAACAGGTCTCGCCAGCAGCGACAAGGATTTGTTCATGAAGTTTTACCAGTTTCTACTAGCCCTTATTCTGATCTGCAACCAGATCCCTTCTACCTATGCCCTGAGCGATGAGAGCTGGGAAGACATTAGCGATGTGGGTGCCTACGGACTGATCGGCACAGCGCTACTGTTGCCCGCGACCCGTAAGGACTGGGAAGGCTTGCGCCAGGCCAGCTATAGTATCGGTGTGGGTGCGGCCATCACACTGACCGGCAAGGCGCTCATAGACGAAGAGCGGCCAGATGACAGCGACAACGACAGCTTTCCCTCGGGGCACACTACCAATGCCTTCGCTTCCGCCACCACCCTGCACCGACGCTACGGCTGGAAAACCGGCCTGCCCGCCTACGCGGTCGCGACCATTACCGGTGTGGCCCGTGAGCGGGCGCGCAAGCACTACTGGTACGACGTGGTTGCCGGCGCCGCGATCGGGACTTTGACCGGCTGGTATTTTACCGACCCCATCAACGACAAGGTGCAGTTGGTGCCATGGGTTAGTAGCGAAGGGGGCGGCGTGAGCGTTTCCATGCGCTGGTGAGTGGTTTCACGGAGCTCGAGCTGACAGGGTTATAGCCCACGCAAAAAAAAGCCCCGACCGTGTCGGGGCTTTTTCTTCAAGCGCTATTGCTTGAGCGGACTATTTCTTCTTCTTGGCTTCCTGGCGTGCCTTCTCTTCTTCAATGACCTTTTCAGATACTGAAGACGGGCATGGCATGTAGTGCGCAAACTCCATTGAGAACTGACCGCGACCTGAGGTCATGGTCCGCAGGCTACCGATATAGCCGAACATTTCCGACAGAGGGACGTCTGCTTTAATACGCACACCTGTGTTACCGGCTTCCTGATCCTTGATCATGCCACGACGGCGGTTAAGGTCGCCAATCACATCACCCACATGATCTTCCGGGGTGAATACATCGACCTTCATGATGGGCTCAATGATCTGGGGGCCAGCTTTAGGCATGGACTGACGGAAAGCGCCGCGAGCTGCCAATTCAAAGGCCACGGCTGATGAATCCACTGCGTGGAAGCCACCATCGTACAGTTCGATTTCAACATCCAGAACCGGGAAGCCGGCAAGCGGACCCTGCTCCATCATGCCCTTGAAGCCTTTCTCGATAGCCGGGAAGAACTCTTTAGGAACGTTACCACCCACAACAATGGATCCGAAATTGAAGCCGCTACCCGGCTCGCCTGGCTTGATACGGTAATCAATCTTACCGAACTGGCCCGAACCACCTGACTGCTTCTTGTGGGTGTAGCTGTCATCGACTTCCTGGGTAATCGTTTCACGATACGCTACCTGTGGCTGACCAACCTCGAGTTCCACGCCGTAAGTACGGTTAAGAATGTCGATCTTGATATCCAGGTGAAGCTCGCCCATTCCCTTAAGAATGGTTTCACCTGAGTCCTCGTCGGTCTCAACCCGGAAGGAAGGATCTTCTGCAATCATCTTACCGATCGCGATACCCATCTTCTCCGAACCGCCCTTGTCTTTGGGCGCAACGGCAATCGAGATAACCGGATCAGGGAATACCATGGCTTCCAGCGTACAGGGATTGTTTGGGTCGCACAGCGTGTGACCGGTTTGCACGTTCTTCATGCCAACGCAGGCAATAATGTCACCGGCCTGAGCGCGATCAATTTCACTGCGGTCGTCGGCATGCATTTCAACCATGCGTCCGATACGCTCGGTCTTGCCGGTGAAAGAGTTAAGGATGGTCGTGCCTTTTTCCAGTATGCCGGAATAAATACGAATAAATGTCAGCGCACCGAAGCGGTCATCCATAATCTTGAATGCCAGTGCGCGCAGAGGCTCTTCAATAGAAACAGTAGCCACTTCACCCGTGGGCTCACCTTCTTCATCCGTTAAAGGTTGCGGATCTACTTCAGTGGGGCTGGGCAGATAATCAACCACGGCATCAAGAACCAGCTGTACGCCCTTGTTCTTGAATGCGGAGCCACAGAAGGTGGGAAAGAAGTCCATAGTACGCGTACCTTTACGAATACAGCGCTTGAGGTCTTCGATTGAAGGCTCTTCCCCTTCCATATACATCATCATCAAATCGTCGTCTTGCTCTACAGCAGTTTCGACAAGTTGCTCATGGTACATATCGACTTCATCAACCATGTCAGCGGGTACATCAGTGACTTCGAAGTTCTCGGGTAGTCCAGTATCGTCCCAGATATAAGCCTGCTTGGTGAGGACATCCACTACGCCGACAAAGTCGTCTTCGCGACCAATAGGCAGCGTCATAACCAGCGGATTTGCACCCAGGACTTTCTTGACCTGGTCAACAACACGCAGGAAGTCTGCGCCTATGCGATCGAGTTTGTTCACAAAGATCAGGCGGGAAACTTCGGATTCATTGGCATAGCGCCAGTTGGTCTCTGACTGAGGCTCTACACCACCGGAGCCACAGAAAACACCAACACCGCCATCAAGGACTTTAAGTGAACGATAAACTTCTACGGTGAAGTCAACGTGTCCTGGCGTATCGATGATGTTCAAGCGATGATCTTTCCAGAAGCAGGTAGTCGCCGCGGACTGGATGGTAATACCGCGCTCCTGCTCCTGGTCCATGAAGTCGGTGGTTGCCGCTCCATCGTGAACTTCGCCAGTTTTATGGATTTTTCCGGTCAGCTTAAGTATGCGTTCTGTCGTCGTGGTCTTACCCGCGTCGACGTGCGCGAAGATTCCGATGTTTCTGTATAAGGATAAGTCTGTCATTGTTCCACTCGTTAAATTATGAAAAGGGCTCACCCTTACGGGGGAGCCCTTTCGAACTGGAAACCCAGTTCCCCGCCCAGCGGGGAATCAGGAAATCAGGAATCCGCCTGCAGTGCTTCAGTCAGCGCCGCTTCGATTTCCTGCATACTTACTGAACCTTCAGGTGTCTCGGTATCACGCTGGCGCTTACGCTCTTCGTGATAGGCAAGACCAGTACCCGCAGGGATCAGGCGACCAACAACCACGTTTTCCTTGAGGCCACGCAGGCGATCACGCTTGCCGGTCACCGCCGCTTCAGTCAACACGCGGGTAGTCTCCTGGAAGGAGGCCGCGGAGATAAAGCTCTCGGTCGCCAATGATGCCTTGGTGATACCCAACAACTCACGCTCGCCCTGGGCCGAAATCAGGCCTTCGGCGTGCAGGCGCTCGTTTTCCTCGAGGAAGGTAGTGAATTCCACTTGCTCACCCTTGATCAGGGTAGAGTCACCGGAAGACGTAATCAGCACCTTGCGCAGCATCTGGCGAACAATCACCTCGATGTGCTTGTCGTTGATCTTCACACCCTGCAGGCGGTACACGTCCTGGATTTCGTTGACGATGTACTTGGCCAGCTCCTTGATGCCCTTAAGGCGCAGGATATCGTGGGGGCTGGGCGGTCCTTCAGAAACCACTTCACCCTTCTCAACCGTCTCACCTTCAAACACCGACAGGTTACGCCACTTCGGAATCAGCGCTTCATAGTGATCACTGCCATCAGCCAGGGTTGATCCGTCGGTCGGTGTGATCACCAGGCGACGCTTGCCCTTGGTTTCCTTACCAAAGCTCACGGTACCGGAGATTTCCGCCAGGATGGCCGGCTCTTTCGGCTTGCGCGCTTCGAACAGGTCAGCAACCCGCGGCAGACCACCGGTGATGTCACGGGTCTTGGAACCTTCCTGAGGAATACGGGCGATAACATCACCTACCCCAATTTCGGCGCCATCTTCCATGGACACGATCGCGTTAGCTGGCAGGAAGTAGTGCGCAGGTACGTTGGTACCGGCAATGCACAGTTCCTTGCCCTTCTTGTCGACCAGGGTAACCGCGGGGCGGATATCCTTGCCGGCGGTGGGACGCTCGGCCGGGTCTGTCACAGAAATACTGGACAGGCCGGTCAATTCGTCAGTTTGCCGCTTGACGGTGATGTTCTCTTCCATACCGGAGAACTTCATGGTGCCCGCCACTTCCGTGATAATCGGGTGGGTGTGCGGATCCCAGGTAGCAACTACATCTCCGGCAGCCACATCAGCGTGGTCCTGCAACGTAATTGTGGCACCGTAGGGCAGCTTGTAACGCTCGCGCTCACGACCACGCTCATCGGATACTGCCAGCTCACCCGAGCGGGATACCGCGACAAGATTGCCATCGCTACGTTCCACAAACTTCAGGTTGTGCAGGCGCACAGTACCATTCGACTTCACCTGAATGCTGTCTACCGCAGTCGCCCGCGAGGCCGCACCACCGATGTGGAAGGTACGCATGGTCAGCTGGGTACCCGGCTCACCAATGGACTGGGCGGCAACCACACCGATCGCTTCACCCATGTTGACGCGGTGACCGCGGGCCAGGTCGCGACCGTAGCACATGGAGCAAATACCATAGCGGGTCTCACAGGTAATCGGCGAGCGTACTTCTACCTCGTCGATGCCCATTTCTTCCAGGCGCTCGACCCAGCGCTCGTCCAGCATAGTGCCGGCGGTAACCGCAATTTCATCTTTCGACCCCGGACGAATCACGTCGCGAATCACGACACGACCCAACACGCGGTCACCCAGGGATTCGATAATATCGCCACCCTCAATTACCGGCGTCATCAGCAGGCCTTTCTCTGCACCACAATCATCTTCGGTAACTACCAGGTCCTGGGCAACGTCGACCAGGCGACGCGTCAGATAACCGGAGTTAGCCGTCTTCAATGCGGTATCTGCCAGACCTTTACGAGCACCGTGTGTGGAGATGAAGTACTGCAGTACGTTCAGGCCTTCACGGAAGTTAGCGGTAATCGGCGTCTCAATGATCGAGCCGTCCGGCTTCGCCATCAATCCACGCATGCCCGCCAGCTGACGAATCTGTGCGGGTGAACCCCGTGCGCCAGAGTCGGCGTAGATGTAAACCGAGTTGAATGAGTCCTGCTCTTCCTTCTCGCCCTCGCGATTGACCACCGTCTCCTTGCTCAGACCTTCCATCATCGACTTGGAAACCAGGTCGTTGGCCCGTGACCAGATATCAATCACCTTGTTGTACTTCTCGCCCTGGGTTACCAGGCCGGAAGCATACTGGTCCTCGATTTCCTTCACCTCGGCATCAGCATGGGCAATGATCTTGGCCTTCTCATCCGGAATTTCAAAATCGTTAACACCAATGGAAGCGCCAGAACGGGTGGAGTACTCGTAACCGGTGTACATCAGCTGGTCAGCGAAAATAACCGTCGCCTTCAGGCCCACAGCCCGGTAGCACTGGTTGATCACCCGCGAGATCGCCTTCTTGTTCATAGCCTGGTTAGTCAGCTCGTAGGCGAGTCCCTTGGGTACGATTTCCCAAAGCAGGGCGCGACCGACAGTAGTGTCCTCGATCGAGGTCTTTTCTTCGATTTCACCTTCTTCACTGATCAGCGTCTGCTGTATACGCACCTTGATGCGGGCCTGCAGATCCACGTGGCCAGCCGCATAAGCGCGGTGCACTTCAGTGACATCGGCAAAGATCATGCCTTCACCCTTGGCATTGATGCGATCGCGGGTCATGTAGTAAAGACCCAATACCACGTCCTGCGAAGGTACAATAATAGGCTCACCGTTAGCGGGCGACAGGATGTTGTTGGTAGACATCATCAGGGCGCGAGCTTCCAGCTGGGCTTCCAGGGTCAGCGGTACGTGTACCGCCATCTGGTCACCGTCAAAGTCGGCGTTGTAGGCCGCACACACCAGCGGGTGCAATTGAATTGCCTTACCCTCAATCAGTACCGGCTCGAAGGCCTGGATACCGAGACGGTGCAGGGTGGGTGCACGGTTCAGCAGTACCGGGTGCTCACGGATAACCTCGGCGAGGATATCCCACACTTCCGGCGGCTCGCGCTCAACCATCTTCTTGGCTGCCTTAATGGTCGTTGCCAGGCCGCGCAGTTCCAGCTTGCCGAAGATAAAGGGCTTGAACAGTTCCAGAGCCATTTTCTTGGGCAGTCCACACTGGTGCAAACGCAGGGTCGGACCAACCACAATCACCGAACGACCGGAGTAGTCGACCCGCTTACCCAGCAGGTTTTGACGGAAACGACCCTGCTTGCCCTTGATCATGTCAGCCAGGGATTTCAGCGGGCGCTTGTTTGAGCCAGTGATGGCACGGCCGCGACGACCATTGTCCAGCAGCGCGTCAACAGCTTCCTGCAACATACGCTTTTCGTTGCGCACGATGATGTCAGGCGCATTCAGGTCCAGCAGGCGCTTGAGGCGGTTATTACGGTTAATAACCCGACGATACAGGTCGTTCAGGTCAGAGGTAGCGAAGCGACCACCGTCCAGCGGTACCAGCGGACGCAGGTCCGGCGGCAGAACTGGCAGGGCGTTCAATACCATCCACTCAGGCTTGTTGCCGGAAGTAGAAAAGGCTTCCATCAGCTTGAGACGCTTGGACAGCTTCTTGATCTTCGTCTCAGAGCTGGTTGCGGGAATCTCTTCGCGCAAGGTGGCTACTTCCTGGCCGATGTCCAACTGCATCATCAGCTCCTGGACAGCCTCGGCACCCATCTTGGCCGTGAACTCATCGCCAAACTCTTCCATGGCCTCGTAATACTGCTCATCGGTCAGCAACTGGCCATGTTCCAGCGTGGTCATACCCGGATCGGTCACCACGTAGGACTCAAAGTAGAGCACACGCTCAATATCGCGCAGGGTCATATCCAGCAACAGGCCGATACGCGAGGGCAGTGATTTCAGGAACCAGATGTGTGCAACCGGGCTGGCCAGTTCAATATGGCCCATGCGCTCACGGCGCACTTTCGCCAGCGCCACTTCCACACCACACTTCTCACAAATCACGCCGCGGTGCTTGAGTCGCTTGTACTTGCCGCAAAGACATTCATAGTCTTTAACCGGGCCAAATATCTTGGCGCAGAACAGACCGTCTCGCTCCGGCTTGAAGGTACGATAGTTGATGGTCTCGGGCTTCTTGACCTCGCCAAACGACCACGAGCGAATCATTTCAGGAGAGGCGAGACCGATGCGAATCGCATCAAACTCGTCATTCTGTCCCTGGGACTTCAACAGATTCAATAAGTCTTTCAAAGCTATTCCTCCAAAAGGGAATTACGCAAAATTCAATGTGTTATTCGTGCTCGAGTTCCATATCGATACCCAGAGAACGTATTTCCTTAACCAACACATTGAAGGATTCGGGCATTCCCGGCTCCATGCGATGATCACCATCAACGATGTTCTTGTACATTTTGGTACGCCCGGCAACGTCGTCCGACTTAACAGTCAACATCTCCTGCAGGGTGTACGCAGCACCGTATGCTTCCAGTGCCCACACTTCCATCTCTCCGAAGCGCTGGCCGCCGAACTGCGCCTTACCACCCAGCGGTTGCTGGGTAACCAGGCTGTAGGAACCGGTAGAACGCGCGTGCATCTTGTCGTCTACCAGGTGGTTCAGCTTCAGCATGTACATGTAACCCACGGTAACCGGACGATCAAAGGTGTCACCGGTACGACCGTCGTACAGTGTGAACTGTCCACTTTCCGGCATGTCAGCCAACTTCAGCAGATCCTTGATCGACGTTTCCTCGGCACCATCAAACACCGGCGTAGCCATTGGCACACCACCGCTCAGGTTGCGACAAAGATCCATGATCTCCTCATCTGTCAGCGACTTGATGTCTTCCTTGCGACCAGCTCCATTGTTGTAGATTGCCTCGAGGAACTTGCGCATCTCGGCGATCTTCTTTTGCTCCCGAATCATGACATCCAGCTTCTCGCCAAGACCCTTGGCAGCCATGCCCAGGTGAGTCTCGAGAATCTGGCCCACGTTCATCCGCGAGGGAACGCCCAGGGGATTGAGAACGATATCAACCGGCTCCCCATTTTCGTCATAAGGCATATCTTCAACCGGCATAATCACCGAGATGACACCCTTGTTACCGTGACGGCCAGCCATCTTGTCACCGGGCTGAATGCGGCGCTTAACAGCCAGGTAAACCTTGACGATCTTCAGCACACCAGGTGCCAGGTCGTCGCCGCTTTGCAGCTTGCGCTTCTTGTCTTCGAAACGATCATCCAGCAACTTGCGCTGGTCCTTGAGCTGGGCCTGGGCCGCTACCAGAGATTCGTTGATCTCTGCATTGACCATCTTCAGCTTGAACCACTGCTCGCGATCCAGTTCTTCCAGGACCTTGGCAGTCAGTGAGGAACCCTTGGCCAGACCACCGCCACTGGCAGTTTTCTTGCCCTTGAGCAGGTTGCCGAGGCTGGAGAACATGGCTTCTTCAAAGATACGATACTCTTCGTTCAGATCCTTGCGGTACTCGTCCAGTTGCGCCTTCTCAATCTGCAGGGCGCGGGCGTCTTTCTCAAGGCCATCGCGAGTAAAGACCTGTACATCGATAACAGTACCCTTGGTACTGGAAGGTACACGCTGTGACGTGTCTTTAACGTCTGACGCTTTCTCACCGAAAATGGCACGCAAGAGCTTCTCTTCCGGGGTCAGCTGGGTTTCGCCCTTGGGCGTGACCTTGCCAACCAGGATGTCGCCAGCGTCCACCTCGGCACCGATGTAAACAATGCCGGACTCGTCCAGCTTGGACAGTGCGCTTTCACCCACGTTGGGAATATCGGCGGTTATTTCCTCCGGCCCCAGCTTGGTGTCACGTGCAATACAGGTCAGTTCCTGAATGTGGATGGTGGTGAAACGGTCTTCCTTCACGACCCGCTCGGAGACGAGGATGGAGTCCTCGAAGTTGTAACCATTCCAGGGCATGAACGCGATACGCATGTTCTGGCCCAGGGCCAGTTCGCCCATATCGATAGACGGACCATCTGCCAGGATGTCACCGCGAGCAATCACATCACCCTGCTTTACGATCGGGCGCTGATTGATACAGGTGTTCTGGTTGGAACGGGTGTACTTGGTCAGGTTGTAGATATCGACCGGTGCCTCGTCCTTGCCGACGTTCGCGTCATTGACCCGAACCACGATGCGGCTGGCATCGACACTGTCGACCATACCGTCGCGGCGGGCAACCACACAGACACCGGAGTCGGTTGCCACGTGGCGCTCCATACCGGTGCCGACCAGCGGCTTTTCGCTGCGCAGGGTGGGTACCGCCTGGCGCTGCATGTTTGAGCCCATCAGTGCGCGGTTGGCGTCATCATGCTCCAGGAAAGGAATCAGTGACGCTGCCACGGAAACCACCTGACGTGGTGACACGTCCATGTAATCCACCCGCTCGGGCGGCATGACCGTGAATTCGTTCAGGTGACGAACCGCAACCAGGTCTTCTACAAACTGGTTCTTGTTGTTCAGCTCCGCCGAGGCCTGTGCAATCACGTACTGACCTTCGTTGATCGCCGACAGGTATTCGATCTCATCGGTAACCTTGCCGCCCGCAACCTTGCGATAAGGGCTTTCCAGGAAACCGTACTCGTTGGTGCGAGCATAGGTCGCCAGCGAGTTGATCAGGCCGATGTTAGGACCTTCCGGCGTCTCAATCGGGCAAACACGACCGTAGTGGGTCGGGTGTACGTCGCGCACCTCAAAGCCAGCGCGCTCGCGAGTCAGGCCACCTGGGCCCAAGGCCGAAACGCGTCGCTTGTGCGTTACTTCAGACAGTGGGTTGTTCTGGTCCATAAACTGCGACAGCTGGCTGGAACCAAAGAATTCCTTCACTGCCGCAGCAACTGGCTTGGCATTGATCAGGTCCTGGGGCATGAGGCCTTCGCTCTCCGCCATGGACAGGCGTTCCTTAACGGCACGCTCTACCCGCACCAGGCCAACACGGAACTGGTTTTCAGCCATTTCACCGACGCTACGCACGCGGCGGTTACCGAGGTGATCGATATCATCGACCATGCCCTGGCCGTTACGGATGTTAACCAGCGTCTTCAGAACGTCGACAATATCTTCACGGTCGAGAATGCCGCTACCTACCGCAGACTCGCGACCCAGGCGACGATTAAACTTCATGCGCCCTACTGCAGACAGGTCATAACGATCTGTAGAGAAGAACAGGTTCTGGAACAGGTTCTCCGCAGACTCCTTGGTCGGCGGCTCGCCCGGGCGCATCATGCGATAGATCTCAACCAGCGCTTCCAGCTCGCTGCGCGTGGTGTCGCTGCGCAGCGTATCCGAGATGAATGGACCGCAATCAAGGTCGTTGGTGTACAGCGTCTCGATGCTGGTTACACCCGCTTCGCTCAACTGGGCCAACACTTCCTCTGTCAATTCAGTATTGCACTCGACCAGGACCTCACCAGTCTCTTTGTCGACAATATTCTTGGCCAGGGAACGACCGATGATGTATTCCAGCGGTGCTTCCAGCTCTTTAACCTTGTTTTCTTCAAGTTGGCGTATGTGGCGAGCAGTGATGCGACGCCCCTGCTCAACAATCATCTTGCGACCAATCTTGATGTCGTAAGCTGCCACTTCACCACGCAGACGCTCGGGAATCAGCGTCATGGTGTAGTTGCCTTCTTTATCCATGTGGAAGGTGTTCACATCGTAGAACATCTCCAGGATTTCTTCGGAGCTGTAACCCAGGGCGCGCAGCAGAATGCTCGCAGGCAATTTGCGGCGACGATCAATACGCACGAATACCAGGTCCTTGGCATCGAACTCGAAATCGAGCCATGAACCACGGTAAGGGATAACCCGCGCGGAGTAGAGCAGCTTGCCCGAGGAATGGGTCTTGCCACGATCATGATCAAAGAACACACCCGGAGAGCGGTGCAACTGCGACACGATAACGCGCTCGGTACCGTTAATAACAAAGGTACCGTTCTCAGTCATCAGGGGGATCTCACCCATGTAGACTTCCTGTTCCTTGATGTCCTTGATGGTCTTGTTGGCTGAATCCTTATCGTAAATGATCAGCCGGACCTTGACGCGCAGCGGTACCGAGAAGGTCACACCGCGCAGCTGGCACTCATTCACGTCAAAGACGGGAGCGCCCAGCATGTAATCAACATACTCCAGTGCCGCATTGCCACTGTAGCTGACGATAGGGAAGACGGATTTGAAGGCTGCGTGCAGACCGTAGTCGCCGCGCTCTTCCAGCGGTACGCCCGCTTGTGTGTACTTTCGATAAGAATCGAGTTGGATCGCAAGCAGGTATGGAACATCCATTACCGTCGGCATAGTGCCGAAATCTTTGCGAATCCGCTTCTTTTCAGTGTACGAGTATGTCATCTGTACTCCCCGGCATCATATTCTTTAGACATCACTTTGAGTGACGTCCGCCATCCCAGTAGTGGGACCTGATAATCTCTTACAATAAGCGGCAAAAGGCCGCCCGGGTTTTCACACCCTGGCAGCCTCTGCACGCGACAGCTATAACGCTGAACAACTGAGCTTACTTAAGCTCTGCTGCTGCGCCAGCTTCTTCCAACTGCTTGAGGACGTCTTCTGCTTCGTCCTTTGACACGCCTTCCTTAATAGCGGAAGGAGCGCCATCAACCAGGCCCTTGGCTTCTTTCAGGCCCAGACCGGTTACTGCGCGAACGACCTTGATGACATTAACTTTCTTGTCACCAACACCGGTCAGCATTACATCAAACTCGGTCTGCTCTTCAGCAGCAGCGCCTGCGTCACCGCCAGCGGCGGCAGCCGGAGCGGCAGCAACAGCTGCAGCTGCAGATACACCGAACTTCTCTTCCATTGCCTCGATGAGCTCAACGATGTCCATTACGCTCATTTCGGAAATTGCATTTAAAATATCGTCTTTAGACAGAGCCATGACTCTTATCTCCTTTAGCTGATTTGTTTGACTGCTTACGCAGCCTCTTCTTGCTTCTGATCACGAACCGCCGCAACGGTACGTACCAGCTTTCCAGGTACTTCGTTCATTGTACGTACCAGCTTGGAAACCGGCGCTTGCATGACACTCATCAACATCGAGAGTGCCTGGTCGCGTGTCGGCAACTTGGCTAATACATCAATTTGTTCCGCACCCAGTAACTGGCCACTTACCGCCAGTGCCTTTACCTCGAACTCATCATGTTCTTTGGCAAAATCCTTAAAGATTCGAGCTGCCGCGCCTGGATCTTCCATAGAAAATCCAAACAGGGACGGACCTGCGAGTGTCTCAGAGACACACTCGTATTCCGTTCCTTCAAACGCACGCTTGGCCAGAGTGTTTCGCACAACGCGAAGCATAATCTGGTTTTCACGAGCATCTTTACGCAGAGCCGTCATCTCATCCACGGTGCAGCCGCGCGAGTCGGCTACCACCAGGGACAGTGCACTGTTGGCAGTCTCGTTGACTTCAGAAACGATTGTTTTCTTGTCGTCGAGTCCAATTGCCACTGGATCTACTCCTGGTTAGTTACAATTTGGGCAGCAAATTTATGCTGGGGTCAGCGGAACCTTGTTATCCGTGGACGTAGTCCCCGGATGGGGGAAAGTACTCTGTACTTACCCACCGCTAACGGCGTTACCACTTACCCCGGCGTCCATAGGACGCCTGCATGCTTCGCATG
This sequence comes from Halieaceae bacterium, assembly GCA_039989475.1. GTDB lineage: Bacteria > Pseudomonadota > Gammaproteobacteria > Pseudomonadales > Halieaceae > JBDXHU01. Next base: position 2,978 of record JBDXHU010000001.1, on the reverse strand, counting down.
CCCCCATCTGCGTAGGTAGAGATTTCTCTCGATTAAGTGGCTGCCTGCCTGCTGCAACCGCACCTACGGTCTTTGATGGTCTTCAGTACTCAGCTAAAGCTCTTGGAGCTGGCGCCTCTTCCAAAGACCTCAAAGCTGATCAGGACCACCAATAGGTTAAGTTCCTGATCAGTTGCCTCGCATCCGTGCAAGGCACTTGAGGGATCGCCCCTTGTGGGGGCTATCCGATCAAATTTCTAGCGTTGACTGGTCGATAGCCAGTCCAGGACCCATGGTTGTGCTCAGGGTCACCTTCTTCATATATATTCCCTTGGAAGCGGCTGGCTTGGCCTTCTGCAGGTCCGCCAGTACGGCTTCAAGGTTTTCCTTGATGGCGTCGAGTTCAAAATCGATCTTGCCGATGCCGCCATGAACGATGCCGTTCTTGTCGGTACGAAAACGCACCTGTCCAGCCTTGGCGTTCTTGACCGCAGTCTCAACGTCGGGCGTCACCGTGCCGGTCTTGGGGTTCGGCATCAGGCCGCGGGGACCCAGAACCTGGCCCAGCTGACCGACAACTCGCATAGCGTCTGGTGTAGCGATAACCACGTCAAAATCCATCTCGCCTGCCTTGACCTTGTCAGCCAGATCTTCCATGCCTACCAGGTCGGCGCCGGCGGCAGTTGCCTTGTCGACGTTGTCCCCGGAGGTGAAAACAGCAACACGGACTTCACTGCCAGTACCATGAGGCAAGGTGGTTGCGCCACGTACAGCCTGCTCAGACTTTTTGGCATCAATGCCCAGGTTCACAGCTAATTCAATGGACTCACGAAACTTGGCAGTGGCACATTCCTTCAGCAGGTCAACGGCCTCGCCAATGGTGTATTGCTTGCCCGGTTCAACTTTTTCCTGGATAGCGCGTGCGCGCTTGCTCAACTTGGCCATTACTTAACCCCCTCAGTCTCGATACCGGCGGAACGCGCGCTACCAGCAATAGTCCGCACAGCGGCGTCCATATCGGCGGCAGTCAGGTCCGGCCACTTGGCTTCGGCTATTTCTTCCAACTGAGCGCGGGTTACCTTGCCCACTTTGTCGGTATTCGGTGTACCAGAACCACTCTTGATCTTGGCGGCCTTACGCAGCAATACGGAAGCTGGCGGGGTCTTCTTGATAAAAGTGAAGCTGCGATCAGCGTAAACCGTAATCACAACCGGAATCGGCAGGCCCTGCTCGGTACCCTGGGTTTCTGCGTTGAACGCTTTGCAGAAATCCATGATGTTGACGCCGTGCTGGCCCAGTGCGGGGCCTACGGGCGGGCTTGGATTGGCCTGACCAGCAGGCACCTGTAGCTTGATATAGGCTTGAATCTTGGCAGCCATTGCGTTTTCTCCTCGGGTTCAAGCGCCGTACCACTCTTGCGAGCTTCGGGCTCCCCTGTTGTAAAGGTCAGGCCTTCTCGACCTGACCAAATTCCAGCTCCACCGGTGTGGAACGTCCAAAAATCAGTACTGCCACCTGCAGGCGGCTTTTCTCATAGTTAACCTCTTCAACGACACCATTGAAGTCGTTAAAGGGACCGTCGATAACCCGCACCATTTCGCCAGGCTCGAACAAGGTCTTGGGTCGCGGCGCCTCGACGCCGTCTTCAACCCGCTGCAGAATGGCATTAGCCTCTGCCTCGGTAATCGGAGCCGGGCGATCCGCCTTGCCACCGATGAAGCCCATAACCCTGGGAGTATCCTTGACCAGGTGCCAGGTATCGTCATCCAGGTCCATCTGCACAAGCACATAACCCGGGAAAAACTTACGCTCGCTGCGGCGCTTTTGGCCCGCGCGCATCTCAATCACTTCTTCTGTCGGCACCAGAACCTCACCAAAGCGGTCCTGCATACCGTGCAGTTCAATGCGCTCCTTGAGCGCGCCAGCTACTTTCTTTTCGTAGCCGGAATAGGCGTGAACGACGTACCAACGCTTAGACATTCCTAATCCTTCTCCACACCTATCCAATTACCAGTGAGACCAGCCAACCCAGCAGGGAATCCAGACCCCACAGGATTAATGCCACCAGAAACACAAAAGCAACCACGATCATCGTGGTCTGCACAGTTTCGTTACGCGTTGGCCACACCACTTTCCGAATTTCGGTCCGTGAGCCCTTGACCAGTTGCCAGAACGCATCACCCTGCGCGGTCTGTAGCGCTATCAAGCCGGCAACGATTGCCAGCACCAACAGCCCAAGCACGCGGTACAGCAGCGATTCATCGGCAAAATAACTATTGCCATAAACGCCAACTGCAACCAGCGCGGCTACAACTACCCACTTCACATTATCGAAGCGACTCTCGCTTACTTCCGAACTCATTTAACCCTGTACACCTCTGTGTCCATTTGCGCCCAACAGTGCTCTCGCCCCGCTTCGACGTTTACTACCACTCTTTGTAAGGCGCCTGCGGCGCCCCCTCACAAAGCGCCTGCGGCGTCTCTGTGTAAAGAGTGGCAGGCCAGGAGGGAATCGAACCCCCAACCTGCGGTTTTGGAGACCGCTGCTCTGCCAATTGAGCTACTGGCCTAACATTCCTTCTATATACGACAAAGCCGAGCTACCGCTCGGCTGTCTTTTTTCTGGAAATCCGAGGGCCTCAACGGCCCGAGGATATCCGGGGTAAGTGGTGATGTGCGTAAACTTGCAAAGCAAGTTTTCCACACTCCGCTGACCCCTTGTTGCAGTGTGCTTCAATAAGGAGTCAGAGGACTCTTGTTGCCCGTGGATAACTGCTAGCAGTTACCCACCGTCACCTGCGTGACCTCCGACCCCGGAATGCCTGCGGCCATTTAGGCCTCGGCATTCCATCATCGATTACTCGATGATCTTCGCTACCACTCCAGCACCTACAGTACGGCCACCCTCACGGATAGCAAAACGCAGGCCTTCTTCCATCGCAATCGGTGCGATCAGCGTGGCAACCATCTGCACGTTGTCGCCCGGCATGACCATCTCA